>CAYMAG010000005.1:59332-77382 GCA_964388335.1 uncultured Vicinamibacteraceae bacterium | reverse complement strand
ATCGTGCCTCCACCGGGCGGATCGCGCGGCGCAGGCCCAGTGCCCGGCCCGGCGCAATCGAACGTCACGGCGCTCACATACAGCAAGAATGATGCTCAACGCGGGAGGCGGGGCAAGGCTGCGCGAGCCAAGTGGCGTCTACGCAGCAACTTGGAAAGAACAACGAGACGGTGGGCGTGTTGGCGTCATCCTACGACAATGTCTGACGTCAGGCCGAATCAGACATTTATGTTGCGCTGATGGCCCGGCTTGAACCGGCTCAGACTGATGCGAAGCTTTCCGACCTTGTACGCCAGAACGCGCTCGGTGGTATCGAGCAACCGGGCCGCGCGTGCGATGTTGCCCCGAGAGGTCTTCAGCGCGTCCTGGATCAGATCGAGTTCGAGGGCGGCGGTCGCCGCGGCGAGCGACGTCCGGGGCAATGTGCCCGACACCTCAGCCGTCTGGAGCGTCGGCGGCAGGTCGTGCCCGTGCAACACGCCTCCCTCGCAGACGAGGACGGCACGCTCGATGCAATTCTCGAGTTCGCGTACGTTGCCAGGCCAGTGATAGCTCATCAGCATGTCGATGGCCGTCGTCGCGATGCGACGGACGTCCTTGCCGTGTTCGGTGGCGTACTTCTCGACGAAATGGTCGGCCAGCAACAGGATGTCGGGCCTGCGGTCCCGAAGCGGCGGCAGGAAGAGCGAGAAGACATTGAGGCGATAGTAGAGGTCTTCGCGAAACGTGCGCTCGCGCACGGCGGCTTCGAGGTCGCGATTGGTCGCGGCGATGAGCCGCACGTTGACCCGCACGGTGTGTGTGCCGCCGAGACGCTCGAACTCGCGTTCCTGCAGGACGCGCAACAGCTTCACCTGCGTCGCCTGCGACAACTCGCCGACTTCGTCGAGGAACAGGGTGCCGCCGTGTGCCAGTTCGAAGCGTCCCTTCTTCGCCGACCTGGCGTCGGTGAAGGCTCCGGCTTCGTGGCCGAACAGCTCCGACTCGACGAGTCCCTCCGGCAACGCGCCGCAGTTCAGCTTGATGAAGGGCTTCGAGGCGCGGTGGGAGTGGTAGTGGATGGCGTGCGCAATGAGTTCCTTGCCGCAGCCCGACTCGCCACGGATCAGCACCGTCGTGTTGCCGCGCGCCACCTGCGTGATCTGCGCGAAGAGGTTCTGCATCGGCCGGCTGTTGCCGATGATGTTGCGGAAGTCGTAGCGCTCCTTCAACTCCTGTCGCAGCTGGGCGTTCTCGTCGCTGAGCCTCTGGCGCTCGGCCTGCAGCAGCGCCGAGACGCGCACGCTCTGGCCGAGCAGCGCCGCCACCACGCCGAGAAAGGTGGACATCGGTCCGACCTCGGCATCCGTGCCGCAGGACAGGGTGACGCCGATCGCTCCAACGGTCTCGCCGCCAGCGGGAATCGGCACACAGATGAACATGGCGTCACAGCCGGCACCGCTGCCCTTCATGATGCTCGTCCGGTTGAGGAACAGCGGTTCACGGCTAACGCGAGGAACGACCACCGGCTTCCCCGTGTCCACGACACGCCCGACGATGCCCTCGCCCGGGCGATACCTGATGCGCCGCGTCGTCTGCCAGGGCAGGCCGGTCGCGGCGGCCACCGCGAGGTCGCCCTGCGGCGTATCACGCAGCACCACCATGCCGGTCTGAGAGTTGAGGGTGGTCTCGAGCTGTTCAAGGGCCCGCGCCATGGCTGTCTGGAGGTTCGGAGCCGCGACCAGCAGCGGGGCCAGTTGGAGCAGTGCCTGGAGATACGTCGCGCTGACGGGCGGTGGCGCCTTGACGATCGGCATGGCAGAGAGTACTACGGACGCGACATTTTCGTAGGTCGACACACCAAATCACACAAAACCGTGGAGCGGCCGTGGACGAACTCGGAGGCGACCATTTGGTGGCGCGGCAAAGGCACGTCACGGCGGAGTCGCCGGCAGACGTGGACGTGGTGGACGCTCGACCGTGGACGGCAGGCCTGACGCCGGCCGTCTACTGGGACTGCATCGCGTAGATGAACCCGAACAGCACCGTGTGCTGCTGGCGACGGAATTCGTCGCTGCCGTAGGCGAAGAACTCCTGGTTCGACCAGTCGCGCCGGTACTCGAGGCGCACCGACAGTCCGCCGACGAGGGTGTGCTCACTGGTCACCGTGAATTCCCTGAGCGTCTGCGCCGTGCCGGTCGCGAAGCCCTGCGCGTCCTCGAACCACTCGACACGCGGCGTCAGATGCCACGATGGCAGCAGCTTCACGTGTGCGTAGCCGGCGATGCCGTGCCACGCGACGCGCTGTCCGTCGATCTCGTCGCGGCCGATGTCGAGGTTGCCCATGATCGACAGCCGTGGATGGAGCTGCCAGGTCGCGACCGTGTCGAACAGGTGCCGCCAGGCTGGGATGCCGTTGGGCTGCTCGGGGCCACCCAGCCAGGCCTGACTGATCGTGACGCTCTCGGTCGGCGTGTAGGCCACCTGCGCTCCGATGGTCTTGCCGCGGTTGTTCTCGAACGCGTTGTTCCAGCCGTTCACCAGAAACCCGCTGACCGTCACCTTGTCGTGCACGGGCACGCCGACCCGCAGCCCCATGTGGTAGTACGGCGCGGCCCACGCAAACAACAGCGACCGCGAGTAGTTCCAGTTCGCGGACGACTCGATGAGTTCGGCGCCGGCGGGCGTGACGAACTTGCCCGCGTCAATCTGCACGCCCCTGCCCAGCGGCGCGAGATAGCTCACGTAGCCCTGCTGGAGATACTTCAGGCTCCCCTCGTCCGGATCGGAACTCGCCACCCACGTCGCCGTCGGGCCGAAGCCGAGGTCGGCCCTGAATCCGAGCCGGCGTGTGGCCGTGGGCGTCTGCTCGAACGCCAGTTCGAGATAGCTGAGGCTGAACTGGTTGTCCTTCTCGTCGAAATTCCGCAGCACGTTGTTGCCCGACGCGGGGTGATTCCCGTTGTACTCGTAGTAGGTGTCGGCCGTGGCGAAGACGGTGGTGGGCCCGAGCGCGCGCGCCAGCGCCGACTGGGTGGGAATGTCAGTGACCGGCTGTGGCACCTGGGCGGCCTGTGGTTCGGTGACCGGGGCAGTCGGCCCGCCTGGCCCGGGAGCCAGGGGAGGCAACTGCGGCAGGACGAGCACCGCCGTCTGCGGTGCCGACCCCTCAGGCGGCGTCTCTTGCGCCTGTGCCAACCCCAGGCACGGGACCAGCACCAGACCGCATGTGAGTGAAACGCGTCGGCAAACGGTGGATGTGACAGGGGGTGTGCGATGCCTCATGCGGCCACGCACTACCAAAGCGCGTGCCACACGCTCGCGACAGGGGTGACGTCGGTCGGCTAACCGGAAGAGACACCAAGGCTTAGCAGATCATGGCGTTCTGGCGCTGGATGTTGCGGACCAGACAGATTTGTCGCCTTCTGACAGCAATCCCTCACGGATGTCGGACGTACAGGCACGCGACCCGCCGGGTCGGCGGGCACCCCGCCAGACGCACGCCATCGAGATGCGCAGTACCGGGATGCCCCAGGCGTCCGTCAGGGCTGGACGACGAGTTCGATGACCGCTTCCCCGCGCTGGCCGGCGGCATTCACGACTTCCACCCGAACGAACTTGCGTCCCGTCGACCCGTACGTGTGCGAGGTGGACGGTCCCGTCGTGAACCGGCTGTCGCCGTCGCCGAACGTCCAGAAATAGCCGGTGATGTTGCCAGTCGTGCTCGTCACCGTCGCCGTGAGCTGCACCGGCGTGTTGACGCGAGGTGTCAAGCTGGGCGACGCCAGGAGGGTCACCGCAATGGCGCGCTGCTCGACCGTGACCGTCGTCGCGGACCGTTCCACGCCGCCGCCCGTGTCCGTCACCGTCACCTCGACCCGGTACGTGCCCGCCCGGCTGTAGACATGTGACACCGTCCGTGTGCCGGTGAAGGCGCCCAGCGACTGCGTGACGCCGTCACCGAAGTTGATGGTCACCTCGCGGATCGGGTCTCCGTTGGCACCCGTCTGCACGCCCACGGTGAAGGTCGCGTTCTCGCCCTCGCCAACGACGGTTGGCGGTCCGGACACCGTGATGAGCGGCGCCGACGTGACCCGCACCGTCGCAGTCTGCGAGACGCCACCGACCGTGGCGGTGACCGTGGTTTCGCGCGTCGCCGTCAGCACGGTTCGCGCTTCGCCGTTGTGGTCCGTGACGACGGTCGAGTCGCGCAGCGTCCCGGCATTGGCAGAAAACGTGACCGGCACGCCCTGCAGGCGACGGTTCTCGTCGTCGGTGACCACCGCGAGCAGTTCCGACGTGCCGCCGGCAGGCGGAAGTGAGCCGGGGTTCGTCGCGAGCGAGATGCGGGTGGCGGCCGAGGCGCCCACGTGCACCTCGAGACCTTCGGCAGACGCACCGCCCGTGTAGGCGCTGACGCGAGCGATGCCCGAACTGCTGCCGACGTGGAGGCGTACCGTGGCGCGTCCCCCCGTGGTCCGCGCCTCGTTCGGCTCGATTGTCCCGAGCGTCGTGACGAAGTTGACCTGCGTCCCGTTCTGCACGGGGATGCCGCCCGGCTCGAGCACGTTCGCCGTGATCTCGACCGTCCCGTTCAATGCGACCACGGTGCTGCTGGCGAAGAGCACGACCGTCGAGTTGGTGGGCGCCGTGAGGGGAGCCGTGTCGCAGGCCGTTCCCGCCGCGACGAACAGCAGCAACACGGCCAGTCTGGCGGGGGCGAAGCGGGCAGCACGCAGTGCTAGCATACGAACGGTAAGGATACCTGAAGGATGGACCGCCAGCGTAAGGACGAACGGGGCTATGCCATGGCCGCCCTCCTCGTAGGGATGGCGATCATGATGGTCTTCCTCGGTATGGCGATGCCCGTCTGGAACCAGCAGGCCAAGCGCGAGAAGGAGGAGGAGCTTCTCTTTCGACTCACGCAGTACGCACACGCCATCGCGCTCTATCAGCGGCGAGTGCCTGGGGCTCAGCCTCCCTCGATCGACGTCCTGGTCGAGCAACGCTTCCTCCGGAAAAAATACAAGGACCCGATGACGGGCGCAGACTTCGCGCTCCTGCGCGTCGGTCAGGTCTCGGCGGGCATGACCACCCGGTTGCCGGGCATGATCGTACCCATGCCCGGGAGTGCCGGCGGCGGAGCGTCGGCACCCGGAGGTGTCGGGCAACCCGGCGGGGCGTCCGGGCCTTCGGGGACGCGCCCCTTGGGCGCGGGGGCCGGTTCCGGACCTGGCGGACAATCCATCGAGGGTGGTCCCATTCGCGGCGTCGTGAGCACGAGCACGGAGACGTCGCTGCGCGAGTGGAAGGGCCGCACGCGGTACGACCAGTGGGAAGTGACGCCCGAGGACATCGTCCCGCGCTTCATGCCCGTCCAGGGACCGAACGTGAACCAGCCTGGCCAGGGGGGGCGTGGGCCGGGGCTGAGGCCGCCGGGGACCGGAGGAGGACCGGGCCGGCCGCCGGCCGGGGGGCCCTCAGGCGTGCGTCCTGGCGGGTGACGACTCGCGCCGGTGCAGCACCTGGCTGAGCCAGAGCGCGCACAGCATTCCGGCGGCGAATCCAGCCGGCATCCACGAGACGACTTGTCCGCCCGCGATGGGCAGCGCCCGCCCCATGACCCAGGGCAGCACCACGGCGCCCACGCTTCCGATGGTTGCCGTCACCGACACGGCGGTCGCCGGCCTGGCGCGGAACCGTGACGTCACCAGCCCGAACATCGCAGGGTAGACAGGGCCCACCCCGAAGCCGAGCAGGACGATGGCGGTGATGGTCGGCGCGGGACGGCCGTGCCCGATGCTTAGCACGATTCCTCCGACCAGCGCCACGCCCGACGTGGCCGCCAGCACGTACCCCGGCCCCACCGACAGCGTGACGACGGTTGCCGCGATGCGTCCGACCAGATACGACAGCCAGAACAGCGACGTGAGCAGGGCCGCGCGCGAGGCAGAACTGCCGATCGTCTGCTGAACGTAGCTCGCCACCCAGCCGCCGAAGCCGGCCTCGATCCCGCCATACAGCAACACGAGCAGACCAATGAGGAGCAGGGCGGGCGGGGGACGCCAACGCTCGGGAGTCGGCGCGTCCGCGGGAGACGCGGCGGATCGGGCGGTCGCCTCGCGTCGGGGGACGAGCATCCAGGCCGCGGGCGCCAGCAGCAGCAGGCTCACGCCGGCCAGCACGAGGACGTCCGCCGCGCGCCCGCCACGGTGCAGCCAGACGCTGGCCAGAAACGGACCGGCAACCGTGCCCCCCGCGTACCAGACGTTGATCAGGTTCAGCACGAATCCCGGGCGGGTGGGCACGAGCGTTGCGGCCAGGGAGTTGATCGAAATCGACGCCAACCCGAAGCCCAGGCCCATCACGAGGCCGCTGGCGAGCAGCCAGCCGAGTGAGGGCGCAAAGGGCAGCGAAACGGTTCCCAGTGCGTAGACGGCGAAACTGGTCAGGCTGGCAGGACGGACGCCGTAGCGGTCGACCACTCCGCCGGCAATCGCCTGCGACACCAGCATGCCCGTGAACATCGCGCTCAGCAGGGCCCCGAGATCGGGCAACGGACGGTCGATGACGAGCGCGAGACCCGGGAGCGACGGCCCCACCGTGGCCACCCCGGCGCCGATGGCACCGAACGCCGCGCACAGCAGGGCGATGAGTCCCACGGGATGCGGCGACGGCATGCCGTGCTCAGTGCGCGGACGAGGAAGGCGAGGAGACCGGCGGCTGCTGGAAGACCTCACGCTGCAGTGAGGCGAGATAGGTCGAGGGACGCCCGACGCCCCCCGTCATGCTGTCGTACGAGAAGAGCATCACGCCGTTGAACCCCGCGGCGCGCGCGGCGCCGACGCGTCGCGCAGCCTCGGCCGCGGTGATGCGATAGACGCCGATTCCCGGCCAGACCGAGCCTGCGGGATGGGACGCGAGTTCGGCCAACTGCCGGCTGAACAGCGCGGCGCTGGTCGTGTACATCATGGGCGTCACGGCATCGACATGCCCGGCCTGCAGCCAGCCGGGCCAATCCTGCATCTTGCGTTCCACGGCGTCCTGCGCATCGGGCCAGACGGCAGCCGTGATGCGTGCTGCCGGCCGCTCGGCCTGCACCGCCGCCCGCACCCGTTCGACGAGGGTGGTCAGGCGCGTCTGGCGGAAGGCGAGCCACCGTTGCGGAAACGCGTCGGCATAGATCATCGGTTCGCGGCGGGTACGCGCGTCGTACCGCGTCACGTCCGCCGCCGACAGGTCGGGAACGACCGTCGCACGGAAGGCCTGCAGGGCCGCGCGGCTGTAGTCGAAGTCGGCGCCGGGATATCTGATGTAGTCGAGGTGCACGCCATCGAGCGGATACCGGCGCGCGAGATGCGTCAGGACGTCCACGACGTGCTGCCGGGCCGCCTCCGGAATGGGTGAGGTGTAGAGTCCCTCGACCCGATGGATGTTGCGCTGTGTCCACCGCGCCAGGCTCGTCACGTAGGTACTCGATGACGGATCGCTGGCCAGCAGCGCCGGCGCGAGTTCGCGCGGCACCATGAGCCATTCGGGGTGCCGACGGACGACGTGCCCGGCGTTGGCCGGCAGGTCGGTCGCACCGGCCACCAGATTCACGTTCACCCATGCGTGCACTTCGAGGCCGCGCAGGCGGGCGCGGTGCGTGAGTTCTGCCAGGGGGTCGAACGCCGCCGGTTGCGTGGCGAGCAGCACGGCCCGAGGGTCGGGACCGCCCGCGTAGTAGGCGTCGCCTCGTCCGCGTACCTGCACGAAGATGGCCGACAGGCCGTGGCGCGCGGCATCGTCCACCACCTGCGCCACCTTGCCGGGCGACGTCATCCAGCTGCGCGTCACCCACAGGCCACGCAGTTCACCGCCGCGTGCGGAGGCCGGGGAGGCGCCTTCGCGCGCCGACATCGAGAGCGCCGCACACAACGCGGCAATGACGATCGACAGCGAACGGAGCAGTGGCGTGGGACGGGCGACTGGCATCAGGGGGCGTGGGGCACTGCCGGAGGCCGTGCGTCCGCAGTATACTTCGGCCCGCAGCATGACCAGTTCCTCGCCCGCCCCATTCGTCATCGGCATCGACGCCGGTGGCACCAAGACCGAAGCCCTGCTCGCCGACGCCGATGGCCACGTGGTCGCGAGAGCGCGCCGGGGAGGGGCGAACCTCGCGGCCCACGGTGAACTGGCGGTCGAGAAGACGCTGCACGAACTGATCGACGAGACGATCGGCGAGCGCGAGGTTCGCGTCGCCGCCATCTGCCTCGGCATCGCGGGCGCCGACCGTGAAGAGGACGCCCTGGTCATCCGCGGCATCATGCGCCGTATCGGGTCTCGGGCGCGCATCGTCGTCACCAACGACGCGCTCATCGCGCTGGTTGCCGGCGCGGGACACGGGCCCGGTCTCGTCGTCATCGCCGGCACCGGTTCGATCGCCTACGGGATCAACGCGCGCAACGAAGCGGCACGCTCTGGCGGATGGGGCTACATCCTCGCGGACGAAGGCAGCGGCTACTGGCTCGGCCGGCAGGCGTTGCGCGCGGTGGTGCGCGCGGCGGACGGACGAGGGCCCGCGACGGCGCTCACGCCGCTCGTTCTCGACTTCTTCGAAGTGAGTCGGCCACAGGCGTTGGTGCGCGAGGTGTATCGCCACTACCTGAAGCCGAGCGACATCGCACGCTGCGCGCGCGCCGTCGAGCAGGCGCGCCAGGCGGGCGATGCCGTCGCCATCGAGATCGCCGCGCTGGCCGCCGATGAACTCCTGATCGCGGCACGTTCCGTGGTTCAGCAACTCGACCTGTCGGCGGCCGAGTTCCCGGTCGTCCTGGCCGGCGGCGCATTTCAGGCGGTACCCTGGCTGCAGTCCGCCCTCACGCAACGGCTGCCCGACGTCGCTCCCGGGTGCCGCGTGTCCGCTCTTTCAGAGGACCCCGCGCTCGGCGCCGTGCGACTTGCACTGGCCGAGGCTCGCGGGGGAGCGTCCCTCCCGGTGTATCGACATTCGTGATTGTCTCCCTGTGTGCCAACGCCGACGCCGTCAGTGAACTCGCCGCAACCCGCGTCGCCGAGTTGCTGGCCTCTCAGCCCGCCGCGGTGATCGGCCTGCCGACCGGTCGGACGCCTATCCAGATGTACGCGGACCTCGTGGCGCGGCATGCCGCCGGTCTCGACTTCTCGTCGGCGACGACGTTCAACCTCGACGAGTTCGTCGGCATCGGGCCTGACCATCCAGGCAGCTATCACGCCTACATGCAGGAGCACCTCTTCGGGAAGGTGAACCTGCCGCGCCGGAATGCGCACCTGCTCAACGGCCTGGCGCCGGACCTCGACATGGAGTGCGATCGCTACGAGGTCGCGATCGCCGACGCCGGCGGCCTCGACCTCCAGGTGCTGGGCATCGGGTCGAACGGCCACATCGGCTTCAACGAGCCCGCGGCCGGGCTGACCGCGCGCACGCACCGCGTCACGTTGCTGCAGGCGTCGCGCGAGGGCAACGCCGTGTTCTTCTGGAACGATGTCGATCGCGTGCCGACCGAGGCCCTGTCGATGGGTATCGGGACGATCCTCAAGGCGCGCCGGCTGCTGCTGCTCGCGACCGGCGCGGGCAAGAAGGACGCGATAGAGGCCGCGGTCCGTGGTCCGGTCACGACGAGAGTGCCCGCCTCGTTCCTCCAGCTGCACCCCGCGGTCGAGATTCTCTGCGACCAGGATGCCGCCGCCGGCCTCCGCTGAGTCAGGACAGGGACGGGCTCGCGCCCGATCACGCGGACGGCAGGCCGAGCAGTTCACGGAGACGTGGCGACACGTCTTCGCCGACCGCTTCCCGAATCGAATCGTTCGATTTCCGCAGTCGCACCAGCGCCTTGGAAAGCGTAAGTCCGGTCTTGTGCATCACGATCGCGGCCTTCACGTCGTTGCGCGCGGCCTTCAGCAGGCGACCCGCCGCCTCGTAGTCGAGTCCCGTGGCCATGGCGATGATGCGGCGGCCGCGGTCCTTGAGCTTCTCGTTGGTGGTCTGGACGTCCACCATCAGGTTGCCGTACGTCTTGCCCGTGCGCACCATCGCGATGGTGGTGAGCATGTTGAGCACCATCTTCGTCGCGGTACCCGCCTTGAGGCGCGTCGACCCGGTCAGCACTTCGGGGCCCACGTCTGGCGCGATGAGCAGGTCGACGAAGTTCTGCAGCTCGTTGCCGGGCCAGCAGGTCACGAAGATGATGCGGAGGCCGGCCCTGCGGGCGCGCGTGAGCGCCCCGCGGACGAACGGCGTGACGCCGCTGGCCGAAATACCGATGACGACGTCGCGTTTCTGCGGGCGCATGCGCGCCACCGCGCGCGCGCCTTCCTCGTAGTCGTCCTCGACGCCCTCCCTGGGCAGGAACATCGCATCCTTGCCGCCGGCCATGATGGCCCGGACCCGGGTGGGCGAGACGCCGAACGTCGGCGGCATTTCAGCGGCCTCGACCACGCCGAGCCGCCCACTCGTCCCGGCGCCGACGAAGATGAGCCGGCCGCCCTTGCGCAGGGCCTCCGTGATCATCTGCACGCCGTTGGCGATGCGTGCGCGTTCGCGGTGCACCGCGGCCACGACCTTGCGATCCTCGTTGACCATCAGATCGACGATCTCGGCGACGGGCGCCTTGTCGAGGTCGAGGCTGTTGGGGTTGATGGCTTCGGTGGGCAGGGACTCCCACTTGGACGCGCGAGGCATGGAGTACTCTTGGCCGCCTGAGGGCGCGGCGCAAGCACCGCAGCGTAGCGCGGCCTCAGGGCGGTGTCAACGACGCACGACACTCGCACGACACGACGCACGACGCGGGTCGATACGAACCACGACAGGCGCAACGCGGCGCCACGGCAGACCTGACCCCCAGTGTGAAACGCACGCCGCCTGCCGGACGTACCGGTCTAGAATGCGCAGAGTCGACAGGTCCTGATGACGCATCCCCTGCCCCACGCCACACCCGACACCGAACTCACCGTCGATCAGGCCGTGGACCTCGGGCAACGGCTCGAGCGCGAGCTGGCACGCACGATCGTCGGACAGCGCCGGGTCATTCGCGAGATCCTCATCACCTTCTTCGCGGGTGGGCACTGCCTGTTGCGCGGCGTCCCCGGCCTGGCCAAGACACTCATCATCAAGACCCTGGCGCGGTCGGTCGACCTCTCGTTCAACCGCATCCAGTTCACGCCCGACCTGATGCCGTCCGATATCGTCGGCGCCGAGGTGATGGAGGAGGACCGGACGACCGGCCGTCGCGAGATCCGATTCATGCGCGGACCGGTCTTCGCGCACATCCTGCTGGCCGACGAGATCAACCGGACGCCGCCGCGCACGCAGGCGGCCCTCCTCGAGGCGATGCAGGAACGGCAGGTGACCGTGGGGGGCGTGCGCTACGAGTTGCCCGCGCCGCAGTTCGTCCTCGCCACGCAGAACCCCATCGAGCAGGAGGGGACGTACGCGCTGCCCGAAGCCCAACTCGACCGCTTCCTGCTGAACGTGGTCATCGGCTACCCGAGCGCCACGGAGGAACGCGAGATGCTGCTGCAGACGACGTCGAGTCACGCGGCCGTTCCGACCGTGGTGGCGACCGGCGACGACATCCTCGCGGTGCATCGGCTGGTCCGCGAGGTGCCCGTGGCGTCCAATGTCGTCGAGTACGCCACGCGCCTCGTCCGGGCGACGCGCCCGGGAGAAGACGAGGCGGTGGGTCTCGTGCGCCAGTACGTCCGGTGGGGCGCCGGCCCTCGTGCCGGACAGGCGTTGCTGCTGTGCGGGAAGGCGCGCGCGTTGCTGGAGGGACGGGCGACGGTGTCGCTGGACGACATCCGTGCACTGGCACCGCCCGTGCTGCGCCATCGGGTGCTCATCAACTTTCAGGCCGAGGCCGAAGGACTCACGCCTGACGCAGTCGTCACCCGCCTGCTCGACGCCGTCCCGGCGCACTGACGTCCGTCATGCTGAGGCTCGACCCGGTCCTGCTGTCGAGGATTGCCGACCTCGAGCTGGCCGCGCGACTCATCGTGGAAGGGGCACGACTCGGATCCCACCGAAGTCCGTACATGGGGACGGGCGCGGAGTTCCAGCAGATGCGCCCCTATCTGCCGGGCGACGACCTCAAGCACCTCGACTGGAAGCACTACGCGCGCACCGACAAGCTCTTCACGCGCGTCTATCGCGAGACGACCGAGTGGCCCGTCATGCTCGCGCTCGACACGAGCCGGTCGATGACCTTCGCCGACAGGCAGGGCGTGACGAAGCTGCGTGCGGGCACCCTGCTCGCGGCTGCGCTGGCCTACGTCCTGCTGCAGCAGGGCGACGCCGTCGGGCTCGTCACGCACGACGAGCAGGTGCGCGCCGTGCTGCCTGCACGCACGGGACGACCGCATCTGGTGCGCGTGCTCGGCACGCTGCAGCAGGTCGAGGGTGCGGGCACGACCGACCTCGCGGGCACCGTGCGCCGTGCCGCCCTGCGCCTCGGCCGGCGAGGCTTCATCGTCCTGCTGTCGGATCTCTACGACGAGGGCTGGCAGCGAGCGCTCCGTGAAGTGCGGGGCATGGGCCACGAGGTCGCCGTTCTGCACGTGCTGACCGCGAACGAGCGCGTGCTGGCGCCGGACGGGGACGTGGAGTTCATCGATCTCGAGTCGGGCGCGCGGCTGGTCGGCAGCGCTGACCGGCTGAAGGCAGGCTACGACGCGCGCATGGCCCGCTTCGTGGCCGATCAGCGTGCCTTCGCCGACGCCGAAGGCATGTCGTACGTCGATGCCTCGACCGACCGGCCGCCGGACGAGATCCTGCAGTCGTTCGCCCAGCATCGTCTCCAGTTCGGGGGACGTGCCCAGTGACGTGGGCCCTGCCGCTGGCGGGACTGCTCGCCCTTGGCGTCGCTGGTCCGCTCATCGCACATCTGCTGTCGCGACGACCGCCGGCCCCTCGACCGTTCCCCACGCTGCAATTCCTGACGACCACGCCGACCTCCGCACGGCGACTGCGGACGTTGCACGACCCGGTGCTCTGGGCCCTGCGCACGTTGATTGTGCTCGTCGTGGCTGGCGCCGCTGCCGGGCCGACGCTGGTGACAGCCAGCCGGCAGGCAGCCTGGCAGGCACCCGTACTGCGCGCCGTCGTCACGGCGCCTGGCCGTGAGGCGCCGGAAGGGGAAGGCCGGCCGGGCCGCGCCGGTGACACGCACTGGATGTACACGGGGCGCCCGGTGCGCGCCGGCATCGCCGCAGCCGTCGACGACATGGAGCCGCACACCGACGTGCCACGGGAGATCGTGGTCCGATGGGATGGCTCGCGCCGGACGCTGCACCCCACGGACATCGAGTCCATCCCGTCAACCATCGGCGTGCGCCTGGACGTGGTGGCCGCATCCGACGTGAATCCCGCGATCGTCGCCGGCGTTCTCGAGATCGTTGCCGCACCTGGTGACGCGGCGGCGCGTGCCTACGTGCTGGAGGCGGTGCCGTGGACCGCGTCCCGCGATGCGTTGCTGTCGTGGCCCGGCGCCGTTGCTCGTGACGACATCGAGCAGCGCGCCATGGCACCTTCTGCCGACGTCCGCGAGTGGTTCAGGCGCATGCGACTCGACCCGCGCCTCGCCGATGCTGCGCAACGCTCGCACCCCGATCCGCGGGCCGGGACGTCGCGTGACGATCGACTGCCGCGCGATCGGTTCGAACCGCTCGCACGGAGCGCCGCGGGCGACGTGCTGCTGTGGGGCGCCATGATCGAGACGCGGGCCGTCCTGGTGCTCGACTCGCAGGTCGGCGATCCACTCGCGGTCTGGAGCGTTCGCGTGGCGGCGGATGCGCAGCGCGGCATCGACGGATGGCCGCAGCCTGAGACGTCGTGGAGCGAGGCTGACCTGCGATCGCTCGAGCGCGCCCCTGCGCCGGTCGCACCGACACCGCTGCCGGGCGGGCTCGACACCCGCTGGTGGTGGCTGGCCGCCCTGGTGCTCGTGCTCGTCGAAGGCGGCATCCGACAACGAATGGCGCGTCCGGGCGGGCAGCGGACCCACAACGATGAGGCCCGCGATGCCGCGTGACCCGGCGACGGACGCGCGTCGCCACGTGACGGTCGACACCGGCGCCTGGTTGACGGCCTGGCGCGCGCGGATGTGGGCGTGGTGGCGCCTGCAGGTGGCCGCCGAGGCGAGCCTGTGGGCCGCGAGTGCGGTACTGGTCGTCTTCGCGCTGACACGGCACGCGCTCGCCGCCGCGACGGCGGGCCTGGCCGTCGCGCTGTGGCGCACATACGGCAGCGGTCTGACACGGGATGTCCGCGTGATGCTGGGTGCGGTCGAGGCTGCACACCCCGGCCTGCACAATGCACTGGTGACGTGGCACGAGGCCGCCACCGGCGGGATCGCGATCGCGCCCGTCTTTCAGCAGCGCCTGCGCACACAGGCCCAGGCAGGACTGCTGGACGCCCGGCGGCCCGTCGCCCGACCCGCCCGAAACTGGTGGGTCGCGGGCGCTGCCCTCGCCGTGGCCCTCGCGGTGGTCTGGTCGATCCCGGCGTGGCAGCGGGCGCCGGGACCTGAGGCGCCAGCCCTGTCGACGGAGTCGGACGACGTCCGGTTGGCGGACACATCCGTCAGTGTCTCCTTCCGCGTCACGCCGCCTCCCTACACAGGGCGTCAGACCGCCACGCTGGGGGCCGTCGACCTCGTGGAGGCGCTCGTGGGCAGTGAGGTGCAGGCCACGTTCACGGGCATGCCCGCGGGCGCCACCGTGCGGGTGGGTGACGAGGCCCCTGCGCTGATGCGAGAGGACGAGAGGGACGTGGCTACGTTCACGGCAACGCGGTCCGGCCTGCTCACGGTGCAGGATGCTGCAGGCCGCGCCCTGCGTACCACCGCGATCCAGGTGATACCGGATGCCGCGCCCCTGGTGCGCATCACGACGCCCGGTCGCGACCTGCGCGTGGCCGACGCCGCACGCGTGGTGCCGGTGCTGGTGACGGCGTCCGACGACATCGGGATGCGCAGCCTGCGCCTGCTGTACACGCGCGTGACGGGCAGCGGCGAGACCTTCGACTTCAGCGACGGCGAACTGCCCGTCGCCGTGGAGCGGACCAGCACCACGTCGTGGCAGGGGAGCGCCGGGCTCGACCTGGCGGCGCTCGAGATGGGGCAGGGCGACACGCTCGTGTACTACGCCGTCGCACGCGACGGGCGCTTCGACGCCGCCGGGTTGGCCGAGTCGGAGCGCTTCCTGATCGAGATCCCGAAGGAGGGCGGTCTCGCGGGCGGTGACTTCAGCCTGCCCGAGCCCGAGCAGCGGTACGCGCTCAGCCAGCGGATGGTGATCCAGCTCACCGAGCGACTGCTCGAGCGCCGCACCAGAATGGCGCCGGGCGAGTATCTGCGCGAGGCGCAGGGGCTCGCCATCCAGCAGCGCCGGGTGCGTGCCGAGTTCGTGTTCGTCATGGGCGGCGACGTCGTCGACGAAGTGGAAGAGGCCGAGCACTCGCACGAGATCGAGGCAGGGCGCCTCGACAACAGCGGCCAGCAGGAACTGCTCGAGGCCGTCCGACAGATGGCCCAGGCCGAGCAGCGGCTGACGGACGGCAACCTCGAGGAGGCGCTTCCTTACGAGTATCGCGCGCTGAACGCCCTGCAGGCGGCCTTCGGCAAGGCCCGCTACTTCATGCGTACGCTTCCCACCACCGTGGCCATCGACCTGAGCCGGCGGGGCAGTGGCGACCTCGACCTCGCCGAGCCCGCGTCGTGGCAGCGCGCGCCTCTCGATCCCGATGACGTCGAGCGCGCGCGAGAGGCACTGGAACGGCTGGCCGCGATGGCGCCGGCGTCGGACATCACCACCGTGACCGCCGTCGCCGAGGCGCTCGTGGCCATCGACCCGGATACGGCTGCCTGGCTGCAGGCCGTGCAGGGCCTGGTCGAGACCTTCACACGAAGCCAGACGCCACCGGAACGACAGCGGGCACTGGATGCCGTCGCGGACGCCTTGCGGGCACGATTGCTCGCCGCGTCGCCTGCCGGCCTCGAGGTGTCGCTGCCGCGCGGAGCGGTGGAAGCCGGGCTCGCCGGCGCCGCCGGACCCCGTCGATGACGCGCACCATCGCGCTACGCCTGGCCGTCCTGGGAATGCTGTCGGCAGCCGTTCTCGACCCCGGCTGCGAACGACGCCGGCAGGTTCCCGTGGTGCTCGTCGCCGGGCGGGACGTCGCGCCGGAGACGATCGCGCAGGTGACGCGCATGGTCGAAGCCGCGCGCCACCGGCCGGTCCTGGCAGGCGCTGGCCCCGAGGCCATCCGCCTCGGCATCGGCTCTCCGCGGGACCTGATGCGAGCCCACGAGTTGCATCCCCTGGGACTCGCCGTCCGCACCCCGGATGCCAGCATGCACATCGTCGACATGGTGGTGCCGGGCGCCATGGTTGCTGGCGTCTCCTCTGTGGTGCGTGTCCGAGTCGGAGGTTCGCCCGCCGTCGGCGCAGGTTCGGCCGTCCAGGTCCGCGATGCCACGACCGGGCAGCGGATGGGCGTGAAGCCTGTACCAGAGGATGGCACCGCAGGAGCCTGGGTCGAGGTTCCGCTGCTGCCGGCGACGCCCGGCCACGTGGCGCTCTGCGTCAGCCTGACCGCGGGGAGCGATGGCGAGGCGACTGACGAGTGCGAACGCGCCAGCGTGACCGTGTGGCCGGCCGCGGTCCGCGTGGACGTGCTCGAGGCGCGACCGTCGTGGACGGGGCGATTCGCGAGGCTGGCCATGGAGCGCTGGCAGGGCGCGGCGATAGCGAGCCACGTCCGCGTGGCACCCGGCATCGGTGTCGTGACCCGGTCGGCGCCAGCGGGACGATCCGACGCGTCCGTCGACGTGACGATCGTGAGCGGACTGGATGCCCTGGAGCCGAGGGACGTCAGCCGGCTTGCGGCCGCGGCGCGAGACGACGGGCGCGTCATCGTCCTGGTGGCCGATGGCCCCGTCGACGCAACCCGCCTGCGCCCCTTGTGGCCTCATCCGATGCGCGCCATCGTCACGGCACCCACGCCAACGCGCGTCGGGCTCGGGGTGCATACATGGAGGACACGCGAGTGGCTGGCCGCACCCGCCTCGTCAACGGATGCGCAGGCGCTGGCGTATCTGGACGCATCACCGGCTGTGCCGGTGGTGCTCGCCAGGCCCCTGGGTGCCGGGCGAGTGGTGCTCGTGACCGCCCTCGACGCATGGCGCTGGCGCCTCCTCGATGACGTGTCGTTCGACGAGGGATGGCAGGCGCTCGTGCTGTCGCTGGTCGCCGACGCCCGCCTGGCTGCCGCGCCGGTCGCCTGGCGGGTGCCCGGCCCGCTGGCCGACGAAGCGCACGTCGCGCTTCCCGACGTTGCAGGCGGACGGCCTGAGCCGATGCCGGGCGCACGGGTGCTTCGACTCGGTGACGGGACGTCCGGTGACACGGCATTCGCCGCCGATGGCGTCGATGGAACGGGTGCACACCGTGCCGCAGCCACGGTCGTACGAACCGCTCCAATGGTCCGGGGGACCGTCGCGTCGGCGCCCTTCGACCAGACGACACCGGCCACGGTCGCCTGGGGACCGGCCGCAACGGTTCCCGTCACGTGGGATGATGTGCGTCGGACGCTTGCTGCCGACGACGTCCCGCTGGTGGATGTTGCGGCGCTTCCTGCGTCGCTCGACGGGCTGCCGGCGTCGAGGGTGGCCGATGGCCGGCGCTGGTTCGTGACGCGGCAGTGGTGGTTCGCCGCACTGATCGTGGCGGGCCTCGGGCTGGAGTGGTGGTGGCGACGCCTCGCGAGGCTGATGTAGCGAGGAAGGAAGGAACCAAGGACCGAAGGAACGAAGGAACCAGGGACGGAAGGAACTAAGGACCGAAGGACGGAAGGAACCAAGGACCGAAGGAACGAAGGATGGAAGGAACGAAGGACTGAAGGAATCAAGGACCGAAGGACTCAAGGAGTGAAGGAATCAAGGACCGAAGGAACAGAGGACCGAAGGAACCAAGGGACCGAAGGAACCAAGGAACCAAGGGACCGAAGGAACCAAGGGACCGAAGGAATCGGGACCGAAGGAGCGCAGAGAGCG
>CAYMAG010000005.1:49749-59232 GCA_964388335.1 uncultured Vicinamibacteraceae bacterium | reverse complement strand
GGACCGAAGGAACCAAGGGACCGAAGGAATCGGGACCGAAGGAGCGCAGAGAGCGATGGGGCAGGATCGACGACAGTTCCTCAAGACGATGGGCGCCGGCGCCCTGGGGCTCGGCACGGCGGAGTGGTGGCTGCAGCCGCTGGGCGCCCAGACGCCTCAGGCGCGCACTGCGCAGTTGCGTGACTGGGGCGCCTCGGCGATCGCCCAGGCGAAGGCGCTCGGCTGTTCCTACGCCGACATCCGCTTCGGGCGCAAGCGGTCGCAGGCCCTCAACGTCCGCAACGGACAACTGACACAACAGGGCGGGTTCAGCTACGGCGGCTTCGGCGCCGCGCCCGGCGGGGGCATCTCCGACACCGCAGGCTTCGGCGTTCGCGTGATCCACTCCGGCGTCTGGGGCTTTTCGAGCAGCCCGCTCACGACGCCCGAGGAAATTCAGCGCATCGTCGGCCAGGCCACCGACATCGCGAAGGCGAGCGCGATGGCCAAGCGCTTCGACGTGCGTCTGGCGCCGACCCGTGCCTACGACGACGCGTACGAGACCCCGCACGTGCGCGACCCGTTCACCGTGTCGCTCGAAGAGAAGCTCGCGGTGCTGACCGGTGCGACGAGCGCCCTGCAGAAGAACAAGGACGTCCTGTTCGCGAACGCGTACGTCAGCTTCTCGCACGACTGGAAGTTCCTCGTCACGAGCGAGGGGTCGTTCATCGAGCAGAGTCTCTACTACTGCTCGTGTGGCTGTGCGGCAACGGCCCGCAGCGGGGCGCAGGTGAAGACGCGCGTCTACACGCCGGGGGCCTCGACCGCCGGCTACGAGTTCCTCGAGAAGGCCGATCTCGAGGGCAACGCCGAGCGCGTGGCCGCCGAGGCCGTGGAGCACGCCATGGCGAAGCCCGTCGAAGCCGGTCTCAAGGACCTGGTGCTGAAGCCCTCGCACCTGGCCCTGACGATTCACGAGATCATCGCGCACCCCACGGAACTCGATCGCATCGTCGGCTACGAGGCCAACTATGCGGGCACGAGCTTCGTGAGCCTCGGCGACGTGGGCAAGCTGAAGTACGGCACGCCACTGCTCAACGTCGTCGCGGACCGCACGTACCCGGGTGCGGCCGGCACCGTCGGGTATGACGACGACGGCGTGAAGACGCAGAAGTGGCAGATCATCAAGGACGGCATCCTGGTGGGCCTGCAGACCAACCGCGAGACCGCGCACTACATGGGCGAAGAAGAGAGCCGCGGGTGCACCTTCGCCAACCACTGGCGCAACTACCCGTTCCTGCGCATGCCGAACATCCAGCTCGAGGCAGGTGCGGCGGGCTCGCCCACGCTCGATCAGATGATTGCCGACGTCAAGGACGGCGTACTCGTCGACGGTGCCGGCAGCTTCAGCATCGATCAGCAGCGCTACAACGGCCAGTTCGGCGGCAACGCCTTCTGGGAGATCAAGAACGGCAAGGTGACCCGCATGGTCACCGACTTCACCTACAACGCCATCACCACGGACTTCTGGCAGAACCTCGATGCGGTGGGTCCGCCCGAGAGCTGGGAACACCACGGCATGGACGGTGATGCGAAGGGGCAGCCGGTGCAGTCGAACTACCCGTCGCACGGGTCGGCACCCTGTCTCATCCGAAAGGTCATGGTCGGCGCGGCCTTCGCGTAAATCCAGTTGGGGACGGCTCTCCAGGCCGTCCAATGTGGACATCAAGTGGACGGCTCCGAGGGCCGTCCCCACCATGAGGACATCGATGAGCTACTCACGCGAACAGGTCAAGGCAATCACGGACAAGATCCTGAACATGGCGAAGGCCGATGCCGTCGAAGTGGATTTCTCGGGCGGTGAACGCTCGGCCACCCGCTACGCGAACTCGAGCATCACGGCGAACCTCATCGAACACGATCAGCAGGTGCGGATCACGGTGCACTACGGGCAGAAGAGCGCCAGCACCGTCACCCACCAGTTCGACGACACGTCGCTGAAGACGGCCATCGACGAGGCCCAGGCGCTCGCAAAGCGAAAGCCCGACAACCCCGAGGCGATGCCGCTCGTGAAGCCGCCGCAGGAGTACGCCACGGTGGACGCCGTCATGGACCGCACGGTGAACTTCGGGCCGGCCGAGCGTGCCGCGATGGTCAAGCAGAGCCTCGACATCTGCGAGAAGAAGGGCGTGGTCGGTGCCGGCTACATCCCGAAGATGCACTGGACGCAGTGCTCCGCCAACAGCGAAGGCCTCTTCGCCTATTTCCAGTACGCGGAGGCGAGTTTCATCCTCACCTGTCGGACGCCCGACGGCACCGGCTCCGGCTGGGCGGGGCAGACCGGCCTGAAGGACATCGCGGGGTTCGACGCGGCCCGGATCACCGAAACCGCGGCAGACAAGGCCCTGAAGTCGCAGAAGCCGCGCGCGATCGAGCCGGGCGACTACACGGTCATCCTCGAGCCGCGTCCGGCGGCGCGCTTCCTGTCGCTGCTCCTGACGTCGATGGACGCGCGGGCGGCCGAGGAAGGGCGCAACTTCATGGCCAGCCCCACCGAGCGTGGCAAGACCAAACTGGGCGAGAAGCTGTTCGGCGACAACGTGACCATTCGCAGCCAGATGAACCACCCCGTGCTGCGCCAGACGCCCATTGGTGAAGACGGCCTCGCGGCGCGCGACGTCACCTGGATCGAGAAGGGTGTCGTCAAGAACCTCTACTACAGCCGCTTCTGGGCGCAGAAGCAGGGCGCGCAGCCGACCGGCACCTCGCCGGGCCAGAGCCTGGTCATGGAGGGCGGTACGACGTCGGTCGACGACATGATCAAGTCGACCAGGCGCGGCCTGCTCGTGTCGTTCTTCTGGTACATGCGTCCCGTCGAAGCCATGTCGATTCTCTACACCGGCATGACGCGGGATGGGCTGTTCCTCATCGAGAACGGCGAGGTCACCCAGCCCGTGCAGAACTTCCGCTGGAACGAGACGCCGGTCGTGGGCTTCAACAACATCAGCGCGCTCGGGCCGGCGGTGCCGATGCACACCGGTGAGGCCTACGACCAGCCGGGCACCGCGATGGTGCCCGCGATGAAGATCGAAGACTTCACGATGACGTCGATTTCCCCGGCCGTCTAGGTCGCACGAGGCTCACTCATGGCATTCAATCGACGACACTTCCTGAAGACCACCGGCGCTGCCACCGTGGCGCTCGCGGCGAGCGACCTGGTCGCTGACCTCATCGCGCAGTCACCCTCCGGGCGCGCCCTCGAATCGAAGTTCAAGGGCCTGTCGGACGTGGCACTGGGCGAAGCGACGCGCCTCGGCGTGACGTATGCCGACGTCCGCTTCACCCGCAACATCAACGACTCGGTCGGCGTCCGCGATCGCATCGTGGCCGACGGCGGGTTCGGCGGCGGAGGCGGGGGAGGCTTCGGTGGCGGCGGCGGCCGCAACGAGAGCGCCGGCTTCGGCGTGCGCGTCCTGCACAGCGGCGTGTGGGGCTTCTCCAGCAGCCCGCTCGTCACCGAGGACGAGATCCGGAAGATCACCAGGCAGGCCGTGGACGTCGCAAAGGCGAGCGCCATCGCCAAGCGGTTCGACGTGAAGCTGACGCCGACGCCGGCCTACCAGACGTACTGGAAGACGCCCATCAAGGTCGACCCGTTCACCATTGCGCTCGACGACAAGATCGCGTTCCTGCTCGAGGTGAACGAGCGTCTGCTCGCGACGAAGGGTGTGATTCGCGTGCAGTCGCGCATCGCTCAGGACTACGAGTGGAAGTACTTCGCCTCGACCGAGGGCTCGTACATCGAGCAGGAGTCGTGGCGGGTCTCGCCGTCGTACACCGCCACGGCCAGGGTTGGCCCGAAGGTGAAGAACCGCACCTACACGGTGCCCGCGAAGACGGGCGGGTGGGAGGTCGTCACGGACGGCCGGATGCTCGAGAACGCCGAGCGCATCGCGGCGGAGGCCGTCGAGCACGCGATGGCACCGTCGGTGCAGCCGGGCCTGAAGGACGTCGTCATGACGCCGGCGCACTCGATGCTGACCATTCACGAGATCATCGGCCATCCTACCGAACTCGATCGCATCCTGGGCTACGAGGCCAACTACGCGGGGACGAGCTTCATCAAGGTGTCCGACGTCGGCAAGTTGAAGTACGGCAGCCCGATTTTCAACGTGACCGCCGACCGCACCATCGACGGCGGGCTCTGCACTGTGGGCTACGACGACGATGGCGTGAAGACCACGTCGTGGCCGATCGTGCGCGAGGGCATCCTCGTGGGACTGCAGACCAACCGCGAGACGGCGCACTTCATGGGTGAGACCGAGAGTCGCGGCTGCACGTTCGCGACGTCGTGGCGCAACTACCCGTTCCTGCGCATGCCGAACGTGCACGTGGAGGCGGGCGACGACAACGCGCCGAGCGCCGAGGAGATCATCGCCGACACGAAGGACGGCCTGCTCATCGACGGCCGGGGCAGCTACTCGATCGACCAGCAGCGCTACAACGGGCAGTTCGGCGGGGACGCGTTCTGGGAGATCAAGAACGGCAGGAAGACGCGCATGGTGGCGGATGTGACCTACAACGCCATCACCACGGACTTCTACTCGAACCTCGACGCGGTCTCGAACAAGGGATCGTGGGAGATGCACGGCACGACGGGCGACGCCAAGGGGCAGCCCGTGCAGATCAACCACATCTCGCATGGCGCGCCGTACATGCGCGTGCGCCGGATCATGGTGGGCGCCGCCTACCTCTGACCTGGGCGATCGTCTGACGCACGCCAGCGGAGGGAACGGAGGGGACGGAGGGAACGGGTTCACGCGGAGGCGCGGAGGCACGGAGTGCCACGCCCGCGTTGGACCGGGTCTTTTCGATCGAACGCCTGAGCGGCACGTAGAACTGGAACGGAGTCGAACCCGCCCCTCGGATCGATCGTGCTGACCCTCAGAGTGAACGGGTGCACAACAAAGCAGCGGAGAAGCGGAGTCCGGACGCCAGCGGGCTCTGCGTCTTCGCTCTGCATCGACGTCACCCGCACCTGCGGAGTCAGCGGAGAGGACGGAGGGAACGGGTTCACGCGGAGGCGCGGAGGGCGCGGAGTGCCACGCTCACGGTGGACCGGGTCTGTTCGATCGAACGCCTCAGCGGGGCACGCGGAACTCGATGGCGTCGAGCCCGCACCTCGGACCAATCGTGCTGCCCGCCAACGGACGCCGGCGGGCTCTGCGTCTCCGCTCCGCATCGACGTCACCCGCACCGGCGGAGCCGACGGAGGGACGGAGGGAACGGGTTCACGCGGAGGGCGCGGAGTGCCACGCCCACGTTGGGCCGGGTCTTCTCGATCGAACGCCTGAGCGGCACGCTGAACTCGGTGGAGTCGAGCCAGCACTCACCGAGTGCTGACCGTCAACTGAAGCCAGCGGACCTCAGCACCTCCGCGTGCACTCGGAATTCGATGCGACACCCCGGACCGATCGTGCTGAGCGTCAACGGAAGCCGGCGGGCTCTGCGTCTCCGCGCCTCCGCGTGAACCCGTTCCCTCCGTGATCCTCCGTTCGCCTCCACTTCGATCGAACCCACTCAGGCGGCACGCTGAACTGGAATGGCGTCGAGCCAGCCCCTCGGACCGATCGTGCTGACCCTCAGAGTGAACGGGGTGCACAACAAAGCAGCGGAGAAGCGGAGTCCTCTGTTGCTCTGCGGCTCTGTGTGAACCCGTTTCCTCCGTGACCCTCCGTTCACCTCCACTTCGATCGGACGCCTCAACAGCACGCTGAACTCGACAGAGTCGAGCCCACACCTCGGACCGATCGTGCGGACCGTCAACGAACGCCTGCGCGCTCCGCGCCTCCGCGCCTCCGCGTGAACCCGTTACCCCCGCCTCCGCGCCTCCGCGTGGCCGTGATCTCCGTGACCCTCCGCGGCGCCCGCAGCCGCACCCGGTATCATGCGTAGTCCTGATGACTGCGCCAACCGCCGCCTGGTCGCTGATCGACGCCTACCTCGATCACCTGCGCGTCGTGCGACGCCTCTCGCCGCGCTCGGTCGAGAGCTATGGCCGCGACCTGCTGGCGCTCGCGCGGTATGCCGAGGGGGCAAACCTCGCGCTGGCCGGCATGGACGTCCACGATCTGGAGGCCTTCGTCCGGCAGCTCATGGCCGAGGGCTACGCGCCGCGCAGCGTGGCGCGAGTGGTCGCCGGCGTCCGCGGCTTCTACAAGCATCTGCTGGTCGACCGCGTCATCGCGGCCAATCCAGCGGACGACCTGCGACCGCCACGTGCCTGGCGTGAACTCCCGCGGTACCTCTCCATCGAGGACGTCGACGCGTTGCTCGCCGCGCCCGACGTGGGCACGCCCAGGGGCCTGCGCGATCGAACGCTGATCGAACTGCTGTATGCGACCGGGCTGCGCGTGTCCGAACTCGTGGGCCTCAAGCCGCCCGACCTGCACCTCGACGTCGGCTACCTGACCTGTATCGGCAAGGGGAGCAAGGAACGCGTGGTGCCGGTGGGCGAGCAGGCCATCGGCTGGATGCGGCGCTACCTGCGCGACGGCCGACCGGCGCTGCTGAAGGGGCAGGCCTCGGCGTGGCTGTTTCCGGGCGGACGCGGCCCGAGTCCGCTGACGCGCGTCGGCTTCTGGAAACTGCTGAAGCGGTATGCCGTCCAGTCAGGCATCACGACCGACGTCTCCCCTCACACGCTGCGTCACTCGTTCGCTACGCATCTGCTCGACCGCGGCGCCGACCTGCGAGCGATTCAGATGATGCTTGGCCACGCAGACCTCTCGACCACGCAGATCTACACCCACGTCCTCGAGGCCCGCCTCAAGCAGCTCTACGACGCCCATCATCCGAGGAAGGAAGGAGGGTAGGAAGGAAGGAAGGAAAAAGGGAAGAAGGAAGAGGGGAAAGAAGGAAGTGAGGAAGGAAGGGAGGAAGACAGGAAGGAAGGAGATAAGGAAGGAAGGAACGAAGGAGGTGAGGAACGAAGGAGATAAGGGTTGCCGTTGCTATGTCCGCGCCGTGAGCAGCAGGTACGCCGCGACCGCGGCGAAGAGGATATTCGGCGCCCACGCCGCCAGGGCAGGGGCGAGGATACCCGCGCTGCCGACCGCCGCAAACAGACTCTGCATCACCCAATAGGCAATCGCCAACGCGATGCCGAGGCCGATGCCGAACAGCGTCCCCTTGCGCCCCGTCGTCACGCCGAACGGAATGGCGATGAGCGTCATGATGACCGTGATGAAGGGAAACGCCAGCTTGCGATGCAGAGCGACGCTCAATGCCGTGGTGTCGTAGCCCGCGCGACGCAGGTCGGCGATGTGCTCCTGCAGCTGCCCGAGCTTCAGCCGCTCCGCTTGAGCCGCCTCGGGCTCCTCGACCCCGAAGTAGTCCGGGGGCTCGAGTTCCAGCTCACGCGTGGCGTACAGGCCGAAGTTCAAGACCGTGTTGCGCTCATCGAAGTCGCGCGTCCACCCCTGCGACGCATCCCACATCGAGCCCGCACGCCAGGTCACGAGCCGTCCGTAGGTGCGCTGCGTGACGTTCCAGCCCGCAGGGCCGAAGTCGTAGATCTGGAGTTCATCGAGCCGGCGGGCCGTCGGGTCGAACCGTCCGTAGTGATAGAGGCGGTCGTCACGGCCCGCCATCCACTGCCGGCTGAGCACGTTGAACGTCCGCGGCACGCCGCTGCGTATCAGGCTGCGCAGCGACTCTGCCTGGCGGTTGGCGGGCGCCAGAAAACTCTGCTCCATGCCGAACAGCGCGAGCCCCCACAGCGCGCCGAAGAACAGGAGCGGCAGCCCCGCGCGGTACAGCGACACGCCGCACGCCTCGAGGACGGTCAACTCGCTGGTACGCGTGAAGAGCCCGATGGTGACGAGTCCGCCCACCAGCGTGGCCAGCGCGGTCACGTAATACATGTACTGCGGCGTCGAGTACGCGAAGAACTTCAACATCGTCGCGCCGCTCACGCGGTTCTTGAAGAGGTATTCGCTGTAGTCGGTGAAGAGGCCGATGTAGAAGAGGCCGAGCATGCCGAGAAACGTCACGGCGAACACCCGCAGGTACACGGCGCCGATGTACCGGTCCAGCAGCGTGAAGGAGGGGAGGAGTCCCTTCGGCAGGCGAATGACGACGACGACCTGCCGGCTGCGTGCGCTGCCTGTCGACGGGTTGCCGCCTGACGCGTCGCGGTGGATCGCAGGGGAGGCTGGTGCGGTGCTGGTGCTCTCGGCTCCTTCCTGCCGCGCGCCCGGAAACCACCGGGCCAGCGCTGGAGGCAGGGTCAGCGTGATTGCAGGCGTCGCGACCTCGCGACCCTGCGCCTTGAAGACCAGGAGCAGCAGGCCAGCGGCGCCAAGCACGATGTTCGGAATCCACATCGCGAACTCGGCAGGAATCTGCTGCCCCTTGGCCATCGCCTCGCTGACGTACATGACGAAGTAGTACACAAGGACGACCCCGATCGCGATGACGAAGCTGGAACTGCGGCCGTCCTTCCGGTGGTTGACACCGAGGCCCAGCGCGAGGACCGCGAAGACGAGGCACGCGACCGGAATCGAATACTTCCGCTGAATCGCCATGATGGGGTTGTGGGGCGACACCCCCTGTTCCCGCATCTCGCGCGCCTTGGTGCGGAGTTGGGGGATGGTCAGCTCGTTGTCGCCATGCGCGGGTCCCTGGCGGGGGAACACAGCTTCTGGGTCGAGCTGGACAGTGAGCGACTCGAACTGCTGCAGCTCGTACTGCTGCGGATTGTCAGGCCGGGTGCGATGGACGATACCGTTCTCGAGTATCAGGTCGACGCGACGGGCTTCCGGCTCCAGCACGAAGTGCCCGCGCTCAGCCGTGAGCAGCTGCGGCTCGTTCGGATTGCGCGAGTCGGCGAGAAAGACCTGCCGCCACCCGCGTGTCTCGGGGGGCACGTCGCGCACGAACAGGACGAGGTTGGGGAAGTCGTCGAAAAAGACGCGTGGGCGGATGTCGCTCTCGGCCTTCGCCTGGATGATCGAGTAGATGATGTCGCGGTAGGTGCGATTGCCCCGCGGCATGGCCTCGATCATCACCCAGGCGGTCGCGCCGGTCGCGACCACCGCCAGCAGCAGCACCGGCCTGCACATCCGGTAGAGGCTGACCCCGCAGGCCTGCATGGCCACGGCCTCGCGGTCGGACGAGAGACGTCCGAGCGCCATCAGCAGTCCGACGAGGAGCGAGACCGGGATCGTCAGCGCCACCGACATCGGCAGCAGCGTGAGCAGGATGCGCCCGATGGTCGCCAGGTCCACGCCCTTCGCCAGCAGCTTCTCGGCGACCTCCATGATGGTCGGAATCTGCAGCACGAAGGTGAGGATCAGCAAGGTGAGCGCGAAGGGCGCCAGCGTCTCGCGGATGATGTAGCGGTCGAGGGTCCGGAACATACGAGGCTACAGTCTACCTGCCAGTGGTCCGTCCACGGTCCACAGCCCACGGCACGAGACAGCCGGCGGTCCACGGCCCGAG
>CAYMAG010000005.1:0-49649 GCA_964388335.1 uncultured Vicinamibacteraceae bacterium | reverse complement strand
TCCGTCCACGGTCCACAGCCCACGGCACGAGACAGCCGGCGGTCCACGGCCCGAGTTCAGCGGTCCACGGTCTGCGGCGTGGGGCGCGGGGCGCGCGCCGCGGTCAGTCGACCGCGATGCCGCCGCCGACATCGGCGTGCAGGTCGCCAGACCCGGCGCCCGTCAGCGCGCGCTTCGACGGCTTCGTCGGGGCAGACAAGAGGGCCGGGCATCAGCACTCCCAGTCACCTGGAGCGGGGCGGCGACGTGATGGCACTCGGTCGCCGGCGGAGCGCCCTGACTGTGGCGTTCACCACAAAAGCGTCCACACATGACTTCAACAGGCTGTTTTACGTTGGCTATACGCTGAGTCCGATAATATACATTATGTTAACTCACGCGCATGAATCACTGGCCAGGGCCAGGGTCGCCCGAGTGAGGCTCCTGGCTCCCCTGTCCCTGGTCTCCGGGCAGACCGCACGCCCTGGACCGCAAGCCGTATCGTGGCCGAGGAACCGGGACCGTGGACTAGACTGCGTGTCGCAGACCGTGTGCTGGACTCGTGCCGCGGACCTGTGGACTGGGTCGTGCCGCTAGGAGTTGTCGTCGGTCTGGGTGGTGGCAGCCGACTGGTCGCTGTCTCTGCCGGCCCGCAACTCTTCCAGGATGTTTTCGAGCGTCTGGATGACCTCGGCCTTCTCGACCTCGCTCTTCCTGAAACTGAGCGAGAACGAGTACGCCTTCGTCGGGGCCCGGTAGCTGAACGTGAAGGCCTTGGGGCGACCACGCTTGGCCACGGGTGGCTTCGCCTTCTCGCGAACCTGTTCGCGTGTCATGCCGCCCTGGCTGGAGATCTGCTCGACGAGCGCCACCATTTTCTGCGGGTCCTGCTGCCTAACCACCTGTAAAAGCAACGATTTGGACGAAATGTCGGCCAGCCGACAAAGCTGCTTCACGTGGTCTGGCATCTGACTGAGCGACAACGACTCCGTGATCACCGTCCGCGACTTGCCCAGCTTCTGCGCAAGCCGCTCATGTGTGTAGCCGGCCTGCTGGCACAGTGCGTGGAGTGCCTCCGACTCCTCGAACGGCGTCAAATCCTTGCGCTGCAGATTCTCAACGAGGGCGATCTCCAGAATGCCCACCTCGTCCACATCACGGATGACGACGGGGAGTTCGTCGAGGCCCGCACGCACCGCGGCCTGGTACCGGCGCTCCCCTGCCACGATCTGGAAACGTGACCCCCGCTGCCTCACGACGATCGGCTCGATCACGCCCTGCTCGGTGATTGACGAGACGAGTTCCGAGAGGTCACCCATCACCTGGCGTGGTTGGTTGGGGTTCGGATCGATGTGCTCAATCGGAATCATCCGGCCGACGGGAGCACCCGCCGAAGCCGTCAGCGTGTCCACGTAGTGGGCATCGTGGCGCATCTTGATGGACGTCGGAAGACCGCGCTTAGACACGTTCAATCACCTCTTCACTCAAGCTGTAGTACTCGGTCGCGCCCGACGAGTCTGGCGCGAAACTGAAGATCGATTCCTTGTAGGCCGGACTCTCTTCGAGCCGGACGCTCTTGGTAATCACCGTCCGAAAAACCTTTGGGCCGAACACGTGCTGGATCTGCTCGCGGATGTCTCGCGCAAGGCTCGTTCGACGGTCGTGCATCGTGATCAGGACCCCCAGCACCTGCAGTGCCGGATTCGCCCTGAGCTGTACCTTGCCGACCGTCTCGAGCAGGTCGTCCGTGCCCTCGAGCGCAAAGTACGAACTCTGAATGGGGACGATGAGGTGGCTCGCGGCGACCAGCGCGTTGACCGTCAGCAGACCGAGCGTTGGCGGGCAGTCGATGACGATGTGCGGGTAGTCGGCTTCGATCTCCTGCAGTCGCTCCTTGAGCCGGAAGTGCGCGTCGAGTTCGCCCACGAGCTTCGCCTCCAGCTTGGCCAGTGCGATGCGCGCCGGCGCAATGGACAGATGGGGCTGGCGTGTCTCGCGGATGATGTCGCGTAACCCCACCCCGTTCTCGCCGAGGATGGCCTCGAACATGTTCGGCCCGATGGAGGCCATGTCGAGAAACGACATGCTGCTGTTCGCCTGGGGATCGAGGTCGACGAGGAGCGTGGGCTTGCCGCGCAGCGCCAGCGCGGCCGCGAGATTGATGGCGGTCGTGGTCTTGCCGACGCCGCCCTTCTGATTGGCAATGGCCAGAATCATGCCTGCATACCTTACATCTTGTACTTGCCCATGTCGTCGGGATCGAGACTTTCCAGCCACTGCTGCAGGCGGTCGGCATCCTGAGACGAGGGAGCTTCGACGGTGGCCGCCGAGGCGATGACGTGATCGGCGACGAGGACGGGGGCCCGCGCGCGAAGTGCCACCGCCATCGCGTCGGACGGACGCGCGTCGATGGCCATGGTCTCACCTCGCGACGTCGTGAGGTACAGCATGGCGTAGAACGTGCCATCGCGTACGTCCGTGATGTGCACCTCGGCGACCGACGCCCCGAACGCCTCGATCACGTGCCGCAACAGGTCGTGTGTCATCGGCCGTGACGGCCCCGAGTTCTCGAGTTGCATCGCCACGGCGTGCGCTTCGAACATGCCGATCCAGATGGGCAGCGTCTGCGTCCCGCTCTCGTCGCGCAGCACGACGATTGGCATGTTGGTGACTGGGTCCATCATCAAACCGCTGATGCGCATGCGTATCGCCATCAGGCCTCCAACGTGACCATCTGCCCGCGCAGACTGTTCGGACCGGCGTCGGTGATGCGCACCTCGGCCAGCTTGCCAAGCCATGTGGCGTCGCCCGGCAGATTGACGACCGTGTTGCCGGACGTGCGCCCGGAGACCTCTTCGTCCCGACGCCGGCTCGTCGCATCGATCAGCACGGTCTCGACGCGGCCGATCGCTGCCCGGTGCAACGACCACTGAATGTCGCGCTGCATGGCCTGGAGGGCCACGATCCGCCGCGTCTTCTCCACTTCGGGCACGTCGTCCGGCATGCGCTTGATGGCCAGCGTGCGGGGGCGTGGCGAGTACTTGAAGGAGAAGATGCTGCTGAACCGCACGCGTTCGACGAGCGACAGCGTCTCGTCGAAGTCCGCGGCGGTTTCCCCAGGGAAGCCCACGATGACGTCCGTCGAAACGGCGATGCCTGGTACCGTCTCGCGCAGTTCGTCCACCAGTTCCAGATAGCGTTCCCGCGTGTAGCGCCGACGCATCGCCGCCAGGACACTCGACGAGCCCGACTGGACCGGCATGTGCAGATGCCGACACACACGCGGCAGGTCGCGGTAGGCCTCGATGAGCCGCCGGGTGACGTGGCGGGGATGCGGACTCGCAAAGCGTATCCGCTCGACACCAGGAATCTCGTGGACGCGCTCGAGAAGCGCCGCGAAGTCGCAGGACGCATCGTCTGGCGCCTGATAGTGATTCACGATCTGCCCCAGCAGATGAACCTCCCGGTGCCCACGCGCGACCGCATCGCGCACCTCCGCGAGAATCTCGGCGCTCGCACGCATACGCTCGTGGCCACGGGTGTACGGGACGACGCAGAACGCGCAGAAGTCGTTGCACCCCTCGATGATTGTCACGTAGGCCTTGACCGTGTCGTGGCGCTGCGTGAGCCCGAGCGGAAACGAGACGTCTTCGTACGGGCTGATGTCGACCAGGGGCGTACGGTCCAGGCGATCGTCCAGGGCCTTCGTCACCAGCATCGGGAGCTGCTTCACGCTCTGGGTGCCGACGATGACGTCGATGGAGCGCGAGCGTTTCAGCAGTGCCGCGCCTTCCTGTTGCGCCACGCATCCCGCGACGGCGATGACCGGCGAACGTCCGGCCGCGCTGGCAGCCTCGCGGAACTCCCCCAGGCGCGTGAACAGCTTCTCCTCGGCCCGCTCCCGAACGCTGCACGTGTTGACCACGATGACATCCGCGTCGCCAGGGATGGTCGTGGCCTCGAAGCCTGCCTGCTCCAGGAGGCCGGCCATCCGCTCACCGTCGTGGACGTTCATCTGACAGCCGTACGCCTCAACCAGAAACTTTCGAGCCACGTGGCCTTTTCCCCTTGAAATCTGGACTTTCGTCTTCGGTCGGATCGCGACTTTCGCTTTCGCCTTTTGCCCCTGCTTCGCCCTTCGCCTTCTCATGGAGCAGCTGGCGCGCCCCTGCGAGGAGCGGCGCCGACGTGTCGCCGGCCATCATCCGGGCCAGTTCCTCTACCCGCGCGTCCGATGCGAGGGGTGTGACGGAGGTTCGTGTCCGTCCGTCCGACACGTCCTTCGTGATGTGCACGTGGTGGTGCGCGTGCGCGGCGACCTGCGGAAGGTGCGTCACACAGAGTACCTGTGCTTCTCGCGCCAGCGTCTTCAGGCGTCCGCCGACGGCGTCCGCCACTCGCCCACCGATGCCCGCATCCACCTCGTCGAAGATGAGCGTCCGCTGTGGCGACGACCGGCGATCGATCACGGTGATCGCGAGCATGACGCGTGACAACTCGCCGCCAGAGGCCACACGGATGAGCGGGCGCGGCGCTTCCCCCGGGTTCGCCGACAGGTACAGCTCACCCTGGTCGATGCCGGACGCGCTCCACTGGGCTTCGCCGGCGACCCGCCGCAACTGCAGCGTGACGTCGGCCCGCGGCATGGCGAGGTCGCTCAACTCCGCCCGAAGCCGGCTGCAGAGGCTCGGCGCCGCGTGCGTCCGGGCCGCGGACAACGCGTTGGCAGCCGCGAGGTAGGCATCGCTGGCCTCCTGCTTCGCCGCGATCAGCCGCTCGAGATGCTCGGTACCCTGCCGGAGCGACTCGAGGTCGATGGCCGCGCGCTGCTGGCGGTCGATGACGTCGGCAAGTGATGGCCCGTACTTGCGCTTCAGGCGCTCGAGGGCGGCGAGGCGGTCTTCCACGTCCTGCAGCTGCTCGGGCGACGCATCGAGGCGCGCCAGGTAGTCGCGCAGGACGTAGGCCAGGTCTTCGAGCTGCGCTTTGATCGCCGGTCCAGGCGCGGCATGGGGCGCGAAGGCCGGATCGATGAGGGCGAGTTCGTCCAGCCGCTTCCAGACGAGCGACAGACGTTCGAGCGCGGCACCCTCCCCCTCGTACAGATCGACGAACGCGTCTCCGGCCAGGCGATGCAGGCGGTCGGCATTGGCCAGCACCTGCCGGCGGGACGCCAGGTGTTCGTCTTCTTCGGCGACCGGGCCGACACGCTGGATCTCGTCGAGCTGAAACGACAGCAGGTCGATGCGTGCCGCCCGCTCCCGTTCGTCGAGTTGCGTCGCGTCGTACGCGGCGCGCGTCTGCTCGAGGGTGGCGTACCGCGCGGCAACGCCGGCACGCTGCGCGTCGAGGCCGGAGACGCGGTCGAGCAGGTCGAGGTGCGTCTGCGGCTGCAGCAGCGTCTGATGCTCGTGCTGGCCGTGCAGGTCGACCCACTGCCCCATCGCGTCGCGGAGCGCGCCCGCGGTGACGAGCGCGTCGTCGATGAACGCACGCGACCGCCCTTCAGCAGACAACTCGCGGCGCACGATGACCTCTCGGCCATCTGGCCTGACGACGATGGCCTGCACCTGGGCAGCAGACGCCCCGGTGCGAACCATGTCGGCAGAGGCGCGCCCGCCGAGCAGCAGGCCGATGCCTTCGACCAGCACGGACTTGCCGGCGCCGGTCTCCCCGGTGAGCACGGTGAGTCCGGGACCGAGGTCGAGATCCAGCGACTCGATCACCGCCAGATGGCGGATGCTGACGAAGCGAATCATGAGTGGGCCACAGCCGGTTCCGGCTGAGTCTCGGGCTGAGTCTCGGAACGTGCCGTAAACGCAAGAACTTGAATCATATCATAGACTTGACGCCGCTTAGCGGCACGTGGTAGCGTTCAGTGTTCGCGCCTTCCCAGCGGCGCCCCAGCCATGAACAGCGGAGGCCTGTTTGCAGACGCTTTGGGTTTACGCTCTTGCCCTGCAAGAGCTGTCGGTCCCCGCCGCGGAGGGCGGGGAGCACGCGGCGACTGATGTCGTTTCCCTGATTCTTCGGTCGGGGCCCGTCGCCAAACTCGTCCTTCTGATCCTCGTCATCTTCTCGGTGCTGTCGTGGGCCATCGTGCTGTACAAGGCGCGGCATTTCCGCCGCGCGGACCAGCAGACGCGCGCCTTTCTCGACGTCTTCCGCCGCAGCAGCAAGTTCTCGGAAGTGCAGGCCGTCTGTCGGTCGCTGCAGGACAGCCCGCTGGTCGGCCTGTTCCAGGCGGGGTACGCCGAGCTGAACGCGCAATTGCGGGGCGCATCCGGATCGACCGCCGCCGGGGCCACGGGCGAACGGCCGGCTGCTGGCGCGACGCGTCCAACGCTGAGGAGCCTGGACGCCGTCGATCGAGCGCTCCTTCGCGCGGCCGGCACCGAGGTCACGAAACTCGAGCAGCGGGTAGGCTTCCTGGCGACGACGGCAGCCATCACGCCCTTCATCGGACTGTTCGGAACGGTCTGGGGCATCATGACGGCCTTTCAGGCCATCGGGGCGGTGGGCTCGTCCAACCTCGCCATTGTCGCCCCGGGCATCGCCGAGGCCCTCATCGCGACGGCGGCCGGGTTGTTCGCCGCGATTCCGGCCGTGTACTTCTACAATCACTTCACGCACCAGGTGAAGAACTTCGCCACCGCCATGGACGACTTCTCCATGGAGTTTCTGAACATCTCCGAGCGGAACTTCACCTGATCCCCGTCGACCCAGAGAACGCACATGCCGAAAGTGATGTCGTCTGGAAGCGGAGGGGGGCGCGGCCGGCGGGGACGCCCGCAGGTGTCGGCGTCGTTGTCGGAAATCAACGTCGTGCCGCTCGTCGACGTGATGCTGGTGCTGCTCATCATCTTCATGGTGGCCGCCCCCATGATGACGCGCGGCCTCGACGTCAACCTGCCGGTGGCCCGGCGGGCGCCGGAACTCAGCAGCGAGCGTCTGTTCGTGACGGTGCCGCTCAGCTACACCAAGGATCGTCGCGTCCAGATCGACGACGAGATGATTGGCGTGGACGTGCTGAGTGAACGCATGCGGCAGGCGATGCAGGGCGCGACCGACCTGCAGGTCTACCTGCGGGCCGACGGCGCCGTGACCGTCCAACAGGCCATCGAAGTGATGGATCAACTCAAGGCCGGCGGTGTCGAGAAGGTTGGCATCGTCGCGCGCCTGCCAGGTGAGCGGTGAACGCATTCGCCCACGCCCGCCAGGCCCCCGACGGCTTCCAGCGGATGTTGACGATTTCTCTCGTCGCGCACGTCGTCGGCGTCGCGCTGTTCGCGCTGTCGCCGGAGGGCTGGCGTACGCGGACCGCCGAAGACCGCGAGGTGATGACCATCAGCCTCGGCGGCGCACCGGGGCCGCAGAGTGGAGGCCAGACGCCAATGGCGGGTCGAGCCGTCCAGCAGGCCGTGCCGCTCACCGAGTCGCCGCGTCCCGAGCCCATTCGTCCGCCCGCCGCCAAGCCGCCGCAGATGGTGGAACCGACGAAGGCCGCGCCGAAGCAGGCGCCGAAGAATGCTCCGCAGGTCGCGCCCACGAAGGCCACGGGCCGGACGCCCACCACGGGCGCGCAGGTCACGCCAGGTCAGGCCAAGGCAGACACCGGCGTGCAGAGCGACTCCATCGGCCTGTCGACCGGCGGAGGTGGTGGCACTGGCGGCCAGGTCATGGGCGACTTCTGTTGCCCGGCGTACATCACTGAGATGCTGCAGATCATTCAGCGCAACTGGCAGCAGCGACAAGGCGCGACGGGCGCCACGGTGATGCGCTTCGTCATCGATCGCCAGGGAAACCTGAGCGGCGTCGAGGTGGCTCGATCGAGCGGGAACTTCATGCTCGACCAGGCTGCAAACCGTGCGCTGCTGACGACGAAGTTGCCGCCGTTGCCGCGTGAGTATCCGAACCCGACGTTGACCGTGAACCTTTCCTTCAACTTCATACCATGACGACGCACTCGATCCGCTTGTCCGTGGCCGCCGGAGTTCTGGCAGCTGCTTCGTCGGCGGTGCTGCTCGCCGCGCCCTGGCAGTCGCCCCAGCCACCTCCTGCGCCTCCTGCGACGGGCGGGACGCCTCAGGACCCGCAGGCCCCGACTCCTCAGCAACCGAGCGAGATCGCGGTGAGCGTGGATCTTGCGTCGAGAGCGCCCCGGCTCGCCGTCCCCGACTTCATCGCGACGGGAGCACCCGCGGAGGTCGCCGCCATCGCGGCGCCCCTCGCGGAGGTGCTTTGGGCCGACCTGCGCTTCGAGCGGGAGTTCGACCTGATTCCCCGAGCCGCGTACAAGCCCATTCCCGTGGCCACGTCGGTCGAGACGGTACCGTTCGAGCGGTGGCGCGAGCTGGGGGCCAATCTGGTGCTGATCGGTACGCTTCGCGGCAACGCGTCCAGCGTGACCATCCAGGCGCGCCTCTACGACGTGAACACGCGCCAGGTCGTCTGGGGCAAGGAATACACCGGGCCGGCGACCAATCCCCGCCTGTTTGCGCACACCATCGCCGATGAGCTGCACGAGCAGCGTGGGCTCAAGGGCGTGGCGCGCACCAAGCTGGCCTTCGCCTCGGACCGTGATGGCCTGCGGCAGGCAACCTCTGTGGAGAACCGCAGCATCAAGGAGATCTACATCGGCGACTACGACGGCGAGAACCAGCGGCGCGTCACGGTGAATCGGTCGCTGGCCATCAACCCGGCGTGGTCGTCGGATGGACGAGCCATCGCGTATACGTCGTACCGGCGCGGCTACCCGGACATCTATGTCTCCTACATCTATCAGGGAAAGATGGAGCAGCCCGCCATGGGCACGGACAGGGTGCACAACTTCCTGCCCGCGTTCAGTCCCGACGGGTCGAAGCTGGCGTTCATGTCGAACCGTGACGGCAACATGGAGATCTACGCGGTCAATCGCGACGGGTCGGGGCTCCGTCGCATCACCAACCACCCGGGCAACGACACCAGCCCCACCTGGTCCCCGGCAGGCAACCAGGTGGCGTTCACCTCTGACCGCACCGGCTCCCCCCAGCTCTACATCGTCGATGCCGATGGCGGCGGCCAGCCACGGCGCGTGACCAGCGAGTCGTGGGCCGACCGCGCGACCTGGTCGCCGATCTTCAGCGAGATTGCCTACGCAGGCCGCACCGGACCGGGCTTCGACATCAAGATCGTGGACATTGCGTCGGGCCAGATCCGTGTCGTCACCGATGGCGTGGGCAGCAACGAGAGCCCGGCGTGGGCGCCGAACGGCCGCCACCTGGCATTCGCCTCGACCCGCGCCGGACGGACGCACATCTTCACGGTCGCCCGTGATGGACAGGACCTGCAGCAGCTCACCAGGCAGGGCAACAACGTCCAGCCGAGTTGGTCGCGCTGAGTCGACGCGCGAGACGAGGACGAAGCATGATGCACTCACAGAGAGGATTCCGTATGTCGCGAAGTACGCTCCGCCTGTCGGCGTGGTTGTTGGCCGTCGCACTGACCACGGTGGCGTGCGGTGGGAAGAAGCCCCCGGTTGCCCGGCCCACTCCCCCGCCACCGCCGGTGGGTTCAGAAGCGGCGCCTCCGGCGCCCCCTGCTCCGCTGGAAGAGCCTGAGTCGCCGGCGTCGGTTCCGCTGGAGCCGTCGGTGAGCGGATCGGCGTTGACGGACTACAACGCGCGATCGCTCGACGAGATCAACCGTGAGTCGCCGCTGGAGCCCGTGTTCTACAGTCTCGACAGCTCGGAGGTCGCTGGCGAGACCGTCGCCGTCCTTCAGAAGAATGCCGACGTCCTGCGGCAGTACCCGAACTGGGTGGTGACCATCGAAGGCCACTGCGACGAGCGCGGCACGGCGGAGTACAATCTGTCGCTTGGGGAGCGCCGTGCGCAGGCCGCGCGGGCGTACCTGGTGTCTCTCGGCATTCCGGCCGACAGGCTGCGGACGGTGTCGTACGGAAAAGAGTTCCCGTTCGATTCCGGGTCGAACGAGGAGGCGTGGGCGAGGAATCGTCGCGCCCATTTCGTGGTGACCAGCAAGTAGCGGGTTGCCCGATCATCCCTGAAGTGGTAAGGAATCGCACCATGAAGTGGATCACGCTGAGCGCCCTCTCCCTGGCGATGCTGCTGTCGGCCGGCACCATGCCGGCTGCCGCGGCCAATCGCGAGCATCAGCAGATGATGGCCGATCTCCGCATGCTGCAGGAGCAGTCGCAGCAACTGCAGCTCATGCTGACCAGCCTCGCCGACACGCTGCGGGCGCTGAACGGCCGGCTCGACGATCAGGCGACGACCACGCGGAAGGCGTTCGCCGACCAGAAACTGCTGATCGACAACGTCAACAGCGACCTGCGTGTCGTGAGGGAGAAGCTCGACGATCAGGGTGTGCGGGTCAACTCGCTCTCGCAGGAGTTGCAGTCGATGCGTGACGCGCTGAACCGGCTGCCCGCGCAACTGGCGCCGTTCACGCCCACGGGGGACGACCCGGCCGACGGGACCTCGCAGGAGCCAGACGCGACAGCCGCGGGCCCCGGCGCACCGGCGGCTCCGGCAGGGCCGGCGGGCGGGCTGTCGCCGCAGCGCATGTTCGACACGGCACAGGCCGACTACGCGGCGGGCCAGTGGAGTCTCGCCATCGCGGGGTTCGAACAGTACATCCGGACGTTCGGCAACACCGACCGAGCCGACGACGCCCAGTTCTATATCGGGGAGTCGTACCAGCTCGACAGCAAGTTCAAGGAAGCCGTCGCCGCCTACGACAAGGTCATCGCCAACTACCCGGCAGGCGACCGCGTGCCGCAGGCGCTCTACAAGAGAGGCGTCGCCCTGAGCCTGCTCGGGGACAACGACCGGGCGCGGGAGTCGTTCCAGCAGGTCATTCGCAACTATCCCAACAGCGAGGTGGCCGTCCTGGCGCGGCAGGTCCTCGATGGGCTGAACCGTCGTCCCCGCTAGCTGACGGACGGCTCGCCGACACCGACAACTGACGGACGGCTCTGAGATGTCACTACCTCAACTCTGAGAGCCATCCCTACCTCATCCAGTGAGAACGTCCACATGGGCAGCGTCAACAAGGTCATCCTCGTCGGCAATCTCGGACGGGACGCAGAATTCAAGGTCACCGGCACGGGCTTCGGCATCTCACGCTTCAGTCTCGCCACGACCGACCGGCGCAAGGACTCGAAGACCGGCGAGTGGGTCGACAAGACCGAGTGGCACCGCATCGTGTTGCTTGGCAAGCAGGCCGAATCGCTGCAGGACTACCTGAAGAAGGGCAAGCAGATCTACGTGGAAGGCCGTCTCGAAACGCGCTCGTGGGACGACAAGGACGGCCAGAAGAAGTACTCCACCGAGATCATCGCCGATCGGATCCAATTGCTCGGCAGCCCCGGCGGCGGACGCAGCAGCGCCCGGGATGACGACTACGATTACGGCGCTGGCAGCACCAGCGGCAGCAGTAGTGGCGCATCGGGCGGCGGCGTCGACCCCATGGCCGGCGGCGAAGCAGACGACGACATTCCGTTTTAGGGCACCGCCGCGGCGCGCACGGGACTGGTGAGGGGGAGGCCGCGCAACGCCTGCCGTGCGACGTCCCTCGCCTCGACCATCGACAGGCGAGCGACGCCCTCGCGCGCTGCCCGCAGCAGGCCTGCAGCCATGCTGAACTCCCGTAACCCCAGACCCACCAGCACCGCGAGCAACGCGGGCTCCCCCGCCATCTCTCCACACACTGCGACGCGACAGTGGGTGCGGCGCCCTGCCCGGGCCACGTAGCGAATCAGCCGCAGGACCGCCGGGTGGAGCGGGTCGTACAGATGCGCCACGCGGGCGTCGTTGCGGTCGGTGGCGAGCGTGTACTGAATGAGGTCGTTCGTGCCGATGCTGAGGAAGTCGGCCTGCGCGGCCAGGCGCCCCGCATCGAGAGCCGCGGCAGGCACCTCGACCATCGCCCCGACCGGTGGGACGGGGACGCTCAACTCTTCCGCCAGCCCCCGGACGCGGGCGAACGCGCTGTCGAACTCGGCCACGCTGGTGACGAACGGAAACATGATCCGCAGACGTCCGGCGGAACTCGCCCGGAGGAGCGCGCGAACCTGCCGGTCGAACAAGGTGGGTGATGCGAGCCCGAGACGTACCGCCCGCATGCCCAGCATCTCACCGGGGTCGCCATCGCCGGGTGAGTCCTGTCCGGCCTCGGCCGGCGTCATGTCGAACGTGCGGATGGTGACCTCGGAATTGGGCCCTGCCGCGTCCAGCAGCATCCGGTAGACGTCCATCTGCAGTTGCTCCGACGCCTCGCCGAGCGGGCACCCTCCCATCAGCAGCTCCGAACGCACCAGCCCGAGCCCGGCGGCGCCTTCCCGCAGCGCGAACGGCACATCCTCGGGTCGCTCGACGTTGGCCAGCAGGTCGATCACGACGCCATCAGTGGTGGTGACCGGACCGCTGAGCCTCGGCGGCCTGGCGAGCGGGGCGGCCGCCCTTCCCATCGTCGCCTCGAGCGCGGCAACGGACGGGTCGATGGTGACGGTGCCGGCCTCTCCGTCCACGAGAAGGAAGCCCCCAGGGGGGATCATCCTGGTGGCGCCTTTCACGGCCACGACGGCGGGCATCGAGAGGGAGCGCGCGAGGATGGCGGTGTGAGCCGTCCGCGTGCCGGACTCGGTCACGCACGCCGCCAGTCGACGCCATTCGAGCTGGACGGCGACCGACACCGGCAAATCGTCGGCGACCAGCACGCAGGGCGACGAGAAGCGCGCGAGTTGATCGCCGAGCCACCTGGCGTCCCCGGTCTGTCCCTGCAGGTTGCCACGGACGCGGGCCAGAACATCTTCCAGGTCGCCGTGCCGCTCCTGAAGGTACACGTCCTCGATCGCGCGCAGGCGCTGTGTCAGTTCTTCGCCCGCCTGCAGCACGGCCCATTCGGCGTTCACCATGCGGTTGGCGATGAGCGCATCGGCCCGCTCGCGCAGCAGGGGGTCGGCGAGCATGAGCAACTGGGCATCGAACATGGCAGCCATGTCCGCGCCGAGCGCGCGGCGCGTGCCGTCGCGTATGTCCTCGAGCTGCGTCTTCGCATGAGCGCAGGCCTCGGCGAGCCGCGCCTGCTCGGCGTCGACGCTGTCGGTGCGAATGCGGTATCGCACGTCATGCGTGCGCAGCCGCACCACCACCGCAGGGCCGGCCGCCACACCGGCCGACACCCCCGTCCCCTGAAGCACCTGGGGCTCAGGCATCGTCGAATCCATCCGCCACCAGCCGGCCGAGGGCTTCGACGGCGGCCGCCTCATCCGGCCCCTCGGCGCGGATGACGATCTCCGATCCGCGCGACGCCCCGAGCAGCAGCAGGCCCAGGATGCTCTTGCCGTCGAGTTCGCGTGCGCCCTTGGCGACGCGCACGGTCGAGTGGTACTGGGCGGCCAGGCGCACGAACCGTGCGGCTGCGCGGGCGTGCAGGCCGAGCGGGTTCACGACGGAAACGGATCGCGTTACCATAGCCTTACATGTCCACGTCCGGACGCATCAGGTCCGAGGCCACGCGAATGGCCTCACGGGCGTGCTCGCGCACCTGGCGCGCCACGCCGAGCAGCCCCAGTGGCTGGACGTCCGGGTTCGCCAGTTTGACGAGCATCGGCAGGTTGACACCGGTGACGACCTCGACCTGCTGCTCCTCGAGAAAGGTGATGCCGAGGTTCGACGGCGTGCCCCCGAACATGTCGGTGAGGATCAGCACGCCCCCCTCACGCCGGACGCGGCCAATCGCGGCCGCGATCTGATCCTTCGCGGCATTCGGGTCGTCGTGCCAGCCGAGGGCGACGGCCGCGAAGTGCGGCAGCTCGCCGGCGATCATCTCCGTCGCGTTGAGCAGTTCGTTGGCGAGCTGGCCGTGCGTCACGACGACGACACCGACGGTGGACGGCTGAGTCATGGCAGTGCCTGTTCCTGTGCGATGTCACGATGTCGCACGCGAAAGCGCAGCCCGGGCGTGGGCCCGAGCCGGCGTTTGAGTTCCTCGGCGATTGCCACCGAGCGATGCCGGCCCCCGGTGCATCCGATGGCGACCGTCACGTAGCTCTTGCCTTCGTCCGCGTACTTCGGCAGCAGGAACACGAGCAGATCGTGCACCCGCGTGATGAACTCGTGCGTGTCGGGAAACTGGTCGAGAAACGCCTTCACCGCGGCGTCCTTGCCCGTCCGTGGACGCAGGTCGGGCTCGAAGTGCGGATTGGGCAGGAAGCGCGCGTCGAAGATCAGATCCGCATCGAGCGGAACGCCGTGCTTGAATCCGAAGCTGAGCAGCGTCACGACGGGGCCCGGTCTCGTCGAGTGCTCTCGCGCCGACGACATGAACGCGTGCCGCAACTCGTGGACCGTCATGTCGGACGTATCGATGATCTGGTCCGCCAGGCGCCGGATGGGCGCCAGTCGACGCCGCTCGGCACGAATGCCCTCGCCGACCGACCGCCCGGCGCCCAGGGGGTGTGGCCGCCTGGTCTCGCTGAAACGACGCACCAGCGCGGCGTCCGAGGCGTCGAGAAAGATCAGCGCCGGGTCGAGCCCCGGCATCCGCTGCAGCGCAGCGTAGACGTCGGGCAGGGTCTTCAGGCGCGTGCCCTCTCGGACGTCGACCACGACGGCCGCGCGACTGATGTCGCCCGTCGTGCGCTGCGTCAGCTCGGCGAAGGTCTGGATGAGTGCGATCGGCAGGTTGTCGACGCAGAAGTAGCCGAGGTCCTCGAGCGCATGGATGGCCTGCGTCTTGCCGGATCCAGAGAGCCCCGTGAGCACGATGAAGCGGCGTCCCGGCTCGGCCGTCGGAGGTGCCGTCGCTGGTCGCCGGCTCATGCCTCTCCCCGCTGCAACTCGGCATCGAGCCTCGCGACGAGCCGCGCTGCGGCAGACACGCCCCTGGCTCGCAGCAGATGCCGCCGGGCAGCAACCTCGACCAGAATGCCGATGTTGCGTCCCGGCGCGACCGGCAGGGTCACGACGGGCAGCGGGATGTCCAGGAGGCCTTCGACCTGCTCATCGAGCCCGAGGCGCTCGTATTCGGTGTGCTGGTCCCATCGCACCAGACGCACGATCAGCTCCAGGACGATGCTCTGCCGCGTCGACGCCACGCCAAAGAGTTCCTGCACGTTCATGATGCCCAGCCCGCGCACCTCCATGTGGTGCCGGGTGGCCGCGGGACACGCGCCGACGAGGGTGTTGCCGTTGCGCCGCTGTACTTCGACGGCATCGTCGGCCACGAGCCGGTGGCCGCGGACGACGAGATCGAGCGCGCACTCGCTCTTGCCGATGCCGCTCTCGCCGAGCAGCAGCACACCAAGGCCCAGCACGTCGACGATCACGCCGTGCAGGGTCGTCGTCAGTGCGAGACAGTCGTCGAGGATGCCCGTCAGCGCCACGAGCGCGGCCGACGTCAGCACGCGCGTGCTGAGCACGGGCACGCCGCGGCGATCGGCCTCGACCTGCAGGACGGGATCGACCGGCAGGCCCGCGGCCACCACGATGCATGGCAGTCCGTCACGAAGCACGTCTCCCAGCCGGCGACGCCGCTCGTCTTCCGGCAGGGCCTGAAGGTATTGCACTTCGCTGCGTCCGAAGAGCAGGACGCGCCCGTCTTCCAGGTAGTCTGGCAGCCCCGCCAGCGCCAGCCCCGTCTTCTGCAGCGAAACCTGCTCGATGACCCGGTCGAGTCCAGACGCGCCGGCCACGATCGAGAGATCGCCCAGGGCCGTTCCGGCACACCGTGCCAGCAGGTCGCGTACCCGCAGCGACGGATGCACTGGCGGTGAGGCTCCCGCCGGGGCACTGACGCCAGGCGCCATCAGACGCCCGGCTCGATGAGGCCCAGATGCCCGTCGGGTCGACGATACAGCACGGCCACCCCTTCGGTGTCGGCGTCACGAAACACGATGAACGCGTTGGGTGCGTCGCCAACCTCGAGGGCCGCATCCTCCACGTTCATCGGCTTCACGGGATAGCGGCGCATTCGGACGATGTGCGGGCCCGCCGCGACGTCCTCGGCCGCCGCAGCCTCGTCCGCCTGTGCTGCGAGTTGACGCCCGACCGACGTCGAACGACGTTTCCGGGCCTGCCATTTGCCTTTCACCGTGGAGGCCTGCTGCTCGACCTTCGACACGGCCGCCGTCAGGGACGCCGCCCAGGTGCCCGCCGCGCCCTTGCCCTGCAGGACGTGCTCGCCGCGCATGTGCAGGGTCACTTCGCTGTGGAGGCGGAACTTCTCCCGATGCAGGACGACGTGCGCCGACACGATGTGGTCGTTCAGCAGGCGCTCGAGTCTCTCCAGACGACGCGTGACCACTTGCCGAAGCCCTGGCGTGATGTCGACCTGGCGACCGGTGAGGGCGGAACGCATGCGGGCACCTCGAATCAGTAGTGCACCTTGCGGTGGTTGGAGGTGGGAATCTTCAGCTCTTCGCGGTACTTCGCAATCGTACGACGCGCGAGCACCAGCCCTTCCCGCTGCAGGATGCTGACGATCTTCGAGTCGCTCAGGGGCTTGCGCGGGTCCTCGGCCTCGATGATCTTCCGGATGCGCGACTTGATCGTGACCGACGAGACGTTGTCGCCGAACGTGCTGCTGATGCCGCTGTGGAAGAAGTACTTCATCTCGTACACGCCCTGCGGCGTGTGCATGTACTTGTTGTTCACCACGCGGCTCACCGTGGACTCGTGCATCCCGATATCGTCGGCCACGTCGCGCAGCACCAGCGGACGCAGGTGCTCGATCCCGTCGTCGAGGAACTCGCGCTGGAAGTTGATGATGCTGTTGGCGACCTTGATGATCGTCTTCTGCCGCTGGTCCACCGACTTGAGCAGCCACAGCGCCGACCGGAACTTGTCCTTGACGTACGCCCGCGTCTCGTCCTGCGCCGCGGTGTCCCCTTCCTTCTTGTCGAGCAGCCGGCGGTACACCGGGCTGATGCGCAGTTGTGGGAGACCTTCGTCGCTGAGCACCGCGACGTACTCCTCCTCGACCTTGGTGATGTAGACGTCCGGAATCACGTACTGGGACGGCGCCGCGGTGAATCGACTCCCCGGCTTGGGATCGAGGTGCCGCACCACCTCGATGTGCTCCTTCAGGTCTTCCACCGACATCCCCATCCGCTTGGCGATTTCCGGCACCTGATGGTTCTGCAGCAACCGCAGGTACTCGCTGACGAGGATCTCGGCGGGCGTCCCGTCGAGGCCGATGTGCCGCAACTGCAGGACGAGACACTCCTGCAGATCGCGCGCGGCGACGCCGACCGGGTCGAACGCCTGCACCATCGCGAGCGCTTCCTCCACGTCCTCCAGCGACCACGGCCCCATCGCTGCCAGTTCGTCGAGCGACGCGACCAGGTAGCCGTCTTCGTTGAGGTTGCCGATGATGGCGGTGCCGATGTCGCGCAGCCGGCCGCTGTCGGTCTTCAGGGACAACTGCCACAGGAGATGGTCGGACAGGGAGCTGGCGGTCGACAGCGTGTTCTCGATGGGCGGCAGCTCGCGCACTTCCGACGGCATCCGCGACCGATAGCCCCCGTCGTCCAGGTACTCGCCGAAGAAATAGGCGTAGTCCTGGTCATCCCAGTTGGCGTCGGGGCGGTCCGGGGCGGGCGGGGCTTCGGCTTCGGGTTCGGAGGTCTGCGCCTGCGGCTCGACGACCTGCGCCTCTTCGAGCGGCACCTCCTCGAGCATCGGGTTCTCGACGATCTCCTGGGTGAGCAGCTCGGCAAGCTCGAGCGTAGTCATCGGCAGCAGCTTGATCGCCTGTTGGAGCGACGGCGTCAGGACGAGTTTCTGCGAGAGCCTGGTCTGCAGCTTCTGCTGGATGGCCATGAGTCAGGACACGGAATCGTGGATGGTCGGTCGCCTAGTCGAGCCTGAAATCGGTACCAAGGTAGATGCGCTTGACCTCTTCGTCGTCGGCCAGTTCCGCCGGCGTGCCACTCTTGAAAATTGCTCCTGCATGCACGATGTGCGCCCGATCCGTGATCTTCAACGTCTCGCGCACATTATGGTCCGTAATGAGCACGCCGATGCCACGATTTTTCAGGTGCGAGATGATTTTTTGAATGTCGGCGACCGCGATCGGATCAATTCCTGCAAACGGTTCGTCGAGCAGGATGAACTTCGGCTGGTTCACGAGCGCCCGCGTGATCTCGACCCGGCGCCGTTCGCCGCCCGACAGCGTGTAGGCCTTCGACCGCGCCAGCGACAGCAGGTTGAGTTCCGCCAGCAGTTCGCGGCACCGCGCCCGGCGCGTCGGGCCGTCGAGCGGCAGGGTCTCGAGGATGGCCAACAGGTTCTGCTCGACGGTCAACCCCCGGAAGATCGACGGCTCCTGCGGCAGGTACGCCAGTCCCTTGCGCGCCCTCACGTAGATGGGATCGTGCGTGACATCCGCGCCATCGAGTTCGACCCGGCCCGAGTCGGGCCGCGTGAGACCCACGCACATGTAGAACGTCGTCGTCTTGCCCGCCCCGTTCGGACCGAGCAGGCCCACGACCTCACCGGACGCGAGTTCCAGGTTGATGCCGTTCACCACGGTGCGGCCGCCATACGCCTTCGTGAGCCGATGCGCCCGGAGGAACGCCATCAGAGGCCCCCCGGCGGGCACTTGCCCGTGGTGCGCGTCTGCGTCCGCGTCGACTGGTTGCCGTCCACCGTGATGGTGTCGACGTCGCGATAGAACGTGAGGACCCGCCCCGTGGTCTCGCGGCATTCGGTGGGCATCTGCTCCACCACGACCACGGGCGTCCCCGACATGACGTACCGGCCATCCGTCGGAAAGTAGGACAGGCGCGCTCCGGTGCCATGCTTGGTCGTCGTCCGCACCGACACGGCGTCGTAGGCCTCCAGGCGCTCCAGCTGGCGGCCGTCCTCCAGCAGGAACAGCTCGATGCGGGCCGCCCGCAGGTCGCCATCGCGCGGGTTCACCAGACGCGCCTTACCCGTGAAAAGCGCCTTGCGATCCGCATCGGTGTACACGAGTTCGTCCGAGGTGCCCGTCGTCATGTTCCGCTCGGGCTTGCCGGTGGTCACGTCGGCCTCTTCGAGTTCGAGCACCGTTCGTACCGTGCCGGTGGCCGTCAGGTTGCCACTCGTCTCGGCCAGCACGATGGTGTCGGCCTTGATGGACGTCGCACCCTGCCACACCTGCGCGTCACCGATGTAGGTGGCCGCTGTGCCCGTGCGCTCGAGTTTCTTCGCTGTCACGTTGACCGGCTGGTCGGCACGGAACATGGACGGTCGTGCCCCGTCGGCGCCCCCACCCTTCACGACGGACCGGACGTCAGACTCGGCCATGAAGTCTTCACCGTTGTTCAAGAGATTGACCGAGCGCGCCTGCACCGAGCCGCCACTGTCGTCCACACGGGCGAACACCTGCGTACCTTCCGCGGTGAGTGTGATGTCGCCCGAACCGGTCCGGTAGATCATGCGAGGGGCCGTCGCCCTGCGGTCGGCATCCTGGACGGTGACGTCGCCCTCGAACGTCGCGCGCTCGATCTCGTCGAGGCTGCCTGCTGTCAGCAGGTCGAGCTTGTCGGACGTCACGCGGCGATTGAGCGCCGGGGTGGTCCCTGCCGCCGGCCTCGTCTCCGTGAACACGACCTGATCGGAGAACGTGGCACCGGTGAGTCCCCGACCGGCCGTGCCCACGCCGTTCAGCGTCCGGCCCGTGATCACGCGCGCCGGTGTGTCGCCTGCCAGCGGTATCGACAGCTCTACCGCATCGGAGGCCGACAGCCCCGTCAATGTGGACCCGTCCGCGTCGAGCCGCATGTCGATGACCTCCGCGACGAGCCGTCGTCCCGTCCCGGAGGCGGCGCGAAACTGGACGCGCGCCCGTTCGGCCAGCACTGCCTGGCGGAGCGTCTGGCCATCTTCGCTGTAGGCGAGGTTGATGTCGCTCGCCGCAAGCTCCTCGAGGCTCTGTGGAGCAGGCAGTCGCACCGAGGAGTGGCCTCGCAGTTCGACATGGTCGATGATGTCGCCGGTGGGCTGCAGGAAGAGGGTGACCGTGTCTCCCGCGAGCACCTGGCCATCGCGCGACACCTGCGCTGCGTCCTGCAGCCGGATGTAGCGGTCGGCCCGGGCGAAGCCTGCCGACCCGGCCTGCATCGACGTGGCGCCTCGGCCCTCCGGATCGGGTGCGACGTGGATGCGAGCTCGCTGGACGAGCCACAGCACGTCGCGCACGTTGTCGAAGGTCGCTCCGACCGACTCTCCACGCATCCGCCCCTTTTCGAACGCCACGTCACCGCTGACGCGCACGACGCCATCGGCCGCGTCGTACGTCGCCTCCGGACCAGTCATCGTCAGACCGTCGGTGGTCGTCAGGCGCAATGCGCCGCGGAAGAGCACGCGCTCGGCGTCTCCGGCCACTTCGCCCTCATCCCCAGAGAGCACGAACCCCCGGCGGTCATCGCGCGCGGGCACGGTGACCACCACCTGCCTGAACGTCGTCCGCCCGTCCGGGTAGGTCAGCAAGCCCTGGTGCTGGATGTCGAAGTCACGCTCGTCGCCGCGCGTCCGCGTGATCAGTCCGCCGCTCGATTCCACGATCGCGTTGGGGTCGGTTCGCGGGTCGGCGGCTACGCCGCCGGCGCGTTGGTTCTGCCGCAGCAGGACGATGAGCCAGACGGCGAAGCCGACGGCGAAGATGGCGAGGCCCCAGCGCAGGAGCGTCCGGCCGCGCATCAGGTGTCCCCGTCTGCCGCTACGGCCGCGCGCACGTCGGCCACGGTCAGCTCGATGGTCGTCTGGCCCTGCCATGTCTGCCGGTCGAGGGAGTAGGCCAGGCGCAAGGCATTCCGGTTCGCCTCGATGAACCCCGCCCGCTCGGCGGCGCGCCAGGCCATCGCACTGAAGATGCGGCCGTCCTGCCGTACCCTCAACTTCAGGTGCCGCTCCTTGATACGACGGGGTTCTCCGATCATCTCGACCGAGGCCCCGTCGAACACGGGCTTGGGGTTGGCCGACCCGAACGGCGCCATGGCATCGAGTCCGTCGACGAGTTGGGGATCGATCTCCGCGAGGCGCAGACGTCCGTCGATCCGGAGGCGCGGCATCAGGTCGGTCGGCTCCAGCGCGTGCAGCGCGTGGGCCCCGAGACGCGACCGCAGCTCACCGATGCGTGCGGCATCGAGCGTGAGTCCAGCTGCCTGACGGTGCCCGCCGTACTTGTGCAGCAGATCCGCGCACGACTCGAGCGCGCCGAGCATGTCGAAGGCGGGAATCGATCGGCAGGAACCGTGAGCCACGCCGTCCTCGATCGACAGGACGATCGTGGGTTTGCAGAACGTCTCGACGAGCTTCGATGCGACGATCCCGATGACGCCGCGGTGCCAGCCCTCGCCTGCAACGACGAGGATGTTGTGGGCGCCAATCGCCGGGTCGGCATCCACGCTCCTGCGCGCGGCTGTCACGATCTCGGCTTCGTGCGCCTGGCGGCGCGTGTTCTCTTCGTTGAGCTGATCGGCCAGTCCGCGCACCTCGACAGCCTGCGCCTCGTCTGACGCGAGCAGCAGCCGGGTGGCAATGTCCGGGGTACTCATGCGACCTGCCGCGTTGATACGCGGTGCGAGCACGAACGCGACGCCGAAGCCGTCGATGGGCTTCCCGGAGAGCCCCGCGACCTCGAGCAAGGTGCGCAACCCGACGGTGTGCGGCCCCCGCGACAGTCGTTCGAGGCCGAGCTTGGCGATGACCCGATTCTCACCGACGAGCGGCACGACGTCGGCGACGGTGCCGATGGCCGCCAGTTTCAGAAACGCCGGCACCCACTTGTCGTGTCCGGTGCGCTGACACAGCGCCTGTACCACCTTCAGGGCCACGCCCACGCCGGCCAGATACTTGTCCGGGTAGGTGCAGTCCGCCCGCTTCGGATTGATGACGGCGAGGGCCTGCGGCAACTCGCAGTCGGGCTCATGGTGGTCGGTGATGATGAGGTCGAGGCCGAGGGCGCGGGCCGTCCTGGCCGCATCGGCGCTGCGGATTCCGCAGTCGACCGACACGATGACGCGGACGCCCTCGGCAGCGAGACGCTCCACGGCCGCGGGCTGCAGGCCGTAGCCGTCGCGCAGCCGTTCGGGAATGAAGTGCGTGACGTCTCCACCCAGCAATTCGAGGGCACGGCGGAGGATGACGGTCGACGTGACACCATCGACGTCGTAGTCCCCGTGAATCGCCACGCGCTCACGCCGCGCCACGGCAGCGAGCAGCCGCTCGACGGCAGGCACCATGTCCGTGAGCCTGAAGGGGTCATGCAGGTGGTCCAGCGAGGGGCGCAGGAACCGGTCGGCGGCCTCGGGGTCTGCGAGCCCGCGCTGCGTCAGCAGGCGCGCGACGGCCGGTGACAGGCGCAGGGCGTCGGCGAGCCGTCGGGCGGCGACGTCGTCGCCAGCCACCTGATCCCAGATCAGCGTGCGCATCGGGCGACCGGGCGGGCACTGGACGGTGACGTGCGCGGCCTCACGATGCCGTATCCGGGGCCGGGCCGGAGATTTCGAAGCCAACACGGCCGATGCTGCGGAACTTCTGGTAGCGGCGTTCGAGCCGCGCGTCCGCGTCTTCTTCCATCAACCGCTGCAGGACGGGCCAGAGGACCTCGTCCACCAGGTGAGCCGCCGCGTCGTGGTCGTGATGCGCGCCCCCGGAGGGCTCCGGAATCACCTGATCGACGATGCTCCGGCTCAGCAGGTCGGTGGCCGTCAACTTGAGGGCGTCCGCCGCCTCGACCTTCCTGCTCGGGTCGCGCCAGAGGATCGCCGCGCAGCCTTCGGGCGGAATGACGCTGTACACCGCGAACTCCTGCATCATCACCCAATCGCCGACTGCGATACCGAGTGCACCGCCACTGCCCCCTTCGCCGGTGACGAGGACGGCGATCGGCACCTCGAGGGCCGACATCTCACGCAGGTTGACGGCGATGGCCTCGGCGATGCCGCGCTCCTCCGACTCGACCCCGGGATAGGCGGCCGGCGTGTCGACGAGGCACAGGATGGGCCGGCGGAACTTCTCGGCCAGCTGCATGGCGCGGAGCGCCTTCCGGTAGCCCTCCGGGCGCGCGTAGCCGAAATTCCGGTGCACCTTCTGCTTCGTGTCGCGGCCCTTCTGGTGCCCGACAATCATGACGGGAGTGCCGTGATACGTCGCAAACCCCGTCACGATGGCCGGATCGTCACCGAATCGCCGGTCGCCGTGAATCTCGGTGAACCCTTCGAACAGGCGTGAGACGTAGTCCAGAAGATACGGACGCTGAGGGTGTCTGGCGACGAGCACACGCTGCCACGGTGTCAGCCGCCGGAAGATGTCGTCGCGCAACTGCTGCGCCCGGCTCTGGAGCGACGCAATCTCCACGCCCCGTTCCGGCGAGGCAGGCTGCGCCTCGAGGGCAGCGATCTCCTGCAGCAGGATGGCGACGGGTTCCTCGAACTCGAGGGTGTCAACAGGCATGACGCTTCAGATTATCGCAGTTTCACGGTCGCCACCCCGCCCACCTGCTCGAGTTCGGCCACGAGCCTCTCGGAGGGCCGAACCAGCAGCGCGCCCAGCTCGGCGCGCACGCGCACCGGCTGAGGCCCATCGCGTGCGTCCAGCTCGAGGCGGACGCGCCGGTCGCCGCGGTGGCGCATGAGCACTTCGGCCAGCGATTCGAAGGTCGCGCGCGTGGCAGGCGGCGCGTTGACCCTGATCGTCACCTCGCGCGCAAGCTTCTCCCGCAGCGACGACAGCGGCGCGATCTCGCTCGCCAGAATCTTGCCCGCGTCATCACGCTCGAGCTTGCCGCGCACCAGAACCATCTGGTCGCTCTCGATGAGCGGCCCGTACGTCCGGTAGGCCTCGGGAAACGCGACGACCTCGATGGTGCCGCCCAGGTCCTCGAGCATGAAGGCGGCCATGCGGTCGCCCTTCTTCGTCTTGACGAGGCGCAGACCGGTGATGATGCCCCCCACCAGCACGTCGGCCGCCGCTTCGGTCAACTCGAGGATGGGGCGCGCGCCCGCGAGTTCGAGGTCGCCGGCGTGGGCCGCGAGGGGATGACCGCTGAGATACAGCCCGAGCGCCTCTTTCTCCGCGGCGAGCAGCGCCGCTTCCGGCCACGGATCCGCGTCGGGCAGCGCCATCGGCTCCGCATCGCCTCTGTCGTCGCTCCCACCGAACAGCTGCGACTGCCCGCGATCGCGGTCCTTCTGGACGCGATTGCCCTGCTCCAGCGCCCGGTCGAGGCCTGCCGTGAGACGGGCCCGGCGCGACGTCACGGCCTCGTTCCCGGGACACAACGAGTCGAGCGCTCCCGCCTTCACGAGGCTCTCGAGGACCCGCTTGTTCACCAGCCGCAGGTCGGCGTCCTCGCACAACTCGGCGAGCGACGTGATGCGGCCCAGCCGTTGCTCGCGAACGCCGAGCATCGAGAGGATGGCGCCCTCCCCCACGTTCTTGATGGCCGTCAGGCCGAAACGGACGCCTTCCGGCTCGACGGTGAATCGCAGCTGACTCAGGCTGATGTCCGGCGGCAGCACGGGGATGGCCAGGTCGCGGCATTCGCCGAGGTACTGCGACAGCTTGTCGGTGTTCTGCGCCTCGATGGTGAGCAGCGCCGCCATGAAGTGCCAGGGGTAGTTCGCCTTGAGGTACCCGGTCTGGTACGCGAGCAGCGCATACGTCGTCGAATGTGACTTGTTGAACCCGTAGCCGGCGAAGTACGCGAGGAGGTCGAAGATCTCGCCGGCCTTTTTCCCGGTGAGCCCGTTGGCCAGCGCGCCCTCGACGAAGCGATCGCGCTGCGCCGCCATGACCTTCGGATCCTTCTTGCCCATGGCTTTGCGCAGCACGTCGGCTTCACCCATCGTGAAGCCGCCGACATCGCGCGCCACGCGCATCACCTGCTCCTGGTAGGCGATGACGCCGTAGGTGTCGCTGAGGATCGGCTCCATCTGCGGCACCTGGTAGGTGATCTCCTCGCGTCCATGCCGGCGGTTCACGAAGCTGTCGACGACGCCCGCGCCGAGCGGGCCCGGCCGGTACAGCGCATTGAGGGCAATCAGATCGTCGAAGCGCGACGGCTTCGCCTTGCGGAGCACCTCGCGCATGCCGGAACTCTCGAACTGGAAGACGCCAGCCGTCAGGCCGTCCGCGAACAACTGGAACGTCTTCTCGTCGTCCATCGGAATCTCGCCGATGTCGACGGTCACGCCGGTGGTGCGCGCGATCTCCCTCAGCGCGTCGTCAATCAGCGTGAGGGTGCTGAGGCCGAGGAAGTCCATCTTGAGGAGGCCCATCCTCTCGATTTCCTTCATCGCCCACTGCGTGACGATTTCGTCGCGCGCGCCTTTGTACAGCGGCGCGTACTCGGTGATGGCCTTCGGCGCGATCACGACGCCGGCGGCGTGCACAGAGGCGTGGCGCGTCATGCCCTCGAGGCGCTGGCCGATCTCGAGCAGTTCCTTCACGCGCGGATCGGTGTCGCGCAACTGCTTGAGCGGCGGGTTCTCCCTGATCGCCTTCTCGAGCGTCATGTCGAGGGCGGCCGGGATCAGCTTCGCGACGCGATCGACTTCCGCGTAGGTCATGTCGAGCACGCGGCCCACGTCGCGCACCACGGCCTTCGCCTTCATCGTCCCGAACGTGATGATCTGGGCGACGTTCTCGCGGCCGTACTTGCGCGTGACGTAGTCGATCACCTCGCCGCGCCGGCGTTCACAGAAATCGATGTCGATGTCAGGCATCGACACGCGCTCGGGGTTCAGGAAACGCTCGAAGATGAGGTCGAACGCGATCGGATCGACGTCGGTGATGCGCAGGCACCAGGCGACGACGCTGCCGGCGGCCGAGCCTCGCCCAGGTCCGACCGGAATCGAACACTCGCGCGCATAGCGGATGAAGTCCCAGACGATGAGGAAGTACCCGGTGTACCCCATCTTCTGAATCATCGCGATCTCGTAGTCGAGCCGCCGCTCGTACTCGTCGAGCGTGTGCCGCAGCGCCCCGCGGTTCATCAGCTCGCGCAGGCGCGGCAGGCGGCCCATGAACCCCTCGCGCGTGATGCGCTCGAAGTAGCCGTCGAGCGTCTCGCCCTCGGGCACGTCGAAGTTCGGCAGGTGGTACACCTTGTCGTCGAGCGAGACGTCGCACCGATCGGCGATGCGCACCGTGTTGGCCAGCGCCTCGGGGTACTCGCCGAACCGATCCCACATCTGCTCGGGGGTCTTGAGATAGAACTCGTCCGAGCCGTACTTCAGGCGGTGCGTGTCGTTGACCGACTTGGCCGTGCCGATGCAGAGCAGGATGTCGTGCGGCTTGTGGTCGCCCTCGCGCAGATAGTGGACATCGTTGGTGATGACCATCGGCAGGTCGAGTTCACGCGCGAGCGCGGGCAGACTGTCGTTGACGATCTTCTGCTCGCGCAGCCCCTGGTACTGCATCTCCAGGAAGAAGTTGCCCTTCCCGAGGATCTCGCCGTAGAGCCCCGCGGCCGTGCGCGCCTTGTCGATGCGGTCCTTGTAGATGCCTTCGGCGACCTCTCCCTTGAGGCAGCTGCTCAGGCCGATCAGCCCCGCGCGGTGCTGCGCCAGCAACTCCTTGTCGATGCGCGGCTTGTAGTAGAAGCCGTCGGTGTACCCCGACGACACCAGCTTGATCAGGTTGTGGTAGCCCTCGTTGGTCTCGGCGAGCAGGACGAGGTGATTCTGCGTCTCGCCGGGCACGCCACTGCGGTCGCGCCGGTCCCCCGGCGCCACGTACACCTCGCACCCGAGGATGGGCTTCACGCCGTGCTTCTTCGCGACGTCGTAGAAGATGACCGACGAGAACATGTTGCCGTGCTCGGTCACGGCCAGTGCCGGCGTCTTCGTGCGCTCGGCTTCCTTCATCAACTCGTCGACGCGGCAGGCGCCGTCGAGCAGCGAGTACTCGGTGTGCAGGTGGAGGTGGACGAACTCACGCATCGCGCAGGGCCTCGGCCCAGACCGCGGGCGTGAAGCCCACGAGGCGGCGCGCGCCCAGGTCGAGCACCGGCCGCTTGATCATCGAAGGGTGCGCGCACATCAACGCGATCGCGCGCTCGCCACACAGGCCCGTGCGCTCCGTCTCCGGCAGCTTGCGGAAGGTCGTGCCCGCGCGGTTGAGCAGCGTCTCCCATCCGCACTCGTCCACCCACTGCGCCAGCCGCTGGCGATCGATGCCGGCGGTCGCGTAGTCGTGAAAGGTGTACACGACGTCATGCGCGTCGAGCCACGCGCGGGCCTTCTTCATCGTGTCGCAGTTCCTGATGCCATACAGCGTGATGCGCATGACCGGCCGCTCACTCCCACTCGATCGTGCTGGGCGGCTTGCTGCTGACGTCGTACACCACGCGGTTGATGCCGCGCACTTCGTTGATGATGCGACTCGAGACGCGCTTGAGCAACTCGTACGGCAGCGGCGCCCAATCGGCCGTCATGAAGTCGGACGTCTGCACCGCCCGCAGGGCCACCACGTGCTCGTACGTCCGGCCGTCGCCCATCACGCCCACGCTGCGCACCGGCAGGAAGACGGCGAACGCCTGGCTCGTGAGGTCGTACCAGGTACGGCCGCTCTCGAGTTCCCGCGTGCCCCGCAACTCGTCGATGAAGATCGCATCCGCGCGACGCAGCAGATCGGCGTACTCCTCCCTGACCTCGCCGAGGATGCGCACGCCAAGCCCCGGGCCGGGGAAAGGATGCCGGTAGACCATGTCGGGGGGCAGACCCAGCACGAGGCCCAGCTCGCGGACCTCGTCCTTGAACAGCTCGCGCAACGGTTCGAGGAGCGAGAGGCCCAGCGTCTCGGGCAGCCCGCCCACGTTGTGGTGACTCTTGATCGTGTGTGACTTGCGCGTCTTCGCCCCGCCCGATTCGACAACGTCCGGGTAGATCGTTCCCTGCGCCAGCCACTTGACGCCGGTGAGCGACGACGCCTGCGCCTGGAACACGTCCACGAACTCCCGTCCGATGATCTTGCGCTTCGCTTCGGGGTCGGTGACCCCTGCCAGGTGGCCAAGGAACTGCTGCCGCGCATCGACGTGCACGACCCTGGCGTGGAGTCGCCCGGCGAACATCTCCATCACCAGGTCGGCTTCGTTCAACCGCAACAGCCCGTGGTCCACGAACACGCAGGTCAACTGCTCGCCAATGGCGCGGTGAATCAGTGCCGCCGCGACGCTCGAGTCCACGCCGCCGGAGAGGCCGAGCACGACGTGATCGCCGCCGACCTGCTCGCGAATGCGCGCCACGGCTTCGGTGACGTAGTCGCCCATCCGCCAGTCGCCACGGGCGCCGCAGATGTCGCGCACGAACCGCGTCAGCATGGCCTTGCCCTGCAGCGTGTGGGTCACCTCGGGATGGAACTGCACGCCGTAGTACCCGCGCGTCTCGTCCGCCATCCCGGCGATGGGACAGCTCGCCGTCGACGCCATGAGACGGAACCCGTCCGGCATTGCCGCCACGCTGTCGCCGTGGCTCATCCACACCTTCAGCATCCCGTGTCCGTCGGGCGTCCTGAAGTCTTCGAGTTCTTCGAGCAACCGGGTGTGTCCGTGGGCCCGTACTTCGGCATAGCCGAACTCGCGGTGGTCACTCCAGGCTACGCGTCCACCCAGTTGCGCCGCCATCGTCTGCATGCCGTAGCAGATGCCCAGCACCGGTACGCCGAGCCGCCAGACGATGTCGGGGGCACGCAGGAGATGGTCCTCATAGGTGCTGCCGTGACTGCCCGACAGGATGATGCCGATGGGTGCGAGGCTCCGGATGACCTCCTCGGCAACATCGTGCGCGTGAATCTCGCAGTAGACGTGCGCCTCGCGCACGCGGCGCGCGATGAGCTGCGTCACCTGAGAGCCGAAATCGAGAATCAGGAGGGTCTGATGGGACATGCGGAGCGGACCGGAAAGGGACAGCCGAACCGGGCCGTGAAGAGACGGTATCATAGCGTGGTGCGTCGCTCATCGACCGCCATATCTTGTGGCTTCCGGGTGCGTTGTCGGGCCCTCGCGGCCCTCTGTCTGGGCGTGGCCACCCTCCTCGGATGGCCGGCCACGGCGCTGGCGCAGGAGCCCGAGGCGTCCGCAGCGCTGCCGCTGTTTCCGTTGCGCGTCCGCTGGAGCACGGAGTTCGGCGCGCCGCCCGCCGCCGGCCCCGTGACCGATGCTGCGAGGGTGTACGTTCCGTTGACGTCGGGGGCCATCGTGGCCGTCGACGCCGACACGGGCGCCGGGGTCTGGTCGGTCGAGGGCCTTGCCGGCACCCACCCACTGGCCGTCGACGCCGACGGTGTCTACGTCGTGGTCGAGTCGGGCCTGGTCGCCCTCGATGCGGCGACGGGCCGCGAGCGGTGGCGGCTGCCGCTGGACGAGCGCGTGTCGGCTCCAGTGGTCGCACGCGCCGGGTGGATCGTGGTGGGACTCACGGGTGGCGCTGTCCTCGCGGTGCGCGCGGCCGACGGCACGCCGGTGTGGACCCGGACGTATCCGACGCCCATCGTGTCGCCCGCCGTCATTCACGGCGACCGTCTCTATCTGCCGGGCGCCGACGCCAGAATCCGTGCAGCGCGCATCGAGGACGGCACGCTCGTCTGGGAACAGGCTGTCGGCGGCGCGGTGCTCACGATCGCGCCGCTGGGCAATCGCGTCTACGTGGGCGCCGACGACAACTTCTTCTATGCCCTGGACGAACGGCAGGGCCGTCGGCGCTGGCGCTGGCGCTCCGGCGGTGACCCGATCGGCGAGGCGTCGGCTGACGAGCGGCGCGTGTTCTTCTCGTCGCTCGACACGGTCGTGCGCGCCCTCGACCGGGGGCATGGTGCCCAGCTCTGGCGCCGCCCCCTGCCCTGGCGCCCGCGATCGGGGCCCTTGCTCGTCGGCACGACGGCGCTGGTCGCGGGCGTCGGCCTCGATCTGCGCGGGTTCGCCACCGACACCGGCAACCCCGTCGGCGAGTTCGCGCTGTCGCCCGACCGGCTGGAGGTGCTCGAAGGTGTGCCAGTCGTCGTGCCGCGGGAGCGCCTTCCCGGCGCCTACGTCGTGGTGGCGCTCGCCGACGGGCGGTTGCTCGCGCTCGAGCACGCGTTCGGACTGACGGTGGAGCCGCTGACCCGCCTGCCCGGTGAAACGATGGCCATCACGCCCCCGCTGCCGGCGGCGCCCTGACGGACATCCCGTCCTGTCGGCCCCGCAGCGCGAGGCTCAGGCGGGGGCTTCGGCTGACGACGGGCGATCGCGACGCTGCACCTCGTACACCGACAGGTAGGCGCCGGCCGACACGAGGCTCAGATACTGGAACAGCAGACCCCGCAGCAGCCAGGCCAGCAACTGCAGCGGCAGCACCGTCAGGCCCACGAACGGCACGAACGAAATGAGTCCCAGGCCTGCCGTGGTGACCAGCGAGGCCAGCGTGGCCAGACCCACCAGGCTGACGGTGACCGCGAAGATGCTCAGCACGAGGCGAGGCTCGCCGCGTAGCAGGTCGAGTGCCAGCCTCGCGCCCCGCCGAATCGAGACGTCTGCGGCGACCACCACCACCTGCACCACGAGGTAGACGGTGTTGACGACCGTCAGCCAGCCCACGAGCACGGCGCTGAACACGGCGGCAAGGGCCGTCCAGCCCGCCGCGAATCCATCCTCGCCGAGTGCCCGATAGCCAGTAATCACCACCAGGAGGTACAAGCCGCCGGACAGGGCATAGACACCGAGCAGGAGGAAGCCGACGCGAAGAAAGCGGCGACGCACACGGCGCAGTCCCTGCATGAACACCTCGACCGACGACCGCGAGGCGCGCCGCACGAGCGACAGGCGCAAGGGATACCGTTCCACCGGGCCGGCATGGCGCTGCGCTTCGACCAGCACGGTCAGCGTGCCGCCACGCAGCATGAACATGACGACCGACCCGCCCGCCACGACGACGAGGCCCGACACCAGAAAGCCCGCCAGCGCCATCGGATGGGCAATCAACGACGCCGCGACGCCGGTCGCGCTCTCGCTGAGGTCCGAACCGAGCAGCTCGTTGACGTCGCGCCCGAGCGCCAGAGCGACGAGAAACGCCCCGCCGACGACCGGCACCGCGAGCAGCAGCTTGAAGGTGGACTCTGCAACGAACTGCGTGACGACCACCGGCCAGTTGGCCAGCGACAGCATGGCGCCGCGCTTGATCGACAGCTTCAGACGAGTAGGACGCATGCGGGTGGGGTGCCCGGCGCAGAACACCGGCCTTCACTATAGCAGTGCCCTCCACGGTGCACGTCGGCCGTCGAGGGGCCGGAGTACACTGCCGCGTGATGCGCTCTCCGTCACCATCGGCGTCGCTCCGCAGCCTCGTGCCTCGGGTCGCTGCTGCCACGGGGGCGCTCATGCTGCTCGTTGGCGTCGCCGGGTGGGGATGGCAGGCGATACGGCTCGGTGCGAGCGTCGAAGACACCATCGCCAGGGTCGAGCATGACGTCCGACGGCAGTTCAGCGAGCGGACGTCCGACCTCCAGGACCTGACGCGGCGGCTCATGGCACAGCCCGCCCTCGTGGCGGGACTCAGCGGGCGCGATCGGGATGCCCGGGAACTGTTCGACGTCGTGGCGCGCGAGGCGACGGCGACCGGACGCGATGTCGCCGTCACCGTGACGGGCGCCGACGGCAGCGCCGTCGCCTGGGCCGGGCGTCCGCAGACGCTCGCCGCATCGCGCCTGGGAGAGACCGCGCTCTTCGTCGGCCCCGGCGCTCTCGGCCTGCGCCTCGTCCACGTGCAGCCCATACCCGGGCCCGTCGACGGGCTGCCGGGGGGCCGGAGCACCCTCGGGGCGATCGCCGCCGAGTACATCCTCTCGCCCCAGTTCGGCGTCGACGCCCCAGGCACGTTCCCGGCACCGCTGCCGACGTCGCTCGTCACCGTCCAGTTGACGCCCCACTTCGCGAGCGGCACCACCGCCGCCGGGCACGATGACGACGTCGTCGTGCGCATCGCCGGGCCGTCCGGCGATCCCCTGGTCGATGCGCGCATTCCGCGGCGTGACGTCGAAACCCTGCGGTCCGATGCGCGGCGGCAACTCCTCGGCCTGGTCATGATGGTGGCCGCGATCGGGGCCCTGGTCGCGGCGGGTGTGCTCGGTTGGGAGCGGCGCCAGCGCACGGACGCGCCGTACGTCTGGCGGACCGTCGCCGCCCTCGTCGCCGTGCTGGCTGCCCGCGCCCTGTTGTGGTGGTGGCTGCCAGCCGCGTCTGCCGGAGCTGTCGTCTCCGATGACATCTACTCCAGCGCATGGCTGCCCGGCCTGCATCGTTCGCCCGCGGACCTGCTGGCCACCGCCGTCTGCGCGATCAGCGTGGTGGCGCTGCTGGTCGATCCGGTGCGGCGGCTCCGTCTGGCGATGCGTCATCGCCAGCGGTCTCCACGGCAGTCGCGTCAGGCAATGCTGACGTATCTCGGCTGGCAGCTCAGCGCGGGCGCCGTCGTGGCAGGTCTCGCGTTGTTGTGTCATGCCGTCGTGACGGACACGGTCGCCAGCGCGCGCACCGATATGCTGAACCTGGCGCCGCACGTCGGGTCGTTGGCCCGACGCGTCCTCCAGGTCGGCCTGTTGGGAACGGGCGCCGCGATCTTCTGGGCGCAGGTGATCGTCCTGCGGACGGCGTCGCTCGGATGGGAGCGGCGACGGACGTCACGATGGGAGCGCGACGTGCTTCCTTTGCTGCTGTGGGTCGTGCCCACGGTGCTCGTGGTCGGCGGATCGTGGGTCGGCCCGCGCACGCTGCCGGAGGCGGCCCTCGTCGCGTTCGTGGCCGCCGCGGCGGTTGCGGCGCTGGTCATCGCCGGAGGCCTGTCGTGGTTTCGTCGCGGGACGCAGGCGCGGCGCCTGCTCACCGTGTATGGCGTCCTCCTGCTGCCGGCCCTCCTGCTCTACCCGCTGCTCCTCGACAGCGTCGTCCGCGTCAGACGACGCCTGGTGGCCACCGAGTACGCCGTGGAGGCGCTCAATCATCGACAGGAGCTGCAGAACCGGCTCGCACGCGCGCTGCGCCAGCTCGACGACCAGCCAGACCTCGCGCGCATCGTCGCGTCGGCGCCCCGCGTCGCCGGCGTGGTACAGACCGACACCGCGCTCTCGCTCTGGCGCCGGACGGAACTCGCCACGCACCGGCTCACGTCCGCCGTGGAGATCTACGCATCGGACGGACCGCTCCTCAGCCGATTCGCCCTGAATTTCCCGGAGTACGAAGCGAGCGTCTCCGAGTGGCAGGGTACGGACTGCGACTGGGACATCTTCGCCGAGGCGTTGCCATTCGGATCGGAAGAGCGGCCGATGATGCACGCGGAGCGAGCCGTCTGCGCGACTGACCCGGCAACGGGCCGCAGCAGGGTCGTCGGCGGGCTGATCGTGCACGTGATGCTCGACTACAACGCGCTGCCCTTCCTGTCCACGCAGGGTCCGTACTTCGATCTGGTGCGCGGTCGAGAGCCGCTTCGGCGTCACGACCTGCCGCAGCGTGATGTCGATCTCGTCCTCTACGGCTGGGGACGCTCGGCGATCTACTCCTCGGCCGGACGCGTGTGGCCGCTGCCCGACGATGTGTTCGACCGTGCCTACGCATCACGGACGGCCTTCTGGGCCACGCAGGTGCGCGGCGACGACCTCTACGACATCCACGTCGCCAACGACCGGCTTGCCCTCTACGTCGTCGGGTTTCCGCGGACACGCGTGCTCGGCCACCTCGTCCACCTCGCCGAGATCACGACCCTGGCTGGCGTCGGCACACTCCTCCTGCTCGCCGCCGTCTCGATACTGCACCGGGTGAACCGCCGCGGCCCGCAACCGGGCACGTTGCTCGTGCGGGAAGTGCGTGCCAGCTTCACGCGCAAACTCTTCATCGCCTTCGTCGCCACGTCGGTGATCCCCGTCCTCACGCTCGCCCTGCTCGTTCGCACGTTCGTGGCCTCGCGCCTCCGCGCCGACGTCGAGGCCGAGGCCACGCGCACCGCATCGGTCGCGCAGCGCGTGATCGAGGAGGCCGTCGCGCTCCCGCAGACCGGTTTCGTCAGCACGGCGGCGTTGAGCGACGACGTGATGGTGTGGATCAGCCGCGTGATTTCGCAGGACGTCAACATCTTCGTCGGCTCGACACTGCGCGCCACCAGCCAACGCGACCTGTTCCAGTCGGGGCTCCTGCCCGAACGCACCCCAGATTCGGTCTACCGTGCGATTGCCCTGCAGCGGCTGCCGAGCGTGGTGGCCGAGGACCAAATCGGCTGGCTGCGCTATCGCCTGGCCGCCGCGCCGATCCGTGTCGGGGGACTCGAAGCGATTCTCACCGTGCCGATGACCCTGCGCCAGCAGGAGATCGACACGGAGATCACCGAACTCGACCGCAACGTGAATCTCGGGGCGGTGGTGTTCATCCTGCTCGGCGCGTTCCTCGGCTACTCGATGGCAGAGCGGATCGGTGATCCCGTGCAGCGCCTGACACGTGCGAGCCGGCGGATCGCCGCTGGCGATCTCGACCAACGCGTTGTCGCACGCACCGCCGACGAACTGCAGCGCCTCGTCGAGGCGTTCAACAGCATGGCCGAGGAACTGTCGCGGCAGCGCGTACAGCTCGAGCGCACGCACCGCCTCGAAGCCTGGGCCGAAATGGCGCGCCAGGTGGCCCACGACATCAAGAACCCGCTGACGCCCATCCAGCTCTCGGCCGAGCACCTCCGACGCGTCCACAAGGACCGTGGTGAGCCGCTCTCCCCCGTGCTCGAGAGCTGCGTGGACACGATTCTCGTGCAGGTGCGGGTTCTGCGACAGATCTCGTCGGAATTCGCCAGCTTCGCGTCCACGCCAACCGCCCGCATCGCCGACCTCCCGATCCGGCCGATTGTCGATGAGGTCGTCGACGCCTACCGGACCGGGTTGCCCGAGCGGACGCACGTGACCAATGAGGTGGAGTCGGGGTTGCCGCTCGTCCGGGTGGATCGCGTCCTGCTGGGTCGGGCCATGACGAACATCATCGAGAACGCCCTGCACGCCATGCCGAGCGGCGGGACGTTGTCGGTCCGCGTCACGCGCGCCGACGCGGACCACGTCGCCGTGGCGATCAGTGACACGGGGATCGGCATGGACGAGGAAGCGCTCGCGCGCCTGTTCGAGCCCTACTTCTCGACGAAGGCGACCGGTACGGGCCTGGGGCTGAGCATCGCCCGCCGCAACGTCGACCTCATGGGCGGCCAGATCGACGTGACGAGCGCGACCGGGGCGGGCACGACCGTCACCCTGCGGGTGCGCGTGGCCGGGCCGGCGTGAGGACGAGCGTCAGTCGTCGGCGCTGCCCGTGCGCGCTACCTCCTGCGCGGGCAGCACGGGGGCGTCGGCCAGGCCCTTGCGCGGTCGAAGCCGCGTCAGCGCCATGCCGATGAAGGCCGAGGCGAGATAGACGTACGCCAGCGTCAGCAGCGTCCACTGCGGGAACGTCGCGATGGCCGTGATGCCGATGGCGGCGACGAGCAGGCCGTTCACCGGCCGCCGGCGCCCGAGGTCGAACGTCTTGAAGCTGCGGTACTTGATGGTGCTGACCATCAGCAACGCAGGGACGAGGAGCATGGGGACGGCCAGGGCGGCATACCAGTCCGTGAGGCCGAAGGGATACGCGAAGACCGTCGCTGCCGGCACGCCCGCTGCGGCCGGACTCGGCATGCCCACGAAGTAGCGCTTGTCGGGGTTGGCGCTCGCCTGGATGTTGAAGCGCGCCAGGCGGATGGCCGCCGCCGACACGAACACGAATCCCACCGCCCAGCCCAGCCGCCCGTAGGCGCTGAGTCCCCAACTGTAGGCCAGCACGGCCGGTGCCATGCCGAACGAGATCACGTCAGCCAGCGAATCGAACTCCTTACCGAACTCGCTGGTGGCCCCCGTCAGCCGCGCGATGCGTCCGTCGAGCATGTCGAGTACGACGGCGATGCCGATGAACGGCGCAGCCATGGCGTACTCGCCTCTCGTGGCGAAGATGATGCAGGCGTACCCGCAGAACATGTTGGCCAGGGTGAACAGGCTCGGCAGCAGATACATGCCGCGCCGGAACCGCTGCGCCTCGGGATTGCGCCGCCTCAACACCTGCAGCATCGGCATCGATCAACTCCACCGCGCGATGACGCTCTCGCCTCCGCGCACGCGATCGCCGGTCCGCACCAGCAACTGGCAGTCCATGGGCACGAAGACGTCCATCCGCGACCCGAACTTCATCAGCCCGTAGCGCTCACCGGTGACCACCTCGTCTCCGACCTGCGCCCGACAGACGATTCGACGCGCGAGCACGCCGACGACCTGACGGCTGACCACCGCCCGGTCGCCGCGGCGCACCCACATCTCGGTGCGTTCGTTCTGCGCCGCCGCCCTGTCGTCATACGCCGGCAGGAACTTCCCGGGCGCGTACGCGATGCGGGTCACCTCCCCGCCGTAGGGGACGCGGTTCACGTGCACATCGAGCGGCGACAGGAAGATGCTCACCTGCTGCCACTCGCCGGCTGGGCCGACGCCAGGCTCGGCTGGACCGGAGGCCACCACCTGTCCGTCGGCCGGCGACACGACCATGTCCGGATGCTGCGGAGGGTACCGCTCGGGATCCCGGAAGAAGAACGCCAGGAACCCGGCGACGCCGAGCAGCGGCCAGCCCAGTCCTCCCCGACGGCCCGCGAGCAGCAGCGCTGCAGGTATCAAGGCTCCAGCAATGAACGGATATCCGGCGCGATCGAGTTTCATGCGAAGAACATCGTCTCATGAGGGCGGCGCCAGACGGCGCGACAGGCGTGACCCCACACAAAGAAGCCCGCCACCTGGGAGGGGTGACGGGCTGGGCGAACGCCGGAGGGTGCCGGGTCAGGCGTGGCTGACCATCGGGGACTGTCCGGAGGACGGAGGACCCATGTAGCGACGGAGGATGTCCTCCATCCGGTCCTTCAACATCAACTTTCGCTTCTTGAGGAGCACCTCTTCGCGCTGTTCGTCTTCGGAGAGGTGAGACATGGTGGCATAGGCCCGCAACCGCTCGTCGAGTTCGTGGTGGCGGTCGTACAGGGTACGGAACTCGGCGTCGGTGCGGAGCAGTTGCTCCTTCAGGTCCTGCGAGTCTGGCATCGCTGCCTCCTTGCTGGCGGGGGGAACCTCAAGGGCACCCCCCGGGTTCTCCCGGCACTCTACCACCGGCTCAGAGCGCGTGCAACACGCCCTCGCGGACGGGGTGCACGTCACCGGAATGAGGGGGCGGCACGGCGCATGAGGACCGCATCCTCCGGGGGCGCCGCGTAGTACAGCGGACGGCGTCCGACGTCGGCGAAGCCGAGCGACGCGTACAGCGTGCGCGCCGCGGTGTTCGACGCCCGCACTTCGAGGTGCAGCCCGTGTGTCAGGGACGGCGCAAGGTCGGCAATCACCGTCGACATGAGCGCGCGCGCGTGGCCGTGCCGCCGATGCCCGGGCGCCACCGCGATACGGAGAATCTCGGCTTCTCCCGCCACGCAGCGCACCAGCACGGCGGCAGTCAGCTCATCCCCCGCATCGCGCCGCCACGCCACAGTGAGTTCACCCGCGAGCATGGCCCGCAGGCTGGCGGCGTCCCACCCGATGTCGAAACTGGCCGCGTCGAGAGCCGCGAGGTCGTCGGCATCGTCCGGCGTCGCGCGCCGCGTGACCGCCGCGGTCATCGCGCGTCGGTCATGGCCAGCCCGGCACGCTCTCGCGTGATCTCGGCGTCCGGCCGGCGCACGTACGTCGGCGCGACGGCGTGCGCCGTGACCGCAACGGCGGCTGGATGCCCGGCCAGCAGGGCAAGGAGCCCGGCGAGTGGCGGCGCATCGACATGGTGCAGTTGCCCGTCGGGCAACCGCGCGCGCAGCGCATCCCCGTCGGGAGAAACCCATGCATCTCCCGAGAGGGTCACCGTACGGTCACCCACCTGTGGCGGCCAGTGCGCTGCCGCCTCGACTGGCGACCCGACCATGGGCCGCAGCACCGGCTCCAGTCCGCTGGGCCCGGCATCCGGCGCGACGCGGTAGATGGCCGAGAAGACCTCGCCGCGCATCCCGCGCATCCAGGCCGCGGCGAGCGGACACGCCGGTTCCGCCTGATGGGCGGCCAGCGCGAAGACTTCCAGCGTCGATGCGACGAACACCTCGCGCTCGAGGGCGAACGCGAGGCCCTGAATCGTCGCCAGGCCCACTCTCAGGCCGGTGAACCCGCCGGGGCCGGACAGCACGGCGAAGCGATCCACGTCCTGCAGTGACGCCCCGTGCGCGCCCAGGAGGTCGGTCAGCACGCCGGGCAGGCGCTCCACGTGCATGCGATCGGCGTCGCCGGCCGCCGCCGACAGCAGCGTCCCGTCGCGGGCGAGCGCCACGCTGCCGGACCTGGTGGAGGTGTCGAGCGCCAGAACGAGCATGGTAGACTGCCGCCTTCAGGCGACCCCGCCCATTGTAGCCGGGCTGCACACGCCTCGTCCCCGGTGTCCGACTCCACAACTGCGCCCCCTTCGCCGCTGACGCCCGCCATGCGTCAGTATCAGGATGCCAAGCGTCAGCACCCGGACGCCCTCCTCTTCTTCAGGATGGGTGACTTCTACGAGATGTTCTTCGAGGACGCCGTGGTCGCGGCGCGTGCCCTCGATTTGACGCTCACGTCGCGGTCGAAGGACGCCGCCGGCGGAGCGGTGCCCATGTGCGGCGTGCCCTACCACGCGGGCGACGCCTACGTCGCGCGGCTCGTCCGTCAGGGCTTCCGTGTCGCCATCTGCGAACAGGTCGAAGACCCGAAGACCGCGAAGGGCGTCGTCAAGCGGGAGGTCACCCGGGTCGTCACGCCCGGCACGCTGACGGATGCGGCGTATCTCGATGCGCGGGCGCCGGCCCTGTTGGCGGCGCTGCTGCCCGCCACCGACACGCGGGTGCCGGCCGACGTCCGTGTGCACGCCGCGGCGTGGCTGGACGTCTCGACGGGTGACTTCTCGGCTTCCGACTACCGCGGCGACGAGGGCCTGCGGCAGCTGGCCGAAGACCTGACGGTGCTGCGGCCGCGGGAGCTGCTCGTTCCGCTCGGCCTCGACTTGCAGGCCCTGGTGCCAGAACTCCCCCGCCTCGACGTCACCGTCACGACCCGCGAGGCCTGGCAGTTTTCGCTCGACGTCGCCGAGCGTGTGCTGTGCGAACAACTGCAGACCGCCGGGCTCACGGGGTTCGGGCTCGATGGCCATCCGCAGGCGACGGCAGCGGCGGGCGCGCTGGTCCAGTACCTGCGCGACACCCAGAAGGCGGATGTCACGCACGTTCGCGCCATCGCCTACCGCGAGAAGAGCGATGGTCTCCTGATCGACGCGACGACGCTGCGGCACCTCGAGGTGGTCGTCTCGACGGAGGGCACGCGCGAAGGGTCACTGCTCGGCGTCCTCGACGCGACCGTCACCTCGATGGGGGCCCGCCTCCTGCGCGGATGGCTGCTCAAGCCACTGATCGAGTTCGACCGCATCCGCGAGCGACTCGACGCCGTCGAAGACCTCGCGTTCCGCAGCGTCGAGCGCGGCCGGCTCCGCGAAGCGCTCGCGTCGGTCCACGACGTCGAGCGCCTGGTGGCGCGCATCGCCATGGGGACGGCGGGGCCGCGGGATCTCGTGGCCCTCGGGCGGTCGCTCCGCGCCGTCCCGCGCGTCGTGGACGTGCTGGCGCCCCTCCAGGCACCACTCGCCGTCTCGCTCATCGCCGGGCTCGACCCTCTGGACGACGTGAGATCGCTCGTCGACGCGACACTGGTCGACGAGCCGGGCGCGCTCGTGCGGGATGGCGGGTTCATCCGCGAGGGCGCCGACGCCGAGATCGACGAGCTGCGCGGGATCAGCACGTCCGGCAAGGCCCACATCTCGGCGATGGAAGAGGCCGAACGGCGGCGCACGGGCATCACGTCGCTGAAGATTCGCTTCAACCGCGTCTTCGGCTACTACCTGGAGGTTTCGAAGGCCAATCTGCAGCTGGTGCCCGCCGACTACATCCGCAAGCAGACGATTGCGGGTGGCGAGCGCTTCATCACGCCCGCCCTGAAGGAGTACGAAGAGAAGGTGCTCCACGCCGAGGAGCGCATCCAGCAGCGAGAGGTGCAGCTCTTCGAGCAGCTGCGCGCGTCGGTGGCCGCCGAAGCGGTACGCCTGCAGGCCACGGCGCGCACGCTCGCCACACTCGACGTGCTGCAGGGACTCGCCGACGTGGCCGCCGCGCGCAACTACAGCAAGCCGCACGTCCACGACGGTACCGAACTCGTCATTCTCGAGGGCCGCCACCCCGTGGTCGAGACGATGGTCAGCGAGGCCTTCGTGCCGAACGACCTCGCCCTCGACGGAGAGTCGCAGCAGCTCGTCGTCCTGACCGGGCCGAACATGGGCGGCAAGAGCACGTACCTGCGGCAGACGGCGCTCATCTGTCTGATGGCGCAGGCGGGCGCCTTCGTGCCGGCGCGCCAGGCGAAGCTCCCGCTGATCGACCGCATCTTCGCGCGCGTCGGCGCGGCCGACAATATCGCGCGAGGCCAGTCGACGTTCATGGTCGAGATGCAGGAAACGGCCAGCATCCTGCACACCGCCACGTCACGCAGTCTCGTCGTGCTGGACGAGATAGGTCGTGGAACGGCGACCTTCGACGGCCTGAGCATCGCGTGGGCGGTCGCCGAGTATCTCGCGACACACCCGAAGACCCGGCCGAAGACGCTCTTCGCCACGCACTACCACGAGCTGACCGACCTCGCCGACTCGATGCCGGGCGTCATCAACTACCACCTGATGGTGCGGGAATGGCAGGACCAGATCATCTTCCTGCGCAAGGTGGTGCCCGGACGCTCTGACCGCAGCTATGGCATCCAGGTGGCGCGCCTTGCTGGGCTGCCACCCTCCGTTGTCCGGCGGGCCCGCGAGATTCTGTCGGGGCTCGAAGCGGACGAGCTGACGCGGGGCGGACGTCCGTCGCTCTCCGGGCGCGACCGGCCTTCGACAGGCCAGCAGCTCGGCCTCTTTCAGCAGCCCGACGTCGATGCGCTGCGCGACCGTCTCCGCGAGATCGACGTGAACACCCTCACGCCCCTGGCGGCATTGACGCTGCTCGCCGAGTTGAAGGCTGACGCGGACCGGTAGGGACGGCTCTCGAGCCGTCCGGCCCTACCGTGGCAGGTGCGTCACCAGGAGACCGGCGACGGCATCGGGCGACTCGGCGTGAATCCAGTGGCCGCCTTCGAGGTGATGCAGGTGCACGTGTCCCGCCGCCCGCTCGAGCGCCTCGAGCCGGGCAACGGCCTCGGTTGAAATCACGCTCGACGCCGTGGCCTTGAGCACGTGGATGTCGTGGCCCGGCGCGGGGTGCTCGAGCACGTCCCAGAGGTCGCTCACGAAGAAATCGCGCAGCAGGCGTTCCATCACGTCGAAGTCGAGGGTCCAGCGGAACCCGTCGTCGGTCCGCTCGAGATTCGTGGCCATCCACTGCGCGACCCCCGGGGAGTATCCTCCCGCCACCACGGCATCGACGGCCTCCGCGCGGGAGGCGAAGCGATCCGGAAGACCGCGTACGACACGCAACATCTCCCAGGCACTGCCGCCGGGTGCCTTCACGTCCGGCGTCGAATCGATGACCCACGTCTGCAGCGGCACCAGACGGTGGCGCGCGGCGAGCGCGAGCGCGACCTTGCCGCCGAACGAATGACCGAGCGTGGCATTCGCCTCGATGCCGGTCTCGGCCATCCAGTGCGCGACGTCGGCGGCGAGCGCGTCGACCGTGTCGGGTGCGCCCTGCTTCTCCGAGTCGCCGTGATGCCGCAGATCCACCAGCCAGCACGTGTACTCGGGACGGTCGTCCACCACACGTCGTGCAATCGCCTGCCAGTTGCGTCCGCGGCCGTAGATGCCGTGGAGCATGACGAGGTGACGATCTCCGGGCGCGGCGCCGGCCACCGAGGTGGACGCCAGACGGGCAGGACGTGAGGCACGCACGTCCCCACGGTATCCTTGCAGGGACCGGCCTGCCAACGTGACCGACGACCAGCTCTCCCTCTTTCCGTTGTCACCGGCCATCCGGGCCACCACCACTGACACGAAGGACGACGGCGAGGCCGAACCCCTCGTCGACCCGCATGCGGACGTCCGCGCCCTCGCGGACCAGTTGCCGCCGACCATCAGGTTCGGCACCTCGAGCTGGAGCTTTCCTGGCTGGAGCGGCATCGTCTATCGGCGTCCGCGCACACAGACGGCGCTCGCGCGGGACGGTCTCATCGAGTACGCGCGCTACCCGCTGTTCGGGACGGTCGGCATCGATCGCAGCTACTACGCGCCGCTGACACCGGACGACCTGCGCCGGTATGCCGCGCAGTTGCCGCCCGGGTTCCCATGCTGCGCCAAGGTACCGGCGATGTTCGCGTCGCCGGTGATTCCGGGCTCCGGACGCGCGTCGCCCGCCGTCGCCAACCGGGATTTCCTGTCCGCGGACGGTTTCCTTCGAGACGTGCTCGAGCCCTGGTCGCTGTGGTTCGGCGGCCACGCGGGGCCCTTCGTCCTCGAGATTCCACCGATGCCGCCGGGCGAGCGCCTCACCCCCGAGCAGTTCGCCGACATGCTGCATGCGTTCCTCGAGCGGCTCCCACGGCGGTTCCAGGTGGGTGTCGAATTGCGCGACCGGAGGCTGCTCGGGGAACGGTATGCGCAGGTGCTGAAGGCTACCGGTGCCCTGCATGTCTACACCTACTGGAGCGCGATGCCGTTGCCCGCGCTGCAGGCGCAGATCGTGCCACCCGAGCATGGCCCTGCGCTGATGATCCGGTTGCTGCTGCGTCCCGGCACGAAGTACGCGTCGCAACGCGAGGCGTTCCGACCGTTCAACCGGCTCGTAGACGTGGACGAGGGCATGCGCCGAGACGTGGCCGGCCTCCTGCACGAGGCCGTGCAGCGGGCGCAGCCGACGTACGTGCTGGTCAGCAACAAGGCGGAGGGATCGGCGCCGCTCACGATACGCGCGCTGGCCGAGCAGGTGGTCGCAGCACTGGGCAGCGCACCGTGAAGTGGAGGTGAACGGAGGATCACGGAGGACACGGGTTCACGCGGAGGCGCGGAGGCGCGGAGCCCGCCGGCTTCGGTTGACGGTCAGCACGACTGGTCCGAAGTAGTGGCTCGACTTCACCGAGTTCCGCGTGCCGCTGAGGCGCTCGATCGAAAGGACGTGGTCGCCGTGGGCGTGGCACTCCGCGCCCTCCGCGCCTCTGGAGTCTGAGAATTGGCTGTTATGTTGAGACGATAGGAAACATTGGGGCCATCCCGCGGTCAGTAGCACGACCTCCGTGCTCACCCCCCACACACGGAACTCAATGGAGGTTCCTCTCGAGATTGTCCTTCACCCATGTTGGTGTCAGGTAAGTGTCAGCAGATGCCGGGACCCAATGATGCCAATTTCAAGCGTTCTCCAATGTGCTGCCTTCGCTGGCATAGTCATCACAGGTGCACTCGTGGTGCCAGAGGCCAACGGGCAGGTAATCGACGTCGTAAGCGGGGCGCCAGATCCAATCACTGGTGCGCCGACGCTTCGCTTGAAAGGGTTCGCAGCGAACGCGGACGTTGATATCAGCTTCATCCGCACACCACCCGATGGTCTGCCGCCGTCGTTTCGCGCAACTGCGCGCTATCGCGTGCAATCAGACGGTACCGTTGATGTTGCCAGTCTGCCTGTGAGCGGCGACTGGAGCGCGACTGGGCCAGAGGCTCCATTTTGGTCAATGAAGGCCGATGCGAACGCACCAGTTCCAGCAAAGGGTGTAGTTCTCATCCAGGCACAGTCGGACGGCATCCACTTGCAGGCCGAGTACCGTCTGCCAGACACGAAGGAAGTCACAGTCGAGCTGGTCGACAACTTCCCTGGAGCTTTCTTGGTTCGCCCTGCAACGGCATCTGGACCGCTGCCGCTCATCATCGTGCTGGGCGGGTCTGAAGGCGACGACCTTACCGCCCGTCGGATCGCTCCGCTCCTGGCAGCCGAAGGATATGCCGCGCTTGGTCTACCTTACGTTTCCCCAGATCGTGGGCAGGGCCAGGCCATACCGGGACTACCGTCGGTTTTCTCGGAAGTACCAGTCGACCGATTGGAGCGCGTCCATGGGTGGGCCTTGGCGGACGCTCGAGTTGACGCTGAACGCATCGGCCTTTGGGGAGTCTCCAAGGGTGGCGAGTTTGCCATCATCGCAGCCGCTAACTATCCTTGGCTCGATGCCGTCGCTGCAATCGTACCCAGCGATGTGGTGTGGGAAGGGTTTGGCTCCGGTGCGCTCGAGCGTACGGGCACGCCTTCTTTTTCATTGAGGGGCAAGCCCCTGCCTTTCGTTCCGTATGGAGAGCCTGGACGGCTGCGCAATTCGAAAGAGAGTGGTCGGTGGCGACACCCGACATCAGCTGCAGCTGCTCGGATTCCGATTGAGCTGTATGAAGGGCTCTTGCTCGTTGCAGGTGGCGGAGACGATCGGTCATGGGATTCAGCGGGGATGGGTCAAGCCATTGCCGAGCGCCGCGCTGAGAATGGGCGGCATACCGTGTCGCTGATCTATCCCGACGCTGGGCATGCACTGGCCGGAGGTCTTCTTGATCCCGTGGAGTCAGATCGAGGAGGTACTGTTGAAGGCACCGGACGTGCACGAAAGGCCGTGTGGACCGCCACCCTCGAGTTGTTTCGAACCGCCTGGCCCTTACAGAGTGACGCCAGCGACAATTAGTATAGATCCCCGGGATCTCGGATGGGCTCAGGTGAGTTCGCGCCGCATCACCCAGCGGGGTCTGCCACCGCTGACACCCGTGGTCACGATCGCCCGTTCGAACCCGTGCGCCTCGAACAGACGGGTGGTGCCGACATAGCCTGAGGTGACGTCGATCCGTCCCTCGCCGGCGTCGGCCGGGTAGCCCTCGACGACCTCGCCACCCTCGAGATGGACATGCGCCACCGCGCCGTCGAGGAGGTGATGCATGAGCCCCTGTCGGCGATACCCGGCGCGCACCACGAAACAGACCACCGACCAGGGATCACGGTCGTCGACGAACGGAATGGTTCGGGAGTTCATCAACCGGCGGTAGGTGGATCGTGGAGCCACCGAACACCACCCGGCGGGCTCACCGTCCACATAGGCGAGCACGCCTGGGCCTGGTGCCGAGGCGCACTCGCGCTGCATGTAGGCGACGCGCTCCTCGAAGCCGAGGTTCGAATGCCGGTAGGCCATGCACCAGCATCCTCGTATCCCGGTCTTCGGTCCCACCACGTTGGCGAAGTCCTCGAACCGACCGATGGCCGGGTGGATTTCGATCGGCATGGGTACGTGAACCTCCTGAGTCTCACCAATGGGCTCATCTCAATCGCAACCTGGTCGACCTGCCGGTTCCGCCTCTCGAAAGGCGGCCGGCCCAGGCACCAAGTATCGCTCGTCTTGCTTGCGGGAGCCGGCCTCTCTGTCTGGCGTGGCATCCCCGCCTCGCAGCGTTGCTTGTCGGTCAGAATGCTCCCGGCATTCTTCCTCCTCGCGCCTGGCGCGCCGGGCGCCTCGCCACCCGATGACGTCACCGCATTTGTGAAACACAGTACCAAGTGCGATGCTGCGCTCCGGCAGCAACGGGTGGCACGTCACCCCGTGCGGGTCTCGAGCGACGTCACGGAGGCTGGAGATGGATCAGGAACGCTACGCTCGCGTGAGAGCCCTGGTGGTCGACGTCCTGGCGCAGCCCGCCGCGGAGAGGCAGGCCTGGCTCGACGCCGCCTGCCGGAGCGATCCCGCCCTTCGGCGTTCGGTGGACACGCTGCTCGACCAGGCCGCCCTGCTGCCGCCGCTCCTGGCGAGCGACGACGATGCCCGGCTCCTCGAGTTCGTCGACGGGCTCGAGACGGTTCCGCCTCCGTCCCTGCCCGACCGAATCGGCCACTACCGGCTGCACGAGGTGCTCGGCGAAGGCGGGATGGGCATCGTGGTCCGCGCGACGCAGGACGTCCCGCTGCGCCGCGACGTTGCGCTCAAGCTGGTGCGGCACGGGCTCAGCGCAGCCCGCATCCTCGCGCGCTTCGATGCCGAGCGCCAGGCGCTGGCCAGCCTCGACCACCCCTGCATCGCCCGGATCTTCGACGCCGGGAGCACTGACGACGGACGGCCGTACTTCGCCATGGAGTACGTCGAGGGGATGCACCTGACCGCGTTCGCCGATGAGGCGCAGCTCACCGTCGGCGAGCGCCTCGATCTCTTCCTCGCCGTCTGCGCCGGCGTCGAGCACGCACACCAGAAGGGGATCATCCACCGCGATCTCAAGCCCTCGAACATCCTCGTCTCCGGGGACGCCCGCGCCTTCCGGCCGCGCATCATCGACTTCGGGGTGTCGCGAGCCGTGGCCGAGTCGCAGGAGGACGGTCTCACCCTGGCGGGTCACTTGATCGGCACGCCCGACTTCATGAGCCCGGAGCAGGCCGGCGTGATCGATGCTGGTGTGGATACACGCACCGACGTCTACGCGCTGGGCGTCATCCTGTTCGAGCTGCTGTGCGGGGGGCGCCCGTACCGGTTGACCACGGCGACGCCGCTGGAACTGCAGCGTGTGCTTGGCGGTCCCGCCCCGCCGCGGCCGAGCCACGCCGCCTGCGCCGACGACGGCCGTGTTCCGGCCGATGAGCGCGCGGCCCACCGCCGGACGACGGTCGAGCGCCTGAGCCGCCAGTTGCGCGGCGATCTCGACAACATCGTGCTCAAGGCCCTGGATCGGGAGCCCGCGCGCCGCTACGGCTCCGTGCAGGAGCTGGCAGAGGACGTCAGGCGACACCTGTCGAGCCAGCCCGTGCACGCACGCGCGGCCACCTGGCAGTACCGGACCGCCAAGTTCGTGCACCGGCACGCGTGGCCCGTCGCTGCGGCGTCCGCGGCGCTCCTGATGCTGGTGACCCTTTCGACCGCGACGGCGATACAGTCCGTCCGGCTGTCGGAGGAACGCGACCGCGCGCGCCGCGAAGCGGCGACGGCCGAAGCGGTGTCCGGGTTCATGGTCGATCTGTTCCGCGTCTCGGACCCTTCGCACGCGCGCGGCAATTCCGTCACGGCGCGAGAGATTCTCGACCGTGGCGCGGACCGCATCCACGACGATCTGCCGGACCAGCCAGCGGTACAGGCGCGCTACGCGACGGTGCTCGGCAAGGTGTACCACGCGCTCGGTCTCTACGAACCGGCCGAGAGCTCCTGCAGTTGGCCCGCACCAGGTACGAGGCGCTTCCGGATCCCGACCGGGCCAGTCAGGCCGAGGCGGTGTCGTCGCTGGGCGTCGTCGCGCACGACCTGCGGGATATGGAGCGGTACGTGCGGCTGACGCGCGAGGCGCTGGTCCTGCGGCGAGCGGCCTTTGGCAACGAGCACGAAACCGTGGCGGAGAGTCTGGTGGATCTGGCCATCGGCATGCGCAACCTCGGACAGCACGATGAGGCCGAGGCGGTCTATCGCGAGGCCCTCGCACTCCAGCGCCGCCTCCTGGGGCCAGAGCACGAGGCGGTCGCCTCGACGCTCTACAACCTGGGGTGGGCGCTGCACCAGCAGGGCCGGCTCGACGAGGCGGCCCCCCTCTATGCCGAGGCGCTGGCTGTGCAGCGCGCGCGCGTCGGCGACGTGCACCCCGATACCGCGGCCACGCTGAACAGCGTCGCCGGTCTTGCCTACCAGCAAGGGCGCCACGACGAGGCGCGCCGCGTCTGGCAGGAAGCGCTCGACGCGTACACGACCCTCTACGGCGAGACACACGCGGCGACGGCGCGCGGGCACCACAACCTGGGTCACGCGTTGACGGCGCTCGGCAGGTTTCAGGAGGCCGAGGCGTCGTACCGGCGGGCCGTGGCGATCAACCTCGACGTGATTGGCGACGCGCATCCGAACACGGCGACGACCCTGCACAGCCTGGGCGCCGCGCTCTGGCAGGGGGCGCGGGTCGACGAGGCCGTGGACTTGCTCCGGCGGGCGCTTGCCGTGCGTGAGGTCGCGCTGGGCGACGAGGCGCGGCCCGTCGCCCTGACGCGGGCGCTGTTGGCGCGTGTGCTGCTCGACGCGGGGCAGATCGAGGAAGCCGAGGCCCTGGCGAGTCGTGCGGCGGCGGCCGACGAGTCGCGCGAGTACTTCAAGTCCGACGCCGCCACCATGATCGAGGCGCTGGCGAGGGTGCGGGCGTTCCAGGGGCGGTACGCCGAGGCCCGGCCCCTGTGGGAGCAGGCCGTGGATCTCCGAGCCTCCGCGCAGGACAGCAGCCCGGCCTCGCGCGCACTGGCCGAGGCCGGCCTGGGCGAAGCGCGGGCGTGGGCCGGCGACACCGCCGGCGGTCTGGCGCAGTTGCGAGATGCGCTCACGCGCCTCGAGCAGTTGTTGCCGGCCGGGAGCGTGCACCTGCGCGCCGCACGAGACCAGCTCACCCGGGCGACGTACCTGGACCCGTGACCAGCGCCACCGTCACGACGGGGCGGCCGCTCCGCCAAGCTCACGAGCCAGCCAGAGTCGGGCCATGGCCCAGTCGCCATCGACCGTTCGCTTCGACACACCGAGCACGTGTGCAATCTCCTCGACGGAGAGGCCGCCGAACACCCGCAGCTCGACGACACGGGCGCCACGGTTGTCGAGCGCATCGAGACGGTCGAGGGCGTCGTTGACGACGAGCAGATCCAGCACCTGCGCTCCGGCGCCAGCCGCTTCGTCGAACGTCACCCGCTGGATTCCGGCACCGCGCTTGGCGGCTGCATGACGGCGGGCGTGATCGACCAGCACCTGGCGCATCACGCGAGCGGCGATCCCGAGAAAGTGCGCCCGGTCCTTCCATCCGGTCCTCGTCTGGTCGACCATGCGGAGGAAGGCCTCGCCAACCAGGGCCGTGGGTTGCAGCGTGTGGTCGGCGCGCTCCCGGCGCATGAGGCGGCCGGCCAGACGGCGCAACTCCGGGTACAGCAGTTCGGCGAGCTGATCGCTCGCGAGTTCGCGCTGCGGGTCGCGGGCGTCGATGAGTATTCCGGTGAGTCGGCTGCGGTCCGCGGCGTCCATGGGGCGTCGTGAACAGCATAGACCGTACCGCGGATCCTTTCGTGCGCCGATCGCCGGCGTAGCTCCTGGGTTCTGCGGTTCACACGTACGGCGGCCGAGGCGTTGGCACGTGTGAACCGCGCGACTTGTACCCAGCGTTCGCTCGAGTTGGGCACGGTTCAAAGCAGCCTGGCCTCGAGCCTCGAGCCGGACGCCCGCAGCGCCCTCGACACAAGTGAGCTGCGGGGGCTACTGCACCCGCGTGGCGAGTGCGTTGGTGCCGGCTGCCCACGTCACACCGCCGCTGCTGGCGTACATCGCACGTTCGACGACGATCGCGATGGCGGGGGCGCTCACGCTCTCGACCAGCGCGCCGAACCGCCGGCCCGCGGCCTCGGGGAACGCCGAGCGGACCGCCACGTTGAAGCGGCTGGTCCCGGCCACGCCGAACGTCCGGCGGGTGGTGGTGCCGTCCTCGAAGACGAGCGTCACGCGCGCGTCGCCTGCATGGCTGGACGTGTTGGCGATCAGGATGTACGTCTCGGTGTCGGACGGGCCGCCGTCCTCGCCTTCCGCCAGCGCCCAGCGCCCACCGGCACTCGTCGCCCCGGCCGAGTTGTGCGCTTCGTGCCACGTGGCCGAGGT
>CAYMAG010000004.1:96360-110125 GCA_964388335.1 uncultured Vicinamibacteraceae bacterium | reverse complement strand
CTCAGCTCCTCTGTGTGAAATCCGTTGCCTCCGTGCCCTCTGTCCCCGCCTTCGCCGAAGGCTACGGCGGGCAAGCCCCTCCGTCAATGCACCGCCTCCCCCAGGTGCAGCCGACGCCGCGCCACGAGGAAGTACGGCAGCGCCAGCGCCGCCACGATTGCCGCGACGGCGAACGCCGGCCTGAAGCCGTGCGCCCGCACCACCCACCCCGTCGTCGCCGACCCCACGCCGATGCCGGTATCGAACGCCGCGAGCATCGCGCCGAAGGCCGCGCCCCGCCGCGCGACGGGGATGGAGCCAATCACGAACGCCGCGAACGCGGGCCACATCAGGCCGAACCCCGCGCCGAACGCGAGCCCGGCGAGCACGAAGCCGAGGCGGTCGCCCGCCACGGCCAGCAGCAATAGGCCGCACGCCGGGACCACGAAGCTGACCATGAGCACGACGCGTGGCCCCCACGTATCGAGCCGGCGTCCGACGATCAGCCGCCCGACAATCACGGAACTCGCCATGGCCGTGAGGAACGTGCCGCGCGGCGACACGCCCAGCGCGTCGGCGAAGAGCGCCGAGAAGGACGTGAGCCCGCCATAACCGAACGAGATGAGCGCGAGGCTGACCGCGAGGACGATCACGCGCCACTCGATGCCGAACCGGCGAGGCCCGGGTACCGCCGTCTCGGCCGACAGCACCGTGCTGGTCGCGAACCCACTGGCGTGCGCCGCGGCGACGTGCTCGTCCGGCAGCCACCACGCCACGACCGTCATGAGCATGTTGAGCGCCGCCAGTTCGAGGCACAGCACCGTCCAGCCCGCTGAGTACACCCAGAAGCCGAGGGACGGCGCGATGCCGATCGCGAGAATCGACGCCAGGCCCCAGTAGCCGAGGCCTTCGGCGCGCCGCTTCGGCGGAATCGTGGCCGTCACGTAGGCCGCAGAGGCCGACATCAGCGACGACCACACGGCGCCGTGTACCACGACGATGCACAGCAGGACCCGGTTGTCGGCGACGGCAGCGTAGCTGGCCGTGATGAGTGACAGCAGGCTGCCTGCGACGATCAGCGCCCGGCGATGCCCGATGCGGTCGCACAGCGGCCCCGTGAGCGGCGCACACACGGCGGACGAGAACGTGAGCAGCCCGAGAAACCAGCCCGCCGAGGCCGGCGTACCGCCCAGCGCGAGCATCCGGTACGGCGCGACCGGCAGCAGCTGGAACACGGACGCGAACACCAGGAAGCTGAACCCGAACATCGTGAGGAAACGAGGCGTGACGAGCGGCGGACTCATGCGAGGGACATGATGACTCATGCTTCATGCTTCATGCTTCATGACTGATGCTTCATGCCTGGCGCCTCTCCAACGCTTCATGCCTGATGTTTCAATGCTCGAGGCCTGATGGCTGGTGCTGGTGCGCGGGTGCATCTCCGTCGGCGACGGCCACAGGCACATGCGCCGCGTGCGGTTGCGCCATCCCCCGAACAATCAGCAGGAGCCCGACGAGCGCGAGCGCCACCGGCGCCAGCCGGCGGACGCGGGCAGGCGTGCGCGACACGACGGTGCCGCCCGCCAGGCCGAGCACCGCCAGGACTGGCGTGGTACCGAGGCCGAACGCCACCATGAACGCCATGGCCGGGACGGGCTCGCCGAGGCCAGCAGCCGCCGTCAGCGCCGCATAGAGCAGCCCGCAGGGCAGCAAGCCGTTGAGGGCACCGAACGCGAGCGGACCCTGCACCCGGTGGCGGCGCATCCAGACGCCAGCCGCCGACAACGCGCGCGTCACGCCCTGCCCGACGCGGCGCGTGCCGAGGGCCGACGCGACGCGCGGCACGAACGCCAGGGCCTGCAGCACCAGTACCGCGCCCGCGACGACCGCCAGGGCCCGTCCGAATCCGGCGCGCACGACGCCGGCGCCCGCCAGTCCAGCGACGGAGCCAAGCGCCACGTACATGAGGACGCGCCCTCCGTGGTACAGCACGGCGTGCCGCATCAGAGCCGCCGTGGGGGGCGACCCGCGAGGCGTGGCCAGCAGCACCAGGGGGCCGCACATGGCTACGCAATGGCCGCTGCCGACCGCGCCCAGGACCAGTCCGGTCAGCACCGCGGGCACGAGGTCGGTCACGGCAGGTCCAGGTCGCGTGAGGCGCGGTACTCGACGTCGTTGGCGCTCCAGGTCACCTTCACCTGCCATCGGCCGCGTGCGAGCGCATCGGTGGCGATGATCTGCCGTCCTTCCGCGTCGGGTTGCAGACGAATCGAGACATCCGACGCGGCGCGCGAGGGCCGGTACAGCACGGCTTCGCCGCGTACCAGTGGCGCCATCTCGCGTGGCCAGTGAATGACGACGTCCCCGTCGTCGTGACGGGGCACGATGGTGAACGCATCGCCGAGCGCGTCGGTGCGCTGACGTGCCGCCACGTCCGCGTCGTGCCGCAGCGCGTCCTCGTAGTACGTGTCGCTGACGAGTTCGACCTCCTGTGACATGGCGAACACGACGAAGCCGATAGTGGCCAGCGCGAACAGCGTGTAGAAGGCGGCGATGCCGACGCCCCAGTGGAAGCGGATCTTCATGGCGTGGGTCTCGTGATGCCGAGGAACGACGTGACGACGACGTCGACGACCGTGTCGCCTGACCGCACCTCGATGTGGACGGGCGTACTCGTGTGGCTGACGACGCCGGCGGGCAGCCGAACGAGGAAGCGTCCCTGCACCTGTCCGTAGGGCTCGATGCGTGCGATGTCACCGAGCGGCGTGATACTGCCGCCCTCGGGGTGCGTCACCGCATAGGTCAGCGGATGCGCACGGTTCGAGCGGTTGATGATCTCGAGGGCGTAGAAGTTGCCCAGATCGCCGTTGTCGAAGGTGGTCTGCACGGTGCCCGGCTGCCGCAGTATCAGGACGCCGAGGTCCGGCCGCGTCGCGATGAGCGTGGCCGCCGCAGTGACGAGGACGAACCAGACGATCGCGTAGGCCTTCACGCGCGTCGTGAGCCAGGTCGCGCGGCCCGTCTTCACGGCAGTCTCGGACGTGTAGCGGATCAGGCCCTTGGGCCGTCCCACCCGCGTCATGACGTCGTTGCAGGCGTCGATACACGCGGTGCAGTTGATGCACTCGAGCTGAATGCCGTTTCGGATGTCGATGGCGGTCGGGCAGACCGTCACGCACTGTCCGCAATCCACGCAGTCGCCGCGCGGCGCCGTCCCGCCAGGCGTGGCCGCCCCCGCCGCACCCCGCACCAGCTTTCCCCGCGGCTCGCCCCGGCGGCGATCGTAGGTGGTGGTGAGCGACGACTCGTCCAGCAGTGCGCCCATCACCCTGCCGTACGGACACGCCAGCGTGCACACCTGCTCGCGGAACCGCGCGAACACGGCGTAGAAGACCAGGCTGAAGACCGTGATCGTCGCCAGGCCCGCGATGTGCTCGCGCGGCGGGTCGGTCACGATCGTGTACAGCGTGTCGGCGCTGATGATGTAGGCGAGGAAGACGTTGGCGATGCCGAACGACAGCGCGAAGAAGATCGCGTGCTTCAGCACCCGGCGCCACGCCGTGTCGACGGTCGCCGGCCCCTTGTCGCGACGCAGCTGCTGCTGCGCCGAGCCGTCGATGGCGAACTCGATCTTGCGGAAGACCATCTCCATGAAGATGGTCTGCGGGCACGCCCATCCGCACCACACGCGGCCGATGGCCGCCGTGGCGAGCGCGATGGTGACGAAGCCCGCCAGCACGCACAGCACCAGCAGGTAGAAGTCCTGCGGCCAGAAGACGATGCCGAAGACGATGAAGCGGCGCTCGAGGACGTTGAGCAGGATCAGCGGCTGCCCGTGCACCTTGATGAACGGCGCCAGTACGAGGAACGCCAGCAGCACCCAGCTGACGAGCGTCCGCGCCCGGAAGATCGGTCCGGACGGCTTGCGGGCGTAGACCCACCGGCGCCGGCCGTCCTTCCAGACGCTCGCCAGCTCGTCGCGGAACGTCTCGTGTGCCCGATCGAACGTACCCGGTGTCTCCATGGAGGGGCGCGCTCAGGGACAGGCGACTTCACGCGCGGGGTCGACCTGCCGCGGCTCGGCGGGGTTCGTGCCCCGCATCGACAGCAGGTAGCTGGCGACCTCCAGCATCTCGTCCTGCGTCAGCGCCGATCCCGACCCGTAGGGCAGCATACCCTGCAGCGGGAAGCCCGCCTCGATGCTCTTGACGATCTCCGCCGGTGTGCACCCGTGAATCCACAGATCATCGGTGAGGTTCGGCCCGACGAGCCCCCCGAGGTCCTCTCGATGACACGCCACGCACAGGTGGTCTCCCTCGTAGATCGCCTTGCCCCTCGCCAGGCTGTCGGCATCGGTCAGCGCGACGAGGTTCGCGACGGGTGCGGCCTTCGGCCGTCCGGCGTCGAGCACGGCTGCCTCGGCCATCTCGGCCTCGTATTCCGCCTGCATGCCCGGGCGGCCCCACAGGGGCGTGGGCAGCATGTGGTAGTTCACCACGTACACCACCGAGAAGAGGATGGTGAAGTAGAACCCGTACAGCCACCACTTCGGCAGAGCGTTGTCGAACTCGTGGATGCCATCGTACTCGTGGTCGAGCAGTTCGTCCTTCTTGTCGCTCACGACCGGCCTCCTCGCGCGGGTGTGACGGTCTCGTCCGACGGCACCACCACGGGCTGACCGTCGGCGTCGTCGAGGGGCAGGTTCGCCAGTTCCGACAGTCGCTGCGGGTCGAGGCGCCACGCCCACACGAGCATGACGACGAACACCGTGACGAAGACCAGCAGCGAGATCACGGGAAACATCTCGATGCCGGCAATCGAGCGCAGTACGTCCTTGTACATCAGCGTCCTCCCTCGCTCGGAGTGGTCAGGGCGGCCTGCGTGTCGGCCGGTGCCTTCCGGATGTCGGTGCCGAGCCGCTGCAGGTAGGCGATGAGCGCCACGATTTCGCGGTCGGACGGCGTCGTCATGCCGGCGGCCTCGAGGCGGCCGGCGATCTCGTCGGCCTGCGCGCGCATGTCGGCGCGGGCCTGCTGCTCGTAGCCCTCGGGATAGGGCACGCCCAGGCGGCGCAGCGTGATGATCTTGCCTTCGATGTGACGGTCGTTCAGCGCCTGCTCGTACAGCCACGGGTACCCGGGCATGATCGACCCGGGCGACGTGGCGCTGGGCGTCTTCGTGTGCAGGTAGTGCCACGAGTCCGGGTACTTGCCGCCCACGCGGTGCAGGTCGGGACCGGTGCGTTTCGAGCCCCACAGGAAGGGCCGGTCGTACACGAACTCACCGGGCTTCGAGTAGTCGCCGTACCGCTCCGTCTCGGCGCGCATGGGCCGGATCATCTGCGAATGGCAGCCGACGCAGCCCTCACGGATGTAGAGGTCGCGGCCCTCCAGCTCGAGCGGCGTGTAGGGCGTGACCGACGCGATGGTCGGGATGTTCGACCGGATGAGTGCGGTGGGCACGTACTCGACGACGCCGCCGATGAAGACGGCGATGAACGTCCAGAAGGCGAACGTGGCGGGCTTCGCCTCGAGCGCCCGGTGCCACGACATTCGCGTGCTGGACGGCAGCGGCTGCAGGGCCGGCGCCTGCGCGACCTCTTCCGGCTGGAACACGCCCTGCTTCGCCGTGCGATAGAGGTTGTAGAGACCGACGAGCGCGCCGCACAGGAACAGCGTGCCGCCGCCGATGCGCAGCATGTACATCGGCAGTATGCGGACGACCGTCTCGAGGAAGTTGCCGTAGCGCAGGGCGCCGTCCACGGTGAACTCGCGCCACATGAGGCTCTGCGTGATGCCGCCGATGTACAGCGGAATCGAGTAGAACAGCATGCCGAGCGTGGCGAGCCAGAAGTGCGTGTTCGCGAGGCGCAGCGAGTAGAGCTGCGTGCCGTTGATGCGCGGCACGATGTAGTAGAGCATCGCGAACGACAGTCCGCCGTTCCAGCCGAGCGCCCCGAGATGCACGTGGCCGATGATGTAGTCGGTGTAGTGGGTCAGCGCGTTCACGTTCTTGAGCGAGAGCATCGGTCCCTCGAACGTGGACATGCCGTAGGCCGTGACGCCGATGACCATGAACTTCAGCACGGGGTCTTCACGCACCTTGTCCCACGCGCCGCGCAGCGTCAGCAGGCCGTTGACCATGCCGCCCCATGACGGCGCGATGAGCATGACCGAGAACACGGTGCCGAGCGTCTGCGCCCAGTCGGGCAGGGCGGTGTACAGCAGGTGGTGGGGCCCCGCCCAGATGTAGATGAAGATCAATGCCCAGAAGTGAACGACCGAGAGCCGGTACGAGAAGATGGGACGGCCGGCCGCCTTGGGGATGAAGTAGTACATGATGCCGAGGAACGGCGTCGTCAGGAAGAAGGCGACGGCGTTGTGGCCGTACCACCACTGCACCAGCGCGTCCTGCACGCCTGCGTAGAGCGAGTAACTCTTGAGCAGGTGCACCGGCAGCCCCAGCGAGTTCACCACGTGCAGGAGCGCGACGGTGATGAACGTGGCCAGGTAGAACCAGATCGCCACGTACATGTGGCGCTCGCGGCGCTTGAAGATCGTGCCCAACATGTTCACGCCGAACATCACCCAGACCAGGGTGACGGCGATGTCGATCGGCCACTCGAGTTCCGCGTACTCCTTGCTCGACGTGATGCCCAGCGGCAGCGTGAGCGCCGCCGACACGATGATCAGCTGCCAGCCCCAGAAGTGGAGCAGGCTCAGCGTGTCGTTGAACATGCGGGCCTTGCACAGCCGCTGCAGCGAGTAGTACACGCCCACGAAGATGGCGTTGCCCGCGAAGGCGAAGATCGCCGCGTTGGTGTGCAGGGGCCTCAGCCGTCCGTAGCCCAACTCCGGGATGACGTTCAGGAACTCGGGCGCGACCAGCTTGATCGCGAGGATCAGGCCCACGAGGAAGGCCACGACACCCCAGACGGCGGTGGCGATGATGAACAGGCGGACGATGGCGTTGTCGTAGGCGAACGTCTCGACGTGCCGGGTGGCTGGGCTCTGGTCGGCAACGATGGCGGACGTTGGACTGGGTTCGTGCATGAGTCGGTCCCTTACGGCTTCTTGTCGGACGGAGGCGGCGCTGTCTCGTCGAGCAGCACGCGCACGGCGGGAGTCACGGTGTCGTCGAACTGGCCGGACCGCACGGCCCACACGAACGCGGTCAGAAAGCCGCCGGTCACGATGGCGCCGGCGGCGATGAGCAGGAAGATGACGCTCACGCGGCGCGCTCCGTCGGCGCGGCGATGCGCATGAGCCCGACGCTGAGGCCGACGACGGTCAGCGAACTGACCGGCATCAGGATGGCCGTGACGAGCGGTGTGAGGTGTCCGGACAGCGCGAAGCCGATACCGAGCACGTTGTAGAGGACCGACACCGCGAAGCACAGCACGATGACCTGCCGCGCGCGCCGTGCATAGCGCAGGAACTCAGGCAGACACGCCACCTGGTCTCCACGAATCACGGCGTCGCACGCCGGCACCAGGCACGCCGTGTCGTCCGACACGGCCATGCCCACGTCCGCGGCGGCGAGGGCGCCTGCGTCGTTGAGGCCGTCGCCCACCATCAGCACCCGGCCACCGTCACGCTGGCGCTCGCGTACCGCGGTGAGCTTGTCGTCGGGCGACAGCCGGAAGCGCAGGCGTTCGCCGAAGGCTGGCTGCCATGTGTGCTGGTCGGCCGGTCCATCCCCCGACAGCAGCCAGACAGCGTGACCGGCCGCAAGGGACGCGACGGCATCCAGCACGCCCGGACGCACGGGGGTCGCGAGCCGCACCGAGCCGACGCGGCCGTCCACCGCGGCGTACGTCCGGCCGTCCACGCCCTCGACGGCGACCTGCGCCTCCGACGCCACGAACGCCGGCGTCCCGATGGCCACGGCACGGCTGTCCACCACACCGGTGATTCCCTCTCCGGTGACGACGCGCACGTCCGACACGCGGCCGCGCAACGGGGCCCGCCCCGCGAGGGCACGGCTCACGGGGTGCACCGATTCAGCGGCGAGGCGCCGGACGCGTGCCCAGTCCTCGTCCGACAGGCCATGACACTCGACGCCCGCATCACCGCGCGCGGCCGTGAGCGTGCCGGTCTTGTCGAACGCAATCGTGTCGATACGACTCATATCGAGCGCGACGGCGCCTTCCCGGAGATAGCAACCGGCCATCCCGAGTCGACCGAGGGCGGTGCCGAGCGTGATCGGCGCGGCCAGCGTCAGGGCGCACGGACACGCGATGATCAGGACGGCGGTCGCCACGTTCGCGGCCATGTGCGCGTCCGGCCACCAGGCGGCGAAGCCAAGCGCCGCCAGGGCGATCGCGCCGACCGTGAACCAGTGACCGAACCGCGCGGCGATCGTCGACAGCCAATGCGGTGGGTGCTGATCGAAGGCGGGGTGTTGCCAGAGGTCGGCCAGGCGGCTCTGCGAGACGGGCCGCACCACGCGGACGTGCACGGCATGGCCGGCCACGCGTCCGCCCGCACTCACGAGCGCGCCCGCGGCGATCGTCACGGCCTCCGCCTCTCCCGTCACGAAGGCGTAGTCGATGCGGCCGCCGCGCGCATCGATGAGCGTGGCGTCGGCGGGCACCACTTCGCCGGGGCGCACGAGCAGCACCTGGCCCGGCTCGACGTCCTCCAGCCGCCGGGGCGTCAGGCCATCCGGCCCGGCGACGCGCACCGACAGCGGCAGGAACGATCGTACCGTGCGGTCGAACGCGATACGGTCGAAGGTGACCTGCTGGAACAGTCGTCCGATGAGGAGGAAGAAGACGAGTCCGGCGAACGAGTCGAGATAGCCCTCCCCGACGCCCGTCGCGATGTCGACGACGCTGCGGGTGAACAGCACGGCCAGCCCCAGCGCCACCGGAACGTCGAGCGTGATGGCGCGGGCGCGCAACGACTGCCAGGCCGACCGGAAGAAGTCGGACGCGCTGTAGAGAAGCACGGGCGTGGCCAGCAGCACGTTCAGGCTGTCGAACAGCCGCTGGAACGCCGGGTCGAGCGGCGCGCCGTTGGCGTAGCGCGGAATGCTGAACAGCATCATGTTGCCGAACGCGAACCCGGCGAGCCCGAGCTTGAGATACAGTTCGCGACGCCTGACCGGCATGCGACCCGCGGCACGCTCGGCATCGATGACGGGCTCGTACCCGAGCGACGCGAGACGCTCGGCCACCGCACGCAGCGTCGTGCGCTCGGGCCGGAACGTCACGCGCACCGTGCGCCGCAGCAGGTCGGCCTCGGAGCGACCGATGCCCTCGTCGAACCGCCACAGTTGTTCGAGCAGCCAGAGGCACGACGCGCAGTGCATCGACGGCACCGAGAAGGTGGCGTGCGCGAAGGTACCGTCGTGGGTGTCGATGAAGCGCTGCGCGACGGCGGGGTCGTCGAGGGCCGCGAATCGATCGCGGGCGCGGCTGGCGAGCGCCTTCTGCGACACACCGGCGCCGGGCGCGCACGTGTAGAACTGCGTCAGGGCGTGCGTCTGCAGGAGGTCGAAGACCGACGCGCACCCGCTGCAGCAGAAGGTTCCGGACGGACTCGTCACGCCTGCGGTGTCGCAGGGATCGCCGCAGTGGCGGCACGACGACGGCGCCGCCGGAACGGCCGCGGCGCGGTCAAGGGTCGATGAGGAGGCGGTCGTCACGAGTCACGCGCGCACCCACTGCGCGGCCACCCGGTCCTCACGGCAAGTCCCGGGCCAGCCGCGAAGTCGCCGATTTCCGGCCGATTTCTCGGAACCTGCGTCACCTGCGGCCTGGGGCCGCGGCATTATTCCCCACCGGCCGCGGAATGTCCAGCGGCGTCGCCGGCGCGCGCCACCTCGCGCATCGATCCCGTCCACGCGCTGCGAGCGAGTGATGCAGGCCGCGGCGCGGGCGTCAGCAGTATGGTCCCTCGCAGGGCGGTGGCGTTCCGCTCGACGAGGCAATCGCGCCGATCATGCCGGGATGCAGCACGCAGTGGTAGTTCGCGCCATCGGTCGGCAAGACGATGGGCGCGCTGGCCGCGCCCGGCGCGATGTTGCCGGTGTCGACCGACGCGTCGTTGAAGACGATGCGGTGCACGTCGCCGTCGGTGTTGCGCCACGCGATCGTCTGACCGCGGCTCGCCGCCGCTGGATTGGGCGCGAACGATTGTGCGCCGCGGTCGCCGACGATCGAGACCGTGACGGCAGCGGACGGGCCCGATGGGCTCGACGGAGTCGGGCTGGTGGGCGTACTGCTGGAGCCGCCGCAAGCGGCAGTCCAGCAGCCGATGGTCAACGCCGCGGAGACGAGGCGTGCAGGGCGATGCATCGAGACCTCCTTCGACTGGTCGATGACCGGCGGAAGTGCAGGATGCGCGCCAGGCGACGAACCGGCCGCAACGGGCGATGTGGCGCACTCCGCGGCGTGGCAGGTTACGCCCCGCGTAAGCCTCTTACTTCGGACGTAAACCAGCGCCCCGCGACGCCGGATGTGCCGAGCATTCGGCACAGCGCACGTGGCATGAGGCGGACGCGGCCACCTGCACTACCATCGAGTGATGACTTCCGTCAGGCGTACGACCTCGTTACTGGCCGCGACGTTCGACCTCTGGATATCCCGGTACGCGTTCCAGCACGCCGGAGCCCTCGCGTTCTACACGCTCTTCTCGCTGGCGCCACTCGGCATCATCGTGGTCGCCATCGTGGGAGCAGTGTTCGGCGAGGTCGCCGCCCGTGGCGAGGTCGCGGGGCAGTTGCGTGAGCTGATCGGACAGCAGGCTGCCGCATCCGTCGAGGAGGCGGTGCGGCGCTCGCATGTCCGCGAGGCCGGGGTGCTCCCCACGCTGCTCGGCGCCGGCGCCCTCCTGTTCGGCGCGACCACCGTGTTCGCGCAGATGCAGAGTTCGCTGAATCAGTTCTGGGGCGTCGTGGCCCGACCGTCGCGCAGCAGCCTGGTCGTGTTCCTGACCACGCGCATCATCTCCCTGGGCGTCGTGCTCGTCTTCGGCTTCCTGTTGATGACGTCGCTGGCGATCAGCATGGGGATCATGGCAGTCATCCGCCACGCCGGGTCGTGGGTGCCGATTCCGTCGATCGTCGTAGAGGCGGTGGACCTCGTGTTGTCGCTGTCCAGCGCCACGCTGCTCTTTGCGATGATCTTCAAGATCCTGCCGGACGTGCACCTCCAATGGCGTGACGTGTGGCGCAGTGCATTCGTGACCGCGACACTTTTCGTCGTCGGGCGGTACCTGATCTCCCTCTACCTCACGCGGACGGCACCAGGCTCCGCCTTTGGCGCCGCCGGATCGCTCGTGCTGGTGCTCATGTGGGTCTATTACTCCTCGCTCATCCTGTTCCTGGGCACGGCGCTCACGCGCGTCACCATCGAGCAGCGAGGCGAGCGGGTCAGACCCAGGTCCACGGCCGTGCGCGTGCACCTCGACATCCTCGAGGACGACGGCATGGGCAGCGGGATGCACAAGGTCGCGGAGATGGACTGAGACGAGCGTCGCACGGGTGGGCTGCGGGCCGGGGACTATAATCGGCCCACGTCATCTGCGTATTGCGCCAGCCTCAGGAGCCTCCGACATGACCGACGCGGCCCTCCAGCCCATCGCCGACCTGCCACCGCTCGCCGGTCTGTGCTCCCTCGACGTCGCGCAGGCGCCGGGCCCGAGCGTCGAGTCGGTCGTGGCGCGCCTGAAGCGGCTGCATTTCGCGACGCGCCGCATCCACGGACTGCTGCTCGCGCGGCTGCCCGCCGAGCCCGTGTACGAACTCAAGATGCTCGCGAGCCACCACGCGTACCTGTGCGCCGAGATCACGGGCATGCTGCGATCGCGGGTCGCCGAGATGCGCGAGCCGCCGCTCGGTCTCGACGACCCGCCGCCGGTCTCGCTCGCGCAGGCCTTCGACGAAGTGGCGCACGCGCCGGACGGCGCACACCTCTGCGTGGGTCTGTATCAGGTGCTGGTGCCCGCCATCGAGGCCGCGTTCGACGCCCTGTCGCGCGAGGTGCACCCGCTGGCCGACGCGCCGACTCGGCGCCTGGCGCGCCACGCGCGACTCGATCTGCACGAGATGCTGGAGGCCGGCACCCAGGCGGCAGCGGCCTGCCTGGCGGCAGTTCCCGATGTGCCTGCCGAGTGGACCGACGAGCTGCAGGCGGCGCTTGCGGCCGCTGGAGGCCTCGACGGCACGGCGCCCGCGGCGACCCTCGCGCCGCCCCCGCGCTTCTCGGCAACGCCGCGGCCGTTCGACCCGGTGCCCCGCCGCGATGCCCGCTTCCGCGATCCGTACAACATGGCCGTGAACGCCGAGGCGTTCCTCTACGATGCGCAGTTTCCGGCCCGACCAAAGCTGCTGATGCTCGCCTACAAGCGGCTGCGCGAGATCGACGTGCCCGAGATGATGGCCTCGATCATCGTCGAGACGCCAGGCAAGCCGTGGGGCTACAGCCTCGACATGACCCGGCAGCTGTGGGACGAAGCGCGCCACGCGATGATGGGTGAGGTGCTGTTCAGCGCGCTCGGCATCGACTGGAGCGCGCAGGTGCCCATCAACTTCACCTGGTCGCTGGGCCTCAACACCCAACTCACCCCGCTCGAACGGCACGCGGTGCTCTACTTCATCGAGCAGGGCCTGATGCCGAAGCACGGCAAGCGCTACGAGTGGGAGATCGCGCAGCAGACCGATCTGCCGCTCGCCGCCACGTTCCAGGACTACGACTGGGCCGACGAGGTGCTGCACGCGCGCATCGGCCGGCAGTGGTACGTGTCGGACATGCCGAGTCACACCGAGGCGATCCGTCACGGCGATCGCTGCTGGTCGAAAGTGCTGATGGGGTGGGAGAGCTGGAAGGACGCCGGTTTGACGGCGCACGACAACTGGTGGCCGGCTCTGTATCATGCCGCGTGCGCCGCCCGGGGGTGGCCGGTCGACCCGGCCGTCGCCGCCTTCGACACGTCGTACGCCGAGCAACGTGCCGACCTCAAGTCCGTGAGCCACTCCGCATGACGCCACTGCTTCGCGCTGCGCTCGCCGAGTTCTTCGGCACGTTCATCCTCATCACGTTCGGCGTCGGCGTCGTGGCGCAGACGGTGCTCAGCGGACAGGCCGCGGGCAGCAGCCTCAGCATCAACCTCTGCTGGGGTCTGGCCGTCACCTTCGGCGTGTACGCGGCCGGCGGCGTGAGCGGCGCCCACCTGAATCCGGCGGTCACGCTCGCGTTCGCCGTGCGCCGGGGCTTTCCCTGGCCGCATGTCGGTCCCTACGTCGCAGCCCAGCTGGCCGGCGCGTTCTTCGGCGCGCTCGTCGTCTGCGTCACGTATCGGGAAGCGCTCATGGCCTTCGATCAGGGCGTCCGGCAGATTCTCGGACCACAGGGAACGGCCGGCATCTTCGCCACGTATCCCGCCCCCTATCTCACGATCTTCGGGGGGTTCATCGATCAGATCGTGGGCACGGCGCTGCTGGTGGCCGGGGTCTTCTTCCTGACGGACGAGCGCAACGCGCCGCCGCCACCCGGTCTCGTTCCCCTGTTCGTCGGCCTGCTGGTCGTGGCGATCGGCATGGCGTTCGGTGTGAACGCCGGATACGCGATCAACCCCGCGCGCGACTTCGGCCCGCGCCTGTTCACCGCCCTGGCCGGGTGGGGCCCTGGTGTCTTCACCGCCGCGCACGGCTGGTGGTGGGTGCCGATCATCGCGCCATGCCTCGGCGGCCTGATCGGCGGGTACTTCTACGACGTCTGCGTACGGAATCGGCATCCACAGGCATGACGGTCCTTCATTCCTCCATTCCTTCGTTCCTT
>CAYMAG010000004.1:0-96260 GCA_964388335.1 uncultured Vicinamibacteraceae bacterium | reverse complement strand
TTCCTTCGTTCCTTCGTTCCTTCCTTCCTCCCTTCCTTCCCCATGTCCACCTACATCCTCGCTCTCGATCAGGGCACGACTTCGAGCCGTGCCATCGTCTTCGGCCGTGACGGCCGTGCCGTCGCACGAGCCCAGCAGGAGTTTCCGCAGATCTTCCCCGGCCCCGCGGAGGTCGAGCACGATCCCGAGGCCATCTGGGCGTCGCAGCTGGCGGTGGCGAAGGAGGCCATCGCGAAGGCCGGGACCACCGCCGCCGATATCGCCGCCATCGGCATAGCCAACCAGCGCGAGACCGTCGTGCTGTGGGAGCGTGCCACCGGCACACCCGTCGCCAACGCCATCGTGTGGCAGAGTCGGGTCAGCGCCGGCATCTGCGATCGGCTGAAGCAGCAGGGACACGAGGCGCTCGTCCGGCGCAGGACCGGGCTGGTCATCGACGCCTACTTCTCGGGCACGAAGGTGAAGCACCTGCTCGACCAGCAGGACGGCCTGCGCGCCCGTGCCGCACGCGGCGAGATCCTGTTCGGCACCATCGAGACCTTCCTGCTCTGGCGCCTGTCGGGCGGCCGGCTGCACATCACCGACGTGAGCAATGCCTCGCGCACGCTCATGTTCAACATCCACACGCTGGATTGGGACGACGAGCTGCTCGAGCTGCTGGACGTTCCGCGCCGCATGCTGCCCGAGATTCGCGGCAACAGCGAGGTGTACGGCGAGACCGACCCGTCGCTGTTCGGACGTCCCATCCCGCTGGCGTCTGCCGTCGGCGATCAGCAGGCCGCCTTGTTCGGCCAGGCGTGCTTCGAACCGGGCACGGCGAAGAACACGTATGGCACGGGCTGCTTCCTGTTGATGAACACCGGACGAACGCCGCACGCTTCCGAACACGGGCTGCTCACGACGGTGGGATGGAAGCGTCATGGAGAGGTGACGTATGCGCTCGAGGGCGCCGTCTTCATCGCCGGCGCCGTGGTGCAGTGGCTGCGCGACGGTCTGAAGATCATCTCGTCGTCGTCGGACGTCGAGCGCCTGATGGCCGAAGCCCCCGACAGTGACGGCGTCCTGTTCGTGCCCGCGTTCGTGGGCCTCGGGGCGCCGTACTGGGACCAGTACGCCCGGGGCCTGATCATCGGCCTCACGCGCAACACGTCGGCGGCGCACATCGCGCGGGCGGCGGTCGAGTCGATGGCCTTCCAGACCCGTGACGTGCTCGACGCCATGCAGAAGGACGCCGGGGTGACGCTCTCGAGCCTGCGCGTGGACGGCGGCGCGACGGCGAACAACTTGCTCCTCGCGTTCCAGGCGGATATCCTCGGCGTACCGGTCCGACGCCCAGCCGTCAGTGAAACCACCGCGCTCGGCGCCGCCTATCTGGCGGGGCTCGCCGTGGGCTACTGGAACGATCTCGACGACGTGCGGCGCAACTGGGTGCTCGACCGCGAGTTCGCGCCGGCCCACGACACGACGCATCGTGAGGCACAGTACGCCCGCTGGACGCGCGCCGTCGAGCGGGCGCGGGGATGGGATTTGTAAGCATGTAGAGCGCGACAGGGGCAGCGAGCCTTGCGGTGAAAGACCATGCCTGGCGAAGCCATGCGGCGCATCGTCCTGGGAAGTGCCATCGCCATCGCGGCCAGCGTGTCGGTCGGCGACGACGTGGTGACCGCACCCGACGTCCGACGCGGATCGAGGACACTCAGCATCGACCTGCCGGACGCGCTCGGCCCGGCGACCCTCCACGTGCCGCGCACGCCGGCGACGGGGGTGGCCCTGCTGCTGCACGACGGGGACGCCGCGAGCCTGGCGCCCGTCATCGACCGCCTCGCGGCGTCGACGCTTCTGGTGCCGATTGATGCCGCGCGCCTCAGGACACCTGACGCGTCGCCGTGCACGGACGTGGTGGAGCGCCTCGCGCACGCCTCGCGCCGGGCGCAACGCGAGGCCGGGCTCACGGCCTATCAGCCACCGATCGTGGTCGGCACGGGGCTGGCCGCGACACTTGCCAGAGGCGTGGTACGCGCCAGCGAACCGGGGCTCTTTCGCGCCGGCGCCGGCACCGCGGCGACGACTGCTGGCCGCGGGCCATGCGCCAGCACCAGGCGGACAACCGCTCCCGGGCGCTGGACGGCGGTCGCCGCGGCCACGCTGCCGGACGCAGCCGCGCACGCATTGGCCCTCCCCGTCCCCCAGGCATCGACCGGCCACGAGCCGCTCGACCGCTGGCTGGCCCACTTTCGCCTGCCGCTCTCGGCCGCCTGGGCGGCCCGCCCCCGGGCGGTGCTCGTCCTCATGTCGGACGCCCGTGGGTTGCGTCCGACGGACACGGACCTGGCCGACGCACTGGTCGCAGACGGCATCTCCGTGCTCTCGATCGACGCGCTGCGCTACTTCTGGCAGCGACGGTCACCACGCGACGTGGCGTTCGAACTGAAGCGCCTGCTGGGTGCGCTCGAATCACTCGACGTGCCGATCCTCGCGGGCGGGACTGGTGTGGGCGCCGAGAGCATGGCCGTGGCGATGCGCCTCGTCGAGGGCCACCCCCTGGATGGGCTCGTGCTCGTGAACCCCGGCCCCTCGGCGTTCTTCGAGGTCGAGCCGCCGTTGCCGGCGCTCGTCCCGCTGATCCGGCCCGACTGGTCCACGTCGGACGCCGTGCAAGCGCTCTCGGTCCCGACGGTCTGCGTGGCGGATGGCGCTGCGCGCGCACGGCTGCTCTGTGACGACCTGTCGCGCGCCTCGCACGTCCGCTCGGTCACCACGGCGTCCACCGGCGCACTGGTCGAGCAGATCACGGGACTGGTCAGCCGCATCGACCACGTCGATCAGCCCAGAAAACCGAGCACCTGAGCCTTGCGGCTCTCGGCGGGCAGCGCGAGGACGGGCACCGGTGACAGGGTGAGCACGCGATAGGCGATCGACCCCACGCGTCCGGTGTCGGAGGCTGGCGCGCCCCGCAGACCCATCACGACCAGATCGACCGTCTCGCGCGACGCCGCACGGGCCAGTTCGTCGGCGACGTGTCCCTCGACGACACGGACGATCGGGCCGGGCGACAGTTCGAGCGCATCGGCAAGACGCTGCAGAGCCGCCAGTGCCTTCTCCACCCGCGCACCGCGGGCCTCCTCGAGATGCTCCAGCAACTGCGGCGCGCCCAGCGGCCGCAACACCGTCCACCGTCCCATGCCGTCCTCGGGCAGCACGTGCAGCAACTGGAGCCGGGCGTGACTGGATGTCGCGACGTGCGCGGCCACGCGTGCATCGTCGAACGCGTGATCGTGGAAATCGACGGGCACGAGAATCTCCCGCAACGACCCCAGCACGTGCCGGGTGCTCTCCGCGAAGGCCGGAGGTACGACGAGCACCGGACGGTCCGTGACCCGCAGCAGGCGCTCGGCGACCGAGCCGAACATCAGCTTCTGGAGGCCCGTGCTGCCCTGCGTGCCGACGACCATGAGCTGGGCGTGCACGTCGTGCCCCAGCCGAACCACTTCGTCGGCGGTGTTGCCGATGCGCACGTGGAGGTGCTGCCCCGCGGCGCGGCCCGCACCGACGCGTTCGGCGACGAACTCGCTCAACGCCTGCCTGGTGAGCGCCACGGCATCCTTGCCGGCCTGCATCTGTTCCGCGGCCGCGAGCAGAGGGTCGGCCACGGTCACGACATGCAGGGGCTGGGCGTAGTGGTCGGCGATCTCGCGGGCGCAGGTGAGCGCGAGTGCTGAGGCGTCCGAGAAGTCCACGGCGCAGAGGATGGCCATGGGCGGCATCGTTGCTGCTCTACCCCTCGGCCGTCAAGCGAGCAGTTGGGCGAGGCGGGTCCAGCGGTGGCCCTGGGAACGCCCGCTGACGGCGATCGCCAGAGCGCGCCGCTGACCCACGAGCACGACGAGCCGGCGCCCCCGCGTGATGGCGGTGTAGATCAGGTTCCGCTGCAGCATGGTGTAGTGCTGCGTCGTGACCGGCACGACGACCGCCGGGTACTCCGAGCCTTGAGCCTTGTGAATCGTCGTGGCGTAGGCCAGCATCAGCTGATCGAGGTCTCCGACCTCGTAGGTGACGGCACGCTGGTCGATCTGCACGGTCACGGTCTGGGCCTCGCTGTCGATGGCGCTGATGACGCCGAGATCGCCGTTGTAGACATCGCGGTCGTAGTCGTTCTCGGTCTGCATGACCTTGTCGCCCACGGCGAAGCGCGTGCCGAAGCGCTCGATCGTCGCGGCCGGTGACGGGTTGAGCAGCGCCTGCAGGTCGGTGTTGAGCGCGCGAGCGCCCAGCGCACCGCGGTTCATCGGACACAGCACCTGCACGTCGCGAATCGGGTCGAGCGCGAAGCGCCGGGGAATGCGGGAGGCCACGACCCGCAGGAGGCGCTGCCTGGCCTGCTCGGGGTCGTCCGCCTCGATGAAGTAGCAGTCACTGTCGGAACTCGCATCGAACTGCGGCACGATGCCGGCGTTGACGGCGTGGGCCGTCGTGATGATGCGACTCGCCGCCGCCTGACGGTGAATCTCGACGAGCCGCGTGACCACGACCGCTCCAGAGGTGATGAGATCGGCCAGCACCTGGCCCGGACCGACGGACGGCAACTGGTCCGCATCCCCCACGAGCAGCACCGCCATCCCGCGAGGCACGGCCCGCAGGACGTGCGCCATCATCAACACGTCCACCATGGACACTTCATCGATGACGAGGAGGTCGCCCTCGAGCGGGTGCCGCTCGGTGCGGCGGAACTGACCGTTGCGCGGGTTGATCTCGAGCAGGCGATGCAGCGTCTTCGCCTCGAGGCCGGTGGCCTCGGTCATGCGCTTGGCGGCGCGGCCGGTCGGGGCGCCGAGCAGCGGGCGAACGCCCTTGGCTGCCAGGATCGTCAGAATGGCCCGCAGCACGGTGGTCTTGCCGACGCCGGGCCCGCCCGTCAGCACGACGAGGCCATGCGTCAACGCTGTCTGCACGGCATCGCGCTGACTGGACGACAACTCGATCCGGAGTTTCGCTTCGACCCACGGAATGGCGCGCGCGACGTCGAGTCCGCCCCACGGTGGCGCGGAGGCGGCGAGCGTGCGGATACGCCCGGCGATGAGTCCCTCAGCAGCATGCAGGCCGGCAAGCAGCACCAGCGACGTTCCGGCAACCACCTCGCGTACGAGCGACCCGGCCGTCACTTCTTCGTCGAGCGCCGCGTCGACGCCATCGAGGCCGACCGAGAGGAGGCGGGCCGCTGTCTCGCGCAACGTCTCGAGTGGCAACCCGCAGTGTCCAGCGTCGAGCGCCTGCGCGAGGCAGTGCGCGAGCCCGGCGCGGATCCGGATCATCGCGTCCTCGGCGATGCCGACCTGTCGCGCGATGTGGTCGGCGGTCACGAAGCCGATGCCGCGAATGTCCTGCGCGAGCCGGTAGGGGTTGTCGGTGAGTACCTTGACGGCATCCGCCCCGTACGTCCTGTAGATCCGGACGGCTCGCGCGGTGCTCACACCGTGCCCGTGCAGAAACACCATGATGTCGCGGATGACGCGCTGAGCCTGAAAGTTCTCGACCATCCGCCGAGCGCGCGTCGGGCCGATGCCGGGGACGTCGCGCAGCCGGTCGGGCTCCGAGTCGATCACGTCGAACACGTCGGCGCCGAACTGCTGCACGAGCAGGCGTGCGTAGTGCTTGCCGATGCCCTTGATGAGTCCCGACCCGAGGTAGCGCTCGATGCCCTCGAGGGAGTCGGGTGCCGACACGCGCATCCAGTCGGCCTTGAACTGGAGACCGTGCGTGCGGTCGTTCACCCACGCGCCCGTGGCCTGCAGGTGCTCGCCGGGCGTGACCTGTGCGGCGTGTCCGATGATGGTCACCGGGTCTCGGCGGCCCTTCACGTCGACACGCAGGACGCAGAAGCCCGAGTCGGGGTCGTGGTAGGTGACCCGGTCGACCAGGCCCGCGAGAAACTCGGCGCCGGCGCCGGGTGCAGTAGAAGCGCGACCCTGCATGCCCATGTCCTCCCGCGTGTCTGCAGGCGGCCCGCCCCTGGCCTGGATCGCCCTCGTGTTCGCCGGCAGCTTCCGCGGCCACGGCCGCGAACGGCTGCTCAGCGCGGCGCCAGACTGACCGTCCGCCCGCTGCGGGCGGACTCGAGAAGCGCCACGAGTGTCTCGGTGTTGTCCAGGCTGTCGTCGAGCGTCACCAGGGGCGGGCGTCCGGTCCTGGCCGCCTCGGCCACGTCATCCACCTGTCCCTGGTAGAGCGCGGGACCGGCAACCTCGATGGTCTGCACGTCGTCGCCGCTGACCACGTGAATCTCGTCGCGTTCCTGCGGCTTGAACGGACGCGGCACCAGTAGACGCCCACCCGTGCCGATGACCTCCATCTCGGTGCGGAACGGCGACTCGAAGCTCGACATCACCTGCGCCACGACGCCGCCGGCGAAATGCAGCTGCCCGAAGAAGGTGAGGTCGACGCCGCGCGCGCTCCAGGCGGCCGCTCCCTGCACGCCAAGTGGACGCTGGTCCAGGATGGTGCGGGCGAAGCTCACCGGATAGCAGCCGACGTCCCACAGGCAGCCTCCCCCGAGCGCCGGGTCGAATCGCACGTCCGCCGGACGATCGTGCAGGAACGAGAACGTGCCGCGCACGCCGATCACGCGCCCGATCGCACCGTCCCGAACCAGATCGCGCGTGCGGCTGACCACCGGATGGTGCCTGTACATGAACGCTTCGGTGACGACCACGCGGTGCGCCTCTGCCGCACGGGCGATGGCCCGTACTTCGTCGGCCGACTGCGCGAGGGGCTTCTCGCAGAGGACGTGCTTGCCGGCCTCGGCCGCGCGGATGCTCAGTTCCGCGTGCAGGCTGTTCGGCACCGGAATGTAGACGGCGTCGATCCCGGGGTCGGCGAGCAATGCGTCATAGCTGCCGTACGCACGCGGAATGCCGTGTTCGGCCGCGTATGCCTCGGCGCGCGCCGCGGTGCGCGAGGCCACGGCCACGAGCCGGTGCCGGCCAGTCACGAGCGGGGTGAGCAGCGCGCGGTTGATACGGGCGACGCCGAGAATGCCCCAGCGGAAGTGGATCTCGTTGTTGGTCACGCCCGCCATTGTAGCGGCAGCGCATGTATCATCGGGACACGTCATGTCTGCCGCGCGTGTCCTCCCCGAGCGTCCGTCCAGGGTGCAGTTGCTGGTGACCTGCCTGGTGGATCATTTCCGGCCGCAGACGGCAGACGCCGTGGTGACGCTGCTCGAACGCGAAGGGCTCACGGTGGAGGTGCCCGAAGGGCAAACCTGTTGTGGGCAACCCGCCTTCAACGCAGGGGCGCAACCCGATGCGGCGGCCATGGCGCGACATACCGTGGGCATACTGAGCCGGTCGGATGCGCCGATCGTCGTGCCGTCCGGATCGTGCGCGGACATGCTCATTCACCACGCGCCCACGCTGCTCGCGAGCGACGCCACCTGGGGGCCGCGCGCCCGGAGCGTCGCCGCGCGCACCTTCGAGTTCACCGAGTTCCTCGTGGACGTGCTCGGCATCAGCGCGCCTCCGGCCGTGCTGCCCGGCACGCTGACCTACCACGCCTGCTGCCACGGGCTGCGCGGCCTCGGCGTCGACGCGCAGCCTCGGCGGTTGCTGGCGGGCGCGGGCGACCGCCTGGTGCCGCTGCCGGAGGCCGATTCGTGCTGCGGCTTCGGCGGCCTCTTCGCGGTCAAGATGGCCGACGTGTCGGGAGCCATGCTCGCGCGCAAGTGCCGGCAGATCGCCACGACTGGAGCGGCCACGGTCGTCGTCACGGACGTGAGCTGCGGCATGCACATGCAGGGTGGGCTCGAGCGGGCCGGCAGTACCGCCCGCGTGCGCCACATCGCCGAGGTGCTGGTGTCCGGAGAGCGCGTGTCGTGACGGCCGCGCCCCTCACGTTCCATCGACGTGCGCGCAAGGCGCTCGACGACAGCAATCTCCAGGAAGCCCTCGACGTCAGCACCGGACGGATGACGGCCGCGCGCCGACACGCCTTCGCGCATCTGCCGGAGGCCGATGCGGTCCGCGACCACGCACGCCAGATCCGCGCCCACACGGTGGCGCACCTCGCCACCTACCTCGACCAGTTCGTCGAACGCGCGCAGGCCGCCGGCGCAACCGTGACGTTCGCCGCCACGGCAGACGACGCGCGAGGCTACGTCCTGGCGCTCGCCCGGGCACGTGGCGTGCGGCGCGTGGTGAAGTCGAAGTCGATGGTGACCGAGGAGATCGAGCTGAACACGGCGCTCGAGGCGGCAGGGCTCCGCGTCATCGAGACGGACCTGGGCGAGTACGTCGTGCAACTCGATCACGACCATCCGTCGCACATCATCGCGCCCATCATCCACAAGACACGCCGCGACGTGGCAGCGACGTTCCAACGGGAACTGCACGCAAGCGACGCCGACGTGGCCGATATCCCCGCCATGACCGCGTTCGCGCGCCGCCAGTTGCGAGCCGAGTTCCTGGCCGCCGACATGGGCATCAGCGGCGTGAACTTCGCCATCGCCGAGACCGGCAGCATCTGCCTGTGCACGAACGAGGGCAATGGCCGGCTGACGACCACCGCTCCGGCGCTGCACGTGGCCATGATGGGCATCGAGCGCATCGTTCCGACGATGCCGGACCTCGGCGTGATGCTGCAGGTGCTGGCGCGCAGCGCGACCGGCCAGCCGCTGACGGTCTACACGAACCTCGTGACCGGCCCGCGCCGGCCGGACGACCCGGACGGCCCGTCCGACCTGCACATCGTCATCGTCGACAACGGCCGCAGCCGCATGTTGCGGACGGAGTTGGAGGAGATCCTCTACTGCATCCGCTGTGGCGCATGTCTGAACGCCTGTCCCGTCTACCAGGAGATCGGCGGGCACACGTATGCGAGCGTCTATCCCGGGCCCGTGGGCAGCGTGTTCACACCGGGCGCCTTTGGACGGAAGGAGTGGTCGGATCTGCCGCAGGCGAGCAGCCTGTGCGGCGCATGCAAGGAGGTCTGCCCGGTCCGCATCGACATCCCGCGCATGCTGCTGGCGCTTCGTGCCGACAGCATCAGGGCCGGTGAAGGGCCCTTCTGGGTGCGTGCCGGTCTGCGCGTGTTCCGCGAGGTGGCGACGCGGCCCTGGCTGTTCCGGCTGGCCGGACGACTGGGACGCGCGGGGCTTGCCCTGCTGACGAGAAACGGAAGGATCGAGGCACTGCCCGGTCCTCTGGCGGGATGGACGCGGTACCGCACGTTCCCTCCGATGGCGCCCGACACGTTCACGGCCCGCTGGCGACGCACGCGTCGGGACGGCACCGCATGAGTGACCGCACGCGCGTCTCCTGGCCGGCTGCACTGGCGGCCACCAGGCAACCCCTCGACGCTGGCCGCGTGCCCCATCCCGGCGACTGTCCACCACAGAACGCCGGCGGAGACAGCCTCGACGCGCTGATGGCCACGTTCACCGAAGCCTGCGAGGCTGTCGGCGGTCACGTGCACCACCTCGGCACGGTGGCGGAGGTCGTCGCGCTGATCCGACTCGTGAGCGCCGGCGCGGAGGTTCCATCGGTGCTGTCGTGGGATGCGGAGGCCCTGCCGCTGGCCGGACTGCACGACACGCTGGCGGCAGAGGGCATCGCGGTGCTGCCGTCGACGGTGCGGGAGGACGCGAGCGGGCACGCGGAGGATCTTGCCAGGCTCGACGCGGCGACCGTCGGACTGACGGGCGCAGTCGCCGTCCTCGCGGACACGGGGTCGGTCGTCGTCATGAGCGGTGCGGGACGTCCGCGCCTGGCATCGCTGCTGCCGCCCGTGCACGTGGCGCTCGTCACGCGGGCGCAGATGGTCGCGTCGCTGGGCGCGTGGCTCGCGGCGCAGCCGACCCGGCCAGCCGAGTCGGCCAACTGCGTGGTCATCACGGGACCCAGCCGCACGGCCGACATCGAGATGACGCTCACACGGGGCGTCCACGGCCCCCGCTCCATCCACGTCGTCTTCGTGACATGAGCGGACGACGACCTGGCGGCACGCGCGTGTACGTCCGGGCCGCCGGGCTGGCAGTGTCGAGCGCAGGTCTGCTGTTCGCGCTGTGGCTGTTCACGTCGCAGCCGGCGACGATTGACGAGATCACCGGAGGCGTGGCGGCGTCCGTCGGGGCGTACCGGATCGACGCGGCTCAGTTCGACGAGGGCCGGGAGTTCTTCCTCCGCGACCAGTTTCCTGAGGCACGCGCGGCATTCGCCCGCGCCGACCCTGCGCGGCGCGATGCCCGCACGCAGTTCTACGTGGCCTACACCTACTACCGTGAAGGGTGGGGACGACTGTCGCACGACGATGCCCTCTACACCGAGGGGCTCGCCGCGGTCGCACGCGCCATCCAGGTGGCGCCGGGTGGCCGGGTGGTCGTGGAAGACGACGCGCTCGGAATCACCAGCGCGGACGAGTTGCGCGCCGAACTCGAGCGCGGCATTCGTCGCGAGTGGTCGGACCTGAATCCGTTCAAGGTGTTCCGGAGCCGGAAGTGACGACGCAGACGTCGCTGGCGCCAGTCCACGAGGCAGTCAGTCTGCCGCTGCTGCTCATCGGGGTGACGCTGGGCGGAGGGTTTCGCAGCGCACCGGCCGATGGCCGCTTCGAGTTCCTGCCGCCGCCGATCATGGCGCTGGTCCTGGCGGTGCTGCTCATGGGCATCCTCGTGCGCGCCGGCGTCCTCGTGCCCTGGCTGCTGGTCGGCGCACATCGGCATCCCCTCGAGAACGCCTCGGGCGCCATGCTGGGGCTGGTCCTGCTGCTCGCGAGTGCGCAGGTGTTCAACTGCCTCACGCCAGAGTCCGGCCTCCTGCACGTGCTGGCGAATGTGTTCTTCCTCGTGCTGCTGCTGAACACGCTCGCGGCGCGGCCGAGCGGCACGCGGGTGCTGCAAAGCCTCGGCGTGGTCTTCCTGTCGGCCTTCGTCCTGAAGTTCGTGGTGCTCGACGGCCTGTACGCGCCACAGGGCAGCCTGGCGCAGCGCCTGCTGATGACCCTGCTCGAGGGCGTGTCTCTCGGCGCGCTCGGCTACGCCCCACACGGGCGCGCGACGGGGTACGTCGCCTTCGTCACGGTGCTGGTCTATCTGTTCACTCTGGTGCTGCTGCCGCAACCCGTGCGCCACTGGCTGCCCGTCGGATCCGCCAGCGACGAATCACTTGTGCGGCAAGATCCGGACGATCGCTGATCAACGCGTCGACGCCCCACTCCAGCAGGCGCTCCATGTCTGCAGGCCGATCCACCGTCCAGACCTGTACCGACAGGTTGGCCCGATGGGCAGCCTCGACGAACCGGGGTGAGACCACACGCACGCGCCCGGCAAGCTCGGGCACCTGGAACACCTGGTATGCGGTCTCCAACGGGGCGAGCCCGATCCACGAACGATACAGAAACCAGCGCACTTCCTCACGGGCCGCGCTGGTTCTCGCCTCCGGCGCGGCGTCACGCACGGCGTGCAGCACCGTCCGCGAGAACCCCCCGAACCAGACACGATCGAGCGCACCAGCCGCGCGCACGTCGGCCACGGCTCGCTGAGCCAGTTCCGGGTCGCGCCCCTTCAGCTCGATGATCAGCGGAATGCCGGGATACCGGGCCAGGACCTCCGTGAGACGGGGAACCCCGTGGCCGCGTCCCATGAAGCGCTCGTTGTCGATCCCGCGGAAGTGGAACGCCGCGTCGAGGCGTGCGAGCGCGTCGGCGCTGTAGTCGGCCACCTGGCCCGTGCCGTTGGTGGTGCGATCCAGCGTGTCGTCGTGGTGCACCACGACGACGCCGTCGCGCGACAGGCGCACGTCGAATTCGAGACCGTCGGCCCCGACGAGAAGTCCATGATCGAAGGCGAGCAGCGTGTTCTCCGGCCGCAGAGCTGACCCGCCCCGATGCGCAAACGACAGCAACACACCCCTGATACTATCGCCCTATGTCACGACCGACAACGCTCGGTGCCTTGAAGCAGGACGTGGCCGCCGGCCGCGTCAGGCGACGCTCCGTCCGCAGCGAATTGCGTGAGAACCTGCTGCAGCGACTGAGGGATGGCGGCGCCATCTTTCCGGGCATCGTCGGCTACGACGAGACCGTCGTGCCGCAGATCGTGAATGCCGTCCTCTCCCGCCACCACTTCATCCTGCTTGGGCTGCGCGGGCAGGCCAAGAGCCGCATTCTCCGGGCGCTGACGTCGCTGCTCGACCCGGCGCTGCCCATCATCGCGGGGTCGGAGGTGAACGACGATCCGCTCGCGCCGCTGAGCGCGTACGGGCGCCACCGGCTGGCCGAGGCCGGCGACGATCTGCCTGTCGCGTGGCTCACGCCGGACCAGCGCTACGTGGAGAAACTGGCGACACCAGACGTCACGATCGCCGACATGATCGGCGATATCGACCCGATCAAGGCGGCCAAGGGCGGCCTCGATCTCGGGGACGAGCAGACGATGCACTACGGCCTCGTACCGCGCGCGAACCGCGGGATCTTCGCGGTGAACGAACTGCCCGACCTCGCCGGACGCATCCAGGTGGGGTTGTTCAACATCCTTCAGGAGGGCGACGTCCAGATCAAGGGCTACCCCGTGCGGCTGCCGCTGGATCTGCTGCTGGTGTTCACCGCGAACCCGGAGGACTACACCGCGCGCGGCAAGATCATCACGCCCCTGAAGGATCGCATCGGCTCGGAGATTCGCACGCACTATCCGAACTCGCGCGCGGAGGGCGTCGCGATTACCGAGCAGGAGTCGTGGACTGCGCGGCACGAGGCAGCGGACGGCCCGGCGGTCGAGGTGCCCCGGTACGTGCGCGAGGTCGTCGAAGAGGTGGCGATACAGGCCCGAAAGGATCCGCGCGTGGACAAGCGGTCGGGCGTCAGCCAGCGCCTGCCGATCACGGTGCTCGAAAGCGTGGTCTCGAATGCGGAGCGACGGGCGCTGTTGAACGGCGAGGCACTCGCCGTGCCACGCGTGTCGGATCTCTACGCGGCCCTCCCGTCCATCACGGGCAAGCTCGAACTCGAGTACGAAGGCGAGTTGCGCGGCGCGGCTCAGGTGGCCACCGAGATCATCCGCCAGGCCACCGGCGCCGTCTTCGACGCCGAACTCGGCAGCGTGAGGTTGCAGCAGGTCATCGAGTGGTTCGACATGGGCGGCACCCTGCAGCTATGGGACACGAGCGGCGCAGACGACCTGCTCGCCAAGGCCGGCGGCGTGCAGGGCCTGCTCGAGCTGACCGAGCATCTCGGCATCCCGGAGGACGCGCCGGCGCCCATCAAGGCGTCGGCCGTGGACTTCGTGCTCGAGGGCATGCACGCGCGGAAGGTCATCAGTCGCAGCGACGGCGGACTGTTCACGGCAGGCGACGAACCCGTGCGCCGCACGAAGGCCGAGCGTCGACGCGAACGCCCGCGTCCGGCAGACGACGACGATGACTTCGGCGGTGGGCCCGGAGGCTCGTACTACAACTGAACACGCGCGCAGGCGGCACAGGTCCGGCGGCCAGGGACACGGGACGGCTCATGAAATACAAGTACACGCGGTACGTGCCCGACGAGTTCGAGGGCGTGAGCCTCGAGGAGCTGATGGCGAAGCTCTCGGACCTGCTGCTGTCGAGCGGGTTCGACAACCCGTACGACCCGGACCCGAATGCGCACGGCCATTCGCGGCAGCAGATGGCCGACGCCATCCTGGACGCGCTGTTGCGTGGTGGCATGCTGACGCCCGAGCAACTCGAGCGGCTGATGGGCGACCCGGCTGACGGCGATGGCCGCACGGCGCTGGAAGAACTGGTGGACCGGCTGATGGACGGCCTGTCACAGCGGGGCTATCTGGCACCTCAGCCTGCGCAGGGTCAGCTCACCGGTGGTCTCGGTGGGAGGGGGCGCGACGCTCCGCCGGTGACGTTCGAGGTCACCGACAAGGGACTCGACTTCCTGGGCTATCGCGCGCTGCGTGACCTGCTCGGCTCGCTGGGACGGAGCAGTGCCGGCAGGCACGATACGCGCGATCTCTCGACGGGCATCGAGGCTGGCGGCGCGGCCAAGCCCTACGAATTCGGCGACACCCTCAATCTCGACGCCAGCGCGACCCTCCTCTCCGCGGTCACCCGTGGCGGCCTGCCGACGCGGGGCGGGCCGCTCGAGGTCACCTACGAGGACCTGCGCGTGACCCAGGGCGAGTATCAGAGTTCGTGCGCGACGGTCGTGATGCTCGACTGCAGCCACAGCATGATCCTCTACGGCGAAGACCGTTTCACGCCGGCCAAGCGGGTGGCGCTCGCGCTGGCGAACCTGATCCGCCATCAATATCCGGGCGACGCGCTGAGGGTCGTGCTGTTCCACGATTCGGCGGAGGAGGTGCCGGTGGAGCACCTCGCGCGCGTGCGCGTCGGACCGTATTACACCAACACGCGTGAGGGGCTTCGCCTGGCGCGCCGGCTGCTCGAGCGCGAGCGCAAGGACATGCGCCAGATCATCATGATCACCGACGGCAAACCGTCGGCGCTCACCACGCCCGATGGGCAGATCTACCGCAACGCCTTCGGTCTCGATCCCTGGGTGGTCTCCGAGACGTTCGCGGAAGTGGCCGCGTGCCGCAAGGCCGGCATCATGATCAACACGTTCATGCTGGCGCGAGACCCCGACCTCGTGGCGTTCGTGCGACGCGTGGCGAGCATCTGCCGCGGCAAGGCCTACTTCACGACTCCGCTGACACTCGGCCGGTACGTGCTGATGGACTACATGGACAAGAAGACACGGACGGTGCACTGACGTTGCCATGCGCTTCTCGACCGGGCGGCGCCGCGTGGCAGACAACGAAGAGCCGCGCGGAGCTGTAGGTCGGCGTGAAGTGGATTGGGACTGACGGATGCCTCTCGAGGAAGGCCGCCACGTGGACGGTTACAACTCGAGCCACGAGCGAAGCGCGTCATCGATCGCGAGCATTTCGCCGGCGTCGCACCGGCCCACGGTTTTCGCGATGGAAGACCGCGGCACGCTCACGACTTTGTCCACCATCACCTGAGACGGGGTTGCCAGACCTGTACGATCGCCGGGCGGCACGGTGATCCGAAACAGCGGCGCGTCGATGCAGTCCGACGTGATCGGGCACACGGTCAGGCTGGCGTGGGTGGGATTGAAACGACCGGATTGCACGACGACAGCCGGTCTTGGTTTTCCGGTATACGCGCCCTTCGTCGCAACGACGACGATCTCGCCACGGTTCAACGCCAGCCCCTGAGATCGGCGGCAGACGCGAGGAAGTCGAGAACGTCACTCTCCGAGTCTCGCGAACTGGCCAGGAGCGATTGTCGTCGCGCTTCGGCGCCGGGATCGTCGACAGGGATGTGCTGAAGCGCGGCCTCCAGGATCGCCCGCGCGGCGTCGCTGCGCGTGCGGCGCTGGCGCCGTGCCTCACGGTCGAGACGACGGCCGAGAGAAGGGGTGACCCGGATGGTGAGCACCGTCGATCCGCGCTCCGGCTTCGACATGTATACAGTATACATGTACCCACCCAGCTGCGTCGCGCCACGACCAGAGCCGGCGCAGACGAGGCGCGCGTCAGCAGTGGCTGCCGCGCTGCACCAGCTGGAGGAACTCGGACCGCGTGCGCGCGTCGCTTCGGAACGTGCCGAGCATGGCGCTCGTGACCGTGCACGAGTTCTGCTTCTCGACCCCGCGCATCGCCATGCAGAGATGCGTGCCCTGCATGATCACCCCAACGCCGAGGGGATCGATCTTCTCGCGGATGGTCTCGGCGATCTCGTTGGTGAGCCGTTCCTGCACCTGGAGCCGTCGGCTGAAGACGTCGACGATGCGCGGGATCTTGCTGAGCCCGATGACGCGGGTGCGAGGCACGTAGGCCACGTGGCACTTGCCGAAGAACGGCAGCAGGTGGTGCTCGCAGAGACTGTAGAAATCGATGTCCTTCACGATCACCATCTCGCTGTAGTCGACGGTGAAGAGCGCGCCGTTGAGCAGCTGGTCGAGATCGGTGGCGTAGCCGCTGGTCAGAAATCTCAGCGAGTTCTCTACGCGGGCGGGTGTCCTTTGCAGGCCTTCGCGCGAGGGATCCTCGCCGAGCTGAGCCAAGATATCCGAGATGAGATCCTGCATCGCGGTAGTCTACCTCACGGTCCTGATGACCCTTTCCGTGGACGCCGTCCCGTTCGCGCAGAGTTCGTCGGACGATCCGGACGCGCTGTACGCCGCTCGGGAAGACCGGTCTCGCGCCCGCGAGGCCGCGGCCCTCTGGCAGGCACGCCTCACCGCGAACGACCGCGACTTCGAGGCGGCCTGGAAACTGTCGCGTGCGATGTACTGGCTCGGCGGGCACGGGCCCGATGCCGGGCGACGCCGCGATCTCGAGGCGGGCGTGCAGGCTGGGCGGGCGGCGGTCGCGATCGACGCGGCGCGCCCCGACGGACACTTCTGGATGGCAGCCAACATGGGGGCTCTCGCCGAGTCGTTCGGCCTCCGCCAGGGACTTCGCTATCGCGGGGCCGTCAAGAGCGCCCTCGAACGTGTCCTGGAGATCGACCCGTCGTACCAGCTGGGATCGGCAGACCGTGCGCTCGGCCGGTGGTACTTCAAGGTGCCAGGCCTCTTCGGTGGCAGCAATGCGAAAGCGGAGATGCACCTGAAGCGATCGCTCACCTATCAGCCGGCGTCCACCGCGAGCCTCGTCTTCCTCGCGGAGGTGTATCTCGACACCGGCCGACAGGCGGAGGCGCGGACGCTGCTGCAACAGGTCATCGATGGTCCTGTCGACCCGGCCTGGGCGCCTGAAGACCGGCAGTTCAAGGCCAGGGCCCGCGCCTTGCTCGAGGAGGCACGGCGGTGAAGCAGGTGCCGCGCGTCGACAGGTGCCCGCCCCCTCGAGGCCACTTCAGGTGATGAGAGTCAGCACTCCGTGCTCGTCCATGGTGCTGAACCGGAATCCCGCCTGCACAATCGGCACGGTCCCGCGACATCTGCACTCAGGCGCCTTGCGGCAATGCGGGCAACCTTCGCGGAGCGCTGCCACCTACCGTGCGCGTACGTGACGGAGGTAGTCGCCAGACGCGATGCGCTGCGCGCCGCCGAGCGGGGCGTTGTAGAAGTAGACCCACGCGTCGATGGTGTCGCCCGTGTCGAGCGTGACCGGGATCACGTGTCGCGTGTAGAGGCTGCGGTCGGGATGGCCTTCCGCGTACCCCTCGATCTCGTCGAGCGCGGCGAGGACGCCAGCCGCATCGTCCATGGCATACACCTCGCCCCAGACGCAGCCGTCGGGGTCGGGGATCGCGGCGGGATAGATGCCGAGGTCGAACAGACCCGCGCGGATCCAGCCGCGCCGCCGGTTGCGCAGCTTCCCTTCGATGCCCGCACGACGACGGCGGTCGAAGCCGGTCATGAGCGTGCCGTAGAAGAATGCGTCGGAAGTCACGGAAGCTCTTTCGCCGCCGAGGGCTTTCGACGGCTCGACCGGGCGTATACCGCTCTCGCCCGGGAGCCTGGAGCCGCACCCGACTGCACGTGTCCTGCTGGAATACGCCGTGCCGCAAGCGGTACCGGATGCGCTCTGCCGGCGCGTTGCGACGTGTCTGAATCCGGTAGTCTAGCAGAAACACGAGCGGGCTGGCCGGGGACCTCCCGACCAGCCCGCTGCTCATCCACGGCCCCGCGCGTGCGACGTCATTCCTCGGCGCGCGCACCACCGTCCTTCGACCCGACACCCGCGTGGCGCTGTGCCTGCGTGATCAACAGATCGAGCAGTTCCGACGGCATGGCGACGTTCACCGACACCGTCGTCCCGGTGCCCTCGACCTGCAGTCCCCGTAGGAGTGGCGCAAGTTCCGGCTTGCTGTCCACGTGGAGACGCGCAACCGCGAGGGCCCCCTGGACGATGTCGCGCAGATTCCTGCCGGCTTCGGCATCGTTGGCTTCGACCCGGAAGCTGGCCCGGAGCCCACCGTTCACATGGCCGGAGGCGGCGACCCACTTCACTCCCGGCAGCCTGGAGGCGAGTTGGTCAGGCAGTGCGGATTGATCGGTCATCAGCACCGACGATCGCCCGATCGCCCACATCGACGACCCACCGTCCAGGACTTCGAGCATCTGGATGAACTCTCCGTCGCTGAGAATGCTCGGACCACCCTGGTCCTGCTGGCGGTCGATCGCGGCCTTCACGGCGTCGATCGTCCCGACGATGACGAGGTTGGCGTTGACGAGGGCAATGGCCGGGGGACCGTGGTGGCCGGACGGTACCTGCTCGTCCGTCCTGGCTGGCGGCACCAGGAGGCGCGCCCCGCGATACTCGTCGAGCACACCGCCCTTGCTGCTGACCAGCGCCTCGATGCGCGTGGTGTCGAACCTGCCACGCAGGGCAACGAACCCGACGTCGTGCCCGGTACCATCTGCCTTCGGCATGCCGGCCGCCACGACCGAGTCGATGTCCTGCTCGATATCGATGCCGGTTGCCTCCTGGAACTCGTGCCGCCCCTCGCTCTTGGAGTCCATCGCAAGGGTGAGGCGTTGCCTGAACTCGGACTGCATCACGTCATGAACGTTGGCGTACGCCACGACAGCCGCGCCAGCCGGTACCAGGGCCAGGTCGTCAGGACCGGCCTGGCTCGCCAGCGCGCGCATGGGCAGCCCGCCCATGTATGCCGCCGTGCCCACCGCCAGACCGCCGACCAGCACTGCTGCCGAACCGAGAAGGAAGTATCGGGTCCGTGAATGGCTCATTTGGATGATCCTCGCAACTCTCACTGTAACGTAGGTCCGCGGGAGATTGTTCCGCACGCTCGCGGTGAGCTGGGACGAAGCCCGCCAGCGGAGCCGGACTTCGTCCAGCCATGGCCCCGCCGGCACCGGGCGGCGCGGCCGCGGCTCGCCAGCGCTACTGCTCCAGCACGTACTCGCGGCGGGCGACCGCTCGACTGGCCAGGGTGAGGCTGACGACCGCGATCACCGCCAGCCAGAACAGCGAACTCATCAGGGACGGAAAGTCCTGAAACAGCGACTGCAGGAGCCCGATGGTCCCCGCGTCCGACGGCAGGGCGTGCGGGACGAGTCCCTGCAGGTAGTACGCCACCGTGAGCCGCTTGAGGTAGCCGGGAACGACCAGAATCGCAGGTTCCCAGGCGAAGACGAACGCCAGGCCAGTGAGCAACGGCCGCTTGAACCTGGCACCTACCCAGGCGAACAACGCCCCGTACACCGCGAGTCCCAGGCCAATGGCCGCGAGGTCCTTCAACAGGTCGACGAAGCCCGCAGCCAGCGATCCGCCCGGGCGCGAGTAGATCAGCAGGTAGATGATGACGAGCGCCGGCAGTACAACCGCCACCGTGCAGACGAGGTAGGCCAGGTACTTGCCGACGAGCACGGCGCCCCGGGGAATGGGCCGGGTGAACAGGTAGGTCAGGGTCTTGTCTTCGACCTCGTCGGCGATGAGGGACGTGCCGTAGAACACGGCGAGCACGGGCACCGTGAAGCGCAGGAAGAAGATCCACACCATGAGCCCGAAGATTGCCGAACTGCCGAGCACGATGCCGTCGACCTGCGGCCTGGCCGCCCCACCGCTCAGCGCCTCGATGGACCGCACGAGCAGCGCAATCAGCACCGGTCCGCCGACGACCAGTGCCATCAAGATGGTGCGGCGTGACCAGAGCATCTGCTCGAGAGACAGATCGAAGATGCGGAAGGCCGCGATGGGGAAGGATGGGGGATCGGGGATCGGGGATCGCGGATCGGGGATCGCGGATCGGGGAGCGGGGAGCGGGGAGCGCGGATCGGGGAGCGGGGATCGGGAATCGGGAATCGGGTTCAGAGGCTTGGGCGTGGCGGATTCCATGGGCTCGGCACTTTCCTTGCTACTCGTGGCGGCATGCGCCCCATCCTCGATCATCGCGACCTCGACGTCTGGACCACCAGCATGGACCTCGTCGTGCTGGGAGTCGAAACGATCGGCACGTTCACGACTCTCCAGAACATCACCATCGGCGACCAGCTACGCCGGGCACTGGTTTCCGTCCCGACCAACATCGCGGAGGGCCACGGTCGCGGAACCACGAGAGAATTCCTGCGGTTTCTCAGAATCGCACGCGGTTCGCTGGCCGAGGTCCTCACGCTCTTCACGCTTGCCCGACGCTTGCACTATCTGCCGCCGGCAGCCCTCGACACGCTGGACGCCCTCGCCGGCCGTGTGGGCGCGATGCTGACTCGCCTTGTCCAGGCACTTCGCCGACGTGTCTGAATCTGCGATCTCCACTCCTCGGCACGTTGCATTTTCTGCGACGTGCCGCACCCGATCCCCGGTTCTTGACCCCCGAACCGCCATCCCCGATCCCCGATCCCCGATTCCCGATCCCCGATTCCCGATTCCCGATCCCCGATCCCCGATCCGCGATCCCCGGTCGCGGCTCTCTACTTCACCAGATACTGGAACACCGCGGCGAGGTTGTCGTCTGGTGACGTCACTTCGTCGATGCGCCCGAAGGTGCCCTCGGCCGCCAGGTCGGTCAGCCGCGTGTAGAAGACGTCGGGCGCGCTCGTCTCGACCACCAGGGCGCCGCTCTCGAACCGCAGGCTGCTGACGTAGTCGTACCGCAGGCATTCGCGCGCGAGCCCCCGCGGATCTTCGGCCCGGATGTGCACCGTGTGGGGATGCGTGTCGATCAGTCCCCGGATGTCGTGGACGTCACCCTCGGCGAGGATCCGGCCATTGTTGATGAGCAGCACGTTGCTCGTCATGGCCTCGACCTCGTGCAGGATGTGGCTCGACACAATCACGCTTCGCCCCTCGCGGGCCCACTCCTTGATGATGCGGATGGTCTTGCGCCGCATGAGCGGGTCCATGCCGGTGAGCGGCTCGTCGAGGATCAGCAACTCGGGATCGTGGACGAGCGCCTGCGCGAGCTTGATGCGCTGGCGCATGCCCTTGCTGTACGCGCCGATCTTCTTGCCCGTGGCGTCGGTCAGTTCGACGGCGGCCACTGCACGTCTGGCGGCCGCCTCCGCGGCGTCGGCCGACAGCCCGTTCAGCCGGACGAGGGACGTCACCCACTCGAGCCCCGTCATCTGATCGTAGAAGGCATCCTGCTCGGGACAGAAGCCGATGCGGTTGTAGGCGGGCGGGTTGTTCCAGATCGGTCCCCCGAGCACAGTCAGCGCACCCTTGGATGGCTTCAACTGCCCCGTGATGAGCTTCATGAAGGTCGACTTGCCCGCGCCATTCGGTCCGAGCAGGCCGGTGATGCCCGACGGAATCGTCACGGAGACGTCGTTGAGCCCGATGACCTGTCCGTACCATTTCGACACGTGCTCGGCGGCCACGATCGGCGCACTCATGCGACCACCTCGACACCGCGCACGCGACGCTCGAGCACTGACGTGGCCACGACGACCAGCCCCACGAGCACGACGAACGACACCACCGCGGGCGTCTGGTAGCGTGGCGCCTGCCTGAAGATCACGTCGCCGACCTGCTCGAGGCTCGCGGGCACCGACACCCACGAGATCGTCGTCGAGCCGGTGATGACCCTGAGCGTGTGGAACATCGCGTCGGAGAACAGCAGCAGGCCGGCGTACAGAATGCCCACGAAACGACTGCTGCGCGAAAGCGCCGACAGCGCCAGCATGCCGAACGAAATCACCAGCGTCTGGACGAGGCAGAACACGGTAATCGAAGCCAGCAGGCCGGAGTTGGCCTTCAGGAACGTGAAGCTGCCCGAAAAGGCGACCTGCAGGATGAGCAGCAGGACGGCGGGGAGCCAGGTGATGCTCATGAGAAACGTCGCCAGAACCGCCATCTTCCCGGCGATGTACTCGGCGCGCGTGACCGGCTTCGAGAGGTACAACTGCAACGCGTTCGCGCGGCGGTCATTCGCGATGAGACCGGCGCCCGTGTAGACGGTCACCAGGAACACGAACAGCCCCTGCTGGCCGAGGAAGTCACGGAACGTCTGGACGCTGGGCGCCAGGAAGGTCGCCTGCGAGAAGTTCGACGCGACGAACAGCTGACTCGCCCTGACCACGAAGGGTATCCAGGCGACGATGAGCAGGCCCATGAACGCGCGCCGGCGAAGGAACGTCATGAGGCCCGACGTGGCGATGACCGTCCAGGCACTGCGTACCGGGCGCCGTTCGCCTCCGTACCGTCGATACGACTGATCGTGAATGGGCACCCGGTCACCCCCGCCCTTCGATGGCGTCGATGAAGACGTCTTCGAGCGTCGGGACGCTCGGCCGCAGGTGCCGGACCTGCGCCCCCGTCTGCGCCGCCAGGGCAAAGAGGTCGCGCACCGTCCGGCCTTCGGGCACGAACACCCGCATCACGTCCTCGTCGGTGTCGTGCGCGTCGAGTCCGTCAGCCCTCAGCGCCGCGAGGAACTGCGGCAGGTCGCCCTTGATGCGCACCTCGAACACGCTGCCGCCCGTGCCCTTCAGCCCCTGCAGAGGGCCCTGCGTGGCGACGCGGCCGCGGTCCATCACGATGACGTGATCGCACGTGGCCTCGACGTCTGGCAGCAGATGGGAGGACAGGATCAGGTTGACCTGCTTGTTGTGCGCGAGGTCGTGGATCAGTGCGAGCATCTCGTCGCGGCCCTTCGGGTCCATGCCGTTGGTGGGCTCGTCGAGAAACAGCAGGTCGGGATCGTGTACGAGCGCCTGCGCGAGCTTGATGCGCTGTTTCATGCCCGTCGAGTAGGTCTCGACGTTCCGGTACCGCGCCTCGCCGAGGCCGACGTAGTACAGCACCTCGTGCGCGCGCTGCATCGCATCGACCGGCGGCAATCCCGACAACTGGCCGCAATAGGCGACAAACGTCACCGCATTCATGCCCGGGATGTGGGCGTCGTTCTCCGGCATGTATCCGATCCGCGCGCGGATCTCCTGGGCCTTGTGCCGGACGTCCAGGCCGAGCACCGACATCTCCCCCTGCGTCGGCACGATGAAGCCCAGCAGCGCCTTGATCATCGTGCTCTTCCCGGCGCCGTTCGGTCCGAGCAGGCCGACCGCTCCCCCGGGCACGTTCGCGGTGACGTCATCCAACGCGGTGTTCCGGCCGTACGCGACGGTCAGATGGTCGCACGACACGACGGAGGGCGGACTCGCGGAGGGTTCGGTCATGTACGGTGATGTCGCCGGGTTCCGGCCGGCTGATGTGAGCTTCTATACGGACGAGCGGTCACCCGGGTTCGGCTGGTGACGTTCGGGGTCAAGTCGCGGTCCCCCTGAGGCCGAGCGCATCGGCCTCTTCCCGGAGGAAGGCGATGACGTTGGCGATGTGCGTCTCGAGTGGCAGACCCAGTTCCTCCGCTCCCCGCACCAGGTCGTCGCGCGACACGGCCCTGGCGAACGCCTTGTCCTTCATTCGCTTCTTCACGGAGCCCGGCTCGAGGTCGAACACGCTCTTCGATGGTCTGACGAGCGCGGCCGCCGTGATGAAGCCCGACATCTCGTCGCAGGCGTACAGCGTGTGCTCGAGGCGGCTCTCACGCTGAACCCCGCTGTAGTCGGCATGCGAGAGGATGGCGCGCGTGACGACGTCGGGGTATCCCCGCGCCTTCAGGATCTCGACGCCCCGGAACGGGTGATCCTCGGGCGATGGCCAGCGCTCGTAGTCGAAGTCGTGCAGGAGGGCCGTCACGCTCCACAGGGCTTCGTCTTCACCGAACTGCCGCGCGTATCCCCGCACGGCGGCCTCCACGCCGAGGGCGTGCCGGCGCAGGCTCTCGCCCTGTGTGTATTCCTCGAGCAGCGCCAGCGCCTCTGCGCGGCCCGCCAGCAGCGATCCGGTCATGGGTGTCCTTCCAGCTTCCAGGGATTGCCTGCATCCAGCAGGCGGCGTCCGAGTTCGATGACCGACGCGGCCTTCCCGGTGAGGCCGTAGGGCGACAGCCCATCGAGTGGCACCCACCGGGCATCGCTCACGTCGTCTGCCGCCTCGAGTGTCCCCCCGATCGGGCGGCACAGGAAGTCGACGAGCACGAAGTGATACCGGACCCGCCCATCGTCGTCCCGGAGAATCCGGTCGAACACCTCGACAATGGGGCCCACGTCCACCACGAGACCGGTCTCCTCACGGAGTTCACGACACGCGCCGTCGGCCAGCGATTCTCCGACTTCGAGAGACCCGCCCGGCAGGCTCCACTGCCCGGCCAGCGGCTCGTAGCGGCGCTTGATCAGGACGACGTGTCCGTCAGCGATGATGACACCGCCGACACCCACGATCGGACGCGCAGGATACAGGCGCGACGACACGTCAGGCCTCGCCCATCACCTTGACGACCACACGTTTTCGGCGCTGGCCGTCGAACTCGGCGTAGAACACCTGCTCCCACGGGCCGAGGTCGAGGTCGCCGCCCGTCACGGGCACGATGACCTGATGGCCCATGATGGTCCGCTTCAGATGTGCGTCGGCGTTGTCTTCGCCGGTCCGGTGGTGCCGATAGTCGAGGCCGGCCGGGGCGAGCTTCTCGAGCCAGTCACCGAAGTCGTCGAGCAGCCCGTCCTCCCAGTCGTTCACGAACACGCCGGCCGTGATGTGCATGGCCGAGACGAGCGCCATGCCGTCACGCACACCGCTCTGCTTCACGATGCGGCGTACCTCGTCGGTGATGCGGACGAACGCCTGCCGTTGCGGCGTGGTGAACCAGAGGTAGTCGGTGTGGGTGGGCACGGTTCAATGCTTCATGCTTCATGCTTCATGGTCAATGCTTCAGGCTTCGGGCTTCGGGCTTCAGGCTACGGGACGCGCCCTCGATGGGTAGGGACGCATCGGCGTTGAAGTCGAGCGGGGCCCCTCGATGACCGAGCGACCAGGCCCGGAGTCCTGCCGCGGCGATCATCGCCGCGTTGTCGGTCGCCAGCGGCAGGCTCGGGACGAACACGGGGAGGCCGGCCTTCCGGCCCCGCGCCTCCGCATCCGTCCGAAGGCGCGCGTTGGCGGCGACTCCGCCCGCGATGCCGACGGCGCGCGCGTGAAACCAGGTGGCGGCCGTGAACGTGCGGTCGAGCAGCGACTGCACGACCACGCGCTGGAAGCTCGCGCAGATGTCGGCGATCTCGCGGGCGTCGAGCGACCGCGCGCCGCCCTCCGTCGCACGCTGCACGTGACGCAGCACGGCGGTCTTCAGCCCGCTGAAGCTGAAGTCGGCACGCCGGGCCAGCGCACGTTCGAACCCGGCGGGCAGATGCGTCCGCGGGCCCTGCACCCGGTCGTCATGTGTCAGCTTCGGGACGGGGAAGGGTACCGACTGGTCGTTCCCTTGACGAGCGTGGCGATCGACGATCGGCCCTCCCGGGTAGCCGAGTCCGAGCATCTTCGCGACCTTGTCGTACGCCTCACCCGCCGCATCGTCGCGCGTGCGTCCTACGAGCAGGTACCGTCCCGGCTCGGGGACGTGGTAGAGGCTCGTGTGCCCGCCCGAGACGACGAGGACGATCGCCGGCAACGGCATCTCACCGTTCTGCAGCACGAGTGACTCGATGTGTCCCGCCAGGTGGTGCACGGGGACGACCGGTAGCTCCCGTGCGGCGCCGACTGCCTTGGCGAATGCCACGCCCACGAGCAGCGATCCGACGAGACCTGGCCCCTGGGTGACCGCTATTGCGTCGACGTCGCCCCACGTAGCCGAGGCGTCCGCAAGCGCCTGTTCGACCACCCCACAGATGTCACGCAGATGCTGGCGAGAGGCCAACTCGGGCACGATGCCGCCCCACTCCCGGTGAATGGCCACCTGCGAGGCCACCACGTTGGAGGCGAGCCTCCATGGCGGGTCGCCTGACGCACCGCCCTCGACGATGGCCGCCGCCGTTTCGTCGCACGAGCTTTCGATGCCCAGAATGCGCATGCAGCCTATGCCGCGGCGAAGAGCCCGGCGAGCGACAGTGTGTAGGGGGCGCGGCAGACCCCCTTCTCGGTGATGATGCCGCTCACCAGCCCGTGCGGCGTCACGTCGAATGCCGGGTTGAAGATGGATGCCCCGTCCGGGGCAATCTGCGTGGCTCCGACGTGGGTGACCTCCCGGCGGTCGCGCTCCTCGATGGGAATCATCGATCCGTCGGGCGTCGCAAGGTCGATCGTGGAGAGGGGCGCCGCCACGTAGAACGGGATGTCGTGTTGACGTGCGAGGACGGCGACCGTATACGTCCCGATCTTGTTGGCCACATCGCCGTTGGCCGCGATCCGATCGGCGCCGACCACCACGCATCCGATACGCCCTGCGCGCATGAGCACCGCGGCCATGTTGTCGGCGATCACCGTCGTGTCGATGCCGTCGCGAACCAGTTCCCAGGCCGTCAGGCGTGCGCCCTGCAGCACGGGCCTGGTCTCGTCCGCATAGACGGTCACCCGCTTCCCAAGGTCGACCGCCCCGCGAATCACACCGAGCGCCGTCCCGTATCCTGCGGTGGCGAGTGCGCCCGCGTTGCAGTGGGTCAGCACGCCTGCGCCATCGGGCACGAGGACGCCGCCCGCACGCCCGATCGCGCGGCAGGAGGCGACGTCTTCGTCGTGGACGGCGATGGCTTCGGTCAGCATCCGCTCACGCAGGTCGTTGACGCTGGCGCCGGCGAGCACCTCGCGCGAGAAGACGGCCTTCATCCGATCGATGGCCCAGAACAGGTTCACGGCCGTGGGACGCGTGCCGGCGAGCAGATCGCAGTCGTGCAGGAACTCGGTGGTGAGTTGCTTCGTGCCGGCGGCTTTCGACGCACGCACACCAAGCGCCAGTCCCATGGCTGCCGCCACGCCGATCGCGGGGGCCCCGCGAATCACCATGGTCCTGATGGCGCGAGCCACCTCTTTCGGCGTCGTGCAGGTGACGTACTGTTCGCGGACCGGCAGCTTGCGCTGGTCGATCATCACCACGTGGTCGTCCTGCCAGGCAATCGTCGGAAGCATGCGGAGGGAATCTTAGCCGATCGAGCCTGGCGTCAGGTGCCACGACCACACCGTCGGGGCCAACCCCGTCGCCGGTCGGCAGGGCGAGCGTCAGGAGTGATCGGGAGCGTCACACGTCTCGCGACGCGGACGGCAGAAATGACAGGTCGAAGGGGGCCGGCAGCAAGTCCGCCAGTTGGTAGCGCGCGACGGTGTCGGCGTCGGTGACGCACACCACGGGCACGTCGCCACAGAACTCCCAGAGCAACTGGCGACACGCGCCGCAGGGCGGTGTGGGTGTCTCCGCCGTCGCGACGAGGGCGATGGCGGCGAAGTCGCCTGGGCGCGCGCCCTCCGAGACCGCCTTGAGCAGCGCGACGCGCTCCGCACACACCGTCAGTCCGAAGGTCGCGTTTTCCACATTGCAGCCAGAGACGGTGCGCCCGTCCGCAAGCTGCAGGGCTGCCCCGACCGCGAACCGTGAGAACGGCGCAAAGGCATGCACGCGTGCCGCACGGGCCGCGGCGACGACGGCCTGTTCAGCAGGGGTGAGCTGAGTGCTGGTCATGCAACCTCCTCGGGCAGGCGTGCCACGAAGGCATCCAGCAGCGCGATGAACTGCTCGCGAACGCGCGCGGCCACCTCCATGACCTCGTCGTGGCGCAGCGGCTCCGGCAGGACGCCCGCGGCAGGGTTCGTGATGCACGACACACCCGCGACCTCCATGCCCATGTGGCGTGCCGCGATGGCTTCCGGCACCGTCGACATGCCAATGGCATCGGCGCCGAGCACGCGAAACGCCCGAATCTCGGCCGGTGTCTCGTAGCTGGGTCCCAGCACACCGATGTAGGTTCCATGAGCCACCGGGACGTCGGCGTCGAGGGCCGCCGCGCGCGCCATCCCGCGCAGCGCCGGTGCGTACACCTCCGTCATGTCCGGAAAGCGCTCCCCCAGCCGGTCGTCGCTCGGGCCGACCAGCGGGTTCTGGCCCATGAAGTTGATGTGATCCTCGATGACCATGAGCGTCCCTGGGCCGAACGCCGTGTTGATGCCGCCCGCCGCATTGGTCAGCAGGAGGCGCCGCACGCCCCACCGCGCCATGGCGCGCACGCCGAACACCACGCGGTCGATCCCATGCCCCTCGTAGAGATGGACGCGCCCCGACAGCACGGCCACGCGACGTCCGGAGCGGTGGGTGCCGACGACCAGCCGCCCCGCATGTCCCACGACCGCGGCGGCGGGCCAGTGCGGAATCATCTCGAACGGGAGCGAGACTGCCGAGGTCAGCGTGTCGGCGAAAGGGCCCAGACCGGACCCGAGCACGATGGCGAGCGATGGGGCGGCGCCCACCTGGGCACGGAGCAGCCGGACAGCCTCGTCGAGGTCGGTGAGCAAAGACATGGACCCAGTTGGACCTAGATCAGCATCGCCGCCAGCGATGCGTTGATGAGGGTGGCAACGAATCCGCCGAGCAGGGCCCTCACGCCGAGGCGCGCGAGGTCTCCCCGGCGGGACGGCGCCATGCTTCCGAGCCCTCCGAGGATGATGCCGATCGAGCCAAAGTTGGCGAAACCCGTCAGCGCGAACGTCGCGAGCGTGTACGACCGTGGATCGAGTTGATCGCGATACTCGGTCGTGAGCTTCACGTAGGCGACGAACTCGTTGGCCACGAGCTTGGTGCCCAGGAGATCGGCGATCATCGGCACGTCGGCGGCTCGCACCCCCATCAGCATCGCCACGGGGCTGAACACCCAGCTGAACACCCGCGCCAACGTCAGCTCCGGACTGACCATCGACAGCATCCCGTCGAAGAAGGCGATCAGCGCCAGGAAGGCGATGAGCATGGCCGCGATGTTGATGGCCAGTTGCGTGCCTTCGGACGCCCCCGTGGCCACCGCATCGACGATGTTCGCGTGCGTGGTCTGGACGTCGAGCCGCACTTCGCCGCGCGTCGCCGGGTGGCCCGTCTCGGGCAGCAGGATCTTCGAGAGGTAGAGGCCACACGGCGCCGCCATCACGCTCGTCGTGAGAATCGCGATCGGGTCGGCCCCGAGCGCGATGTACACGGCCATGACGCCGCCCGAGATGGTCGCCATGCCGCCCACCATCATCGCGAGCAGCTCCGATCGCGTCATCGCCGGAATGTAGGGCTTGACGATGATCGGAGCTTCGGTCTGTCCCATGAAGACGTTGGCCGCGGCCGCGAGCGTTTCGGCACCGCTCGTGCCGAGCAGCCGCACCATCGCCCGCGCCATCAGCTTGACCACCCATTGGAGGATCCCGAGGTGGTAGAGCGCCGTGAACACCGACGAGATGAAGATGACGGTCGGCAGGGCGACGAACGCGAAAACGAAACCGTTCGGCCCGCCGAAGACCTGCGCCATCGCCTCCTGATCGGCGAGTACGCCGAACACGAACCGCGCGCCGGCGCTGCTGAAGTCCAGGAAGCGGGCGACCAACCCGGCGATGCCGCTGAACAGCGCGTAGCCCGGACGAAACCCGCCGATGTCGAGCCGCAGGATGAACAGGGCGACGGCGACCTGGAGGGCGAAGCCCGCGCCGACAGTGCGCCAGTTGACGGCCGCCAGGTTCGTCGAACAGGCCGCGATCACGCACAGAAACGCCAGCACGCCGCAGCCTGCCTGCGCGCGGGGTCCGAGCCACGTGGCCAGCAGGTAGCTCGCGAGAGTGAGCGCGACCGTTGCACCCACGAGGGCGAGCCGCCAGGACAACGGCGTGACCACCTCGACGGGCGGCGAGGGTGCCTGCGAGGACGACAGCTGGGGCGAATCGGTCATGAGGCGGCGGCGCCGAAGCGATCGAGGATGAGCGGACGGATGGACGGCGGGGACGGTCCGACCTGTACCGCCCGTGACAGGTACTCCCAGGCAGCATCGCGGCCCGCCGCGTCGCGACTGTGCACGTCCAGCACCGGTGCACCGGCCGAGACGCGTGCGCCCAGCGGCGCACGCACGACCAGTCCCACGGCCGCGTCCACAGCGTCCTCCACGCGTGCCCGCCCGGCGCCGAGCAGCAACGACGCGTGCCCGAGGAGACCGGCATGCAGGCCTGTGACATACCCGTCGCATGGCGCGGTGAAGACGTCCACGTCCGGCGCCTGTGGCAGTCGCGATGGGTCGTCGACGACCCCCACGTCGCCGCCCTGGCGTTCGACGATGGCCCGGAAGACCTGCATGGCCGCCCCATCGTGCAGCGAGGCGCGGGCGAGCGCGCGGGCGGCGTCGAGTGATGCTGCGCGTTCGCCGAGCACGATCATGACGGCCGCCAGTTCGACGCACAGATCGACCAGGTCGTCCGGTCCTCCGCCACGCAGGACGTCGACGCACTCGCGCACTTCGAGGGCGTTCCCGACGCAGCGTCCGAGGGGCGCGTCCATGGACGTCAGCAGGGCCGCAGCCGTGAGACCCGACGCCTCGGCGAGATCGACGAGCGCCTCGGCCAGCGCGCGTGCATCCGCTTCCTCGGGCATGAACGCACCGGCGCCGGTCTTCACGTCGAGCACGAGTGCATCGATGCCCTCGGCGACCTTCTTGCTCAGGATCGAGGCGCAGATGAGCGGCAGGCTCTCGATGGTCGCGGTGACGTCACGCAGGGCGTAGAGCGTGCGGTCGGCGGGTGCGACCTCGTCGGTCTGCCCGATCAGCGCACACCCGATGTCGTCGAGTTGCGCGCGGAACTCCGCCAGCGTCAGCCGCGTGCGAAATCCAGGGATGGACTCGAGCTTGTCGAGCGTGCCTCCGGTGTGGCCCAGGCCCCGCCCGGACATCATCGGGACGGGGACGCCGCAGGCCGCCGCGATGGGGGCCACCACCAACGACGTCTTGTCGCCGACGCCACCGGTGCTGTGCTTGTCCACCTTGCGACCGGGCACGCCTGACAGGTCCACGCGAATGCCCGACCTGACCATCGCGTCGGTGAGGTCGGCCGTTTCCCTGGCCGTCATGCCCCGAAGCCAGATGGCCATGAGCCAGGCCGCCAGCTGGTACGACGGCACCGAGGCATCGGTGGCGCCGCGAACCATCACGTCGATCTGACCTCGCGAGAGTGCGCCGCCGTCGCGCTTGACGCGAATGATGTCGACCGCGCGCATGAGTGCGGGCCAGTATACTTGCACCGCCACCCCATGACGCGCGCGATCACCCTCCTGTTCATCATGCTGGTCGCTGCCGGTCTGTACGTGGCGAGCATGCGTGCGCCGCTGGCCACCCCGGCGGACCTGGTGCTGGTCAACGCCCGCGTCTACACGGTCGAGCGTGGACGCCCCAGCGCCGAAGCGCTCGCCATCCACGACGGCCGTCTGATCGCGGTCGGTGGGGCCGACGAGGTGCTGGCGTATCGCGGCGAGTCCACGCGCGTGATCGACGTGGGTGGACGGGCGGTCGTTCCTGGTCTGCACGACGCCCACGGCCACTTTCTCGGCCTCGGGCAAAGCCTGCAGGAGCTGGACCTCCGACAGGCACGCAGCGCCGACGACTTGGCGGCGCTGGTCGCCCGCCGGGTCGCCGCCATGCCGGCCGGCAGTTGGCTGGTCGGACGGGGCTGGGATCAGAACACGTGGCCAGACCCCGTCTGGCCAACCGCCGCGCTGCTCGACGCCGTGTCGCCCGAACATCCCGTATATCTCACGCGCGTCGATGGGCATGCCGCGCTCGTGAACACCGCGGCCCTGACGCGGGCCGGCATCACCGCCGACACGCCCGACCCCGCCGGCGGCCGTCTGCTGCGCGACGAGGATGGCGTGCCGACCGGCGTGCTGGTCGACGCAGCCATGGGCCTCGTCAGGCACCTCGTGCCTGCGCCGGCCGAGACGACGGTGCGCGAACAGATTGCTCTGGCCGACGCGGCATGCGCGCGGCTCGGCCTCACGACCGTGCACGACGCCGGCGTGACGCCCTCCACTGCGCAGCTCTACCGCACGCTCGTCGACGCCGACGCGTTGTCGACCCGCCTGTACGTCATGTTGCGGCCGCCTTCACCGGATGGACCGGCGCTGCCACCTCCGCTGATCGGGTATGGCGTGCACCGGTTGAACGTGCGAGCCGTGAAACTCGTCGCGGATGGGGCGCTCGGCTCGCGCGGTGCGCATCTGCTCGAGCCCTACGCTGACGAGCCGACGACCAGTGGCCTCGCCGTGACCGCCGTCGACGCTCTTCACGCCGTGATCCGTACCGTCGTCCAGGCAGGCTATCAGCCCGCCGTCCATGCCATTGGCGATCGGGCCAACCGCGACGTGATGGATGTGCTGGAGCGCGTCCAGCAGGAAGTGCCCCGCAGCCGGGCGCTGCGCATGCGCAACGAACACGCGCAGATTCTGCACCCGGACGAGATCGAGCGCTTCGCAGCGCTGGATGTGGTGGCCTCGATGCAGCCGATCCACGCCACGTCGGACATGGCCTGGGTGCCCGTCCGGCTGGGACCCGAGCGGACGCGACAGGGCGCCTACGTGTGGCAGACCCTCCTGCGGACCGGCGCCCGGATCGCCAGCGGATCGGACTTTCCCGTCGAAGACCCCAACCCCATGCTGGGCTTTCACGCGGCGATCACGCGGCAGACCCGCGACGGCCACCCGCCGGGCGGGTGGATGCCCGACGAGCGCCTCACGCGTGAACAGGCGTTGCGAAGCTTCACGGTGGATGCCGCCTGGGCTGCGCACCTCGAGGCGGACCTCGGCACGCTCCGGCCAGGCAAACTCGCGGACCTCGTCATCCTGTCCCAGGACATCATGCAGATACCCGCCGACGCCATTCCCGAGACGACGGTCGTCCTGACGATGGTGGGAGGCCGCATCGTCCATCGTGATGGCCTCTGACGCCACGCGGGCCCTGCTGCTGGGGGCTGCCACGCTCGCGGTCGCGCTCGGCTACCTGACCTGGCAGACCCTGCGTATGCCCGTGCAGCATCCGTCGCGGCTCGTGGCGGAGTTGCGGCTGGCACAGGCGGCGGCCGTGCTGCTGGCCTTCTCGGCCGCGCTGATCGCGGGCCTGTCGGCCGCTCACGACGCCGTGCCCGGCGCCGGCCTCGACATGGCGATCGCCGTCGTGTGGTGCGGGTTGGCGTTGATGACCCTGGTACGCGACGCGACGGCTGCCCTCGCCTGGCTGGCGCTGGGGTTCGCCGGCCGTGCCCTGCTCGACCTGCTGCATCTGCCGGGGTGGCTGCCAGGGCCCGTGCACGACGCCGCCCTGATCGGCAGCGTCATCGCCAACGGCCTGGCGGCCCTCTGCTGCCTGGCTCCGCTGGCGCAGCGCCGATATTCGTGATGCAATGGCCGTTTCCGCCCGCTTCCACGAGGAGAACACCTGCATGTCATCGTCTGTTTCACGTCGCCGGTTCCTGCAGGGATTGGGCGCCGCCACCGTCGCTCCCCTGGCCTCACGCGCCGTCTTCGCGCAGGACCGCAAGCTGCGGCACGCCAGCTTCGGCGCGGCCGGCATGGCCTGGGCCGACATCCGCGGGTTCAGCAGCCATCCGGCCTTCGAACTCGTGGCGGTCGCCGACGCGGACCTGTCGCGTACCGAGAACATCAGGAAGCAGTTCCCCAACGCGACGATCTATCAGGACTGGCGTGAGCTGCTGCGCGTCGAGGGTCCCACGCTCGACACGGTGAACGTGTCGACGCCCGACCACATGCACGCGCCGATCGCCATGGCGGCGCTGTCGATGGATACGCACGTGTACCTGCAGAAGCCGATGGCGCTGACGGTACGCGAGACCCGGCTGCTGGCGCAGAAAGCCCGTGATCGCCGCCTGGTCACGCAGATGGGCATCCAGACCTCGTCCGACCCGACGCAGATCACGATGGAAGCGATGATTCGCGCCGGAGCCATCGGGAAGGTGCGCGAGGTGCATACCTTCTGCAACAAGACCTGGGGAGACCTGGCTCCCGTCGCCTCGGCAGCGGATCCCGTCCCCGACAGCCTGGACTGGGACGGCTGGCTGGGTGTGGGCGACACGCGGCCGTTCGTGAAGGACGCGTACCACCCGGGCAACTGGCGCAAGCGCATCGGCTTCGGCACGGGGACGCTGGGCGACATGGGGTGCCACATCTTCAGCCCGCCGATGCGGGCGCTGGGGCTCCACATCCCCACGCGCATCACGTCGTTCGGCGCGGCAGGCGTGCACGGCAACTGGCCGATTCAGTCACGCATCCAGTACGTGTTCCCCGGGACGGGCCTGACGGCGGGCAACACGCTCGATTTCTGGTGGTACGACGGCGAGGAGCCGGTGCCCGACGCGGTCACGTCGCTGGTCGGTGGCAAGGTGCCTCCATCGGGCAGCGTGTGCATCGGCACCGACGGGGTGCTCCTGTTGCCGCACATCGGCGAGCCGGCGCTGTTCCCGGCCGACAAGTTCGCAGGCCGGACGGCTCCCACGGTCGAGTCGCGCAATCACTGGCACGAGTTCCTCGACGCGGCGCTGACGGGCCCGGGGACGAAGACGTCCGCGAGCTTCGACTACGCCCAGCTCGTGACCGAAGCGGTGCTGCTCGGCACCATCGCGTCGCACTATCCAGGCGTCGGCCTCGACTACGACACGTCGGCCATGCGGTTCACGTCGAATCGTGCGGCGAACTCGTGGTTCACGCGGAAGTACCGCAAGCAGTACCTGTTGACCAGCATGTAGGCGCGCCTCCCTCGCGTCGAGCGCCGGGGGCACGGTCGAGATACCCCCGGTGGCTTGACCTCTCGTCTCGGCCGCCACCAGAATGCCGGAGTGCGGCCCGGTCTGTCGGCACGTGGGAGGCAGTGTGGATCGTCGGTCATGGAGTGCCGCGCTGGTCGTCCTGGCCAGCCTCGGGATACTGGCCAGCCTCGGGATAGTTGCGTCTGCGCAGATGGGTCCGGCATCGACACGGACCATCCGGCCGGAACTGCGTGAGGCGTTGCGCGAGGCCGTACGCACTGGCGTCACACACCTGCCCGGACGTGTGCTCGTCAGGTTCAGGCCCGGGCTGCCGACGGCGGCCCAGACGGCGGCGGTTGCCGAGGCGTTGCCGCTGGGCGCCTTGCGGCCCGCTGCTCCCGGGGCCGACTTCCAGGTCGTCGACATCCCGTTCGACACGAACCCGCGCGACGCCGCCGCGCGCCTCGCCGCGCGGCCCGACGTGACCCACGCCGAACTCGACGTCTTCCACGGGATGTCGCTGACGCCTACTGACCCGGGCTACGCGCGCCAGTGGAACATGCGCATCCTCGACATGGAGCGTGCGTGGTCGATCAACGACGGCGCCCGGGACGTCGTGGTGGCCGTTCTCGATTCCGGCCTGGCGATGGCCAACGACGTGCTCGCGTTCCCCCGGTTCTTCCAGGGCCAGTTGCGCGTGGTCATCGTGCCGTTCGCCCCGGCCACCGACACCGTGACGCCCGGCCGTGTGGTGGCACCGTACGACTTCTGGTACGAGGACGACCTGCCGTACGACATGGACGGCCACGGGACGCACGTGTCGGGAACCATCCTGCAGCACGTCAATGCCGAGAGCGGCGTGGGCATGGCGTTCAATGCCAGGGTCATGCCGCTCAAGGTCTGTCTCGGTCCCTGGGAACTCCTGTTCCTCCTGGCCGAGGACGGCGTCTCGACGCTGCCGCCAACATTCGCGAGCGGCCTCTGCCTGTCGTCGGAAGAGGCGCGAGCCATTCGCTACGCCGCCGACAACGGCGCGCGCGTCATCAACATGAGCCTGGGAGGGAACGAACCGAGCAGCGCGGTGCAGAGCGCGCTGGCCTACGCCGTGAGCCGTGGAGCCTTCGTGGCAATCGCCGCCGGAAACGAGTACGAGGACGGCAACCCGCCGAGCTATCCGGCCGTGTATGCCCGGGACATTCAGGGCGTCATGTCGGTAGGCGCCGTCGGGCGCGATGGACTGCGCGCCTACTACTCGTCCACGGGCGACTACCTCGAGATTGCGGCGCCGGGCGGCAACAGCCGGCAAGGTGGACGCGACGGCCTCATCTGGCAGCAGACGTACCGTGCCGACTCCATCGGACTCGCCCAGTTGGCGCCGCGCTTCGACCTCTTCGAAGACGACGGGTACCAGGGCACGTCGATGGCCGCGCCACACGTGGCGAGCCTGGCCGCGCTCCTCTACTCGCAGGGCATCAGGAATCCAGCGGCCATCGAAGCCGTGATCCGGCGGTTCGCACAGGCGCGGGGCACCGGAACGCCGAACCACGAGTACGGCTATGGCCTCATCGATCCGCCGACGTCGCTGCGCGGACTCGGGCTCGCGCGGTGATGCCCGGTCGCCTGATCGCTCGATCGCTCGTGGCGCTGCTCGTGGTGCTGGTCGCCACGTGCAGCTCGGGGCTGGCGCAGACCGCGGGCCAGGACGCCGGGCAGGACGTGCCGCCGCCCCCTGGCTCGGAGGAGCAGGCCGTTCCCCAAGCGGCCAGGATGCCCCCTGAACCGCGCACGCTGCGCCTTCGGCTGTCGGGCCACGCCGGCCTGACGAGTTTCACGGCCGCCGACAGCTTCGAGGCCATACTCGGCACGAGCAACGGACTGGTGCTGGGAGGTGGAGGCGGCGTCCTCATCGGGCGTCATCTGTTCGTCGATGTGCAGGTGTCACGCTTCTCGGCCGATGGCGAGCGGGTGTTCGTGTCGGACGATCGCGACATCTTCCCGCTCGGTATTCCGACGACCGTGACGACCATGCCGGTGGACGTGAGCGCCGGCTGGCGGTTCACCCCCGGCCAGCCGGCCGGAGACGCAGCCCTCCCGGCGCCGCGGCGGTCGGGGTTCCGGCCGGTGCCCTTCGCCGGCGGTGGCATCGGTGTGGTCCAGTACGAAGAGGTCGCCGACTTTGCCGACGCCGGCGACAACGTGAGTGACTCGCACAGCAGCTATCACGTGCTGGGCGGCCTTGAACTCCCCTTCACACGGCGGTTCGGCGCATCCGTCGATGCGCTCTACCGCTGGGTGCCGGATGCCCTCGGCGAAGGTGGTGTGTCCGCAACGTATGGCGACACCGACCTCGCCGGGTTCACGTTCCGTGTCCGCGCCACCGTCACGTTCTGAGTTCACGAGACGCGTCCTGGCCGCGGTCCGCGCCATCCCGCGTGGCCGTGTGTCGACGTACGGCGACGTCGCCGCGGCCGCGGGTCGTCCCCGTGCGGCGAGAGCCGTGGGCACGATTATGGCCACGTGCGGCACCCCCGGTGTCCCCTGCCACCGTGTCGTGGGTGCCGGTGGGGCGCTCGGCGGATTCGGCGGACACGAGTCCGAGAAGGCCCGCCTGCTCGAGGCCGAGGGACTGGTCGTGGCAAAGCGCCGCATCCGGCGATTTGCCGAGCATCGCTGGCGCTGACCGAACCAATCGCCAGTCGCCTTCGTCTCTCCCGGGCAGCCTGGGCAACGTCTTCCCCCCGGCCTCCCGTCTAAGATGCCAGTGACCAGTTACGCCGCCGACGTCAGGCTGGCCACGCGCTGCCGAACAGGAGACCTCGCCGCATTCGAGGAACTCTACCGGGCCCATGGCGGCCGGCTCTATGCCGTCGCGTACCGCATGCTCGGGCACAGGGACGACGCCGAGGACATGTTGCAGGAAGTGTTTCTGACGGCCTTTCGCAAGATCGGATCGTATCGTGGCGACTCGTCGATCGGCACGTGGCTGTATCGGCTCGCCGTGAACCTCTGCCTCGACCGGATTCGAAGCAGGGCGCGGCGCAACGAACTGCGTACCGACCTGCTCGACGGTGACCCGGCACCCACGCACGTGGACGACCGCGGCATCGGCGCCGTACACCGGCTCGACCTCGAGCGGGCCATCCGCGACCTGCCGGACGGCTGCCGGGCGGCATTCCTCCTGCACGACGTCGAGGGGTTCGAACACCGCGAGGTTGCGTCGATGCTGGGTATCGCGGAAGGCACGTCGAAATCGCAGGTGCACAAGGCTCGGCGGCGCCTGCGGTCGGCGCTGATGCCGATGCGCGCGGAGGGGACACAACCGTGAGGTGCGCGGAACTCGACGATCGCCTCGATGCGTGGCTGCTGGGCTCCCTGCCCAGGGCCGACGTGGACGCGCTGGAAGCACACCTGCTGGAGTGCCCCTCGTGTCGCACGCTGGCCGAAGACGTGCGCCTGCTCCAGCGTGAAGCGCGGTTGATCGGATCGGAGGGGCCGCCCGCCGGCGCGTGGGACCGCCTCGCCAGCAGACTGCAGCGGCAACTGCCGGTCCATGAGCCGAACCGCGACGAGGCGAGGCGCCGGTCGTTGCCGTCGTGGCGCTGGATGGGCGTGGCCGCGATGCTGGCGGTGGTGGTCGGGCTGTCGCTGTTCGCTCTGCGTCAGTCCCTGTTCTCGACCGGGTCCGACGCTCCCGCAACTGCCGAAGCCCCCGCGACTGCCCCGTCGCTGGTCGAATCCATCGAGTTCGAACTCGACCAGGCAGCCCAGCACTACGAACGTGCGATTGCCGGCCTCGAGCAGGTGGCCAGCGAGAGCGACTCTCCGCTGGACCCCGCATTGACGGCGACGCTGCGCGAGAACCTCCAGGTCATCGATCAGGCCATTACCGACAGCCGCGACGCACTTCGGACGGAGCCGACGAGCCAGTTGGCGCAACAGAGCCTGTTTGACGCCTTCCGGCGCAAGGTCGTCCTGCTGCAGGACACCATCGCCCTCATGAACGAAATGCGGAAGGGCAACCAGGCCGGCGCCACCGCGATTGCGAGCGGCCTGAACAAAGGATGAGAACCATGCTGACAGTGGTCACGACTACGGTGGTGTCGGCCGCGCTGAGCGCGACCGCCTGGGCGGCGCCGATCGAAACGACAACCCGTCCGGGTGCGGTCCCGCGCGCCACGCAGATCGATGAGCGACAGGCGCCGCCGCCGGTAGCCCCGACGCCGCCCGTCCCCCCTGCCCCGGCACCCCGAGAGCGGGCGGGGGCGTCCCGCGAGGCCGAACGAGCCAGGGCGCGCGTGTTCGTCGGACGAATGGGGCCCCAGCACAGAGGCCCATGGATCGAGGTCAGTGGCGACCCGCTGACCGCGTCCTTCTCGGGGTCGTCGGGCGACGTGCTGGAGTTGTCCAATACCGCCGGTGACGTCGTCATCGTGTCGGCGCGCGGCGGAGAGGGGCGCATCGTCGCACGCCGCAAGGCGGGCGGACGGACCGATGCCGAGGCCAGGGCGTTGCTGGAGCGCATGCACCTGGGCGTCACCAAGCATGCGCAGCGCGTGGTGGTGCGGTCGGAACCGGCCGACAGCGCGTCGATGTACCGGCTGGACTACGAGATCACGCTCCCGAAGGGCATGGGGGTCAACGTGAAGAACGTCTCGGGTTCGGTCGCGCTGACCGATGTGGACGGTGACGTACGTGTCGAAGCGCTCTCCGGAGGCATCACCGGTCGCGGCCTGTCGCGCCTGCGCTCCATGCGTACGATGTCGGGCGACATTGCCGTCGAAGCGAGCACGCTCATCGGTGAGGCGAACCTGCAGACCGTCAGTGGCAGCGTCAAGGCATCGTCGCTGAAAGCGAACTCGCTCACGCTCGGGTCGGTCAGCGGTGACATTCTGGTCAAGGACGCCGGGTGCGATCGCGTGAACGTGCGGACGGTGAACGGCAACATCGAGTTCGCGAGTCCGGCGCTGGGCGGCGGGCGCTATGAACTGAAGACCCATGCCGGGTCCATCGTGGTGCTCACGGGTGCGAAGAGTGCAGGCTTCGACTTCGAGGCCCAGACCTTCAAGGGTCGCGTGCGCTCGGACGTCGGCGGCGGTGGCCGCGAAGACGCGCGGCAGCTGTCCGGCCGCATCGGTGACGGCTCGGCGTTCTTCGACCTCACCTCGTTCGTGGGCAATATCCACATCAGGAAGTAAAAGCCCAGCCTTACCAGGTCGGCCGAATCCGGACGGTTCCGGGCGGTACTTGACGCTATAATGGCGGAGTGTCGAGGAGGCATCTGATGACCCGTTCATACATGAGTCGCTTGGTCGGTGGAGTAGCAGCAGCGGCAATGGTCGCCTTGGCGGGTGCACCGCTGGCCGCTCAGTCCCAGGCGCCCAACGCCCAGCCGGCCACGGCTGCCGCGGACGAGGCGGCGCTGCCTGCCGGCGCCACGGCCCTTGGCACGGTGCGTCTCTCACGCGCGGTCAAGGCCAACGGCGTGGCGCTGAGCGCTGGAACCTACGAGGTCCGTCTGACCGCAGAGAACGCGGCGCCCGCCACTGGCGCCACGACAGCGTACGCGCGGTGGGTCGAGTTCGTGCGTGCTGGCGAGGTGCGGGGCCGCGAGGTCGTGAGCATCGTGCCCCAGAGCGAGATCGCCACGGTAACGAAAGGCAGCGCACCAGCCTCCGGCAGTTCGAAGGTCGAAGTGCTGCGGGGCGATGACTACGTGAGGGTGTGGATCAACCGTGGCGGCACGCACTATCTCGTGCACCTCGTCCCGGCGTAGCGCACGCTGCAGGCTGCACAAGGGGGTCCGTCGCGCGCGCGAGCGCTGACGGACCCCTTTTCACGTCGACAGCAACGTGACCCGTCGACCGTCGGCGCCCCTACAGCGCCATGACGTCGAACTGCTCATGGTGCAGGTAGGCGTCCGGCTTGAGCACCACCTTGCGGCCGGTCGCCTTCTCGATCTCGCGCAGCACGCTGCGCTCTTCGTCATGCAGCGCCCTGGCCACGTCCGGGTTCACGCGCAGCAGCACGCCGTTGCCATCGAGATCGTGTCCGACCTTCCGCATCTCGTTGAGGATGTCCTGGCAGATGGTCATGCTCGACTTGATGGTGCCGGTGCCCGAGCAATAGGGGCAGGGCTCACTCATCAAGCGCTCGAGGCTCTGCTTCACCCGCTTGCGCGTGATGATGATCAGGCCGAACTCGGACACCTGGATGGCCTTGCTCGGCGCGCGGTCACGCCGCAGTTCCTGCTCGATCGTCTGGAAGACCTTCACGCGGTTCTTCTTGTCCTCCATGTCGATGAAGTCGAGGACGACGATACCGCCCATGTCGCGCAGGCGGAGCTGGCGCACGATCTCCTTCACGGCCTCGAGGTTCGTCTTGAGGATGGTGTCCTCGAGGCGTCCCGTCGTCTTCTTGCCGACGTAGCGCCCCGTGTTCACGTCGATGGCCACGAGCGCTTCCGTCTGGTTGATGACGATGTAGCCCCCCGACTTCAGCCAGACCTTGCTCCGCAGGGCCTTGTCGATTTCCGTGCGGACGCCGTACTCCTCGAGGATCGGGAAGTCGCGCGAGTACAGCTTCACGCGCGGCAGCATCGACGGCATGATGCGCTCGAGCAGCGTCGTGGCTTTGCGATACTCGCTCGGCGAGTCGATGCGGATGACGCTGAACTCCTCGGTCAGCAGGTCGCGCAGCAGTTTGGCGACCAGGCTCTGTTCGCGATACGCGGTGGACGGCGCACGCTGCGTCCCCGCCTTCTGTTGTATCTCCTGCCAGATCTGGTGGAAGTACTCGAGGTCGCCGATGATGTCAGCGTCGGCGCGGCTCGCGGCCGCGGTACGGATGATCACGCCCCCCGTGAAGCCGTGACTCTCGCGAAACTGCCGCACGATGCCGCGCAGACGGGCACGTTCCTCTCGCGACTCGATCTTGCGTGACACGCCGACGTGATCGACGGTCGGCATGAACACGAGAAATCGTCCGGGAATCGTGATGTGCGCCGTGATGCGGGCGCCCTTGGTCCCGATGGGCTCCTTGGCGACCTGCACGAGGACGTCCTGGCCCTCCTTCAGCAGGTCCTCGATGTTGGGCTGCGCCGCGCGATCGAGACGCTGGCGGCGGTCGCCGCGTCCATTGCCATTGCCCGCTGGCCCCGCAGCGGCGGGCTCGGCCTCCTCGACGGGAGACAACTCGACGGACTCTTCGCCGACCAGCGCCGCGACGACGGGTGGGGGCGGCGCGCCTTCCGACTCATCGTCGGCCTCGTCGTCGAGTTCGCCCTCAGGCGGCAGCACGTCCGAGACGTAGAGGAACCCGTCGCGCTCGAGGCCGAGGTCCACGAACGCCGACTGCATGCCGGGAAGCACCTTCGACACACGTCCCTTGTACACGTTGCCGACGACACCCTGCTGCTTCTCGCGCTCGATGAAGAACTCGACCACCTGGTCGTCCTCGAGGATGGCAACCGCCGTTTCGCGGTCGTTCGAGGAGACGATCATCTCCTTGATCATGGAGAACACTCCCGGCCGGCTGCGGCTCCGGTTCCGTGGCGGACACGTGTGCGCCGGACGGTGCACATGGGCACCTCCCGGCGGGCACGCGCGGCACATCCGTCCCCGGCCGGGGGGTGAGGATGCGGGCCACGATCAGGAACAGCAGTTCCAGCATCAGTTGACGAAACGCCGCATCCTCACGTTGAGGATGAGGCCGAAACTCATCAGGGTCGCGATCATCGACGACCCGCCATAGCTCATCAGCGGCAGCGTCAGCCCCTTCACGGGGGCGAGCCCTGCCGACATCGCGACGTTGTAGAACACCTGGAACGCGAAACACGACACCAGCCCCACGACGAGGTAGGCGCCGACGCGATCGCGTGCCAGCCGCGCGGCCTCGAGGGACCGCACGAGCACGAACAGGTACAGGCCGAGAGTCGCGAGCACCCCGAGAAAGCCATGCTCTTCGGCCAGGACCGAATACACGAAGTCGTTGTGCGCCACGGGCAGGAACTTGTACTGCCCCTGCGTGCCCTGCAGGAATCCCTTGCCGGTCATGCCGCCGGAGCCGACCGTGATGCGCGCCTGAATCTGCTGATATCCGGCGCCGCGCGCGTCCTGCGATGGATCGAGGAACGTGACCACACGCGACTTCTGATAGTCCTGCAACCCGTACATCCACGCCACCGGCGCGAGCAGCACGACGGTCAGAAGGGCGTACCCGATCAGACGCACCCGCAGGCCGGCAGCGTAAGCGATGCCACCGAGCACCGGCAGCAGCGTCACCGCCGAGCCGAGATCCGGTTCTCGCGCAATGAGCAGGAACAGGATGCCCAGCAGCCCTCCAGCCATGGCCAGATCGCCCGTCCGCGAGGCCACGAGCTTGTCCTGCCCGAACCAGGCCGCCAGCAGGAGTGCCGCGGCCATCTTGGCGAACTCGGACGGCTGCAGATTGAAGAGCCCGAGTGAGATCCAGCGTCGTGACCCGCCGGCCACCACGCCGAAGAACAGCACGTAGAGCAGCAGCAGGGCCGTCAGCCCGAACAGGACCGGCGCGTAGCCGGCCAGCGTGCGGTAGTCGATGAACAGGAGGAAGGTCAGCGCGATGAGGCCCAGCCCGACGGCCGACACCTGCGTGACGAACTGCGGCCCGACGCGATCGCGGAGGGGGTCGTAGGTCGTGCTGTAGATCATGACCAGCCCCATGCCGCACAGCAGGAGCACGGCCACGAGGAGTCCCCAATCGAGATGCCGGTACAGGCGTTGCTCGAACACGTCAGGCCCCGCTCCCGGGGACGGCCAGGACCGCCATCGTCATGGCTGCACCGTCGGCAGGACTGCGTCGGGCGGTGCCTGGCGGTTCGTCGCCACGAGGACCGGGGACACGGGCGGCGGCAACGACGGCAGCTCACGTCCCTCGAGCTTCGCGAACCAGGTTTCCATCATGAACTTCGCAACGGGCGCCGCCGAGGAGCCGTGTTCCGCATGCTCGCCGAAGATGACGCCCGCAATGGTGGGCCGGTGCGCTGGCGCGAAGAACACGAACCATCCGTGGTCCCGCAGGTCACGGTCCGACTTGGCGCGCGCCCGCCCCTGCAGGGAGATGACCTGAGCGGTGCCGGTCTTGCCGCCGACGTCGTACCCGGCGATCTGGGCGCGACGCGCCGTACCCGCCCCGTTGACGGCACGCCACAGCCCGTCGTGGACGGCCTCGACCGTGACCGGATCGAGGTGCAGCGGCCGCTCGCCCTCCGGTGCCGGCAGCGCGTCCCAGCCAGAGCCGGCATCGACCGCGCGCACCAGGTGCGGTACGACACGCGTGCCTCCGTTGGCCACGGTCGCCATCATGACGGCAAGCGAGATGGGGGTGACCGACACCTGCCCCTGCCCGATCGCCACCGAGATCGTCTCGCCCGCGTACCACTTCTCGCCGGTGCGCTGGCGCTTCCAGGCCGTCGACGGCATGATGCCCGGTGTCTCGTACGGCAGGTCGATGCCGCTGAGTTCCCCGAGCCCGAGGGCGCTGGCCCATTTGTGGATGCGATCCACGCCCAGCAGGTTGCCGAGCGTGTAGAAGTAGACATTGCAGGACCTCTCGAGGGCCTGCCGGATGTCCACCGAGCCGTGTCCACCCCTGACATGGCACTTGAAGTATCGACCGTAGAACGTGGCGCCGCCCGGACAGAAGATGCGCGTTTCGGGTGTCACCACCCGCTCCTGCAGGCCGGCCACGGCCATCGCGACCTTGAACGTCGACCCCGGAGAGTAGCGTCCCTGAATGGCGCGGTTCTGCAGGGGCCTGAGTGGGTCGGTCAGCAGACCCTGCCAGTCGTCACGACTGATGCCGGCGGCGAAGGCATTGGGGTCGTAGGCCGGCATGCTCGACATGGCGAGCACCTCGCCGGAGGATGGCTCGAGGGCGATCGCCGATCCGCGGAAGCCGAAGTGACGGAACGCGTCCTCGGCGGCCCGCTGGACATCGGCGTCGATGGTCAGCTGCACGCGTTGGCCTTCGTCGGGGGCATCTTCACGAATCGTGTCGATCTCGCGGCCGAGGCTGTTCACCACCACGTGGCGGGCGCCGTCCTCCCCCATCAGAAAGCGGTTGTAGGTCTGCTCCACCCCGGCCTGGCCCACGACCGCGCCGAGGTGCACGTCGCCCATACCGCCACGCGTGAGCTGGGCGTCAGTGACCTCTCCGACGTAACCGATGAGGTGTGCCGCCAGGGCGTCGGGCGGGTACCGGCGAGTCGGCACCTTCTCGACCACCACGTCCGGCAGTTCCAGCCGATGAGCGGCCACGGCGGCGATCTGTGCCTGTGTGGCGTCGCGAACGATGACCACCGGGCGGTACGGCGGCAGGCGCTTGCTGCGCTCGATCGCCTCCTGGACGGGCGCGAGCGCCACACCGGTCAGCTTCGCGACCATCGCGACGGTGCGAGGCAGGTCTCGACTCTGCTCGCGGACGATCGAGATGTTGAACGCGTATCGATTCTCGACGAGCACCTCGCCATGCCGGTCGAACAGCACGCCGCGCGGCGCCTGCAGGGGCAGGGACCGCTGGTGGTTGTTCTCGGCCATGACGAGGAACTGCTCGTGACGCGCGATCTGGAAGTACCAGAAGGCCGTCGCCAGCACGAGGATCACCACGACACACCCCCACTGGAGGATGCGCAGACGCAGCGTCAGGTCGTGGCGTTCTTCTCCTACGTGCATGCTTCGTACGTCCTGGTCCTCACCGGCTGAAGCGCCGGCGCTCCGAACGCGGCCGCTGGCTGCGACGCCGCCACATCTCGGGCGCGCGCTCCACGAATCGGGTGGCCACGACGCCGACCACCGCATTCAGGAGGCTCTGCACCAGCAGCCCGCGCCACGGATTCCCCAGGCCCGCTCTCTCTATCATGGCGTACACGCCGACAAAACATACCCCATGTACCCAGGTCATCGTCATGAAGACGACGAACCTCGGCAGCAGGCTCGACACGATGAACTGCGTCGCCATCACGCCGGCGATGAAGCCCGCGAGCGTCTTGGCGAGCCCGGCCACCCCGAGAATGCCGCCCGACAGCGCATCCTGCGCCAGCCCCGTGATGGTGCCGGCCAGCAGACCGACCGTGGGTCCGAGGAAGATGGCCCCGGACACCACCACTACCAGAGGCAAATCGACAGGAGACCGCCGTCCCACGAGCTGGTACCCGATCACCGACTGCAGGATGAGCGCCACCACGCCGACACCGGCGACCACCAGGACGCGGGTCATGGCGTCTCGTCGGTCACGGATGGCAGTGGCGCGCTGGTCACCACGAGCACGGCGTCGAGCGCCGAGAAGTCCACCGTGGGACGAATCCGGATGTCGCGGTACAACCCGGCTCCCCGCTCCGCGCGCTCGACACGGCCGATCACGTAGCCGGCCGGATGGATGCCGTCGAGGCCCGACGTCGCCACCAGGTCACCGGGCTCGACCGTCGCAAGGTTCGAGACGTATTCCATGCGAAGCGGCGGATCGCCGTCGGCGCCCACGACCACGCCGCCGGTGCCCGTCCGCTCGAGACGGGCGCCGACCCCGGCGTTGCGATCGATGATCAGCTGGACCTTCGCGCTGTGGCGGCCCGGCTCGTCGATCACACGGCCCACGACGCCCACGGGAGACAGCACGGCCATGTCCCGCCGCACGCCGTCGACGTGCCCCTTGTCGATGGTCACCGTGCGAAAGGCGACGGTCGGATCGGCGGCGATCACCTGCGCGGCGAGCGTGTCGGGCAGCTGCGTCAGCCTCAGCTGCAGGAGCCTCTCGAGTTGTTCGGTGCGGCGAGCCTGTGCGCGGGCCTGCTGCAGTTCGACGCCCATCCGGTCGAGCGCGTCCTGCAGACGCCGTGCCTCGGTGCGGTACTGGCGCAGCGCGACGTACTCGCTCCACGCGCCGGACACGCCCTGGACGACGCGGGCCGAACCCAGCTGGACCTGCGACAGCCCTCCGAACAGCACGGTTTCGAGCAAGGTGGCGCCCGATGGGCTGCTGACCTGCGCGGAAATCAGCAGCACGTGTCCGAGCAGCACCGCCACCAGCAGGTAGCCGGTGCGGCGGTGGGATTCGAGGACGGTGCCGCGATCGTGGGTCGGAAACACGTGCGTGCGCCTGGCGCCGTGGCGCGTGTCAGTCGATGGAAATCTTGCGCAGAAGGTTGAAGTCGAGCAGCATCTTCCCCGCGCCCAGGACGACGGTGGACAGCGGATCCTCGGCCATCGCCACCGGGAGGCCGGTTTCCTCGCGCAACCGTCGATCGAGGTTCTTCAGCATCGAGCCTCCACCGGTCAGGACGATGCCGCGATCGACGATGTCGGCCGACAACTCGGGCGGCGTACGCTCCAGGGCAATCCTCACGGCGTCGACGATGACGTTGACGGTCTCGGCGAGCGCCTTCCGTATCTCTTCGTCGCTGATGGTGATGGTCTTGGGCACGCCCTCGACGAGGTGCCGCCCCTTGATCTCCATCTCGATCGGCTCGTCGAGCGGATAGGCCGACCCGAGTTCAATCTTGATCTGCTCAGCGGTCCGCTCGCCGATGAGCAGGTTGTAGGTCTTCTTGATGTACGAGATGATCGCCTCGTCCATCTCGTTTCCCGCCACGCGGACGGCCTTGCTGTACACGATGCCAGCCAGGGAAATCACCGCGATGTCAGTCGTGCCTCCGCCGATGTCCACGATCATGTTGCCGGCGGGTTCGGTGATCGGCATGCCTGCACCGATGGCGGCCGCCATGGCTTCTTCCACCAGATGGACCTCGCTCGCCTTGGCGCGGTAGGCCGAGTCCTTCACGGCGCGCTTCTCGACCTGCGTGATCTCGCTCGGCACGCCGATGACAATGCGCGGACGCACCCAGACGTTCCGGTTGTGCGCCTTCTTGATGAAGTAGGTCAGCATCTTCTCGGTGACCTCGAAATCGGCGATGACGCCGTCCTTCATCGGCTTGATGGCGACGATGTTGCCGGGCGTGCGCCCGAGCATGTCCTTGGCTTCCTTGCCGACCGCCTCGATGCGACCGTTGATCTTGTTGATCGCCACGATCGAGGGCTCGTTGACGACGATGCCCTTGCCCCGCGCGTAGACGCAGGTATTGGCCGTCCCCAGATCGATGGCCAGATCACTCGAAAACAGCGAAAACAGCGAACGAAGACTCACGTTGTCCTACTCCCTCGCGGGACCGCACCACCGTAGCGGCAGGCCCCAAGTCCGTTTGCGTCCGAAACCCTGCAGGAAGGCGGCCGTGGCCATCCGCTGCTGCATGCGGTGCGCCACCACCCGCACCTGCCGGCGGTCGGTCTCTGGCAGCACCACGACGAACTCGTCCCCTCCGTACCTGGCTACCGTATCGGTCGCGCGCGTGCACGACTGCAGCAGGGCCCCGACCTCCACGAGTGCACGGCTGCCCATCAGGTGCCCGTACGTGTCGTTCGCGCACTTGAAGGCGTCGAGGTCCAGGAACAGCAACGACACGGGCTGCCCGGTTCTGGCCAGCCGGGTCACGGCCGGCAACGTCCATTGAGCGAGGGGCAACCACGCGTCGAGGCGGCCGACGAGGGTGCGTCCCACATCTCCCGGCGTACGCACGCCCCCGATCGCGTCATGCCACGCCAGGAGTGCGGGACGTGGTGCGAGCGCGCGGCGGACGGTGCGGGCGAGCTGAGGTAAGCGGTGAGCCAGAGTCTCGGTCACTGGACGGGCGCAGCACCGGGGGTGAGGACGGAACGAGGCCGGCGGCACCGCGTGAATCGGCCAGGGCCGGCCCACGGCAGACAGGCTGACTATAGCACCATTGGCCGAAGCGGCACACAGCCAGTGCCGTATAATGGGCGGTCTTGCCGGCAGCCCACTGCCGGCGCCCGGAGACGCATGATATGACGATGTTGGATCGGATGCGGCGCCAGCAGGCCTGGCTGAAGTGGAGCCTTGGCCTCGTGGTGCTCGCGTTCGTCGTGTTCTACATCCCCGACTTCTTCACCCCGTCGGGCACCGGTGCCGCCGGCGAAACGCTGGCGTCGGTGGATGGCCGTCGAATCACGGTGAACGAGTTCACGCGCGCCTACAACGCCCAGCTTGCCCAGTTCCGCAACGCCTACGGCGGCGGCATGAACGAGAGCATGCTGCGCCAGTTGGGCATCGACCAGCAGGTGCTGCAGCAGCTCATCGACCAACAGGCCACGCTGGCCGAGGCCAGGAGGCTGGGGATGACCGCCTCCGACGCCGAAGTACGCCAGCGCATCATGGAGATTCCGGCGTTCCAGGAGAACGGCGTCTTCATTGGCGAGCCGCGCTACCGCCAGTTGCTGCGCTCGCAGCGTCCCCCCCTCAGCACCGCCGAATTCGAAGAAGAGGTGCGCAGCAGTCTCGTCCTCGACAAGCTGCGCGCGGCGTTGACTGAATGGATCACCGTGTCCGATGCCGAAGCGGACGAGGAGTACCGCCGCCGGAACGAGAAGGTGAAGCTCGACGTGGTCCCCTTCCCGGCCGTCGACTTCCAGGACGAGGTGACGCTGACCGACGCCGACGTCGCGGCGTATTTCGAGGCCAACACGGAGACCTACCGGGTCGGTGACCAGCGGAAAATCAAGTACCTGCAGGTCGACACGGAAGCGATCCGCGCCAACATCACGGTACCGGAGCAGGACGTCCAGCGTTCCTACAACCAGAACATCGACCAGTACTCGACGCAGGAAGAAGTGCGGGCCAGTCACATCCTGCTGAACCTCGAAGGCAAGGACGAGGCCGCCGTGCGGGCGCAGGCCGAAGACCTGCTGAAGCAAGTGCGCGCCGGGGCCGATTTCGCCGCGCTGGCCACGAGGTTCTCGCAGGACGTCGCCAGCGCCAGCCGCGGAGGCGACCTCGACTTCTTCGGCCGCGGCCGCATGGTGCCCGAGTTCGAAGCCGTCGCCTTCACGCTCGAGCCCGGGCAGGTCAGCGACCTCGTGCGGACGGCGTACGGGTTTCACATCATCAAGGTGACCGACAAGAAGGCTGGAGACGTCCAGCCGCTCGACAGCGTGCGCGCCACGATCGCCGAGCAGCTCAAGTTCGAACGGGCACAGACGCGCGCGCAGGACCTCGCCAACGCCATCGCCGGCGAAGTGAAGACCGCCGCCGACCTCGACCGTGTGGGCGCCGCGCGCGGCCTGAAAGTGGTCGAGTCGGAGTTCTTCACGGCCACCGAGCCGGTGCCTGGCCTCGGCCCGGCGCCCGCCGTGTCGACCACCGCATTCGCGCTCGAGCCGGGAGCCGTGAGTGAGCCGCTGCGAACCCCTGCCGGCTTCGCGTTCATCACGGTCACCGGCACCAACCCGTCGACGCTGCCCGCCCTCGAGGCCGTGAAGGACCGCGTCGAGACGGACCTGCGACGGCAGCGCACGCAGGCCCTCGCCCAGCAGCGTGCGGCATCGGTCGCCCCGACGCTGAAGTCAGCGGCCAACTTCGGCGCCGCAGCCAGGGCGGCCGGTCTGTCGGTGAGGACGACCGACGACATCACCCGCGGCAGCGCCGTGCCGGAAGCCGGCCCGAGCCCCGCCGTCGACAAGGCCGCGTTCTCGCTGCCGGTCGGCGCGGTGAGCGACCCCATCGTCACGAGCAATGGCGCCGTCATCATCCGTGTCGTCGAGCGGGCGGACGTCGATGCGGCAGCGATGACCACCGCCCGCGAGAGTCTGCGGCGGGAACTGGCCTCGCAGAAGCGCGCGCAATTCTTCGCCAGCTACATGGGCAAGGCGAAGGAGAAGATGACCATCTCCGTCGATCGGACGGTCCTGAGCCGCCTCATTACCTGACGAACACCCAGGGGAGCAGGGCCAGCGGTTCGCCGCGCCGCAGCATCGTCATCGGCTGGCGTACCGCGCCAAGCGCCGCCCGCTCCTCCGCCGACAGCAGGGCCGACAACAGCGACACACGCATCCCTTCTCCCCCGGACCAACTGCCCGTCAGTACCTCGAACAGCGTCTTCCGTGGCGGGTACACGACGACGTTGATTGCGGCGTCGCCGGCCAGGCCGGCGCGCTGCTTGGCGATCACGAGCGCGCGATCGAGCCCGCCCAACTCGTCGACGAGTCCCACGTCCCTGGCCTGACGCCCGGTCCAGACCCGCCCCTGCGCCACCGCATCGATCTGCTCCGGCGTCGACCCGCGTGAGGCGGCGGCCTTCTCGATGAACTGATCGTAGAAGGCCTGCATCTGCTCTTCGATCTTCGCGCGCTCGTCGAGCGTGAACGGACGGGCGCCCGAGTACATCTCCGCGAACTTGCCCTCGCTGACGGATTCGATGGTCATGCCGAGCTTGTTGTACGTGCCGCCCACCACGAACTTGCCCGAGAAGATGCCTATCGAGCCGGTGAGCGTCCCGGGCTGGGCGACGATCACGTGTCCAGGCATCGCGATGTAGTAGCCGCCAGAGGCCGCCAGGTCCGACATCGACACGACCAGCGGCTTCTTCTCCCGCAGCAGCGTCAACTCCCGCCAGATGACATCGGAGGCCACCGTGGACCCTCCGGGGCTGTCGATCCTCAGGACGGCCGCCTTGATCGAGTCGTCCTTGCGTACCTCCCGGATGTGTTCTGCCAGCGTGTCCGAGCCGACCGTCGCGCCGGCCGGTCCGTCTCCACTCGTCCCGGAGACGATGGTGCCCACCGCGTAGAGGACCGCAACACGGGGCGCCCCTGCGGGCGCACGCATCCGCGCGGCGACCTGCAGGTAGGTGCGAAGATCGATGGTCTCGAACGTGTCGCCGAGCCCGGTGGCCCGGCCCATCTGGTCGAAGTACGCCACGTCGTCGACCAGACCGTTGCGGAGTGCGGCGTCAGGCAGCATCGGCCCCTGGTCGACCAGCGTCCGAATCTCGTTGATCGACTTGTTGCGCGCATCGGCGATGGTCGCCAGCAGTTGTTCGAACGCGTCGTGATTGAGTGAGGCGGTCATCTCGCGATGCGCCGGCGTGAAGCCCTTCTCGGTGAACATGTTGACCGCCGTCTTGTAGTCACCGATGTGCAGGAGGTCGGGCGTCGCGCCGACGGCGTCGAGCGTGCCCCTGAGGAACACCTGATAGCTGGCCAGCCCGACGAGGTTCAACTGCCCGGAGGGGACGAGCACCACGCGATTGGCGGCAGAGGCCAGCGCATATTCGCGGTCGCCTGCAAACTCGAGGAACGCGACGAGCGGCTTGCCGGACGACCGGAAGTCGACGAGCGCGTCACGCAGTTCCTGCACCTTGCCCCACAGCGCCGGCGCAGCGACGGGTTGGAGCAGGAGGCCCGTGACGCGGCTGTCGGTCTTTGCCGCCCGAATCACGTCCACCAGTGACCGCACGGTGGGACGCTCCTGGAAGACCTGATCGAGCACGTTGACCGGGATCTCGTCCAGGTCGCCGGTCACGCGTACGACCAGCACGCCTTTCGACGTCAGCAAGGGGCCGCGAGACAGGGCGAACCACGACAGCGCGACCAGCGCTGCAGAGGACAGCACGGCGAGGAAGACGAAGAAGAGTACGAGCCACACGCCACGTCGCAGAGCCACGGGCACTGTCCTTTCGGTGAATGCGCCTTCGACGGCGTCCCGATCATTGTAGGGCCGGAGACGTTGCGCTATACTTGCCGTCTTGTGACCGCCCGGTCACACCTCCCCACGCGGAAGTGGCGGAATTGGCAGACGCGCAGGTCTCAGGAACCTGTCGGGGCAACTCGGTGAGGGTTCAAGTCCCTCCTTCCGCACCAGCACCTTGTGGGTTCTCCGTAGGGCAACGAACTGGGCGCCGACTGATTCGGCGCGCCTGACGATGTCCGGATGGCTCATCCGTGCGGCAAAGAGGGCAGCCGTTCACTGACGACGGCCACAGGTGCACGTCGAGCACGGCGGCCCAGCCATGATGCACGCGTCACTTCGACAGGTGATTGTCTTGGCTGACTGGGAGCGCGGCGCGGATCGCTTTCCCACGGGCGCACACCTGCTCCGACCCGCCGATGTTGATCGTGACCTTCACTCCGCAACTCGAGCAGACCATGGAGGTCGCGAGAAGGCTCGCAATCACGGCTCGATGTTCTTCAGGAGTTGCGCGACGTCCCGCGCTCCGTGCAGGACGGCCACAACTGTGAGGGGTGCGGTCGCGGGATCGTATACGACGAGGTACGAGAAGACGCTCCAGAACTTCAGCGGCCGATCGGTGAGGTCCTCGCGTGTGTGGCCGATACCGGGGTTCTCCGCGAGGAGTTCAAATGCCTCCTGGAGGGCGTCGTAGACCTTGAGCGCCTCCTCGATGCTGTCATCGGCGATGAAGACGCCGATCTCGTCGACCTGGCGTTGTGCGGCTTCGGCGAGCTGATACCGCTTGCTCACGCGCGCTTCTTGGACACGTTCTTCAGGCGCGTCCTGGCATCGGCCATGGCCTTCGGCCCGTCGACGACGCGGCCCGCCTGAGAATCAAGCCAACCGCGCTCGATCTGCTCGCGCCACTTCAAGCGGATCTCGTCGTGCTCCTTGAGGAGCCGAAGGCTCTCGCGCACGACTTCACTCGCGTTGTTGTAGAGACCGCTTTCGACCTTGTCGTCGACGAACTTCTCGAGTTCCGGTGTCAGCGACACGTTCATGGTGCTCCTCCGCGTCAATCCCGCAAGTTAGCACGAGTGTCAGACTTTGCCAGAGTTTGTACTCCCCGGCGTCGGGCCTTCACTGGAACGTCGCGGCGCGCGGCACGACCTCGAAGGGCACGACTCGCTGGGCCACCGTGCGACCATCGCGTGTTCGGCCCTGTATCGAGAGCACGTACTGCGCGGCCGGAAGGGATGTCGTGTCGAACGCGAGCGTGAGGTGCTCGGTGGACAGATCGGCGTCACTGGTCTCGGCCTCTCGCGACACCGGCACGGGAACTTCCTCGCCGGATGATGTCGCGACGACCGTCGCTGTGACGTGAAGCGCGCCGCGCTCGAGGGCTGGTCCGCGCTGATAGAGTTGGGCGAACGCAGACACACGATCTCCGGCGACGAATCGGCGCGTCGCGGTAGGCGGTCCCGACAGCTGATCGTACGGCCATCGCTCACCCGATGTGGTGGCCAGCGGCGCCGGCAGCGATGTGAGTGCGACGCCGCTCAAGGCGACGTTGGATCGATCGAAATCGGGCACGTCCACTTCGGCAATCGCGAGGCCGCGCTGTGCGCTGTTGGCGGCGGTGCCGGCGACGCGCAGCTGGTAGTGGCCCGGCTGGAGATCGAGGGTCGACAACCAGCGAAGCCCCGTCATCCGTACGCGCCCCACCTCGTCCTCCTTGACGGTCAGGTGCAGCGCCGCCTGCGTGCCATTCCCGGCCCGGCCTGTGGCGTCCACCGTCAGGACGGCAAGGTCTACCCGCTCCGTGAAGTGCGGGCCCTTCGCTTCGAACGCGAGTTGACTGCCATCGACTTCCACGACAACGTGCACGCGCGTCGAGGAGGATTCCGACCTGAAGGGAATCGCCTGCAGCCGAAGGGCGAGGCCAGGGACAGGCAGCACGCTACGGAGAAGGTGCGCGAGTTCCGGCAGCAGCTCCGGTGCAGCGTCTGCGGGTGCCTCCGGCGCAGCGTCGTCGCGCCGCGGAACGAGGTATCCCTTCCGCGTGACGAGCGTGACGCCCTTCCTCTTCACACGCACATCGATCTCGCGGAAGGCGCCTCCTTTGGCCGACGCACTCGGCTCGAACCCCATCACGTAGTAGGAACTGTTCTCGCGAACGATGCGGGCGAATGCCGCATCGATGCCATTCACGTCCGTTGCGGCGAAACCGCCGGTGGGCTCCGTCAACCCCCTGAGGCTCTGAATGGCCTGCGACTCTTCCCCCATCCGCCCGGGCTCGCTGAGGTCGACCACGGGCCGCTCCGCATAGATCGGTCGTTCGATCGCGTCCTCTTCTCCCGACGCCAGCCCGCGCGGGTCGATGGCATACACGGTGACGTTCGCACGCGTGGCCGCCGACAGGGCATCGGCCATGGTGTGCGTCACCTCCGATGCGTAGCGTTGGACCCTGCCCATGACGTCGGCGACGTTGTAGTCGATGCCTTCACTGAAGTAGAGCAGCGCCTTGCGACGGCCGCCCGTCGAGGCCAGCACCCGTGTGACGTCGGCCAGCGTCGCCATCGAGGCGCGCGCCCGGTACGCGCGCTCGCCGTCGTTCGGGTCGCGGTCGTCCCACAGCGCCGTGCCTCCCCCAAGACGCTGGTCGACATACCGCTCGTACGTCGCGGAGCGAAGCTTCTGGCCGTTGAACCGCTCGACCGAGGCCAGGAGCCGTTGACGGTCACGCGAGAATCCGAGCGCATTGGTGCGCCCGCTGACCAGAACGACCGACACGAGGTCGCCGGCCGAGGTGTAGCGTTCGATGAAGGCCCTGGCGTTCTCTCGTACGCGAAGGGTCCGCTCTGACGCGACGTGCAGGTCGTCCAGCAGGAGCACATAGACGCGGGCGTCGTCGCTCAGCGCGTTGCTGTCCACGCGTTCAGTTGGCGCGGGCCCCGCGCCTGTGGTCGGCACGACGTCGTCGCTCGCCGGCGCCATGGCGGTGGGAAGGTCGACCTTGGTGAAGGCGACGATGCGTTGTCGGCGTCGTTGCTCGAAGAGTTCGAAGTCCTCACGCGTGAGGTCACCGACGAACTGACCGTTCTTGTCCGTCGGTACGACCGCCACTTCAACGAACTCGACTGTCGTGCGGAAGGTGGGCTGTTGAACCGGTACATCGCTTTCCGGCGGTGCCGCGGTCGCCGGACGCCGCGGCATCGTGTCGGGGGGGAGGCCAAGGGGACGTCCGATCGGGAACTGGGCCGTACTGACGACGGGCGCAACAGCGACAATGATGAGTGCGGCACCCACGACGGATAGCGTTCTCGCGCAGCACACCAGCACACCACCGCCTCTCCTCGAAGCCGAGCGGCCTTACCTGAATGCACGCTGGCGGGACATTCGCGCGGGCTGGAGACGGCACGCGCCACCGCACCGAAGACTCTCCGCAGACGCCCGGAAGAGTCAACGCGCAAACGTACCACGGCACGCGATCCATACGCGCGCGGCTTCAACAATCCGCCAGCCACACGCCAGCCATACCCTGCCTGACCCTTCTTGCGGGGCGCCATCTCTTCCGAACGGAAAATTCTACTGCATTGAAACAGTACGCCCGACTCCGCAAGGGGCGGTCTTCGGCACATCCATGGCAGGAACTTCTCGGCATATGTCTTGCGTCTCATCCTCTAGCTGCGCAGCAGTGTGGCTGCGCGCCCTGTTGAGGTCCGAGGGAGACTGTCGATGCGGAATCTGCCGACCCGGCGACGAGTGCTGTGGAAACTGCGACGTGCCGGGCAGATCGTGCGCTGTGAGATTTGTCCCCATCCGTTCGGCACGGAGTTGCGCTACTTCGTCAACGGCAAGCAACTGATGAGCCGCGTCTTCGAGGAGTGGGATCCGCTCGAGCGCGTGGCGCGCGCCTGGCACGAGGGTTTGAAGCTGCGCGGCTGGCAGACGGCCGTCTTCGGCGGTCATACACACCTCTCCGCCGTTTCCTAGTCGCGTCCTGACATTCCGTGGGGCCCGCAGGGGTAGACTGGCTGGCATGCCGGTGCCCCGCGGGCCCTTCGTCGCCATGGCCATCTTCTGCCAGCGGGTCGACCTGCAGCCGGACGGCTCGGCCGACGTCATCGGCATCGTCGACGGCGTGGCCATCACGCCGCAACACGTCGAGGACGCACCGCCGCTCGTCTTGAACGTACGCGCGGTCATCGCGCTCAGGGCCGGTGAGGTTCGTGGGACGCGCACCATCGGGATTCGCGGGACGTACCCGTCCGGCGCCGAGGGCCTGCACGCCCACAGGGTGGTGCAGTTCACCGAGCAACGGCCTGCCGTCACGCTGAACGTCCCGCTCGAACTCGAATTGCCGGAGACCGGCGTCTACCGCTTCGACATCACGGCCGACGATCAGATGCTGACCCTCCTGACGCTGACGGTCGAACGAGCCGCCTGACGCCGCCGGTGCAACCGGCACCGGCTGATCACCGAAAGACGAGGCACCGGTGCCGGGACGGACCGGACCGATGGCGTTCGATGGCAAGCCCTGTCATCTGCACGCACGTACGCGCATCGTTCACTGGCCCGCAGGCGGACATGCACGGGCCGGGCGGACCGAGGGGGGCGAGGCAGCCGCCGAGACGGCCGACAGGTACTGGACGCGAGGGGGCACGGTTGGCGACAACGTGATGGCCACGCGTACGGCCCCACGCTCACACGTCATCGTCCACGCACCTCGCAGCGCATTCTCGACGTCGATCGGCGAGTCGGCGGAGCATCGGCCGTGGCGCTCGCGCAGTTGCTCGAGGTCACGCCGGCGTCGGTCCTTCGACCTGTCGAGGTACAGATTTCCGGCGGCAATCTCGTCGGCCAGCACATCGTCCCACTCCACGACCAGGCGCGAGACGGCAGCATACGCACTCGTGAGCGCCGGAGATGGCTGCGGTTCACGCGCACGCAGCGCGCCAGTCGAGGCGAGGGCGGCGAGCGCGGCGTCGAAGCGCGGGCCCCATGACGTGTACGTGAGATTTCCTGCCGCGACGAGCCCCACGCCGTGCTCGGGCAGCCAGAACATCAGCGACCCGTACCCGGGCAGTCCGCCTGCATGCCCGACGTTGTGTTCGATGTCACACGACTGTGTGACGCGCAGTCCATACCCGTACCCGCCGGCGGACAGTCGCAGGGGCTCGTCCGGCCCGCCGACGGATACCGCGGCCGGGCGCATGCGCCAGACCTGCTGCATCTCGCGAACCGACGCGCGCCGCACCGGGCCCGTGTCGTTGTCATCGCGGGGCGGCCAGGCCGACAGCAGGAACCCGACGTACCGCCCGAGGTCATCGATCGACGTCAGCATGCCGCCCATGGCGCCGAACGCGCCGTCGGCCAGCGCGGGCTCGAGTTTCCACGTGTCGTCCTCCCACCGGTAGCCGCGGGCCAGCCGGTCCGCCGGAACGTCTGCCGGTTCGAGCGTCGTGGCGTGCATGCCGAGCGGGGCGAGAATCGCGCGCTGGACGTAGTCGCGGTAGGGCTCGCCGGAGACGACCGACACGATCCGGCCGAGCAGGGCGAAGCCGAAATTGGAGTACTCGTACGCGATGCCCGGCGGATTCGAGAAGGGAATGCCCTGCAGCAGCAACGCCGTCATGGCGGCGTCGGTGATGGCGAGCTGCTGATCACCCCAGGGATTGTCCTCGGGGAAGCCCGCCGAATGTGTCAGCAGGTGCCGAATCGTGATGCGCGGCGCATCCGCCGTCGGATACGCGAGGCCAGCCAGTTCCGGCACATGGCGCTCGGCGGGGTCGTCGAGCGACAGCTTTCCCTCGTCCCGGAGCTTCAGGATGGCGAGTGCGGTGAAGCTCTTGGTCATCGACGCGATGCGGAACACCGTTTGCTGATCCACCGGCGCGCCCGACGCGATGTCGCGATGCCCCATCGCGCCCCGGTGCACCAGCCGGCCATCCACGACCACTCCCCAGGCCATGCCGGGAACGTGGGCGTCGGCTCCGTACTCCCGGAAGATCCGGTCGATCTCCGGAAACGCGGACGCGAGCCGCTCCAGACGCGCCGGATCACCGAAGCGGGCGGGCGCGGCACGCAGCGGCGCGGCGTCCTGGGCGAACGCCAGGCCCCCCGTCATCATCCAGGCTCCGACGCACGACAGCACCACTCGGGTCATGGGCACCACGAGCCTACCAGTTCGGCTTGCCCGGTAGCAGGGCCTCGCTCGGTCGCACTTCGGGGCCGTTCTCGGTGCAGACGGCAAACTGGCTCTCGTAGAGTGCCACTCCGGCGAATTCCCCGGTGCGATTGACCACGTAGAAGTTCACCTGGAACTTCGGATTCCCGTTGTCATCGAGCAACCGCTTCTCGACGGTGGCCGCCTTGATCCGACGCAGGGCTTCCATCCCGGCGTCCGTGGGTGACTTGCCCATCCGCAGTTGTTCGACGACGAGATAGGAACACAGCCCGTACAGATTGGCCTCGCCCCGCCCGGTCGAACCGGCGGCCCCGACGTCTCCATCCACGTAGAGCCCGGCGCCGAGGATGGGTGAATCACCGACGCGCCCCGGTATCTTCCAGGCGAGGCCGCTGGTCGTCGTGACGCCGCAGACGTCGCCGCTCCGGTTGACGCCGTTGCAGTTGATGGTGCCGAAGTAGTGCTCGGGGTCGACCAGGCCCTCACGTACCATCTGAAGACCGGCCTCGAAGCCGGCACCGGCCCGCTTCTCCGGGTCCAGAAAGTGCTCGGGGTCGATGCGACGCTTCCAGTTCAGCCACAGCCTGCGGGACGCGTCGGTGTTGAGGTCGTCCTCGACGGCGAAACCGAGTTGACGCGCGAGCGTCTGCGCCCCGTGGCCGACGATCAGGTGATGGTCGGTCTGCTGCATGACCGCATACGCGACCTTCGAGGGCGTGCGGACACCCTCCAGTGCCCCGACACCGCCGGCACGCTTGCGGGGCCCGTGCATGCAGCAGGCGTCGAGTTGCACGACGCCGTCCGCGTTCGGCAGGCCACCGAAGCCTACGCTCGTGTCGGCCGGGTCGAGTTCGACGATGTTGACGCCTTCGATCAGTGCCTCGAGCACGTCGGCGCCGCCGGTCATGAGCCGGAAGGCGCGCACGACACAGGTCTCGGTGCCGCCGTTGGTGTGACGATGGCCGTTGGCCGACGCGATGACGACCGGGCGCGGCCCCGACTGTCGAATCGCGGGCGCCGCTGCAGCCAGGTCGGCGGACACCGCTCCAAGACCGGCGGCCGCGGCGCCGCTCCTGACGAATTCCCGACGATTGATACGTGATCGCATGCGCGTGAGTGTACGATAGGAGCCTTTCGACGCCATGTCTCAGCCTCCTATTCTTCCCGAACGCATTTCCGGCCTCCTCGATCTCGCTACCGATCTCTGGTGGGTGTGGCACAACGGGGCACGCGACGTTTTCCGCAAGCTGGACTACAAGCTGTGGCGCCTGACCCAGCACAATCCCGTGAGATTGCTGCAACTCGTCTCGCAGGAGCGGTGTGATGCCGCCGCAGAGGATCCCGCCTTTCTCGCCGTGTACGACGAGGCGGTGCGCCAGTTGAGCGCGGCACGGACAGGCGAAGGCACCTGGTGGAACACCCGCACGGACCACGGGCGCGCGCGGCCCATTGCCTACTTCTCGGCGGAGTTCGCCCTGCACCAGTCGCTGCCGATCTACGCCGGCGGCCTGGGCGTGCTGGCCGGCGATCACTGCAAGGAAGCCTCGGATCTCGGGCTGCCCTTCATCGGCGTCGGTTTCATGTATCCCCAGGGGTACTTCCACCAGAGCGTGACGCCCGATGGATGGCAGCAGGAGATCTACGAGCAACTGAACTGGCAGGAGGCGCCCGTTCGCCGTGCGCAGACGCCCGATGGCAACGACCTCCTGATTTCCGTGCCGCTCGGCAACCGCACGGTGCAGGTCTCGGTCTGGGAAGTGAAGCTCGGGGGCGTGCGGTTGTATCTGATGGATACGAACCTCGACGAGAACGCCCCCTGGGATCGCGAACTCTCCGCCCGCCTGTATGGCGGCGACAAGGAGACGAGGGTTCAGCAGGAGATCATCCTCGGTATCGGCGGCGTCCGCGTGCTGCGCGCGCTGGGGCATGACCCCGCCGTCTGGCACCTGAACGAGGGGCATGCCGCCTTCGTGGTGTTGCAGCGCATTCGCGAGCTGCTCGAGCAGGGCGCCACGTTCGAGGCCGCCCACGCCGAGGTGCGACGCACGACGGTGTTCACGACCCACACGCCGGTGGCCGCGGGCCACGACGCCTTCCCCTTTCACATGGTGGAGACGCACCTGGCCGGGTGCTGGGGAGGCCTCGGTGACCATCGCGAAGACTTCCTCGCACTGGGACGGTACGACAGCGGGCATGGCACGCTGTTCAACATGACCGCCCTCGCGATGCGGAGCGCCGCCGGCATCAACGGCGTGAGCCAGTTGCACGGCCACGTGACCCGCGAGATGTGGGCTCCGCTCATCGCCGAACTCCCGCCGCAGAGCGAACCAGTCAAGGCGGTGACCAACGGCATCCACCTGACCAACTGGATGGCGCTGGAGTTGCGACGCCTGCTGGACCGTTACCTGGACGAGGGATGGCGGGACCGCCACGACGACCCCGCCGTGTGGGACGACGTGCTGACCATCCCCGACGAGGAGCTATGGGCGACGCGTGACCGCATGCGCACCTTCATGTACGACTTCGTCCGTGAGCGTGTCCGCGCCCGCTGGATGAGCGACGTCACGCCGACCCGCGTCGTTGCGGGCGGCACGCTGCTGGATCCCGGCGCCCTGACGATCGGGTTCGCTCGCCGCATGACGGCCTACAAGCGGCCCGAACTGATTTTCTCGGACCCGGACCGGCTGACGCGGCTGCTCAGCAACCCCAGACGGCCCGTACAGATCGTGTTCGCCGGAAAGGCCCATCCTGCCGACGAATCGGGCAAGCACGCGCTCCAGGGCATCTATCGCCGTGCGCTCGACCCCCGCTATGCCGGCCGTATCGCGTTCGTCGAGGACTACGACCTGCACGTGGCGCACTACCTCGTGCAGGGCTGCGACGTGTGGCTCAACAACCCCCGCAAGCCCATGGAAGCCAGTGGCACGAGCGGCATGAAGGCTGCGAGCAACGGCGTGCTGAACGTCAGCATCGGCGATGGATGGTGGCCCGAGGGCTTCGCCGGGGGCAACGGCTGGCTGATCGAGCCGGGCGTCGAGCTGGACGACCAGGGCCGGCAGGACGCCGCCGACGCGGACGCGCTCTACCGGCTCCTCGAGACGGAGGTCGTGCCGGCGTTCTACGAACGCGACGCCCAGGACATCCCCCGCCGCTGGGTGCACATGGTCAAGGAATCGATCCGCACCGTGGCCCCGCAGTTCTGTACGCGCCGCATGCTCAAGGAATACGTCGAGCGGATGTATCTCCCGGCGTTCGACGGTCCCGTCAGCGGAGAGTGACCACGACATGCCACGACGGACCGTCTCGAGCGCCCGCTGTGCCCTGTGTGGAGCGAAGGACGTCTCGGAGCCCAGGGGCGAAGAGAAGTACTGCCGCGACTGCTGGGAGAAGAAGATCGCCGTCGAGGAGATCGTCGCCCGGGAGTTCGCGCTCAAGCGGTATATCCGCGCCCACAGCGCCGAGAAGTACCTGATCTACCACTCCACGCTGAAGCGCCCCTGCGGCCAGCTGATCGTCGTGGACGACGGGTACGACCTCTTCCTCACGCTCGTCATGTATCCGAACTTCAGCTGGGACGAGTCGGCCTACCACCTCGAGGGCGATCCCGAAACCCGCAGTTTCGGCGAACTGCTCGTGGACGTCATCGCGGCCGAGGTCATCGAGCCGTGGGGTGGCGGCAAGTGGCACATGGAGATCGTCCGGGCCACGGCCGCCGAGCCGGAGGAGTGGAACGGCGAGATGTAGGAGCGAAGGAGAGAAGGAACGAAGGAACGAAGGAACGAAGGAACGAAGGAGCGAAGGAGCGAAGGAGCGAAGGGGAGAAGGAGCGAAGGAATCAGGGAACTTGCCGGCTGAGTGCCGCCAGGCGGTCGGCATAGGGCGCCAGCAGCGGCCACCGCCACGCCAGCCCGCGCGCGGTCTGGACCAGCGCCACGACCCAGGCGACGATGCCCAGCACGATGACGCCCTGGGCGACCCAGAGCAGGACACGGAAGAGGCCCACCGAGACGAACAGGGCCACACCAGCCAGCAGGAGCAGGGCGAGACCGGCCAGCGTCAACAGTCCGAAGCCCAGCAGCGCCTGTGCGGCATGGCGCCGCACATCGACCCGCCGTCCCTCGAGCGCCAGCACCAGCGCTCCAGACAGCCAGCCCGCCGAATAGGCCAGCACGGACGCCGCGCGTGTGGACAACGCGAGCGTCGCGATGCCCTCGTTTCCGGAGAACGGCTGCCGCGTGGACGCGTCGGACCCTCGAGGCGAAGCCGTCACGACAGCGCCCGTGGATGCACATAGCCCTGTCGCGCACGCACATCGACGCCGGCGCGATGCACGCGAACGTCCAGTTGCCTCACGTGGGGCATGCGTCCGTTCCGATCGCGGTCGGTGTAGGCCGGCATCTCGTAGGTCAGAACGTAGAACTCGTCGGCGTCGGAGAGCATCGCGGTCAGGTTGGCGAGCAGGTCGTTGGTCGAGCGCGTGAGACGCCCCCCGGTGTCGTGGGCGAGTGCTCCCAGCGCCGAGAGGTCATCCGGCGCCATCAGGCTCGACGACACGGCGACCCCCGCCCGCCGCATCGCCGCCCCGGGCCCCACGGGCCGCGCGCCGGTCGACGAAGGAAGGCCGCGGGAGACGTCGAGGCCCGCGGGATCGATCGCGTAGATGGCGACGTCGGCCTGTGCTGCCAGTCCCACCACGGTCCGGACGTCCTCGAGGAGATCGCGGTCGACGAGCCCCGACTGCTCCACGGGCGGAATGCCGTAGCCTTCCGTGAACAGCACGAGCGGCAGGCGGCGCCCGGCGTCGGCCTCCCCGCGGAGGCGTTCGAGCAGGCTCTTCAGGACGCCAAGCCCCTGCCGCGAGCGCCAGTAGCCGAGCGAACCGTCGGGCAGGTGCTGTCCGCGCACGCGCTGCAACGCGTGGACGAGTGGCGTCCTCGTGGTCGTGAAGTCCAGTGACACGCCAGGCTGTGCACTCGTGCTGATCAGGGCCACCCGATCACGGGGGTCCAACTGGTCCAGCATGGCCCGCGCTGCCATCGTCGCCCGCGGCATGACCTCGGGACGCGTGTTCAGGTCGTCGATGACCAGCACGATGTCGCGCGGCTCGTACGGAGTGGCCGTGGCTTCACGGCGGATCTCGTCGACGCTGATGAGCGTCATCCGCCTGCCCGCTTCGAACACGGCGAAGGCATCGTGAGGAAGGCCGCGGACGGGTTCGCCGTCACGTCCACGCACGACGACCGGCACCTGGACGAGACCGACCTCTGCCCGGAACGTGGGCGTCTGGACACTCACCGGCGAGGTGTGCGCGTGAAACAGCCCGCCCCCGGCGACCACGAGTGCGGCCACCACGGCGAGGGTCGGCCGCCTGGTGGTCCCGAGTCCTCCTGACACCACGTCAACGATCCGACTGTCTGGCACTCGTCGACTCTTCGCGAGGCAGCACAGTGAACGCGACGGGAGGGAGTGCGACGCCGTCGCCGACCACGAGGCGGTGGTCTCCGGGCGTGAGAGTGGCCAGCGGGATATCGAGGCGTGCCGCCGGCTGGCCCACGACGAGCTGGCCGCGCCACGTGATGACCCCGTCGAGCGACTCCACGTGCACGTCGACCGGGGTATCGAGGCTGGTCACCGACACCTCGATCGTGTCATCGGCGGGAAACTCCCGGCGGGCCGTCGGTGTGCCCGAGAGGAAGTCGCCGACGGCCCTGTCGACGAACGGCGTGGGCATCGCAGACAGCGCCTGAGACGCAACAATCACGCTGCGCGGCGGCGGCCCCTTGGGGATCGCCAGGTCCACGAACACCGACCCCCCGCGACCCGACAACTCGTCGACGACGGCCAGTCTGAGCTGATGCTCGCCGGGCGCCAGTTCCACGGCCCAGATGGTACGCAGTGCCGACGCGTCGAGTCGGTCGAGCTGTCCGGGCGTGAACGTCAGCTTGGAATGCCGGCGGGACGCATTCGCCGTCTTCCCACGAGCGTCGAGACTGAAGATGGCCTGGTCCAGCGACAAGCGGCCATCCTCCGTGCTCGCGACGAGTGGCGCGCCGTCCACCTCAGCGATGACGGCGACGAGTGTCTTGCCCTTGCGCTCCGCCAGCGGCACCACCTGCACCCGCATCGGCAGTTCGTCCTCCTCGACGATGTCACTGAGCAGTGTCTGCAGTCCGGCCGACAGTCCGGATGGGGTCTTGATCTCACCGGCCCGCAGGTAGCGTGGGGCGATGTACCCGCGTCGCGCCAGGACGGTCATGCCTGGCCGCAGCACCTTGACCTCGAGCGTCCGCAGCCGGCTGTCCTTCACTTCGCGATCGGGCTCGTAGCTGAGCACGTAGTAGGCGCTCGCGTCGCGGACCACGCGGTCGATGCCCTTGTTGAAGTCGTTCGAGTCGACCAGCGAGACGCCGCCGGTGAGCGTGGCCATGTCGCGCAGCTGCTGGCGTGACTGCTGGAACTGGGTCAGCACGTTCGAGTGGTCTTCGTGGGCCCGGTACAGACCATCCGGATCCTGCTCGCGCATGTGCCCCTCGATCAGACGCTCGCCCGGCAGGTCGAGGCCTGCCGGGTTCATGGGGTAGATGGCGACGTCGGCGACCGTCGCCGCGGCCATCGCCTGTTGCAGGGCACGGTTGGCACTGCCGCCCACGTTGAGTTCACCCATCGACGTCACGGTGGCGCCGACCGATGACCCCTCACTGATGTACAGCAGCGTCTTGCGGCGGCCGGGCATGTGCGCCACGGCGCCTGCGAGGCGTCCGATGGACTCGTAGGCCTGCTCGAGGTGCACGATGCGTTCCTGTGCCGAGGCCGCCAGGCCAGGCGTCCGCGATCCTCCCGCGCCCGCCACGGTGTTGTCGGCGCCCGGTGACCGGAGCAGTTCGATCATCGGGTCGGGCAGCCGTTGTCCAGCCGCGCGGTTGATCAGGTCGAGCGCCTTCCGCCGATCGCGCAGGAATGCGCCCGTGTTCTCGCCGCTGCTGGTGATGCCGACGAAGAGCAGGTCGGACGGCGTCAACTGATCGATCAGTCGCTTCGCGATCTGCCTGGTTCGGTCGGTGCGCCTCGCATCGATGTGCAGATCGTCGATCAACAGGGCGAACAGGCGTGACTCGGACGCGAAGGCGTTGGTGGCCGGCACGAACGTCGCGTGTGCGCCTGGCGGTATCGGCGTGACGTCCACCGGCAACGACTCCGGCTCGTACTCGAACGCGGTGAAGGACGCGAGCACCTGGGGACGCCCGTCCTCGAAGACCTGGAAATCTTCGTCGGTGAGCCCCAGCACCGGACGCCCGTCGGCATCGACGACGAGCGCGCTCAGGCCGACGCGCAACACACTCGAACGAAAGGTGGGCTGGTCGTCCGAGCTGACGTCTGGCAGGGTCATCCGCGGCACGCCACGCAGTCCGGGATCCGTCCTGGGCTGCCAGACCTGAGCGGGCAACACCACGGGCGAGACGAGCAGGGTCGTGAGCAGGAGGAGTCGCGGACGCATGTGCGCCTCACAGGAAGATGAACGGGAGCCAGCCTCCAGAATACTGCAATCGCGGGAAGACGCTAGATCCGTTCGCATGCGTCGGTGTGACGCATCGGGCAGGTCTCGCACGACAGAGGGGTACCATCGGGCCCGAGGACCGCCGATCCACCACACGAACCGCGCAGGCACCGGTTCGACAGGATGACCCCCACGGCCATCGCCGCCATGACGAGCGCCATGAGCACGACGGTCAGGGCCAGGAGGATCATGGTTGCCGCGCCATCCACGCGGTGAAGGCCGAGGACGCCTGCTCCCGGTACTCGCCGCGAGCGTCTGGTACCAGCAGCAGGGCCGCCAGGCCATGGCGCTCGGCGAACGCCAGTCCCTCGTCCGGGCCCATGACCATCAGCGCCGTCGACAGGGCGTCGGCCCGCGCGCCGAGCGGGTCGAGGACCGTGGCCGACGCGAGGTGATGCGCCACCGGCCGGCGGGTACGCGGGTCGAGAATATGCGATACACGCATACCATCCACTATACGGAAGTTCCGGTAGTCGCCCGACGTGGCGATCGCCATGTCGGTGAGCGGGACGACCCGCGCGACACTTCGGCCGGTCGCCTGCGGGCGCTCGACGGCGACCTGCCAGGGACGTCCGGCGGCATTGCGGCCGCGCGCGACCAGTTCGCCGCCCATGTCCACGAGGAAGTTGCGGTGGCCCCGCTGTTCGAGCATCGCAGCCACCAGGTCCGCCGCGTAGCCGGCGGCGACGGCAGAGAAGTCGCAGCGAACCCGCGGGTCGCGCTTCCTGACCGTACGGGCGGTCGCGTCCAGTTCGAGTTGCGAGACGCCGAGCGACCCGTCGAGGGCGGCCAGCGACGCATCGGTTGGCGCCACGTCGGCCTGGCCGTTCGCGCCGAAACCCCACGCATCGACCAGAGGACCGATGGTGATGTCGACGGCGCCGCCGGTGAACTCCGCGAACTCCATCGACTGGCTGAACAGCGCGAAGGTCTCGGCCTCGACCGGCCTCGGTTCGAGGCTCTCGGACGCGTTGAAGGACGACAGCGTCGAGTCGGTGCGCCAGGTGGACACCTGCCGGTCGATGCGGACGAGCTGGTCGCGAATCGCCCCGTCGATGGACTGACGCTCCTCCACCGTGAGCCCCTCGGCACCGGGCACCACCTTCACCGAGAACGTCGTGCCCATGGTCGGGCCGGCGAACTCGACGGTGGGCGACGCCTGGAGAGGCTCGCCCGAGCAACCGCTCACGCACAACGCCACGCCGAGGGCGACGCCGAACGTCGTCGGTGCGGACATCAGCCGAAGTCGTCGAACATGATGGCCTCGCGCTCGACGCCGAGGTCGTTCAGCATGTTCATGCAGGCGGTGAGCATCTGGGGTGGACCGCAGAGGTAGTACTCCACCTCCTCGGGCGCCGGATGCTTGTCGAGATACCTGTCGAGCAGCACCTGGTGGATGAACCCCACGTCGCCCGTCCAGTTGTCTTCGGGCAACGGTTCCGACAGCGCGAGATGCCACGTGAAATTCGGGTTCTCGCGCGCAATGGCGTCGAAGTCCTCGACGTAGAACGCCTCACGCAGACTCCGTGCGCCGTACCAGAACGACACCGTGCGCGTCGTCTTCAGCCGCCGGAAGAGATCGAAGATGTGCGATCGCATCGGCGCCATGCCCGCGCCACCGCCGATGAACACCATCTCGGCCTGGGTGTCCTTCGCGAAGAACTCGCCGAACGGCCCCGAGATCGTCACCGTGTCGCCGGGCTTCAGGTTGAAGATGTACGACGACATGATGCCGGGCGGAATACCTTCGGGACCGCGAGGCGGCGGCGAGGCGATGCGCACGTTGAGCATGATGATGTCGTGCTCGTCCGGGTAGTTGGCCATCGAGTACGCGCGCGACACGGGCTCGTCGGCCGTCGACGTGTAGCGCCACATGTTGAACTTGTCCCAGTCCTCCCGGTACTCGTCGCCGATGTCGAAGTCCTTGTACTGGACGAGGTGCGGCGGGCACTCGATCTGGATGTAGCCGCCCGCGCGGAAGGGCACGGTCTCGCCCTGCGGCAACTCGAGCACGAGTTCCTTGATGAACGTCGCGACGTTGTCGTTGGAGCGCACCGTGCACGTCCACTGCCTGACCGAGAAGACCTCGTGCGGCACCTCGATCCGCATGTCGGACTTCACCTTCACCTGACAGCTGAGACGCACGCCCTCCCGGGCTTCGCCGCGGGACACGTGGCTGCGCTCGGTGGGCAACAGCGTGCCCCCGCCTTCCAGCACCTTCACCTTGCAGACGCCGCAGGTGCCCTTGCCACCGCACGCCGAGGGAATGAAGATGCGGTTGTCGGCCAGCGTGCCGAGCAGGGTCCCGCCGGCGCGCGTCGTCAGCGGCGCCACGTCGACGCCGTCGAGCGTGATCGACACGTCGCCGAGCGACACCAGCCGCTGCCGTGCAACCAGCAGCAGGCCCACCAGCGCCAGGATCACCGTGGTGAACATCCCGACGCCCATGACGATGGTGGTCACAGCTGAATCCCCGCGAACGCCATGAACCCGATGGCCATCAGGCCGGCCACGACGAAGGTGATGCCGAGGCCCCGCAGCCCCTCGGGCACGTTGCTGTAGCGCATGCGTTCGCGGATCGCCGCCAGGGCGACGATGGCCAGGGCGAATCCACCGCCCGACCCGATCCCGAAGACGACGCTCTCTCCCAGATCATAGGACCGCTCGACCATGAAGAGCGATCCCCCGAGGATGGCGCAGTTCACGGCGATGAGCGGCAGGAAGATGCCCAGCGTCGCGTACAGCGCCGGCACATAGCGATCGAGCGCCATCTCGACGACCTGCACGATCGCGGCAATCGTCCCGATGTAGGTGAGAAAGCCGAGGAAGCTGAGGTCGTAGGCGGCCAGCGCCGGGCTGATCCAGACCAGCGCGCCCTCCTTGAGGAGGTAGTGGTAGATCAGGTTGTTCATCGGCACCGTGATCGTCTGCACGACCACGACGGCGAACCCGAGGCCCGCGGCGGTCTCCACCTTCTTCGAGACGGCGAGAAACGAACACATGCCGAGGAAGAAGGCGAGGGCCATGTTCTCGATGAACATCGCCTTCACCGCAAGACTGAGGTAGTGCTCGAGCATGTCAGGACTCCGGCTGCTCGATCTGGTCGGGCTTCCACGTGCGAAGCCCCCAGATGAACAGGCCGATGAGGAAGAACGCGCCAGGCGCCAGCACCATGAGGCCGTTGGGCGTGTACCACCCGCCGGCGTTGACCGATGGCAACACGGTGACACCGAAGAAGGTGCCCGACCCGAGCACCTCGCGGAACGCGCCGACGAGGATCAGGATGAGCCCGTAGCCGAGGCCGTTCCCGAGGCCATCAATCAGGCTCAGGCGCGGAGGGTTCTGCATCGCGAACGCTTCGGCACGCCCCATCACGATGCAGTTGGTGATGATGAGACCCACGAACACGGACAACTGGCGCGAGATGTCGAAGAGATACGCCTTGAGAATCTGATCGACGACGATCACGAGCGACGCGATGATGGTCAGCTGCACGATGATGCGGATGCTGTTGGGGATGTACTCACGCACCAGGCTCACGAAGAAGTTCGAGCCCGCAACCACCGCGATGACCGCCAGCGACATGACGACGGCCGTCTCCATCTTCGTCGTGACGGCCAGGGCCGAACAGATGCCCAGCACCTGCAGGGCGATGGGGTTGTTGTTGAAGAGTGGATCGATCAGGACATCGCGGGCAGTGCTCACGAGGCCTCCTTCTTCAGACGCTGGAGATACGGACCATAGCCCTGAGGACCGAGCCAGAACGCGATCATGTGTGAGACGCCCCGGCTGGTAATCGTGGCTCCGGCCAGGCCATCCACGCGGTATGGGTCGGTCTGAGGCGGGCCGGCGGTACCCCGGACGACCTCCAGAGACACGTCGCCCTCGTCGTTGAACGCCTTGCGCTCGGGCCAGAGGGCCTTCCAGCGCGGGTTGTCCACTTCGCCGCCAAGCCCGGGCGTCTCGCCGTGCTGGTAGTACGTCAAGCCTCGGACGGTGGACAGGTCGCTGCCGAGCGCCAGGAAGCCGTACATCGTCGACCAGAGTCCCTTGCCCTCGATCGGCAGGACCAGCAACTCGACGTGGCCGGCGTCATCCACCTGGCGGTAGGCGAGCACGCGATTGGGCACGCGCGTGATCTGTGCGGCGTTGCGCTCGACGGCACGACTCTGCTGGGGGTCGGCCTGTGCGCGGCGCTGGTCGTACGTCGCGACATCGACGTCGGAGGCGACCTCGCCGCTCTCGAGGTCGATGGCCACGATCTCGAACGACCCGAAGCGGCGCTCGACTTCCTCGCGATCGAGCGACTCGTCGGCCGTCGCCAGACCAGCGGCCAGCAGGACGTTCTTCTTGCGGTCGAGTTCTGCGTTGGCCTGCTGCCGGTCACGCAGGGTCACGGCTGCGGTCGATACCAGCACGGCGCACACGACGCAGATGACCGCGGCGAACCCGATCGTGTAGCCGATGGAACTACGCTGCGACACGGGCCTGCCTCCGTCTGATGTTGGCGCGCACGACGTAGTAGTCGATCGTGGACGCGAAGACGTTCATCAAGAGGATCGCGAGCATCATGCCCTCCGGGTAGGCGGGATTGACGACGCGGATGAGCACGACGAGCACGCCAATCAGGGCGCCGTAGATCCAGTGTCCCGTCAGCGTGTGCGCCCCCGACACCGGATCCGTCGCCATGTACACCATGCCGAAGGCCCATCCCCCCAACACCATGTGCCAGTAGAACGGCACCGCGAACATCGGATTGGTGGTCGACCCGATGGCGTTGAGCACGAGCGCCGTCGCCGCGGTGCCGAGGGTGACGCCGGCCATCACGCGCCACGAGGCCACGCCGGTCGCCAGCAGCAGAGCCGCCCCCAGCAGACAGGCGATCACGGAGGTCTCGCCCATCGATCCGGGCACGAACCCCGCGAACGCGTTCCACCAGTCGAGATCGGCCAGGCCGTCGAGGCCGCTCGTCTTCGCAGCCGCCAGCCACGTGGCGCCGGTGAAGGCGTCAGGCGACGGCACGGCGCCTGCGGGGGCGGCCGCGCCCGCCGCGAGCCAGACGTCACCGGAGATCTGTGCGGGATAGGCGAAAAACAGAAACGCCCGCGCAGTCAGGGCAGGGTTCAGGATGTTCATGCCGGTCCCGCCGAAGATCTCCTTCCCGATCACCACACCGAAGGACACACCGATCGCGACCTGCCAGAGTGGGATGGTCGGCGGCAGCGTCAGCGGGATGAGCATCCCGGTGACGAGGAACCCCTCGTTGATTTCGTGACCACGCACCTGCGCGAACAGGCCTTCCCAGGCGCCACCGACGGCGTACGTGAGGGCCATCACCGGCACGAAGTAGAGCGCGCCGTGAATCACGCAGGCCGCGAAGTCACCGGTCGAGAAGGCGAACCCCAGCATCTGCATCACCTGCGTCTGCCAGGTGTCCAGCGGCGCTCCTCCGGCCTCGATCGCCCGATGTGCCTGATACCCCGTGTTGTAGAGCGCCATCGCGATGGGACCGATGAGCGACACGACGACGAGCGACATCAGCCGCTTGAGGTCGATGCCGTCGCGAACGTGGGCGGCGACGCTCGTGACCGTCGATGGCGTGTAGAGGAACGTATCGATCGCATCGTAGAGCGGGTACATCCGCTCCAGCGTCCCGCCCTTGTGGAAGAGCGGGGCATAGCGATCGAGCAGCTGCCGGAGCATCAGCCTTCCTTCTCGATGAGACTCAGCACCTCGCGCAGGTGCGGGCCGTAGTCGTTCTTTCCAGGGCACACGAACGTGCACAGCGCGAGGTCTTCCTCGTCCAGTTCGAGACAGCCGAGTTGCTCCGCGCGCTCCACGTCGAGCGTGACCAGCGCCTTCAGCAGGTAGGTGGGCTGCAGGTCGAAGGGCATGACCTTCTCGTACAATCCGACCGGGATGATCGCCCGCGGCGACCCGTTGGTGGACGTCGTGAAACGGAACCGCTTCGACGGCGTCAGTTTCGAGAGGAAGACACGCAGCGCCGAGTAGCGGTCGAGTCCTGGTCCGGCCCATCCGAGGAAGTCGCGCTGCCGTCCCTCCGGCAGTACCGCAATCTGCCGGTGGTACCTCCCGAGGAACCCGAGGGCGTCACCCATGGCCACGCGCCCCGCCAGGACCGACCCCGAGAGCACGCGAACGTCGCCGTCCTCGACCTCACCGGCCACGACCTCATCGGTGGAGGCTCCGACCGGCACGCGCAGCAGGCGCGGCCGCTTGACGGCTGGCCCGGCAAGCGCAACGACGCGCTGACGATCCATCGTGCCGGTCCTGAACAGCAGGCCGATGGCCAGGACGTCCTGATACCCGACGTGCCAGACGAGCCGGCCGCGACCGGCAGGCTCCAGCATGTGGATGTGGTAGCCGACCGTGCCCGAGGGGTGAACGCCGCTGAAGCGCGCATGGCGGATACGGTCGGACGTCGGGACGGCTGCCGGCCATGCCTCCCCGGTACAGACGTGCACCGGGCCGTCCGTCAGGGTCGCCAGCACGTCGACACCGTGGCTGAAGTCCTGCTCCCGCCCAGCCACGACGACCTCGGGACGAGGCGCCAGCGGCTCGGAGTCGGTCGCGGTCACGAAAATGGCGCGCGGCGTCGCCGACGGGTCGGCGACCTTCGAGAACGGACGTGCTCGCAACGCCGGCCACAGCCCCGATTCGAGCAGGAGCGCGCGTACGTCGTCGCGCGTCAGCCTGGCGGCCGGACGCTCGTCGAAGGCCGCGAAGGCCACGGGGTCTGTCGCCTCACCTGCGTCCGTGGTGTCGATGACCACGCTCTGCAACGCACGACGTTCCCCGCGAGGCGCTGCCACGATGCGGCCGGCCGCGGGGGCCACGTAGCGGACGCCTGGCGTTTTCTTGTCTTCGAACAGCAGCTGGCCAGCGCGGACGAGGTCGCCCTCGGCCACGTGCAGCGTCGGACGCAAGCCGATGGAATCTGCCGCGACGACGGCCACGCGTGACGTCGTCCTGACGTCGATGTCCTGCGAGGGTTGTCCCGTGATGGGAAGATCGAGGCCCCTGTGCGTGCGATAGGTCACCGGATATGTATGCTTTCGAGAGGCGAGGCCAACGGTTCTACAGTCTGTCTCGCGCTCGCTGGGCGGGTCAAGGCGGACCGGCCCGTCACGTCCGGCAACTCTCGGATTTCACTCGACTTTTTCGAACTTCACCGGCCCGTCGTGCCGAGTCACCGCTGCCAGCGCGAACGGCGTCGTCACCGTCTGATTGGCCACGCCGCCCGAGTCCGGCGCCACTTCCCTCCAGCTGACGACCAGCGCATCGCCGTCACGGCGCACGCCGATCACCTCCACACGATAGCCGGCGGTCGGCCGATTCCCGACGAAGACGCCGACCATCATCGTCTGGTCGAACGCGACGCTCGGCGGATCCTGCCTGGTCGGGAGCGAGCGCCAGACGCGGTCCCACTCCTCCTCCGACCGGACCACGATGTCGGTCGGCACCGCCCGATTGCTGAGCGGACCATGGGCGACCGGCACCATCTGCGGCGCGTCGGCTGCGGCGGACGGGGGGCCGAAGACCGCGAAGGTCAGCTCGCGCGTCACCGGATCGACCTTGGCGAGACGCGGCCGCGCTTCGACCTTCAGCACGTACAGCCCGGGAGCGACGTCGGCAAGGGGGATTTCGAAGGGGACGCCGTAACCGCCCTTCGTCCCGGTGAACTCGGAGGACGCGCGTTCAACGGACGTCGAGAACACCTGCGTCCCGGCGACGCCCGTCACGGTCGTCGCAACGTCGACCGTGTGGGCCGGGGTCACGCCATCGTAGACGTCCACGTAGCCGTAGATCGTCTCGTTGATACCGAACCCCCGCATCGTCGTAGGCGGCGCGGGCAGCAGCTGCTTCACTTCGTCGGGCAGCCTCGGCGTCGGCGTGAGTCCCGCCGATGTCGACGTGAGCAGCACCCCGCTCATGGCGAACCGTTCCTTGGCGTAGTCGGGGACGATCAGGTCGCTGAAGACCGAACCGAGGGCGCCACCGTTGAGTTCACGCGACGCGACACGCAACTGGTAGCGGCCCGCCGGCAACTCGAGCTGCAACACCGAGCGGAAGCCTGTCTGCTCGACCAGCTGGCGTGTCTGGTCACGAAGCTTCAGGTCGAGCAACGCGCGGTCGCCGCCCTGAATCTTGCCTGACGTATCCATCGCCATCATCGAGATCTCGAGCTTGTTGTTGTAGGTTTCGCCGTCCTTGTCGAACCGCAGCGAATTGCCGTCGACCTGTACGGTCACCATCACGGAGCCCTTGGCGCCCGGCCCGCGGAACGTGGCGGTGTGCACCGACAATCCCAGTCCAGGGGTCGGCAGCGCGGAGTTGAGCACCGTGCGCAGCTCGGTCGACGTACCGGACGCGGACTCCTCCGTGCGCTTCTCTTCGCGGTCCCTCGGCGCAACGTACGCCTTGCGGGCGAACACCTTCACGCCCGGACGGTTCACCTTGACCTCGATGCGCCGCACGCGACCGTCACGCTTCGTGTTGGTGGGGTAGTAGCCGAGCAGGTAGTAGTTGCTGCTGTCGCGGACGACCCGCTCGAAGGCATTGGAGAAGTCGTTGCTGTTGATCGAGGCGAAGCCGCCCGTCTCTTCCGCGATCGACCGGAGGGCCATCTGGGCCATCCTCTGCTCGTCGCGGATGTTCCACGGATTCAGGCCGAGCGTCGGGTCCTGCGGGGGGGCATCCATGTCCATCTCGTCGTCACTGATGCCGACGAGACCGCGCGGGTCGATGGCGTAGTACGCCACGTTGCTGCGCGTGGCCGCGCCGATGGCGTCACGCATCGCGTAGAGCACATCGGTGGCGAACCTGGCCGTCTCGCCCATGACGTCCAACGTGTTGTAGTCGATGCCCTCGCTGAAGTAGAGCACCGCCTTCCGCCGGCCATTCACGGTGTCGAGCAGCCGAGACGTGTTGCGCAGGGTCTCCATTGCCGACCGGGCGTAGTAGGCGCGTTCGGGGTCGAGCTGATCGAGAATGCGGTCGCGCTCCTGCGCGTAGCCGTCGTTACCGTCCTGCTGCGGCCGGCCCGGGACCTGCCGGCGGTAGTACTCCAGGCGCTCGATGGTGGACGACCGCAGCTTCATGCCGATGAACTTGTCGACGGCCGCGATCATCAGGTCCTTGTTGGTCGTGAACTCCTGGGACGCGTTGCTGCGGCCACTGGCGTGGATGACCGCCACCATGTCGTTCGGCGCCACGTACTCTTCGATGAACTTCTTCGCCGCGACCTTGACCTGCGACCCGCGGAGGGGACCGATATGGAAATCGTCGAGCACGATCACGTAGACACGGCCGTCACGAACGCCTTCGTTGGTGTTCACGTCGTAGGTGAGCGGTTTGCCGTCCACGATCGTGCGTTCGAAACGATCGACCGGAATGACGACCGGCGTGAACACCGACACCGTCTGGAGCTGGCGATCCTCGAAGACCTCGAAGTCGGAAGCCTTCAGGTCCTTGACCAAGTCGCCGTTGTCGTCGGTGACGATCACCGATACCTCGACGTAGTCGATCTGGGCACGGAAGGTCGGCCGTTGTGGCTGCTGGGCGTCCGCCGGGGCCGGGGCCGGGGCCGGGGCCGGGGCCTGCTGGCCCTCGAGGCCAGCCGCTGCCAGCAGAGTGAGGAGCGCACCAAAGGTGAGAAGTCGACGCATGGCTGATTCGATCTGATGAAAGGACACCCGTGGCGTCCGTGTTGCCGGGGCCGAGCGCTGGCGGTGACTGGCCCAACCGTGGATTATATGACGTCGGTCGGCGCGCGTCGGGCGAATCGCAACCTCCGCCTGCTCGGACGCGTCCTATACTGAGCCATGCCCCTCGACGTTCCCGCCATCCAGCACACGCTCCGCGCCGAGGGACTCGACGGCTGGCTGCTCTACGACTTCCAGGGGGTGAACCCGATTGCCCGGGCGCTGGCCGGCCTCGGCGGCGGGCGGAAGATGACGACGCGGCGCTGGTACTACCTCATTCCCGTGGACGGCGTCCCGAGGAAGCTGGTCCACCGCATCGAGCCGCGCACGCTGGATGCGGTTCCCGGCACCAGCACGGCATATGCCGGCCATGTCTCGCTGCGGGACGGACTGGCCGCGCTGCTGGAGGGGTGCCGGCGAGTGGCCATGGAGTACTCCCCACGCTGCGCCATCCCGTATCTGTCGCGCGTGGATGCCGGAACGCTCGAGCAGGTGCGCGCGTGCGGCGTGGATGTCGTGTCGTCGGGCGATCTGGTACAGCTGTTCATGGCCGCGTGGTCAGACGCGGACATCGAGACGCACCGCGCCGCAGCGGCGGCCCTGTACCGCATCAAGGACCGCGCGTTCGACGTCCTCCGCGGCGTGTCTGCCGGCGCGACACTGAACGAGTACGCCCTGCAGCAGCAGATGGTGGCGTGGTTCGACGAAGAGGGGCTCGACAGTGACGCGCCCCCCGTCGTCGCAGCGATGGAGAACGCCGGCGACCCCCACTACCAGCCATCCGACACCATGTCGCGGAAGATTGGGCCCAACGAGTTGGTCCTGCTGGATCTCTGGGGCAAGACACGAGTGTCCGGCGCGGTTTATGCTGATATTTCCTGGGTGGGCTTCACCGGCGGGGACGTGCCCGACGAAATGGCGCGGGCCTTCGAGGCGATTGTCCGGGCCAGGGACGCCGCGGTTGGCCTCGTCGAGGCGAGAGTCTCGGCTGGTGAGGACGTCCGGGGGTTCGAGGTGGACCGCGCAGCCCGGACGGTGCTGATCGACGCGGGGTACGGTGACGCCGTCCTCCACCGTACGGGGCACAGTCTGGGCGAGACGGTGCACGGCCAGGGCGTCCACATGGACGACTACGAGACGCATGACACGCGGCGGCTGCTGCCCGGAACCGGCTTCACCGTCGAGCCTGGCGTCTATTTCACGAAGTTCGGGATGCGCACCGAAATCAATGTTCTGGTCGGAGATGGCCTCGTCGAGGTGACGGGGCCCCGCCAGATGGAAATCATTCGACTGACAGACTCGTTGGACTGTCGGAGGCTCTGAATGTCCACACGCAAGACCACTCTGTTCTACACCGTGCTCGTCGCCATTGCGTCCGTGGCGATCGGCATGGTGATTGCCTCGCGGCTCGACCTGTCCCCAGCATCAGCGGCGCAGAGCTTTGCCGCGGCGCCACCGGCCAACAGCAGTCCGATCGCCGGCGCCATCGACGCCACGACGTTCCGGACGATCGCGGCGGACGTCTCGCCGACCGTGGTCAACATCCGCACCGAGTCGACGCCACGGACCGAGGAGCTGACCGAGTTCTTCGGCGGAGAGGATCTCTTCCGCCGGTTCTTCGGCGACCAGCAGCCCGGCGCCACCCCGCGTGGACGACGGCCGGCGACGCCCCGTCCCAGTGTCGGCGCAGGTACCGGGTTCGTGATTGACGCCGAGGCTGGTCTCATCCTCACCAACAACCACGTGGTCGAGAACGCCAACAAGATCGAAGTCGGCTTCTTCGGAGACGCGCCCGACGTGACGTACGAGGCGAAGGTCGTCGGTCGTGATCCGCTGACCGACAGCGCGCTCATCCAGCTCGGCGAACAGCCTGCCAGGGGGCTCTCCGAAGTCCGCTTCGGTGACTCCGGACAGATGCAGCCCGGCGACTGGGTGGTTGCCATCGGCAATCCCTTCAACTTCAACCACACGGTGACCGTCGGCGTGGTGAGCGCGCTTGGCCGCCCGTTCCAGGTGGCCTCGCAGCGCTTCGTCGAGATGCTGCAGACCGATGCGGCCATCAACCCCGGCAACTCCGGCGGGCCGCTGCTCAACATCCGCGGCGAGGTGGTGGGCATCAACACGGCCATCCTCAGCGACCGGGGCCAGGCCTCGAACATGGGCATCGGCTTCGCGGTGCCGATCAATGCGGTGCGCGAACTCATTCCCCAACTCAGGACGGGCAAGGTCACCCGTGGCATGATCGGTGTGCAGATTCAGCAGGTGGACGCTCAGGCCTACGCCGACTACGGGCTCAGCACGCGCGAGGGCGCAGAGGTCACCATCGTCAGTCCGGACGGCCCGGCCGCCAAGGCCGGCATCAGGCCCGGCGACGTCATCGTCGAATACAACGGCCGACGTGTGCCGAACCGGGACGCACTGGTCGCGATGGTCACCAGGACGGCGCCCGGCACGACCGTGCCGCTGAAGATCTTGCGGGATACCAAGCCTGTGTCCCTCAACGTCACCGTCGGGGAGTTGAACCTCGAAGCCGAGTCGGCCGCGCCCGAAGAGGAGTCGTCGGCTGAAGAAACCGAGGGCTTCGGCATCACGCTCGACGACGTGACTCCGGACGTGGCACGGCGCCTCGAGTTGCCGCGAGCCACGCAGGGCGCACTCGTCGTCGACATCGATCCGGGTGGGGCGGCTGCACGCGCGGGCCTGCGCCGCTTCGATGTCCTCACGCGCATCAACGGCGAGGCTGTGACGAGCGCCGCCGATGGCAGGCGCAAGATGCAGGCCATCGGCAGCGGGCGGCTGGCGCGCGTGCTGGTCGTGCGCGGCGGACAGGAACTGTTCCTCAGCATCCGCAAGGAATAGGTGCGTCGCGTCCGTGTCGTCGGTCGAACGCGAAGTGAAGATCGAGTTCCCCTCGGTGGAGAAGGCGCGCGCGGCACTGGCGCGCCTCAATCTGCCGCTCCGGCAGTCGCGACGGCTTCAGGACGACACGCTGTTCGATACACCGGACGCCGCCCTGCGCAGCCGGCGATGCACCCTTCGTCTGCGGAAGGACGGTGACCGTGCGGTGCTCACGTTCAAGGGGCCGCCACAGCCCGGTCCCATGAAGGTGCGCGAAGAGCGGGAGACGCTCGTCGCCGACGGCCACGCCCTCGAAGGCATCCTGACGGGGACTGGATTCGTGCCCACCTTCCGCTATCAGAAGTTTCGCGAGGAGTACGGTGCGGGCCGGACGCTCGTCGCCGCGCTCGACGAGACGCCTATCGGCGTCTTCGTCGAACTCGAAGGGGACGAGGCGGACATTCGCACGGCCGCGGCGACGCTCGGCGCGGGGCAAAACGCGTTCATCACGGCGTCGTACGCCCAGCTGTTCTTCGACCGCCGCGGGGCGCGCGGCTTCGGCGGCCAGGAGCACATGGTCTTTCCCGCGTGAGTCACGATTGGCCCGTCCCGGCCCTCGTACTGACAGCCGGCCTCGGCACCCGCCTGCGTCCGCTGACGGACCACCGCGCGAAGCCGGCCCTCCCGGTCGGTGACGAGGCGCTGGTCTGCCGTGTCCTGCGCCAGTTGGCAGCCCAGGGCATCCGCGAGGCGATTCTCAACCTGCATCACCTGCCTGCCACCGTGGCGCGGGCCGTGGGCGACGGGGGCGGCACGGGGCTGCGGGTCCGGTACTCGTGGGAGCAGCCGCGGTTGCTCGGTTCGGCCGGAGGCATTCGCCACGCCCTGCCGCTCGTCGAGGGCGACACGCTGCTGGTCGTCAACGGCGATTCGATGTGCGACCTGCCGCTGCCTACGCTGGTCGCTGATCACCAGGAGAGCGGCGCCCTGGTCACGTTGGGACTCATGCCCCATCCGGCGCGGCGCAAGTACGGCGGCGTTCTGCTGTCGGCGGACGGCGTGGTCACCGGATTCCCGGGGCGGGCGTCCGAGGCGCACACCTGGCACTATCCGGGGATCCAGGTCGTCGAGCGGCGGGCGTTCGAACGACTGCCAGACAATGAGCCCGCCGAATCCGTCCGGGAGGTCTACCCGGCGCTGATGGCCGCCCGGCAGGGGTGCGTGCGCGGGCGTGTGTTCGAGGCGAGTTGGGTGGACGTCGGCACGCTCGACGACTACGTCTCGACGTGCAGCGAACTCGCCGGGGATGACGCCGGGAACGTCATCGGGCGGAGTGCCGGCATCGACCCGACGGCAGTCCTCGTCCGCACGGTCGTCTGGTCGGGCGGGCGCGTCGAAGCAGCCTGCCACCTCACGGCGTGCGTCGTCACGGATGAGGCCGTGGTACCGGCGGGGACGGTGGCAACGGGACGCGCGTTCGTGTGAGACGATAGCCGGCGCGGTCGGGACGTCCTCGAGCGCCGGAGGACAGTGTTGGCCGAGCCCTTCCAGCAACGGGTCGAACGATATCTCGAGCGGAGCGGACACCGCGCGCGAGGCGTGCAGGTCGTCCCGCTCACCGGCGATGCCTCCGATCGCCGCTACTACCGGCTCATCTCGCCCTCGGGCGCCACGATCGTGGCCGCAGCCTATCCCGACGCGTTCGACGAGTCGCTGCCGTTCCTCAACGTCACGCGCCTGCTGGCCGCCATGCCGGTGCCCGTACCGGAAATCGTGGACGAAGCGCCCGATCTCGGCCTGCTGCTGCTGGAGGACCTCGGCGATGTCACGTTGCAGGCCCACCTGGGGACGTCGCCCGAAGCCCACAGCCGGCTGTATCGGGAAGCCGTCCGGCTTATTGCCACCGTACAGGAACGCGGCGCCGAACTCGCCTCGGACCTCTATCTGCCCTACGGCGTGGCCTTCGACGTCGAGAAGCTCACCTGGGAGATGGACTTCTTCCTGAAGCACTACGTGGCCGGATACAAGGGCGCAGCGCTCACCGACGCTGCCCGCGTGGCAATTCGTGCGGAACTGGCCATTCTGGTCGAGCGGCTGGCCTCGGAACCGCGCGTGCTGTGCCACCGCGACTACCACAGCCGAAACCTGATGCTGCATCGGGATCGCCTCTACATCATCGACTACCAGGACGCGCGTCTCGGTCCAGACACCTACGATCTCGTGTCCCTGCTGCGTGATTCCTACGTGGATCTGACCGACTCCATGGTGGACTGGCTCATCGCGTACTTTCTGGCGCTGCGCGGCGGAGCGCACGACGAGCACGCGTTCCGCGAACGCTTCGACCTGATGTCGCTGCAACGCAATCTGAAGGCCCTCGGCACCTTCGGGTACCAGACGCTCGCGCGACAGAATCCCGTGTACATCCAGTACATGCCGCGAACCTTGCGGTACGTGCGTGCGAACCTGCGGCGGTACGCATCCCTCGGCCGGCTGCACGACCTGCTCGCCGCCCACGTCGACGAACTCCGCTGAGCTGGTGCACGACGGGCAGGTACAATGGAGAGTCGCCGCGCGCGTGTGCGGCCGCCCCATCAGCCGTGGATTTCGGTATCTCGACCCACCTGTTCAACGCCGACCGTCTCGCTGCCGCCCACGTCGCGGCCGTGGCCGCACAGGGCTTCGCCTGCCTGGAGCTGTTCGCCACACGGTCGCATTTCGACTATCACGACGGCGAACAGGCCCGCGCACTTGGCCGCTGGTGCCAGGACGCGGGCGTGCGGCTGCACAGCGTCCACGCCCCCATCGCAGAATGGCTGCGCGGTACGACCTGGGGGCCGGCCATCTCGACCGGTGCGGCGAGTGCAACGGCGCGCGAGCGGGCGCTGGACGAGTGCCGCCGCGCGCTGGCCATCGCGGCGCATGCCCCGTACGAGTATCTGGTGGTGCATCTCGGCGTGCCAGACGCCTACGCGCCGCCGGGTGGCGACAACCACCGGGAATCGGTGATGCGGAGCGTCGACGCGCTACGCACGGCCGCCGACGGCAGCGGCGTGACGATCGCCGTGGAAGTCATCCCCAATCGCCTGTCCACCGCGAGCGAGTTGGTCCGCCTCATCGAAGAGCAGGACCTCACCGACGTCGGTATCTGTCTCGACGTGGGTCACGCCCGTCTGCAGGGCGACGTGGTCGACGCCATCGAGACGGTGGCCGGCTACCTCGTGACGACGCACCTCCACGACAACCGCGGGCGCACGGACGACCATCTCATGCCTTTCGACGGCGTCATCGACTGGCCGACGGCGCTGATGGCATTCCAGAAGGTGGGCTACGCGGGGGCGCTGATGCTGGAACTGGTCGCCGGCCCCGACGGCCCGACCGGCACCCTCCAACGGGCGGCCAGCGTGCGGCGGCGCATGGAATCGATTCTGGGCGAAGACCTCACATTCTGACGGCGAGCGATCATGGCGTATATCGAGAACGTTGCGCGGTACGACGGGCAGGAAGTCACCATTCGCGGGTGGCTGCACAATCGCCGATCGAGCGGCAGGATCCACTTCCTGACCCTGCGTGACGGCACCGGGTTCATCCAGGCCGTGATGTCGAAGGCCGACGTCGGCGAGGAGTTGTTCGCGAAGGCCGACCACCTCGGCCAGGAGACGGCGCTCATCGTCACCGGCACCGTGCGGGCCGATGCGCGCGCCCGCGGCGGCTACGAGTTGCTCGCGTCGAGCCTCGAGGTCGTTCACGAGACGCAGGACTACCCGATCACGCCCAAGGAGCACGGCGTCGACTTCCTGATGGACCGACGGCACCTCTGGATCCGCTCGCAGCGCCAGCACGCCATTCTGCGCGTGCGGCACGAGGTGATCAACGCGGTGCGCGACTTCTTCAACAGCCGTGGCTTCATCCTCGCCGACACGCCCATCTTCACGCCCTCGGCGTGCGAGGGCACGACGACGCTGTTCCCCGTGCAGTACTTCGAGGACACGACGGCGTACCTGACCCAGAGCGGCCAGCTGTACAACGAGGCCAACGCGATGGCGCTCGGCCGGGTGTACTGCTTCGGGCCGACGTTCCGCGCCGAGAAGAGCAAGACCCGCCGACACCTCACGGAGTTCTGGATGGTCGAGCCCGAGATGGCCTATGCCGACCTCGACGACACGATGGACCTCGCCGAGCGACTCGTCGAGTCGGTGGTCGCGCGCGTTCTCGACGTCCGCAGGACCGAACTGCAGCAGCTCGAGCGCGATACGACCAGGCTGGAGGCGGTGACGACGCCGTTCCCGCGCATCAGCTACGACGAAGCCATCGCACGCCTGAAGGACGCCGGCCAGCCGGTCGAGTGGGGCGGCGACTTCGGCGGGACCGACGAGACGGTGCTCTCGGAGCAGTTCGATCGCCCGGTGATGGTGCATCGCTACCCGGCGCAGGTGAAGGCGTTCTACATGAAGCCCGACCCGCAACGTGCCGACCTCGCCATGTGCGTGGACGTCCTGGCGCCCGAAGGCTACGGCGAGATCATCGGCGGCGGCCAGCGCCTCGACGACCACGACCTGTTGTTGCAACGTATCGAGGAGCACGGCCTGCCGAAGGAGGCGTTCGACTGGTACCTCGACCTGCGTCGCTTCGGCTCGGTACCGCACGCCGGTTTCGGCATGGGCATCGAACGCGTCGTCGCCTGGATCTGCGGTCTCGAGCACGTGCGCGAAACCATTCCCTACCCGCGGATGCTGTACCGGATGTACCCGTAGGCCATGCGTCATGCTTCATGCTTCATGCTTCATGCTTCATGCCTCATGGCTCATGCCTCATGCCTGACGTCTCATCTCGATGCACGCGAGGCGACCATGGCCAGGCGTGACGCGCTCGCCGGGTCGGGCAGGTCGTGCCTCGTCGAAACGGGTGAACGAACCCGCACGCGAACGGCAGGCAGCAGCCGATTGACGGTGGACATGGACGGGGGACGGTAGACCGTGGACCGTGGACTGCAGATGTGGGCGGTGACCCGTAGCCTGTAGCCCGAAGCCTGAAGCCCGAAGCCTGCAAACGAAAGAGTCCCTGTGAAGATTGGTGTCGTATCGCTCGGGTGTCCCAAGAATCTCGTGGACTCGGAGGTCATGCTCGGCCTCACCGAGCAGGCGGGGCACGAACTCACGCATGACGCGTCGGACGCCGACGTGCTCATCGTCAACACGTGCGCCTTCATCGACCGGGCGAAGCAGGAGTCGATCGACACCATCCTCGAGATGGCGCAGCACAAGCAGGACGGCAACTGCCGTCGCCTCGTGGTGACGGGGTGCCTGGCCGAGCGCTACCGCGATGAACTGCAGGAACAGATCCCGGAAATCGATGCCGTGCTGGGCACTGGCGAGGTGGACGCCATCGTCTCGGCGGTCGAAGGCCGGACAACGGCGACACGCCCGTCTCCCGTGACGCTCTTCGCGCGCCATACGTCCGGCGCCGTCGTCGAGCGTGGCAGCCTCGCGGCGCGCCATCGCGATGCGACGCACCAACTGCCGACCTATCTGTACGACGCCGCGACACCGCGGCGCCTCACGACGCCGGGGCACTACGCCTACGTCAAGATTGCGGAAGGCTGCGATTACAATTGCGCCTTCTGCATCATCCCGCGGCTGCGCGGGCCTTACCGCAGCCGCAGCGTCGCTTCCGTGGTCGAGGAAGCGAAACGCCTGGCCGCCAGTGGCGTGCGGGAGCTGCTGCTGATCTCGCAGGACACGACGTTCTATGGAGTCGACCGGAAGGAGCGCCACGCACTCGCGCAACTGCTCAGGGCGCTGAACGCCATCGACGGCCTGATCTGGATTCGCCTGCTGTACCTCTACCCCACCACGATCACGGCACCGACGATCGACGCCATCGCCGAGTGCGACAAGGTGGCCAGGTACATCGACCTGCCGCTGCAGCACGCCTCGGACGCCGTCCTCAAGCGCATGCGCCGCCCGGGCTCGCGCCGCAGCTACGAAGCGCTGCTGATGGGCCTCCGTGAGCGCATCCCGGGCGTGACGCTCCGAACCACGCTCATCGCCGGCTTCCCGGGTGAGACCGAGGCCGACGTGAAGGAACTCGAAGGCTTTCTCCGTACGGTCGAGTTCGACCACGTAGGCGTGTTCACCTATTCGGAGGAGGAAGGGACTGCGGCAGCGGACGTGCCAGACGACGTGCCGACCCGCACGAAGCTGGCACGCCAGCGGCGTCTGATGCAGTTGCAGAAGCGGCTGGTGACGAGGCGCCTCGCAGGACAGGTGGGCCAGGCCGTCGACGTGCTGGTGGACGGCCCCTCGGTCGAGCACGAACTCGTCGTGCAGGGCCGGCTCGAGGGACAGGCCCCCGATATCGACCCGGTGGTGTACTTCACCGACTGCGACCCGACGTCGCTGGCGCCGGGCGACCTCGTCCGGGCCGAGATTGTGGACACGCGCGGGTACGACCTCGTCGCGCGTCCACTGTAACGCCCGCGGTCACGCACGCCTGCCTGCTCGTCCAGAGGCGACAGAAGATTGCCCGCCCTCGACCTACGTGCTAGAGTCTTGAGTTGGAGTTCAGGCTAACCCCGGTGGAGTGGGCCTCTTGCCCACTTTTTTCGTTTAGGGCGCCTGAACCGATTGCCCTGTGGCTTCTGGTGTCCCTCTGGAGCGTGTACGCGCGGCGGCTGAGCGCGTGGCCGGCTCCGTTGGACTGGACGTCTTCGACGTCCAGTTGCGACGGGAAACCGGCGGCTGGGTGTTGCGGGTGGTCATCGACCGACCCCTGCGGCGCGCTGCCGACGGCACCGTCGAGGTGGACACGCCCGAGCACGCGATCGGCATAGACGAGTGCCAACAGGTGAGTACGGATCTGAGCGCGATTCTCGACGTGGAGGACGTGCTGGATCATGCGTACACGCTGGAGGTGTCGTCGCCCGGTCTGGATCGCCCGCTTCGTGACGCCGATGACTGTCGGCGCTTCCTGGGGCGGCTGGCCAAGCTGGTCGTGCCCGCGGGGGTCGACGGCCAGACGCATTTCGAGGGACGGCTCGTCGGCGTGGATGGCGACGAGGTGGTGCTCGAGACAGGCCGTAACAAGGAAAAACGTATCCCGCTTGGCGCGGTGACCAAGGCGAGGCTCGAGGTGGAGTTCTGACGCGATGAGTACCAATCCGCTGGTGTTGTCGATTGAAACGCTGGCCAAGGAGCGCGGGATCGACCCCACGATCGTCATCAGTGCGATCGAAGAGGCCGTGCTGACGGCTTCGCGCAAGTCCTACGGCAAGGATGGAGAGAACCTCAAGGCGCGTCTGAACCAGGAAACGGGCGACGTCGAACTGCTGGCGGTGAAGAAGGTCGTGGCCGAGGTCGCCGACCCGGCGACCGAAATTTCACTCGGCGACGCCAAGGACATCTATCGGGTCTACGGCGAGGAGTACGCCGACGGCATCGAACTGGACGACGAGATCGAGTTCTCCAAGTCGAAGGAGAAGCTCGGGCGCATTGCGGCACAGACCGCCAAGCAGGTCATCTTCCAGAAGGTGCGCGAGGCGGAGCGCCGCAACGTCTACGAAGAGTTCAGCTCGCGCGTCGGTGAAGTGGTCACCGGGGTGGTGAAGCGATTCGAGCAGGGCGACATCATCGTCGAACTCGGCCGCGTCGAGGCCAGCCTGCCCCGCAAGGAGCAGTCGCGCGCCGAGAACTACTCGATCGGCGACCGGGTGCGCGCCATCATCAAGAGCGTCAACGAGAACCTGAAGGGACCCCAGATCATCCTGTCGCGAACCGATCCTGCCCTGCTCATCAAGCTGTTCGAACAGGAAGTGCCGGAAATCTACGACGGCACCGTGATGATTCGCGGAGCCGTGCGCGAAGCGGGCGACCGCGCCAAGGTCGCCGTGTTCAGCCGCGAGCGCGATGTGGATCCGGTCGGCGCCTGCGTCGGGATGAAGGGCACGCGCGTGCAGGCGATCATCCGCGAGTTGCGCGGCGAGAAGATCGACATCGTCGAATTCTCGGAGGATCCGCTCGAGTTCGTGACGCACGCCATCAGCCCGGCTCGCGTCCAGCGGGTGACGATCATCGACGACGTCAACCGCATCGTCGAGGTGGTGGTGGAGGACAAGCAGTTGTCGCTCGCCATCGGCAAGAAGGGCCAGAACGTTCGACTCGCCGCCAAGTTGACGGGCTGGAAGATCGACATCAAGAACGAAGAAGAGAAGCGCGCTGAAGTCGAGGCGCAGCTCGAAGGCTTCGACTGGGATGCCGCCATCGAGGCGGCGAACGAAGGCGGTCAGACGCCCGACGCCAGCGTCAGCGCCTCCGGGGGCGATGTCGTCGAGGCCGCCGCACCGGAGATCGTCGAAGCAGCAGCAGCAGACACGGACGTTGCGTCGGCAGACGCGGAAACGCCTGCCGAGACCGCGGCCGAAGCCACGCCGGCACAGGGCGAAGGCGACGCGGAACCCGTCGCCGAAGACAAGAACGACTAGACGAAGGGGCCACGTTGTCAACCGTCCGGATCTACAAAGTCGCGGAATTGCTGAACGCTTCGAGCCAGGAGGTCATGGACCTCCTGAAGAAGGAGGCTGGCATCGAGGTGAAGAGCGCCTCGAGCACGATCGAGGAGGTCGTGGCGCGTCAATTCGTCGAGCGCCACGCCCGGAAGCGCAACATCACGCTGCCGACCTCGCACAGCCAGATGTTCAGCGACGCGCCGGCGGCGCGCACCGCGAAGAAGGGCGGCAAACCGGTCGCGCCGGAACCGCCGAAGGGTCCGACGCTGCCACCGCCGCGTCTGGTCAAGGCGTCGCGTCACACCGCGCCGGCCGCCGAAACGGCCGACACCTCGACATGGGACGAGGCCGCAGAGACTCACGCGGCCTATGACGAGGTACCTGCGCCACGGGTCGAACACGCGGCCATCGCTGAACCGACGGCCCCGCCGGCTGCCGCCGAGCCGGTGGCCGTGCCGGCGGATGCTCCGGCCGAAGCCAGCACCGAGCGCGCCGCGCACGACGCGGGTGCAGCGGTGTTCGAGCCCGCGGCCCCCAGCGGCGCCTCCGCTACCGGCGCAGCCGAACCAGCCATCGCCGCCGAGCCAGCGCGCCAGGCGCTCGCGGGCGCCGAACAGGGGGTCGCCGTTACGGGTGCTGCCGGAGGAGTGACGGAGACCGACGACGCCAGCGGAGGACGTGTCGTTCCGCCGTCGCTGCGCCTGCGCGTCGAGGACCCGAATCGCCCCGTCTCAGCCCCCCCTCTGCGACCGCGCGTCGAAACGCGACCACCTCCTGCCCGGCGTCCGGCACCGCCGGCCGCCGTGCAGGGCCCGGCGCCGGCGGGTCCGGCCCCGGCAGGTCCCGCGCCGGCGGGTCCTCCGCGCCCGCCCATGGTCGGCCCTCGCCCGCTGCCCCCGGGTGCGGCGTTGCCCGGTGGACCACGCCCGCTGCCATCGCAGCCCATTCGCTCGCCGCTCCCTCAGGGGCAGCGTCCGAGCTACCAGCCCACGTACGCCAACATCGGTCGCGCGCCCGGCGTCGTTGGTCCCGGCGGCCGTCCGCTCGGCCAGCCGGGACAGCCTGCGCCCCGTCCGGGCCAACCCCCCTTCCAGCAGCGTCCGGGAGCCCCGGGCACCGGCTATCGTCCGCCCGGCAGCTTCAGGTCGCGGCCGAGTGGTGGCGGAGGCGGCAGGCGCCGTCGCCCGGAGGCGCCCAACATGCCGTCGGCGCCCGCGCCGCCGCCGCCGGTCACGCGCATCATCACGCTCGCCGAGGGCATGACCGTCAAGGACCTCGCCGACAAGCTCGACGTCAAGGTGAAGGACGTGATGCGGGTGATCCTCGAACAGGGGCTCCGCCTCACGATCAACAGCACGCTGACGGCGGATACCGCGACGATGCTGGCGCGCCAGTTCGGCGCCGACGTCGAGGTGCGCAGCTTCGAGGAAGAGATCGTCGAGTCAGAGGAAGGGGTGAGCAATCCGGAAGACCTGGTGACTCGTGCACCGGTGGTCACCGTGATGGGCCACGTCGACCACGGCAAGACCACGCTGCTCGACAGCATCCGCGAGGCGCGCGTCGCCGAGCGCGAGGCCGGCGGTATCACGCAGCACATCGGGGCGTATGCGGTCGAGGTCAACGATCAGCGTATCGTCTTCCTCGACACGCCAGGCCATGAGGCGTTCACACTGATGCGTGCGCGCGGCGCCAAGGTCACCGACGTGGTGATTCTCGTCGTCGCCGCCGATGACGGCGTGATGCCGCAGACGCGTGAAGCGATCGACCACGCGCAGGCGGCGAAGGTGCCGATCATCGTGGCGATCAACAAGATCGACAAACCCGACTCGAACCCCGAACGGGTGATGAAGGAACTGGCCGACCTCGGCCTGCTGCCGGAAGCCTGGGGCGGCCAGACCGTGATGGTGCCCGTCTCGGCGAAGGCGAAGCAGAACCTCGACGCCCTGCTCGAGATGGTGCTGCTCGTCACCGAGATCGGCGATCACAAGGCCAACCCGCTACGCAACGCTTCAGGTACGGTGCTGGAGGCCAAGCTGGATCGTGGGCGTGGTCCGGTGGCAACCGTTCTCGTGCAGGATGGCACCCTGCACGTCGGCGACACGATCCTCGTCGGGACCATCGTCGGCAAGGTGCGCGCGCTGCAGGACGACCGCGGTCGCAGCGTGCGCGAAGTCGGTCCGTCGACGCCTGTGGAAGTGCTCGGTCTCGGCGGCGTGCCGTCGCCTGGCGATACCTTCCAGGCCGTCGACGACGTGGCAAAGGCCCGCCAGATCGCGCTCTTCCGCGAAGAGCAGGCCAAGGCGAAGTCGCTGGGTGCACGCAGTGGTCGCGTGACGCTCGAGACGCTGCAGCAGCACCTCGCCGACGGCGGCATGAAGGAACTCGCGCTCATCATCAAGGCCGACGTGCAGGGCTCGGCCGAAGTGCTGGCTGACACGGTCCAGAAGCTCAGCGACGAGCGCGTGAAGGTTCGCGTCATCCACTCTGGCGTCGGCGCCATCAACGAGTCGGACGTGCTGCTGGCGGCCGCATCGAACGCGATCGTCATCGGGTTCAACGTGCGGCCCGATCGCAACGCGGTGGACGTGGCCGATCGAGAAGACGTCGACATCCGTCAGCACTCGATCATCTACAACGTGACCGACGAGATGAAGAAGGCGATGGCGGGCATGCTCGACCCGACGTTCCGGGAGGTCAAGCTCGGTCTCGCGGAGGTGCGCCAGGTCTTCAAGACGCCCAAGGCCGGCACCATCGCGGGCTGCATCGTGCTCGAGGGGACGATCAAACGGTCGGGCGACGTGGTCGCACGACTCCTGCGGGATGGCGTGCAGGTACACGAGGGCAGGTTGGGTTCGCTCCGACGCTTCAAGGACGACGTCTCGGAGGTGAAGGCCGGCTTCGAATGCGGCATCGGCTTCGACCGGTACAACGACATCAAGGAAGGTGACCAGATCGAGGTCGTCGTCTCCGAGCGCGTCGAGGTACCGGTCGGCTGATGGCCGGATCGCGTACCGAGCGGGTCGCCGACCAGGTCAAGGAACTGGTCTCGCAGTTGCTGTCGTTCGACGTCAAGGATCCAGGCGTGGGGCTCGTGACGGTCACGCACGTCAAGGTGACCGGTGACCTGTCGCTGGCGACGGTCTACTACACGCTGATCGGCGACGACCCGCGTGAACGCAGGGAGACGGCGAAGGCGCTCGAACGTGCCACGCCGTACCTGCGTCGCCGTGTGGCCGAGGACCTCAACCTGCGCCGGGCGACCGACCTCCGCTTCCACTACGACGAACATCTCGAGCGGCAGCAGCGCGTCGAAGCGCTCCTGCAGCAGATCGAGGCCGAACGGCTGGCGCAGGGCGCCGCCGAAGGCCCTGCGGACGTACCCTCCGACTCGGACCAGGCGTCCCCGCCGACACGTGACGACAACGCGCCCGACTGACGTGTCCGTGCCTTCAGCACTCCTGGCCGCAGTCCACACCGGACAGCGGTTCATCGTCTGTGGCCATGCGCGGCCCGACGGTGACGCACTCGGGTCGGTCATGGCCATGGCGGCCGCCCTGCGAGCGCTCGGCAAGCCCGACGTGCGTACGGTGAGTGTCGACCCCGCCCCGTCATCACTCGCCGGCCTGCCGGGCATGTCGGGGCTCGAGGTGGTGTCCGACGTGGCTGCCGCCGGCACCACGGTCATCGTCATGGAATCGGGTGACCTGTCGCGAACGGGCATCACGGGCCTCGACGCCGGGCTGGTCATCAACATCGACCATCACCCCGGTAACACCGGCTTCGGCAGCGTCACCTGGGTCGACGAGAGCGCGGCCGCCTGTGGCGAGTTGGTCGCCGATCTCGTCGATGCGCTCGGTGTCACCTGGACACCCGAGATTGCCACGCACCTCTACGTGGCCGTGCTGACCGACACCGGTTCGTTCAGACACTCGCACATCTCGCCGCGCACGTTCGAACTCGCGCGTCGCTGTGTCGAACGAGGTGCCGACCCGGTGGCCCTCTACCAGCAGGTCTACGACAGCTACACCCTCGGCCGGCTGCGCCTGATGGGCGAACTGCTGCACACCATGCACCTCGAGGCCGGAGGCCGAATCGCGGTCCTGACACTCACGCCAGACGTGCACGCGCGGACCGGCTCGACGCCCGACGAGAGCGACGGCCTCATCAACGTGCCGTTCTCGGCGGAATCAGTGCGTGTCGTCCTGCTCCTGCGCGAAGACTCCGACGGACGGTCGCGCATCAGCCTCCGGTCGCGAACCGACGTGGACGTCCGAGCCGTGGCGCAGCAGTTCGGCGGGGGTGGTCATCGCAACGCCAGCGGCTTCACCAGCGATGCGCCGCTCGACGTCCTGCGTGCGCAGCTGCTGCCTCGGCTGGTCGACGCTCTCGGCCCGCGCGCCAGCCGTTGATACGGTCGGCAATGCCACGCCCCCTGGACGGAGTGGTGCTCATCGACAAGCCGGACGGCCTGACGTCGCACGACGTCGTCGCCGCCGTGCGCCGACTGCTGCCGAAAGGGACAAAGGTCGGCCACACGGGAACGCTGGATCCCTTCGCCACCGGTGTGCTCCCTGTGCTCATCGGCAAGGCGACCCGTCTGGCGCGGTTCCTGTCGTCGGATGACAAGCGCTACCTGGCCACCGTTGCGTTCGGACACGGCACGGCGACCTACGACCGCACGGGCGAGGCGACCGCGCGGGCCGCGCCGGAGGCGGTGGAAGCCCTCACGGCCGACACCATCACGCGAGCGTTGCGCGCCTTCGAGGGTGTCATCAGCCAGAATCCCCCCGCCTACTCGGCAAAGAAACAGGAGGGCGTGCCGGCCTACGAGCGGGCGCGCCGCGGAGACCTGACGCCTCCACCGGCCGCACAGGTCGTCGTCCACCGGCTGACGCTCAGGAGCTGGCAAGGGGGCACCGGCCACGCGACGATCGTCGTGCACTGCGGCGCCGGATTCTATGTGCGGTCGCTGGCGCACGACCTCGGCGTGACGCTGGGCGTGCCGGCCCACCTGCACGCGCTGCGACGGACGACCGCGGGCCCATTCACCGAGGCCGACGCGGTTCCCCTGGCCACGCTCGTCGACAGTTCGGCCACACTGGCCAACCACGTACGCGGTGTCAGCAGTCTGCTCGCGGAGATACCCTTCCTGGCCGTGACGGCGGCAGAATGCGTGGCCATCGGTCACGGGCAGACGTTGTCGATTCCGGCCGACCGGATCACACCGGCGCTGGCGACCGTTCCCGGTGGAGGACGGGTACGTCTGCTCGACGGCGACGACAGCCTGCTGGCGCTTGCCACGCGACAGGACGCCGCGTCGGGCGACGCGTTGCGGCTCCATCCCGACATCGTCCTGGCGTAGGTCACCCTGAGCGAGCCGCGAGGCGTGGATCGACGGGATAGGGGATGAACGCCCGGATGCGACAGTTGGCTGCCTGAGGGTGCCGGGGGTTGAGCAGGAAGTTCGACGTCGCCGGCGCCACGATGGCTGGCACTCGGAGAACGGCGGAGGTTCCGCTCGCGAGCCAGGCATCGCCGAGCGCCTGCGTGCGCGCGAGTTGCTTCGACCAATCCGCCGGCAAGGGGCCGACCTCATCAAGGCCGACACTCGTGACGTCCACCTCGAGCCATTGATACGTCAGCGGCACGTTACCTGACTGCCCCACCTGCACGAGCATCTCGAGCAGGCACGTGGCCGGATGGTCGCTGAGGTAGACGACGGGGGTCCCGCGCGTGTGCCAGCGTCCCGCCGCGTGCAGACCACCACGGCCCGACAGGTCGGCGTATCGCGAGATGCGCCACAGCGTCACGCAAAGATGCCTTCGTCGATGCGCGTGAGTGCTTCTTCGACGACGCGCGCACCGGTTTCTGTCTGCAGCAACTGCACGGGCACGTGATCGTCGAGCGAACGGTTCGGAGCGCGCAACCACGCCCAGGCGCGCGCGCCGTCACCGAAGACCTCTTCGGCGTGCCCGTAGACTCTCGCCAGGCGCACCGCCCGGTCGGCTTCTTCGACGCTGAGCGGCTCGCGCCGACTGCGACGATGCCGCAACGTCCGGGGGTTGATGACGAGTGCACCCACTTCCCCGGCCGTGAAACCCATCAGCGTGAGTTCCGTGAGAGCCTCGAGCGGCAGGCCGGCATCGGTGATCGCCGCAGCCATCTGGAGCGCGCTGCGACCCGACGTCTCGCGTAGTGTCGTGGGCCACGGTGACATGATGCCGCAGAGTATACGGCAATGTTGCCGGTCTGGGCAAGTGAGTTCCCGGCCAGTGAGTTCCCGGCCAGCGCCGTGCTACGCTTCACAGGCCGCCTGCCGTCTCCATGCACGCCTCATGAACGTACGCCTCGTCGTGTGGGTGACCACCCTTGCCGGATGCCTGGCAGTCCCTCCTCCACCTCTCCATGCCCAGGAGGTGGCGACGCCGACGTTTCGTACGTCCGTGCTGTTGACCGAACTCGACGTCATCGCCCACGACGCCGCCGGTCGCCTCGTCGAAGGGTTGACGCCAGACGACTTCGAGGTGGTCGAAGACGGTACGACCCAGACCGTCGATTCCATCGAGTTCATCGACGTGGAAGCCGCGGTGACGGCGACCGAAGGGCGACCGTCCGGCATCGTCTCCAACGCCTATCGGCGCACGTCGCGTGTCTGGATCGTCGTCGTCGACGACCTTCGACTGGGCCGCGCGCTCCGAGGACCGGTCAGGGATGCGCTGGCCACGCTGGTCGCTGGACTGTCGCCGGACGACCTGGTGGCACTGGTGCCCACGAGTGGACGAAAAGAGAGCCGCGTGGAGTTCACGCGCGACAAGCCAACCGTCCTGTCGGCGGTGAACGGCCTGCGGTTCTCCGAGGCAGGCGTGGGACAGGTGCGATCGGGGGATCGCTCGGGGGCGACCGACGTGACGAACAACCGCATGCCGTCAGCCCTCGTCGGCAGCGTGGGAGGCGGCGCAGACAACCCTGCGGCAGGCGATGGTACCCAGCCGATGCTCCAGAGTCCCGACATGCAGGCCGAGGCCTCGGACGACCGTCTGCTGACGACACTGGCCGACGTCAGCACGATGGCTGGACAGACATCGGCCTCGCGCGTGGTGGTTGTACTCGTCAGCACAGGGTTACCCGTCACGGTGCATCCGGAGGCGCTTCGGACGCTGGACCAGAAGGACCTCCTGGAGGGGCTCCGGAAGTCGGAACTCGAAGGCGGAGGGTTCGCGCGGATGCGCCCATGGGAGCCGGGCATACAGCGGGAGCGACGCATGCAGCAGACCGTCCGGCTGATCATGACCGCACAGCGTGGCTCTCGAAGTCGGGAAGGCGTTGCCCACCCGAGTCGCCTTTCGCCGGGCTCGCCAGGCGCCGCGCTTGGCGTTTGGGGCGCGGTCGGGCTACCATGAGGGGTTCGCGGCAGCCCGTTGAGCGGGCGCCATCGGCTACAAGACGACGGGCTGGGGCCGCAAGGGTTGCTGGGCCGTTCGCGGAGACACCATCGTGGCACTGACCAAGGACCGCAAGACCTCGCTCATCGAAGACTACCGCCATCATGACTCGGACACCGGGTCGCCCGAAGTGCAGGTGGCCATCCTGACCGAGCGCATCACGTACCTGACCGACCACTTCAAGACGCACGCGAAGGATCACCACTCGCGACGCGGTCTGCTCAAACTGGTCGGGCAGCGACGCCGCCTGCTGGACTACGTGAAGGCGAAGAACGTCGATCGTTACGCCGAGCTGATCAAGCGCCTCGGCATCCGAAAGTAGACCAGCAGACGGGACGGAAGCCAACCTTCCGTCCCGTTCGCGTTTCACCAGTACCCGCCTCCGGTCGAGGTCCGGTTGCTCGTCAGCGAGCGCCGTGCGGCCCTCCGGAAGCGGTTCATCACAGCGACGCCAGGGCGGGAACAGTCCCTGGCACTTCCAAAGACAGGGAACATTCCAATGCACACACGCAGTGTTGACCTCGGCGCTCGAACGCTCTCGTTCGAGACCGGCAAACTGGCCAAGCAGGCCGACGGCTCGGTGATGGTCCGCATGGGCGACTCGATGGTCCTCGTGACGGCGTGTCACTCGGCCAACCCGCGCGAAGGCATCGACTTCCTTCCGCTCACCGTCGACTACCGTGAGTTCACGTACGCGTCCGGACGCATCCCGGGCGGCTTCTTCAAGCGCGAAGGCAAGCAGACCGAGAAGGAAACGCTGACGAGCCGGCTCATCGATCGGCCCGTTCGGCCGCTCTTCCCCGCCGGCTGGCGCTACGAGACGCAGATCATCGCGATGGTCGTCTCGGCCGACACCGACTACGACACGGACGTCCTGGCCGTCACCGGCGCCGGCTGTGCCCTGGCGCTGTCCGAGATGCCGTTCATGAAGGCCATCGCCGGCGTGCGCGTCGGCCGCATCGACGGCGCCTACGTCATCAACCCGACATTCGCGCAGCGGCGCAGCAGCTCGCTCGACCTCATCGTCGCCGGCAGTGCCGACGCGATCATGATGGTGGAGGCCGGCGCCCAGGGCGTGTCGGAAGAAGAGATGGTCGGCGCGCTCGAGGCCGGCCATGCCGCCATCAAGCAGATCGTCGCGACCATCGATGACCTCGCCGCCGCGGCGGGCAAGAAGAAGCTGGCCATCGCCGAGAAGCCCGCGAGCGCCGAGTTCTACCGTGAGGTGGAAGAGAAGGTGATCCTGCCGCTCGCCGAGGCGATGCGCATCAAGGACAAGCTCGAAAGCTACAGCACGGTGGACCAGGTGTTGGCCAACCTGGTCGCCTCGTTCCCTGACGGCGAAGTCGAGCGTCGTGCCGAAGCCAGGAAGATCTTCAAGGACCTGAAGGAGAAGGTGCTGCGCGACGAGATTCTCCAGCGCGGCCACCGTCTCGATGGCCGCGCCTTCGACGAAGTACGTCCGATCTGGACCGAGGTCAGCGTACTGCCCCGCGTGCACGGGTCTGCGGTCTTCACCCGCGGTGAGACCCAGGCCCTGGTCACGGCGACCCTCGGGACGGCCGACGATCAGCAGAAGGTCGAGACGATGGAGGGCGAGACCTACAAGCGCTTCCTCCTGCACTACAACTTCCCGCCGTTCTCGGTCGGCGAAACGGGTTTCATGCGCGGTCCAGGCCGTCGCGAGATCGGCCACGGCGCTCTCGCCGAACGTGCGCTCGTCCCCGTGATGCCCGCCGAAGCGGACTTTCCGTACACGGTGCGGGTCGTCTCGGACATCCTGGAGTCGAACGGCTCCTCGTCGATGGCGTCGGTGTGCGGCGGTGCCATGGCGATGCTCGACGCGGGTGTACCGCTGAAGGCGCCGGTCGCCGGCGTGGCCATGGGGCTCATCCTCGACGAGGCCACGGGCAAGTTCGCGGTGCTCACCGACATCGCGGGTGCCGAAGACCACTACGGCGACATGGACTTCAAGGT
>CAYMAG010000003.1:98253-112285 GCA_964388335.1 uncultured Vicinamibacteraceae bacterium | reverse complement strand
ACCGCCTTCCTGCACTCGGTGATGGTGCAGGAGCGGCGCGGCATGCTGCGCGTCTGGAACATGACGCTCGTCATCCTGACGTTCTTCCTGACCATCTTCGGAACGTTCATGACGCGGTCGGGCGTCGTGCAGTCGGTGCACGCGTTCGGCGAAGACCCCGACCTCGCGTTCATGTTCAGCGTGTTCATGGTGGCGCTGCTGGTCGTCAGCTTCGGCATGGTGCTGTACCGCCTGCCATTGCTGCGCGCCCGCCACGAACTCGACTCATGGGTGTCGCGCGAGGCGGCGTTCCTCGCCAACAACTGGATTCTGCTGTTCTCGGCGCTGTTCGTCCTGTTCGCGACGATGTTTCCGACGATCAGCGAATCGCTGACGGGTGAGCGGTTGACGGTCGGCCCGCCGTTCTTCAACAAGTGGATGCTGCCCATCGGACTGGCGCTGCTGGCCCTGACGGGTGTCGGACCGTTGCTCGCGTGGCGCAAGTCCACCATCGCGAACCTCTGGCACCAGTTCCTCTGGCCGGTCGTCTCGGCCATCGTCGTGTCGGGTGTGCTCGTCGCTCTGGGCGTGCGCGTGTGGTCATCGGGACTCTGCTTCGCGCTGTCGGCGTTCGTCACCGCGACGATGGTGCAGGAGTTCATCCGTGGTGCCCGCGTGCGGCAGGGTGTCTCCGGCTCGGACCTCGCCACGTCCGCCATTGGTCTCGTCGCCCGCAATCAGCGGCGCTACGGCGGCTACATCGTTCACCTGGGCATCCTGCTGATGTTCCTCGGCTTCGCAGGCGAGGGCTTCAAGCAGGAAGACCAGGTGCTGCTGAAGCCCGGGGACACGGTGCAGGTGGGCAATTTCACGGTCCGCCACGACGCCATCCGGCTTGCCGACGACGGGCAGAAGCAGATGGTGACCGCGCACATGACCGTGTTCGAGCGCGGCGAGGAAGTGGGGCAGGTCACCCCGGCGAAGTGGTTCTACGCCAAGCGCGTCGATGAGCCGACGACGGAGGTCGCGATTCGACGCAGCTTCGCCGAGGATCTGTACGTCGTGCTCGCCGGCTTCGACATGCAGCAGCAGTCGGCGACCTTCCACGTGGTCGTCAACCCGCTCGTGAACTGGATCTGGGCAGGATTCGCGATCCTCGCGCTGGGCACCATCATCGCGCTGCTGCCCGAGCGGACGTTCGCGACGGCGGCGGCTTCGGTGCCCTCGAGCGCAGCGACCACGTCGCTGCTGGTCATCCTCGGCATTGCCCTGTCGGGCGGACACGCGCACGCGCAACACGTCGAGACACCGGGCCTGGTGCTGCGCGCGCCTGCGTCCGTGCTCGAGCGGGAGCTGCAGCGCGAGATCGTCTGCATGTGCGGCACCTGCGGGCGCAAGCGCATCGGCGAGTGTACCTGCGGCCCCGCCGCGCAGATGCGCGAGGAACTGGCGGGGCTCGTGGCCAAGGGCCTGAACCGCGAGCAGGTCTACCAGTACTACATCGACAAGTACGGCAGCCAGGAACCGCTCGCGAGTCCGATCGATCAGGGGTTCAACCGGCTCGCGTGGGCGGTCCCTTACGCAATCGGGCTGTTCGGCGCCGCCTTCGCAGGGGCGATGGCCCTGCGCTGGTCGCGCCTGCGCGAGGACGAGGCGTCGGCCGCTGACGTCGGGGCGTCCGCCGGGTCGCGAGAGACGCCTGGCGGCGAGACGAACGCCGAACTGCACGCGCGGCTCGACGAGGAACTGCGTGATCTCGACTGAGTCCAGAGGTCCTCGCGTCTGGCAGTTCTTCGTCGTCCTCGGGTTCATCGCCGCCACCGTGGCCGTCTGGCGTGAGCCGACGTTCACGCGTCCCGAACAACTCGTCGTCCTGAGCCTCATCTGCATCGCCGCCGCGGTCGCGGCCGTTGCCGTGCACCGCACGCTGCTGCCGCTCGTCTCGCCCGAACGCATCATCGGCGATCAGCGGCGCAATCAACGGGTCCTGGTGGCGCTCGAGCGAGAGAAGCGCCTCGTCCTGCGGTCCATCAAGGAACTGGAGTTCGACCGCGCCATGGGCAAGGTGGCCGACGCCGACTTCGACGAGATGGTGGGTCGACTGCGAGACCGCGCGGTACGGCTGATGCAGCGAATCGAGCAGGGCCAGCGTGGCTTGCGTGAGCGGGTCGCGCACGACCTCGCTGCGGGCGTGGCGTCGTCCGTGCGGCCAGAGCCGGGGCAGACAGGGTCGGGGCGCAAGACGTCCGGGCGGGAAGCGTCGAGCCGGCTCACCTGCCACGCGTGCGGAACGCAGAACGACGGGGACGCGCGATTCTGCAAGCAGTGCGGGGGGGCGTTGTGACGGGACGACGGCCCACGCTCCACGGTCCATGGTGTGCGGTGCACGGTCTACCGTCTGCGGTCTGCCGTCGGTCGTTGCTTGTCCTCGCCTCGCTGGTCCTCGCCCTGCCGGCCCTCGCGCAGTTCCCCGATATCCGGCAGATGTCCGGCGTGCCACTGCCGTCCGGAGAGATGCCGGACGGCACGGTCTCTGTTCGCGTGGTGCGCGAGAGCCTGGCGAACAACCTGGCCGGCGTCACGGTGACGTTGGCAGGTGATGGCGTGGCCGAGTCCGCGCAGACCGACGCGGACGGACGAGCCATCTTCAGCGGTCTTCGTGCCGGCGCCACGGTGCAGGCCCGCGTCACGCTGGACGGTGAGACGGTGTCGTCGCAGTCGTTCAGTGTCCCCGCGCGGGGTGGCGTCCGGCTCATACTTGCGATGGGCATGAACAGTGGGGCTGCCGGTCCACCGGCGGGCGGAGGCGCAGGACAGAGTACGTCAGGGGCCGCGCCGGGCGCGCGCATCGATGATCGCGGCTCGGGAACCGGAGCAGCGCCGGCTGTGCCCGGACGTGTCGTCCTCGGCACACAGACCCGAACCATCGTCGAACTCATCGATGGCGCCCTCGAGGTCTTCCACGTCTTCGAGATCGCGAACATCGCCGATGGCCCGGTCGACGTCAGCGCGCCGATCGAATTCGCTATGCCCGAGGGTGCACGGACGGTCACCCTGCTCGAAGGCTCGACGCCGCAGGCCCGGGTGTTCGATCGCAAGCTGGTGATTGCCGGTCCCTTCGCGCAGGGGCGCACGATGGCCCAGGTGGCCTACCGGCTCAGCTACGGCGGTCCGACGGCTGACGTGTCGATCACCCTGCCGCTGCCCATGATTCAGACCAACCTCATCGTGCGCAAGCTGGGCAACATGCAGGTGGTGGCGCCCGTGCTGGCGCAGTCGAGGGAGGCCCAGGCGGAGGGCCGCACGTACTGGACGGGCACCGGGCCGGGACTGAACGCGGGCGAGGTGCTCACCGTGTCGCTCGAAGGACTGCCGTACCACTCGCCCTGGCCGCGCTACACCGCACTGACGCTCGCCGGCGTGGTCGTGCTCGTCGGATTGTGGCTCGGGTTCTCGCCCGTGAACGCGGCGGGTCGCATCGCGGAACTCGAGGGTCGCCGTGCCGCTCTTCTCGACGCCGTGCGTGCGCTCGACGACAACGATCGCGACGCGGCGGCGACGGGCCAGGCGACGGCGGAGAAGCGCGCCGCACTGCTGGACGAACTGGAAGGCGTGTACGCGATGCTCGATGCCGAACACGAGCGCGCGACGTCCCCCGAACGGACCGCGGCCGGCCGGCCGTCCTGACACATGTTCATGCTCAGCGTGCAGGGCCTGTCGCGGTCGTTCGCGCGCCGGCGCGTGCTGCGCGACGTGAGCTTTCGTGCACCGGGTGGCGCGATCGTGGGTCTGCTCGGGCCGAACGGCGCGGGCAAGTCGACCCTGTTGAACCTCCTGTCGGGCTACATGGAGCCCTCGCGTGGCACGGTGCGCTACCGGGACGATCGGGACGATCGGGACGATCGACCGCCTGCCCTGGCGCGCCGGATGCTCGGCGTGCTTGGACACGAGCCGCAACTCTACCTCGAGCTTTCGGCACGCGAGAACCTGCGCCTGTTCGCCACGCTCGCAGGCATGGACCGCACAAGTCGCGTGGTCGAGGACGCGCTCGGACGCGCGCGCTTGTTGGATCGTGCCGATGAACCTGTAGACCGGTTCTCGCGCGGCATGCGTCAGCGGCTCGCCTTCGAGCGCGCCGTCCTTCACGGCCCGGCGGTCCTCCTGCTCGACGAGCCGTTCACCGGCCTGGACGTCGACAGCGTGACGCAGCTGCTCGATCGCCTGCACGCACTGGCAGGCGATGGCACGCTCGTGCTGCTGGCGACACACGACCTCGACCTGGTGGATGGGCACCTCGACAAGGCCTATCTGCTGCACGATGGGCGGATGGTCACGCTGCCCGATGGTGTCCCGTTGCGTGACGCGTACTGCGACGCCCTGCACCAGCCAGCCGGACAGGAAGCACCGTCCGCCGCTCCCGGCGGAGACGGCAGCCGCGCTACAGAGCGGGCGGAGGGCGACGCGGTGTCGGCGATTGCGCGGACGGCCCTGGCGATTGCCGGCAAGGACCTGCGCATCGAGTGGCGGCAGCGGGAAGGGTGGGTGACGACGCTGTTCTTCGCCGTGTCGTGCATCCTGGTCTTTTCGTTCGGTCTCGTGCGGGACGGACGGGCGCACGTCGACGTCGGTCCTGCGGTGCTGTGGGTGGCGATGACGTTCGCGGGGACGTTGGCGATGGCGCGCACGTTCGAGCGCGAGCGCTCGGCGGGGACGCTGACGGCCGTTCTGCTGTCGCCGGCATCGCGCGCCGGAGTCTACCTGGGCAAATGGATCGCCCTTGTCGTCCTGCTGCTCGCGGTGGACGTGGTGCTGCTGCCGCTGGTGAGCCTGTTCTTCCAGATGCCGCTGACCGATCGCTGGTGGCAGGTGGTGCCGATGGTGCTGGCGGGCACGGCCGGCTACGCGGCGGTGGGCACCTTGTTCGCGGCGATGCTGTCGCGGAAGCGGACGCGTGACGTGCTGCTGCCGGTGCTGTTGTATCCGATGACGGTCCCCGTGATGATCGGCGGAGTGCGCGGGACGGCGGCTGCGCTGGCCGAGCCCTACGTGCCAGGTCCGGTCGGCATGTGGCTGGGCCTGCTGCTATGCTTTGGCGCGGTGTTCCTCACGCTGTCGCTGTGGACGTTCGATGCGCTGATGACCGACGCCGCGCCTCGTTCGGCGAGAGGTGAATGACCGTGCTCAGTCGTAGTGTTCCCGCCGCTCTCATCGCGGCGCTCATCATGTTCGCGATGGCGCCCTGGCTCATCTACCGCGCACCCTACGAGTCGACGATGGGGCTGGCGCAGAAGATCTTCTACTTCCACGTGCCTGCCGGGCTCACGATGTTCCTGGCCATCTTCGTGTGCGGCATCGCGAGCCTCTCGTACCTCCGCAGGGGACGTGCCGGCAGCGATCGTGTCGCGGAGGCGTCCGCAGAGCTGGCGGTGCTGATCGGCGTCATGGTGCTCGTCACCGGACCGCTCTGGGCGCGCAAGTCCTGGGGCGTGTGGTGGGAGTGGGACGCTCGCATCACGCAGTCGCTCGTGCTGTGGCTGATCTTCGTCGGCTACCTCGCATTGCGCCGATTCGGCGGCCCCGGCAGCGAGCGGCTCGCCGCCGGCGTGGCCACGTTCGGCATGGTGAACGTCCCGTTCGTCTACTGGTCGGTCAACGTGTGGCGCACGCTGCATCCGAAGACCACGGTGGTGCCGTCATTGCCGGTCGAGTTCGGCGTTCCTTTCTGGTGGAGCATGACCGCGTTCGTCGCCCTGTTCGTGGTGCTCCTGGGGCTGCGCGTGCGTCTGGCGGAACAGCAGGATGCGCTCGACGATCTCGTGTTCGAGTCGGAAAGGTAAGCGATGAAAGTCATGTTGCACTGCGCCGGCATGGTGTTGCTGGCCCTTGTCGTGCTGGTGACACTGCCCGCGCCCATCGGTGCGCAGAGTACGACTCCGCCGGCGGCGCGTGACGAGTTCGTCCCGCTGGACGAATTGCCGCCTGGGGAAGAGGTGCCGGCCGGCGCGCTCGTCGTGGCGGCGTACTCGGTCGTGTGGGTGCTGTTCGTGGGCTATGTCTGGCACGTGTCACGGCGCCTGACGCACGTGCAGCGAGAGATCGACGAGGTGCGCAGGCACCAGGCACGGGCGCGCACCTCGGGTCCGTCCGCCTGACGTGCGACGGAGAGGGGATCTGCCGCGGTGACCGCAGGGCACTTCATCTTCATTCCGGCGGTGCTGCTCGTGGGCATCATCATCGGCTGGATTCTCGGTTCGCGCGCGGCAGCCGACGCGTCGAACAGCCGTCAGCGTCGCCGCCGTTGAAAGCCACGCGGGGTCGCGCTCGGTGAGATCGATGCCCCGGCTGTGCCGGGGGATGCGTTACCGGCCGTCGCCGAGGCGGGTCGCCAGCAGGTCGGGGAGGTGCGCCTCGCGAATCCGGCGTTGCGCTTCACCGATGTCGTAGACGTGGCGGTGCAACTCCACGGTGTGTGCGTCCATGTCCACCAGGGCGTATGCCGCCCGCGGATCGCCGTCGCGGGGTTGGCCCACCGACCCCGGGTTGATCAGCCACTGGTCAGCCGGGCTGACCTGGAGGGTCGTCTTCTGCCAGCCCTCGCCGGACGTCACGGCTGGGCGTCCCTCGCCTGACCCGTAGGCTCCCTGGACGTGGGTGTGGCCGAACAGGCAGAGTGGCCGCCGACCGAGGGCGGCCGCGTCGCGGATGTCGTCGATCCACACCAGGTACTGATCCTCGTCGGCCGGGGCGCCATGCCAGGCCTCGATACCGTCGTCCACGAGGAGGGGACCGGCTGGCAGGTCGCGAAGGTACGCGATCTGGGCCTCGGACAGTTGGGCGGTGCTCCAGACGGCGGCTTCGCGGGCGTGCGAGTTGAACGTCTCGACGGGCATGAGGCCGCAGACCGCTTTGTCGTGGTTGCCGCGCACGACGACGTGGGGAGCCAGCGCACGAATGCGGTCGATGACCGGCCCCGGGTCGGCGCCGTAGCCGACGAGGTCGCCGAGGACGATGAGCCTGTCGTAGAAGGCCGGCGGGCACGCCGCGAGGACAGCCGTGAGGGCGGGCAGGTTGCCGTGGATGTCGCTCAGGACGAGGTAGCGCACGGGTGGTGTCTGGCTAAACGTTGTCGAAGGCGTAACAGAACACGGCGCGACCTGACTCCACTACCAGCCGAGCCGGTGCAACAGGCGCTCCAACAGCGCTTCCACGGGCAGGCTGCCCGTGACCAGCCGGATGTCGGCTTCCGCGTACGCCGCACGGCGCTCGTCGAAGAGCGCGGCAAAGGCCTCCCGGTTGGCGGCGAGGGGTCGGCGGCCGTCCGAGGGTACGCGCGCCAGGATGCGGTCGAACGGCGCGTCGAGCCACACCGACAAGCCATCGGCCTTGATGTCGGCCCGGTTGAGAGGCTGGACGAATGTGCCGCCTCCTGTGGCCACGATGACGTTGCGCAGCGGCAGCAGCGAGTGCAGCACCTCGCGCTCGACGCGGCGGAAGTACGCCTCGCCGTGCTTCGTGAAGATGTCCGAGACAGACTCCCGTTCGCGGCGCTCGATCTCCGCGTCGAGATCGATCATGCGCCAGCCAAGGCGACGACCCAGCATGCGCGCCAGCGTCGACTTGCCCGAGCCCATGAAGCCGACGAAGTAGATCTTGTCGGTACGTAATGGCATCACCGCGCGAGCGCCGACAGCACGTCGAAGAAGCCGGGGTACGACACGTTGACCGCGTCGGCCCCGCGAATCGTGGTGGCATCACTGGCACCGAGGGCTGCCACGGCGAAGGCCATCGCGAGACGATGGTCGTCGCAGGCATCGACGTCACCGCCGAGCAGCTTGCGCGCGCCACGCACGTGGAAGCCATCCGGCAGTTCGTCGGCGTCGGCCCCCATGGCACGCAGGCCGTTGACGAGGGCCGTGATCCGATCGCTCTCCTTTGCTCGCAGCTCCGCGGCGCCCGTCACGCGCAAGTCGCCACCGTGGGTCGCCAGGGCGGCGAGCACCGGCAATTCGTCGATGAGGCCGGGTACCTCGTCGGGCGACAGCACCATCGGCCGCTGGACGCCATGGCGTACACGGATGCGTCCGATCGGCTCGTGAGCCTGCGGGGCGTCTATCGAGGTGTCGACGTTGGCGCCCATTCGCCGCAGGATGTCGAAGATCGCCGTCCGGGAAGGGTTCAGACCCACGTCCGGCAGTTCGATGAACGATTCGGGCAATGCGGCAGCGGCGCAGGCCCAGAACGCGGCGGACGACACGTCGCCCGGCACCGTCAGCTGGCCTCCCCTCAATCGTTGTGGCCCGGCGAGGTGCACGATGGTGCCGCCGGCTTCGACGTCCACCGTGGCGCCGAAGGCGCGGAGTCCCCGCTCGGTGTGGTCGCGCGTGAGGACGTCCTCCTCGACGCTGGTGTCACCAATCGTGTGGAGACCGGCGAGCAGCACGGCGGTTTTCACCTGCGCACTCGGGGTCGGCGTGTGATAGCGAATCGCACTGAGCGGCCCGCCGTGGATGGTGAGGGGCGCGCGTCCATCGGGTGCGTCGATGCGGGCACCCATCTGGCTGAGCGGCGTGACGATGCGCATCATGGGCCGCCGCAGCAGGGACGAGTCACCGGTCAGCACGCTGGTGAAGGGATGCGCCGCCAGCACGCCGGCCAGCATGCGAAGCGTCGATCCCGAATTGCCGCAGTCGAGCGGGGCCGTCGGCGCGGCAAGGGCGCCGAGTCCGCGTCCGACGATCTGCACCGTCGGAATGGCGGCGCCGGTGGTGCGGTTGCGCTGCTCGTGCCGCGAGACGACGACGCCGAGCTGCTCGAGGCAGTGAAGGGTCGACTGGCAGTCCTGCCCGGGCGCGTAGTGCGACAGGCGCGAGACGCCGTCGGCCAGCGCGGCGAGGATGGCGTAGCGATGGGAAATCGACTTGTCGCCCGGCACGCGGACGACTCCCTGCAGTGACGTGGCGGGGGAGACGGTGAGTGTCTGCGTGAATTCAGCAGGCATGACGCACCACTGTAGCATTCGCCGCCGAGCGTGTATCATCTGTCGCAATCGAGGCCAAATGTCCGACGCGCGGCATGTCTTCCGGCTGAATCTGCAGAGCCATCTGGACGTACTCGAGTACGTCCAGCTCGTGTGCGATCACGTCTGTGCACAGGCCCGCTTCGACGAGGACTCGGAGCACTGGGTGGGCGTGGCGGTGCGCGAGTCGGTCATCAACGCCATCAAGCACGGCAACCGCGAGTCGCGCGAGAAACAGGTGCACGTCGAGTTCACCTTCGTCGATTCCGCCGAGAGCGGACACCTCGAAATTCGCGTCCAGGACGAAGGCGACGGCTTCGACCCCGAAGAAGTGGCCGATCCCCTCGCACCAGAGAACCTGCTCAAGGCGAGCGGCCGCGGCATCTTCTTCATGCGCAGCTTCATGGACGAACTCGTCCTGCAGCGACGGCCCGAGGGCGGCATGGAAGTGCGGATGCGCAAGCAGCTGCCCGCCGCGTGATGGCGCCCGACCCACGCTTTCTCGCCACCGCCATCGAGGCGGTGCTCGAGGCCGGACGCACCCAGCTGGCCGCGCTCGGCCGCCCCATGCGTGTCGACAAGAAGGGCGAGATCGACCTCGTCACCGAAGTGGACATCGCGGTGGAACGCCAGTTCCGCGCGATGATCGCCGACCGCTTTCCCACCCATCAGATTCTCGGCGAGGAACTGCAGGAAGACGAGGCACAACGCCGGGCCGTACCGGGCCATTGCTGGGTGTTCGACCCGGTCGACGGCACGACGAACTTCGCGCATGGCCTGCCCATCTTCTGCGCCTCGCTCGGGCTCGAGATCGACGGGCGCGTAGAGGTGGGCGCGGTGTACGACCCGACGCGGCGCGAGCTGTTCACGGCCGAGCGGGGACAGGGCGCGCGCTTGAATGGCGCGCGGCTGCACGTGTCCGACACGCAGGCCGTGAGCGAGTCGCTGCTCGTCACCGGGTTTCCCTATGACGTGCGACGGTCGGGGTCTGACATCCTCGGGCTCTTCGGACACTTCATCGAGCGCAGCCGTGCGGTGCGTCGGCTGGGATCGGCAGCGCTGGACCTGTGCTACGTCGCGGCGGGACGACTCGACGCCTACTGGGAATCGAGGCTCAAACCCTGGGACACCTGCGCGGGGGCGTTGATCGTCGAGGAGGCGGGCGGGCGGGTCACGACCTGGCCGGGGACGCCGTACCAGTCGCGCGATCTCGCCCTCGTCGCGTCGAATGGCCACCTGCACGACGAGATGCTGCGTGAGATTGCTGCCTTTCAGGCCACTCGCGCAGGAAATCGGACCGAGTGACCTCCACTCAGGACATTGCCACGACCCTGGGGACCCGATGCCCGCGAACCGGACGGGCACATCCCTTGCACGAGGGGCGTCCAGAGACGTGATTCGCGGTCGTGCAGCGCGCATGGGGCGCGTGAAGCAGGGTGAGGCGCCGCGGTGGGAGTAGACGTCATGGTGCGACACATGGTGCGACACATGGTGGTGAGCGGCCTGGCGGTCGCGCTGATGAGCGCGACACCGGTGCTCGCGCAGGATTCGGTGTTCGGGGTCAACATGGGCGCGTTCCTGCCCAGGGGTGAGGACGGGCGCTCGAGGGACGATGTCCTGGCCAGCAACCTGTCGTTCCTGTCGTTCGACCTGTCGGACTTCAACGGCGTGATGGTGGGCGGCGACTACTTCATCAGCGCGGGCTCGTTCATCGAAGTGGGCGTCGGCGTCGGCTACTACCAGCGGACGGTGCCGACTGTGTACGACCGGTTCGTGGACACGGACGGTACCGAGATCGAGCAGGACCTCAAGCTGCGCGTGATTCCGGTGACGGCGACGGTGCGGGTGTTTCCGCTCAGTCGCGACGTCGGGTTCCAGCCGTACGTGGGCGGCGGCGTGGCGTTCAACCGCTGGCGCTACAGCGAGACGGGCGAGTTCGTGGATTTCAGCGACGGCTCGATCTTCCGCGACAACTTCGTGGACGAGGGGACCGAGGCGGGGCCGGTGTTTCTCGGAGGCATCCGCTTTCCGATCGGCTCGTCGGCGCTGCTGGGCGGGGAGTACCGTTACACGCGTGCCAAGGCCGATCTGGATCCGTCGCTCGGGTTCGCGGGGGAGACGCTGGACATCGGCGGGAACACGCTGCTGGTGACGCTGCAGTTCAAGTTCTGACGGGTGGGTCAGGTCTGCGGTGGCCCGGCTTGGGGGGTCAGGTCTCGATCTGCACGGCACGTGCGTCGCTCGGGCCTGACCTTACCCCGGGCACGCCGTCGCCGATCGCGCACTGGAAGACGTCGCACCGTCACGGCCACCTCATCAATGACAAAAGTGTTAGTCGGAGGGCAACGGCGCGTGTATCCTACGGCAGCCCGTGACGCTTATGGTGCAACCAGCGTGTCCCTTGAACCGGGCTTCCATCCACGATGCATCTACTTATCCGTCTCTTGCTGTGTTCATGTGTCGTCGGGTTGCTCCCGTCGTCCGCACACGCCGATGATGTGACCCTCGCGTGGGATCCTCCATCGGGGACCGCTCCCGCCGGCTATCGCGTCCGCTATCGCCCGATCACCTCCTCGACCCTGCAGGAGCGCGACGCCGGGCCAGCAACATCGCTTCGGGTCACCTCCCTCGCGCCCGGAACAACGTACGAATTCCACGTCGTCGCGTACGACGCCGCCGGCCTGACGAGCGCCCCGTCCAACTATCTGCGAGTGACGATCGCGCCGTCTGCTCCACCGCCCGCCGCCACGGTGCCTCCGCCCCCACCGCCGCCGCCCCCACCACCGCCCCCGCCTCCCCCGACGGTCACGACGCCGTACTTCCCGGGGCTTGCAGGGGCCAATCCCTCGCCCTCGGAGCCCTATCGAGCCTTTCTCGCCGAAGGCGCGAACAGCGCGACGTTCGAGACGCGTCTGGCGCTCGCGAACCCGACGTCGTCGCCGGCAAAGGCCACGGTCTATCTCCGGCGCGACGGAGACGACCGATCGCACATCACGTCGGTCGCGCTGCCGGCCTACAGCCACGCGGAGGTGGACGCGGCGACTGTCCTCGGCGGTCAGACAGGAACGTTCGGTATCGGGGTCACCGCGAGCGTCCCGGTCGGGGTGAGTCGAACCATGACCTGGAACGGCGGCTCGGGCGGGCACAGCGAACTCGCGACGGCAACGCCAGCGGCCCGCTGGTACTTCGCCGAGGGCGCCACGCATGGGCAGTTCGTCCTCTTCTACCATCTGCTGAACCCGGGGCCGGCACTGGCGTCGGTGTCGATCACCTACCTGCTGCCCTCGGGCGCCTCCATGGTGCGCTACCACGACCTGCCGCCAGGCGCGCGCAAGACCGTCTTCGTCAATCAGGAGGACCCCGACCTGGCCAGTACCGCCGTGGCTGCTGTCGTCGAGAGCCTGACCGGTCAGCCAATCGTGGCTGAGCGCGCCATGTATCTCAACGGGCCGAACGGGTACATCGGCGGGCACGTCACGCTTGGCGCGACGGAACTGCGGACGCACTGGTTGCTGGCCGAGGGCGCCACCGGGGCGTACTTCAGCACCTACGTGCTGCTGGCCAACCCGCACGATCGCTCGGCGCTGGTGGAGCTGCGGTTCAGGCGGGCTGACGGGCTACTCGTGCGAAAGCGCGTCACCGTGCCGGCCAGGAGTCGCACCAGCCTGAACGTTGCCGACGCCGACCCCCAATTGGCCGACACGTCGGTCTGGACAGAAGTGATTGCCCCGCCCGATCTGCCCGTTGTTGCGGAGCGGGTGATGTGGTGGCCCGGCACCAACTGGCAGGAGGGACATGCGGCGATGGCCGCGTCCCGCACGGCAGCACGCTGGCTGGTCGTGGGCGGGCGGCAGCAGGGAGCGCAGCGTCACGCCAACTACGTGGTGGTGGCCAACGCGTCGGGCACTCAGCAGGGGGTGCGCCTGACCGTACTCGGTCCGAACGGCACGCTGGGTTCCACGCTGATTGAGATTCCGCCGCAGCGTCGGCTCGACGTGGACATGGCCGCGACGTTTCCCGCCGTCAGCGGCACCTACAGTGTGCTCGTGGAAGCTGTGAGCGGCGCAGGTCAACTCGTCGTCGAGCAGTCGATGTACTGGGACGCGGGCGGGGAGGCATGGGCCGCAGGGATCGCCCGGGCTGCTCAGCCGCTCCCCGACTGACGCCCCTCAACAGGCCCTCCTCTGGGCCTGGCCAGCGCACATCGCAGTGGTACGGCTGAGCAAGGCATGGTAGCGTGGTGCGGATGGAGGGAAGCACCATGACAGCCTCACCAAGTGGAGTCCGGGCAGCAGCCATGGCGAGTACGCTGGCGGGCATCCTGGCGCTTGGGGCGAATCCCGTCGGCGCGGCCGTGATCAACGGCGGCTTCGGGACGGGCGACTTCACTGGATGGACACAGATATTCGCTGGCGGGAGCCAGGATGTCGTCGAAAGCTTCGACGGCTTCGCCGGCACGACGTACTCACCGATCGGCGGCAGCTACTTCGCGGTGCTTGGCGGCGGAGACGAGAACGAGATCGTCAGCATCGAGCAGAACCTCGCGCTGGGGATCGGGGACATGCTGTCCGGTTGGGCGTTCTTTTCGAGTGACGAGGTCATCGCTTTGCCTCCCGCGGACCAGCTCAATGACTTCGCGTCAGTAGAGGTCTTTGACAGTTCCGGTGCGCGCGTCGCGCGGCCGTTCTACCTCGACACGGTCACGATCGGCGGGGTCGAGGACGGGCCATGGACGTTCTGGTCGTTCACTGCGACGACCGCCGATACCTACACATTGCGCCTGGGCGTTGCCAACGACTTCGACGCGGACTTCCCCAGCAAGGCTGGCTTCGACGGCATCCGTCTGCAACGCGTGCCAGAGCCATCGTCCCTCCTGGCGCTGTTCCTCGGTCTGCTCGCGTCAGGTGCGCGGCGCCGCCGCGCGCAGGGCTGACCGCGGCGCGGCACCGGGACGTTGGCCGGCGCGTGCCGCCGGTGACGTCGATGTGAAAGAATGCGCGCACACCCTCTCCCCAGGAGCGCTCGTTCATGCATCGC
>CAYMAG010000003.1:84301-98153 GCA_964388335.1 uncultured Vicinamibacteraceae bacterium | reverse complement strand
CCGGCTGGCAGCCGCCGGGCATCGACCAGCCGCCGATGCCCATCACGCTGCTGCGCCTGCCGCGCACCAACGTGTATCGCGCGAAGTACCCGGCCATCGACTTCCACGTGCACGCCCGCGGGCTCACGAGCACCGCAGCCTACGACCAGCTGATCGCGCTGATGGACGACATCGGCATGGGCGCGATCGTCAACCTCAACGGCGGCACCGGTGAGGATCTCGACGCCGTGCTGAAGGCGGGTGAGCCGTACCGCGACCGCGTCGCGACCTTCATCACCTTCAGCGCTGACGGCATCAATGAGCCAGGCTGGTCCGAGAAGTTCGCCGCCGAGATGGAGCGCGCGTTCCAGAACGGCGCCATGGGCATGAAGGTCTCGAAGCAACTCGGCCAGGGCGCGAAGAACCCCGACGGCTCGTTCATCCAGGCCGACGATGAGCGTCTCGACGCGGTGTGGGCGATGGCCGCGACACACGACAAGCCCGTGATGATCCACACGAGCGATTCGATTGGCCGCTTCTACCCGATCAGCACGAAGAACGAGCGGTACGAGGCCGGCCTCTGGCGCCAGCCCGGCGACACGTCGGGCAACCTGAACGAGAGCGGACCGCCCCACGAGGTGATCGAGAAGGCCCGCGAGAACATGCACCGCAAGCATCCGAAGACGCGCTTCGTGAACGCGCACATGGCGATGCTGTACTACGACCCGCAGAAGCTGACGGCGTTCCTCGATACGTACCCCAACGCCGACATCGAGTTGTCGGCCACGTTCCAGGACCTCGGCCGCGCGCCACGGCTGTGGCGCGAGTTCATCCTGAAGTATCAGGACCGCGTCTTCTTCGGCACCGACGGCAGCCAGATGCGCGACCCCGATGACTTCTGGCGTCCACACTGGCGCTACCTCGAGACCTACGACGAGTACTTCCCGCACCCGGCACAGGTGCGCACGCCGAGCGGTTCGCCCGGCCACGGACGCTGGCACATCTCGGGCATCGGCCTTCCGGACGAGGTGCTGCGCAAGGTGTACTACGGGAACGCGCTGCGTCACCTGCCGTCGCTCGAGGCGTCGATCGACAGGCAGCGCGCGGCCCGGACGGGCGGCAGCCAGGCGGGAACGGAGTAGCCATGCGCACGCGACGACTGCTGAAGGGCCTGCTCACGGGCTCGCTCGGCTGTGCAGCCGTCTATGCCGTGACCGTACTGGGCGCGCAGGGCCAGGCGGGCGGCGGCAATCACGACTGGCCACTCTACGGTGGCGACCGGAACAGCACGCACTACAGCCCGCTGACACGGATCACCGAAGAGAACGTCGCGCGCCTGGGTCTCGCCTGGGCCACGGATGTCGAAGCGTTCCCCGGACAGATCGAGGGCACCCCGCTGGTCATCGACGGCACGCTGTACGGTACGAGTCCGTGGAGCGTGGTGTTTGCCATCGACGCGCGGACGGGACGCCTGAAGTGGCGATGGGACCCCGGCATTCCTCACCAGGTCTTCGCCACCGACGAGCGAGGCGTGCGCACGCGTCTCGGCCCCAGCCTGTGCTGCGGTCCGGTGAATCGGGGCGTGGCGTACCACGACGGGAAGATCTTCGTCGGAACGCTCGACAGCCGCCTCGTCGCGCTCGACGCCGACACGGGTCGCCAGGTCTGGAGCACACAGGTCGCGAGCCGCGAAGACGACTACAGCATCACGAGCGCGCCACGGGTGATCAAGGACATGGTCGTCACGGGCACGAGCGGATCCGAGTTCGGCGTGCGCGGGTTCGTCGCCGCGTACGACGTGAACACGGGCAGGGAAGCGTGGCGCTTCTGGACCGTGCCCGGCGATCCCAGCCTGCCGTTCGAGAACGAGGCGATGCGTAAGGCCGCGGAGACGTGGACGGGCGCGTGGTGGAAGTACGGCGGCGGAGGCACGCCGTGGGACGGCATGGCCTACGACCCCGACCTCGACCTGCTCTACATCGGCACGGGCAACGGCTCACCGTGGCCGCGTCTGTTGCGGAGCCCGGGCGGCGGCGACAACCTGTACCTGTGCTCGATCCTGGCGCTGCGTCCGAGCACCGGCGAGTACGTCTGGCACTACCAGCAGACGCCCGCAGACAACTGGGACTACGCCAGCACGCAGCCCATCGTGTTGGCCGACCTGACCCTCGAGGGGCGCACGCGCAAGGTGCTGATGCAGGCGCCCAAGAACGGGTTCTTCTACGTGCTCGATCGCGAGACGGGTGAGTTCATCTCGGCCGAGCCCTTCACGACGGTGACGTGGGCCACCGGCATCGATCGCGAGACCGGACGCCCGATCGAGACGCCGGAGGCGAACTACGGGCCCGAGGGACAGCGCCTCGCGCCAGGGTCTGACGGCGCCCACAGCTGGCATTCGATGGCGTTCAACCCGAAGGCGGGTCTGGTGTACATCCCGGGGCAGGAGACGACCGGCACGTACGCCTGGGATCCGGACTTCCAGCATCAGGTCGGACGCATGAACACGGGCCGTCCGAGACGGCCCGCCACGCCGCCGCCGGCTGATGCGGCCACGCACACCGCTGCCCCGCCACCCGCCGCGCGTCGCGGTCCGCAGATCGTCGGCGCCGGAGGCGGACAGCAGCAGGGGGCCTTCCTCGTCGCCTGGGATCCCGTCACGCAGAAGGAGCGCTGGCGTATCACGTTCGACAAGCCCGGCATCACCAGCGGTACGCTGGCGACGGCAGCCAACCTGCTGTTCCACGGCTCGAACGACGGCTCGTTCAAGGCCTACACCGCCGACACGGGCAGGGAACTGTGGTCGGTGCCGCTCGCGCCGGGCTTCGCCAATCCGATCACCTACATGCTCGACGGTACGCAGTACGTGACCGTGGCCACGGGCCGCAGCGGGTTCCAGGCTCCCGGGCGCATCTACACGTTCGCCGTGGACGCGAAGGCGCCCATCCCGTCGATGGACCCGATCGAACCTCCGCCAGATCCGTCCGGCGTGTCATCGACCGAGATGGTATTGCGCGAGTTCAACCGCGTCGGCTTGCCGGATGAACCGGGACGGACGCTCGTGCAGCAGTTGTGCTCCGGCTGTCACCAGCCGACCGTTGTGACGCGCTTCCGCCTGCCGGAGCAGGGCTGGCGCGAGACGATGGCCGACATGGTGAACCGCGGCATGCCGGGCACGCCCGAGCAGCACGCGGAAGTGCTCGCGTATCTGACCAGGTACCGCGGCACCGACGCGCGATAGGCGACCTTCGTTGCCCGCGACGGTCACGTGTGCGACGCGATCTCTGCCGCGGCCCGCAGCGCGACGTCTTCACGCCAGGGCCTGGCGGCGCACTGCACGCCGATGGGCAACCCGGTCGACGAGGTGGCCGCCTGCACGACCGCCACGGGTGCACCCGTGAAGTTGAACGGGACGAGATACGAGAAGATGCCGGCATTCCACGCCACTGCCGAAGAGTTCCAGTCGTCGACGGGGAACGGCGCAACGTCGGCGGCCACGGGGCCGATGATCAGGTCGTAGCGCTGCGTGAACGCGAGCGCCTGCGCCCGCCAGCGATCGACATCCATCATGAGGTCGAGGAGCGCCGCGCTCGTGACCGCATAGGGGCGATTGAGCTGCAGCGCGCCCTGCAACTGCGGCGAGTACCGGGTGGTCCCCAGATACGCCAGGTAGCCTTCGAGCCCTGCCGCACCGTCGGCACCGAAGAGCTGAGGAAAGAACGAGAACGGCCGGTCGAACTCCGGCATGAGCGTCTCGTCGACCTCGACGCCGGCACTGGCCAGCAGCTTCGCCGCGCGCACGATCGCCTCCCGCACCTGTGGCGTCGTCTCAGCGAGCGGCGTGTCGAGGAACAGCGCCGCGCGCATCCCACGCAGGTCGACCTCCGCCGACGGCGCCAACGGCACCGGGACGATGTGCGGATCGACGTGGTCTGGCCCGGCGATGGTGCTCAGCGCGAGTTCGAGGTCCTCCACGGTGCGTGCGATCGGCCCGATGGTCGTCAACCACTGCTGCAGCCCGCCGAGACCGATGATGTGGCCCGTGCGCGGCACGCGGCCGGACGTCGGCTTGAGGCCCGCGACGCCGCAGCAGTGCGCGGGGTAGCGGATGCTGCCCGCGGTGTCGCTGCCGATGTCGAGCGCCGACCCGCACGCCGCGACGATCGCCGCCGCGCCGCCGCTGCTGCCACCGGTGCCGCGGGACGGATCGTGTGGATTGCGTGTCATTCCGTAAATCAGGTTGTTCGCCTCGTACGCCAGCGTAAGTTCGGGCGTGTTGGTCTTGCCGAGGACGATGGCCCCGGCGGCCTTCAGGCGTGCGACGACGGTGGCGTCGGTGGTGGGGACGTGGTCTCGGCGACCGAGTGTGCCGCCCGTCGAGATCAGCCCCGCCGTGTCGAACGAGTCCTTGATGGTGATGGGCACGCCGTGCAGCGGGCCTACGGGACGTCCGTCGGCGATGGCGCGGTCGGCGGACCGGGCGTCGTGGAGCGCCTCGGTGCCGCGCTGCTGCACGACGGCGTTGATTGCCGGGTTCACGTCGGCGATGCGGTCGAGGCAGGCCGCCACCACACGCTCGGACGTCAGCTCCCCGGTGGCGATGCGCCGTGCAAGGTCGCCGGCGGGGGCGCAGAGCCAGGGCGGCTCCGCGCCGGTCAGCAGGGGGGAACGCGCGGGCATGTCACACCCTTGTCGATGGACGTCGTGCTGTCAAGGCGCGACCGTGGCCACGGCGGCCATCGTACGGCACACGCCGCCCGGACTAGAATCGTGGCAATGCCAGGCCAAGCCCCGGACGCATCCCACCACGCAGTCGGGCCACTCCCGATCGCCACCACCACCAAGTCCGCCAACCCGTTCCTCAAGTGGGCCGGGGGCAAGCGGCAACTGCTGCCGCAGTTGCGCCGGTTCGTGCCCGCGAGGTTCGGGACGTACCACGAGCCCTTCCTCGGGAGCGGCGCCCTGTTCTTCGATCTGTCGCGGACCGACGAGTTGCAGCGCGCCCGTCTCACCGATACCAACGCCGATCTGATCGGCTGCTACACGGCCGTCCGCCGGTCGACCGACGACGTGATTGACCACCTGCACGCGTTTGCTGAAGGGCATCGGCAGACTGGCAGTGCACACTATTACGCGGTGCGCGGCTGGTTCAACGAGACCATCGCGGCGTGGCGCGCCAGCGGAGCCGTGACCGACGCCTATCCTGCCCGGCTCGGTGCCGCCTTCGTGTACCTGAATCGGACGGGGTTCAACGGGCTCTTCCGGATGAACGGCCGTGGGCAGTTCAACGTCCCAGCGGGACGCTACAGCAACCCGCGCATCTGTGATGAACCCACGCTGCGCGCTGCGGCGCGCGCCCTGAGCCTGCCGGGGGTCACTCTCGCTCACGCACCGTGGGAGCACGTGCTCGACGAGGCGCTCGAGGGAGACTTCGTCTACTTCGATCCGCCCTACGCGCCGCTCAGCGCCACCGCCCGTTTCACGAGCTACACCGCCGGTGGGTTCACCGACGCCGACCAGCGGCAGCTCCAGCGGGCGGTCGTCGCGCTCGCCACTCGCGGCTGTCACGTCGTGTTGAGCAACTCGACTGCGCCGCTCATCGTCGAGCTGTACGAGCATGACTCCGGAGTTCGACGCGCAGGGTTGCACGTGCACCGGGTGTCTGCCCGGCGGGCCATCAACTCGAACCCGGACCGTCGAGGCGACGTGATGGAATTCATCGTCACCACCGGGCCGCCGCGGGTCGAAGGATGAGCGGCGTCGTTCAGGACCAGACGGCGGTGATCCAACTGCTCGCGTCTCCTGCCACGCACGGCGGTGCGGACGTCCAGCGCATCGATACGCACGCGGCCGTCGTCCTGCTCGCCGGGGATCGCGCGTACAAGCTGAAGCGGGCGGTCCGGTTCGACTATCTCGACTTCTCGACGGTGGAACTGCGCCGGCGTTCCTGCGAGGCCGAGCTTCGTCTGAACTGTAGGACCGCCCCGACGCTGTACCTGCGTGTCGTGCCGGTCACGCGCCAGCCCGACGGCACGCTCGCGCTCGACGGCGACGGAACGCCTGTCGACTGGGTGCTCGAGATGCGGCGGTTTCCTCAGGAGGACCTGTTCGATCGCCTGGCGGCCGCGGGGCGTCTCGATCGGGCGTGGATGCCGCCGCTCGCGGGAGCGATCGCCGGCCTGCACCTGCAGGCCGAACGACGTGTCGACCACGGCGGGGGGACCGGGATGGCCTGGGTGATCGACGGCAACGCGGCGGGATTGAACGAATTCGGGGCGGGATGGCTCGATGCCGCCGCGGTGCGTCGTGTGACGGCCTCTGCTCGGGTGGCGCTCGATCGGTGGACGACACTGCTCGACGAGCGCCGAGCCGGAGGCTGGGTCCGCCAGTGTCACGGCGATCTGCACCTGCGCAACATCGTATTGCTCGAGGGGCGCCCCACGCTGTTCGACGCGGTCGAGTTCAACGACGAGATCGCCTGCATCGACGTCCTCTACGACCTCGCCTTCCTGCTGATGGACCTCTGGCGGCGTCACCTGCCGGCGCATGCCAACGCTGTCTGGAACCAATACCTTACGGATATCGGGACGCTCGACGGCATCGGGCTCCTGCCTCTCTTCCTGTCGTGTCGTGCGGCGGTTCGCGCCAAGACCAGCGCCACGGCGGCGCATCTGGATGCCGGGGCGCGGCGCACGGACCTTCAGGCGCTGGCGCGCGAGTACCTCGGTATGGCCGAGGCGCTCCTGCGTCCGTCGCCGGCGCGCCTCGTTGCGGTGGGCGGCCTCTCCGGCTCCGGCAAGTCCACGCTGGCCCTCGGCCTCGCGCCCTCCCTTGGCTCCGTGCCGGGTGCCGTCGTGGTGCGCAGCGACACGATCAGGAAGCGGCTCGCCGGTGTGCCTGCACTGCAGCGGCTCGGGTCTGAGGGCTACACGTCCGACATGTCGCAGCGGGTGTACGAGACGCTCGCACACGAGGCCCGAATCGTGATCGACCAGGGCCACAGCGTCATCGTCGATGCCGTCTGCGCCCGCGCCGCCGACCGCATCACGGTTGCCCGCGTCGCTCAGGACGCCGGCGTGCCGTTCACCGGACTGTGGCTGGATGCGCCTGAGGACGTCCTCGTCGAGCGCGTGTCACAGCGAACCCATGACCCCTCGGACGCCGACGCTCGCGTCGTCCGGCAGCAGCGTGCGGGGCAGCCGGACCACGTCGAATGGCACCACCTCGACGCGTCGCTGTCACCTGACGCCGTGCTCGACCTCGCCCGGAAATCACTGGCCTGAGTCGTCCAGGCCGTGAGAGCTTCCCGCCGGCGATGACCGCGCACCTCACGCGTCAGGACGTGCCGAGAAAATCGAGCAGCAGCGCGTTGAGCACGTCGCCGTGCGTGACCGTGAGGCCGTGCGGCGCACCCGCGATGACTTCCAGCCGGCTTCCCGCAATGGAGGCGGCCGATCTGCGACCGGAGATGTCGAGAGGGACGATCCGATCCACATCGCCGTGGATGACGAGCGTGGGCACCGTGATGGCGGCGAGGTCGGCGCGGAAATCGGTCGTGCCGAACGCGGTGATGCACTGCCGGGTGGCGAGAGGCGACGCGCTCCAGGCGATCGACTTGACCCAGGCGAGAGTATCCGCGCCGATGTCGCGGCCTTCGGCATCGAGGTTGTAGAAGTTCGGAAAGAACTGCCCGAGGAAGCCGATGCGATCGCGCTTCACTGCGGCAATCATCCCCTCGAACACACTGCCGTCCACGCCCCCGGGATTGTCGGCCGTCTCGAGCAGGAACGGGGGCACGGCGCCCACCAGCACGGCCTTCGCGATACGCCCCTCGTCGCCGTACCGCGACAGATAGCGAACCACTTCACCGCCGCCCATCGAGAAACCGACGAGCGTGGCATCCTTCAGGGCGAGTGTGCGCACCAGATCGTTGAGGTCGGACGCGAAGGTGTCGTAGTCGTAGCCCGTGGTCGGTCGGCCAGACTCGCCGAACCCCCGGCGGTCGTACGCGACGCACCGATACCCCGCGTCGGTCAGGGCGTTGATCTGTCCCTCCCACATGCGGTGACTCAGTGGCCAGCCGTGAATGAGCACGACGGGCGGATGACCGTGTCCGCCGATGTCCTCGTAATGGATGACTGTTCCTGGCGTCGATGTCGTCGAAAAGGTCGGCATACCCCTATCCTACAGTCTGCATGGACGTGATCAGCGAGGTGACCAGCGTCGACGTGGCGCGGCTGGTGGTCGGCGCACTCGGTGGTGCGGCCGTCGGCCTCGAGCGTCAGTGGTCCGGGCACGCCAGCGGCGCCAAGGCGCGCTTCGCGGGCATCCGCACCTTCACGATGCTGGGGCTGCTGGGGGCCGTGGCCGGCTGGCTCACGATGCAGGGCTTCGTGGCCACGGCGGTCGTCGTCCTGGCCGGTGCGGCAGCACTGGTGGTCGTGGGCTACGCGGCGGCGAGCCGGCATGACGTCGATGGCACGACAGAGGTGGCCGGTATCGTCGTGCTTGCGACGGGCATGCTCGCCGGCCTTGGCCAACTCGCGCTGTCGAGCGGCATCGTCGCGGTGACGACCCTGCTGCTCATCGAGAAATCGCGCCTGCACGGCTGGGTGGCGCAGATCGACGACACCTCGCTGCGTGCGGCACTGGGTTTCGCAGTGATGGCTACCGTGATCCTCCCGTTGCTGCCGGCCGGCCCCCTCGATCCGTACGGCTGGGTGCGTCCCCGGGCGTTGTGGGCCCTGGTCCTGTTCTTCTCCGGCCTCAGCTTCATCGGTTATCTCGCGCGGACGATCGTCGGGCAGCATCATGGGTACGCGCTCGCGGGCCTGCTTGGGGGATTCGTCTCGTCCACGAACGTGAGCCTGACCTTCTCGCGGCTGAGTCGATCGCAGCCAGACGCCGCGGAGGGGCTCGCCAATGGCGTGGTCGCCGCCAGTGCCTTCGTCTTCCTGCGCGTGATCGCCGCCGTTTCAGTGCTCAACGTCGGCCTCGTGGGAGCGGTGGCCTGGCTGCTCGTCCCGCCGCTGGCTGTCGGCGTGGCCGTCAGCCTCTGGGGTGTCCTCCGCCAAAGCGCGGCGCCGCCCGCCACGGAAGACGTCGTACAGAATCCGCTCCAGCTTGGCGCGGCCCTGCAGATGGCCGTGCTCTTTCAGGTCGTCCTCATCGCCGTCCCGATCGTGCAGCAGCACCTGGGCGGACAGGGGGTCGTCGCGTCCGCGGTCGTCCTGGGCTTGACCGATGTCGATGCACTGACGGTCTCGCTGGCGCGAGGCGCAGCCACGACCGTGCCCGTGCCCGACGCCGCCTTCGCCATCGGCGTCGGCGTGTTCACGAACACGCTCGTCAAGCTGGCGCTCGTGCTCGCCATCGGCACCAGGCGGTTTCGTACGCAGGCGGCACGAGGGTTGATCGTCCTCGCCGTGGCTTCGGCCATGGCGCTGTTCCTGTCACGCTGACCACTTGTGGCCGGGGTAGGATGGATCGAGATCATGCGTGCCCTGTTGCCTTGTCGCACCGCCCTGTTCGTTCTGCTGCTGATCGGGATGTCCGGCGTGGTGTTCGCGCAGATGATGCGCCCGAGGGCCGAGGTCACCCCCGTGGTGGAATCCGCGACAGTCCGCGCCGGACAGCAGGTGCGCCTGTCGGTGCGTGTCGTCCTGCCCGACACGCTGCACGTGCAGTCGAACACGCCCCGCGACCCGTCGCTCATCCCCACGGTGTTGACCATCGAGCCGCCTGCCGGCGTGGCGATCGGCAGCATCACCTACCCCGAGGCGTTCGACCTCGAGCAACTCGGCGTGCCGGAACCGCTGGCGGTCTACGGACACGACTTCACGATTCGCGTCGACGCGACGCTCGATGCCGGCTTCGCTGCGGGCGAACTGGTCGTGCCTGCCAGGCTGCGGTATCAGGCGTGCGACGACAAGCTGTGCTACGCGCCAGCCACCGCGGACGCGTCATGGACCCTGAAGGTCGTCGGAACCGCGGCCTCTGCGCCCGCGACGTCAGCGCCAGTGGCATCCTCGCCGGCCACGACGGAGGCGGTCCCGGACGACACCGTGACGCCCGTCGAGGCTGACGACGCCTCTGGTCTCGCGGCGGTCGATCGCTTCACCCTGCGCGGCAGCACCGGCGGCTACCTCGACAGCGACGACTTCCTGCGGTTCGTCGCCAACGCCGAGGCGGGGATCGAAGAGCGCGGGCTGCTCGAAGGACGAGGTCCGCTGGCCATTTTCGCCATCGTGTTCCTGGGCGGGCTCGCGCTGAACCTCACCCCGTGTGTGCTGCCGATGATTCCGATCAACCTGGCGATTATCGGTGCCGGTGCGCATGCCGGATCGCGGGGACGCGGCCTGCTCCTGGGTCTGTCGTACGGCGCCGCCATGGCGCTCGTGTACGGCGTCCTCGGCCTCATCGTGGTGCTGACGGCGGGCACGTTCGGGTCGCTGAACGCGTCGCCGTGGTTCAACGCGGCGATCGCGCTCGTCTTCATCGTGCTCGGGCTCGCGATGTTCGACGTCCTGCTGATCGACTTCTCGCGGTACATGCCCGCCAGTGTGTCCACGGGCGGGCAGGGCAGTGTGGTGCTCGCGTTCACCATGGGCGCCGTGGCCGCCTTGCTCGCTGGCGCCTGTGTCGCGCCGGTGGTGATCCAGGTCGTGCTGTTCTCGAGCAATCTGTATGCGTCGGGCACGTCGATCGCCCTGGCGCTGCCGTTCGTGCTCGGCCTCGGCATGGCCCTGCCGTGGCCGATCGCCGGCGCCGGTATCGGGGCCTTACCGAAGCCCGGCATGTGGATGGTGCGCGTCAAGCAGGCCTTCGGCGTTCTCATCATCGCGACGGCCGTCTACTACGGGTACCTCGCATACACGCTGTTCGCCAACCGCTGGGTCGACCCGGCCGCGGTGACGTCGAGCATGCAGCAGAAGCTCGAGGCTGGCTGGTACGCCTCCCTCGCCGAGGGCCTCGCGGTCGCCGAGCGTGAGGGGCAGCCCGTGTTGATCGACCTCTGGGCGACCTGGTGCAAGAACTGCCTGACGATGGACGTGACGACGTTCGCCGATCCGCAGGTGCTGGCGGCGCTGGACGGCTACGTGAAGATCAAGGTTCAGGCAGAAGACCCCGACGACCCGGCGACCCGCGCGGTCATGCAGCGATTCAAGGCCGTCGGTCTGCCCACGTACGTGATTCTGCAGCCCGGCGTCGTCGTGGCGACCCGTTGACTGTCTCACTCCGGCTGTCCCCGTGACAGCCGTCCTCCTTGGAGTGTTCATGTCCCTCTCGAAGCTCGTGACGGCCGCGTGTGTCGCTGGCGTTGTCGGCTGCTCGCCGTCACCACCGGCCTCTTCGGGCGCGGCGGCGCCATCGCCTGCCACGAACCTCGTCAGAGCGGTACGTGCGGCGAACACGGCCGGGGATGCCGCCCGCGCTCGTCACCTGGTCGAGACGGCCCGGGAGGTCGAAGGCACGACCCCGACCGTTCTTCTCGCGCAGTCCTGGGTGGGGAGGGGCGCCCTCTCTGCCGGGGATCTGGACACGGCCGAAGCCGTGGCCCGAAGGACGTATGCAGACGTGCAGGAGGCCCTGAAGATTCGTGGCCTGGACGATGAACCGGAGCTGCCGCTCGCGTTGGGCGCGAGCATCGAAGTGCTGGCCAATGTTGCAGTCGCGCGTGAGGCCAGGTCCGAGGCCGTCACGTACCTCGAGGGTGAGCTGGCCCGGTACGGAGAGACGTCGATCGCGACCCGCCTGCAGAAGAACATCAACCTGCTGAGCCTGGAAGGGGAAGAACCACCATCCCTGAGCAGCATCGAGTTCCTGGGCGAGCGTCCTCCGCCGACGCTCGAGGCGCTCGAGGGCCGCGTCGTGCTGATGTTCTTCTGGGCCCACTGGTGTTCGGACTGCAAGGCGCAAAGCCCGGTCATCGAGCGTCTCGTGGCGCGCTACGGTTCGCGGGGTCTCAGCGTGCTCGCGCCCACGCAGCGATACGGATACGTCGCAGCGGGGAAGGACGCATCGCCGGACGACGAGGCGGCCTACATCGCCCGCATGTGGGCCGCGTCCTACACCGGACTCGCGGGCACGCCGGTCCACCTCGATGCCGCCAACCTCAGACGCTACGGCGTGAGCACGACGCCGACGCTGGTCCTCGTCGACCGCGGGGGGCGCATCCGCCTGTATCATCCGGGGCAGATGGCGGAAGACGGGCTCGAGCCCCTGGTTCGCGAGCTGATTGACGCGACGCCAGAAACGTCCTGACGGAGTTCCTCGACAGGCATGCTCGAACTCGGCGTCATCGCGCTGCTGCTCGTGGCCAACGGCCTCTTCGCCATGGCCGAGATCGCGCTCGTGGCATCACGGCGCGTCAGACTGGAACGGCAGGCAGACGCCGGACGCGCGTCGGCCGCCGCGGCGCTGCGTCTCAAGACCAATCCCTCCGACTTCTTCGCGACCGTACAGGTCGGCATCACGCTGATCGGGATCGTTGCGGGCGCCTACAGTGGCGCGACGTTCGCCGTGCCCGTGGCGGACGTGCTGCGTGGGGCGCCGTGGCTGTCGCCGTACGCCGACGGGCTCGCGTTCGCACTCGTCGTGAGCCTGCTCACCTTCGCGTCGCTCGTGATCGGCGAACTGGTCCCCAAGGCGCTGGCCCTGCGCAATCCCGAGGCCATTGCCGCCGCCGTTGCGCGGCCGTTCTCGTGGGTGTCCCGACTCACCGCGCCACTCGTGCACCTGTTGTCGGCGTCCACGCGCCTCGTGCTGTGGCTGATGCGGCTGAAGCCGGTGGCCGAGCCGCACGTCACCGAAGAGGAGATACGCGCGCTGATCACGCAGGCGACTCACGCCGGCGAGGTGCGTCCCGCCGAGCGGGCGATCGTCGAGGAAGTGTTCCGCCTGGGTGACCGCCGCGTGAGCGCGCTGATGACGCCCCGTGTCGACGTCGACTGGGTGGACATCAACGGAGGCCATGAGGCTCTGCGACAGGCGGTACGCGAGGCACGGCATTCGCGGGTGGTGTTCTGCGACGGCGTGCTCGACCGCGTCGTTGGCGTTGCCAGGGCCGAGGATCTGCTCGCGTATTGCGTCGAGGGCGTTGTGCCCGACCTGCGCGGCGCCATCGGGACGCTCGTACGGCCCGCGACCTTCGTCCCGGAGACGCTGCCGGCGCTTGCGCTCCTCGATCGCTTCCGCGCGGCGTACTCCCACACGTTGCTCGTCGTGGACGAGTTCGGCGCGGTGCAGGGGCTCGTGACGCTCACCGACGTGCTGGAAGCCCTGCTGGGGGCGTTACCGGACAGGCCGGGCGCCGCCCCGCGTCAGATGGTCGAGCGCAGCGACGGCAGCTGGCTCGTCGACGGCGACACGCCGCTGCACCTGCTTCGGGCGGCCCTCGGCCTGCCTGCCCTGGCCGACGCTGAAATCGGTCAGTTCGAGACCCTGGCTGGCCTCGTGCTGTCCAGACTGGGACGCGTACCGGAGCCAGGCGACGCGTTCACCTGGGGCGAGTGGCGCTTCGAGGTCGTCGACATGGATGAGCGCCGCATCGACAAGGTTCTGATCGCGCCGGCCGGAGACTTCCGCTAGGATGGGCGCCATGACCACCCCTCTCGATCGTCGTCAATTCCTCTCCACGGCCACGGCGGCCGTCGGCGCAAGCCTGGCGGTACCGGGCACGGTTCGCGCGGCGGCTCCCGCCGTGCGTCGGCAGGCCGCCTCTCCGGGTGACCTCGTCCGCGTCGCCGTGATGGGCGTCAACAGCCGCGGCTCGCAGTTGACGCGTGCCTTCATGGCCGTCCCTGGCTGCGCCGTGACGGTCATCTGCGATGTGGACAGCCGCGCCGGCGACAAGGCTGCCGCGCTCGTCGAGAAG
>CAYMAG010000003.1:75975-84201 GCA_964388335.1 uncultured Vicinamibacteraceae bacterium | reverse complement strand
CCGGCGCCGCGCCGCCCGTTCCTCGACAACGTCGTGCACTACGAGTGGCACTGGCGCTGGCATTGGGGCACCGGCGAGTCGGCCAACAACGGCACGCACATGTTCGACCTCGCACGCTGGGGACTGAAGGTGGAGCACCCGACCCGTGTCACGTCGGCGGGCGGACGTTACCACCATGCGGACGACTGGGAGTTCCCCGACACTCAGGTGGTGACGCTCGAATATCCCGACCGCCGCATGATCACGTGGGAGTGCATGAGTTCGAACGGCTGGCGACAGGAGGGCCAGGGCGTCGGTGTGACGTTCCACGGTGACCAGGGCTCACTCTCGATTGACGGCAACGCCTACAAGGTGTTCGACCCGAAAGGGCAGCTCGTGCGCGAAGTGAAGGCGCCGGAGCGTGCCGAACTGACGGCGGCCGGTCCCGGGGCATCGCTCGACACGGGTCATGCGCAGAACTTCCTGGAAGCGATTCGCGGCAAGGCCACGCTGGCCGCTGACATCGACGGGGGGCACACGAGCACGCACATGGCGCACCTGTCGAACATCGCGTGGAAGACCGGGCGGGCGCTCACGGTCGATCCGGTGACCGGGCAGGTCAAAGACGACGCCGAGGCAGCCCGCCTGTGGTCGCGCGAGTACGCTCACGGCTGGGAACCGCGAGCCTAGGCGACGATCATGAGCTGGGTTGTCATGAGGCGGGGCAGGGCCGCCCTCGGATCGGCTGCCGTGCTCCTGGGTCTTTCGACGGCGATGGCGGGCCAGGCAGCGGCTCCCGGGCAGGCGGGGGTGGTGTCGTCGGCAGCAGGCGGCGAGGCCACCTACCGGGCGCACTGCGCCAGTTGCCATGGCGTCTCGGGCACGGGCGACGGGCCGGTGTCCGAGTTCCTGCGCATCTCAGTTCCGGACCTGACGCGCATCGCCCTCCGCAACAACGGCGTGTTTCCGTCGGCGGAGGTGCAGCGCATCATCGACGGCCGCCAGCGGGTGCGCGGCCATGGCTCCACCGAGATGCCGGTCTGGGGCGACACCCTGGGGCCGACGCTGGCGGGGCCCGATGCCGCGGTCACGCGGCGTCGGATCGAGGAACTGGTCGCCTACCTCGAACTGCTGCAGCGCAAGCTCGCCGATTGAGGCGACCCTGTCACCAAGGCACTCGTGGAGGGGTCTCTGCTCGTGCCCGGGCGTGATGCATGAAGGGCAGCCAGAGTGGTTCAACCTCTGGTACACTGGCGCCCATCGGTTCAGACTGCGGGTCGACACGCGTCTTGCGTGGCACGGGCCCGCCCTGGAGGCACTCGTGGCAAACGATCACACCCCGCAACACAGCATCTCACGGCGCGCGTTCGCCTCGCGCCTCGGCATGGTCACCGCAGGCATCGCCGTCGGTGGCGGTCTCATGCCTCTCACGGCCCGCGGGGCCACGCGCATTCAGGGCGCCAACGACCGGTTGGTCTTTGCCAGCATCGGCATCCGCGGACAGGGCAACGCGCTCAAGCGCGGGTTCGCCCGGCTGAAGAACACCGAGATCAAGACGCTCTGTGACGTCGATGCCAACCTCGCGCCGGAGCGGATCAACGACGAGCGATTGAAGGACGTGGCGACGTTCAAGCCCGGCTTCGAGCAGGACTTCCGGAAGGTGCTCGAAGACAAGGACATCGACGGCGTGATCATCGCGACGCCGAACCACTGGCACGCGCTCATGACGGTGGCCGCCCTTCAGGCCGGCAAGCACGTGTACGTCGAGAAGCCCTCGTCGTACACGGTGTGGGAAGGACGCCAGGAAGTCGAAGCGACGAAGCGGTACGGCAAGATCGTCCAGGTCGGCACGATGAACCGCAGCCGGCCCGCGGTGCGGCAGGCGATCAAGTTCATCCACGACGGTGGCATCGGCAAGGTGTACATGGCCCGTGGTCTGTGCTTCAAGCCGCGCCCCGGGATCGGCACGTACCCGGATGGTCCGCTGAAGCCCGGCGAGACCTACAAGCTCAATGCCCTGTCGGGGAGCAGCGAGCCCGCGTGGGACGCGGCGTATCTCTCCAAGGTCGACTACGACCTGTGGCTCGGGCCCGCGCCGCAGCGCGCGTTCAACCGCAATCACTTCCACTACAACTGGCACTGGCATTGGGAGTACGGCAACGGCGACACCGGGAACCAGGGGCCGCATCAGTTCGACGTCGCGCGCTGGGGCCTGAACAAGGGGGAGCATCCGGTGCGGGTGTCCTCGGTCGGTGGCTACTACGGGCCGCCGTCGTCACAGACCACGCCAGACACGCAGTCGGCGACGTTCGAGTACGCCGACGGACTCATCCTCGAGTTCGCCACGCGTGGACAGTTCACCAACCCCGAGGGCGGCGTCGAGATCGGCAACCTCTTCTACGGCGACAAGGGCTGGGTCATGCTCGATGGCAACGGCCGCACCTGGCAGTCCTACATGGGGCCGAAGAACGAGAAGGGCCCGGGCTCGGACGCTCCTCCCGACCAGGGTGGCAGCGACCCGCGTGTCCTCTTCAGCATCGAGTCGCCGCACTATCAGAACTTCGTGGATGCGATTCGCGCCAATGACCCGAAGCTGCTGACATGTGACGCCCTCGAGGGACACCTCTCCTCGGCCCTGCCGCACCTGGCCAACATCTCGTACCGCGTCGGCCGCACGCTGCAGTTCGATCCGAAGGCCGAGAAGTTCGTCAACGACGCTGAGGCCGACAAACTGTTGACGCGCGACTACCGCACGGGCTACGAGTTCCCGAGCATCGGGGCGACCACGTCCACGGCCAGCCGCTAGTGACTCGACTGCACCGGACCTGGCCTCCCGAGGCCGGGTTCGGTGCGCAGTGTGCTCCCCTGTCCCTCCCAGTCCAACTGCAGTAGTTCCTCGGCCTCTCCGCCCCTCTGTTGCCTGTCGCCTTCCTCGCTGTGCAGCCCGGATTGCGCAGGTCGCGGCGTGCTGCCCGTTCGGGCGTGGCCGCCCGGGACGTTGAGGCTGATGGATGGGCTTGGTGCGACACGCCGGAGAACCAATCCTGTCGGGCGTGCGTATGACACGAGGGGACGCCGCGCCTCCCTGTGCCCTCACCTCCTGATCGCGAGAGAATATCGGTAGCCGGCGCGGCCGTGGCCGCGTCTTGCCAGGAGAGCGACATGTCGATGCCGGATGCCGTGAGATTGAACACACCCGGAGCGACGTCCGCCTCGGCGGCCGCGTCGCCGTTCCGGCTGCCCCCGAAGCTGGTCGATCAGGCCTCGCGCCGGTTGTGCTGGCTCTCGCTGCTCGTTGCCGTGACGACGGTGCTGATGTTCTTCGTGCAGCGCCTGATTCAGCCTGAAGCCACCGCTCTCCACGAGGACCCGCTGAACGGGCTGGCCGTCCTGGCGGTGGTCCTGGGCGCGGCCGGCCTGATGTCGCTGCAGCACTACCGGCTCGTGCCGCCGTCCACGCTGCTCGTCTTCGGGATGGTGTTCGAGGTGCTGGTGGCGTTCTGCATCGCGTTCCCTGAGACGAGCATGCCGTTCAGCCCCGACGAGCCCGTGCGCGGAGCCTCGAAGGTGGCGCTGTGGATCGTGATCGTCGGCATTCTCATCCCCAATCGTCCCGGCCTGACGCTGCTGACGGCGCTCGCAGCGGCCTCGATGTGGCCCCTGGCCTACTCGATCAACGTCGAGCGGTTGTCGCTCACGCCCCTGCCATGGAACAGGTGGGGCGCCTGGATGTTCATCAACTACCTTGCCGCCTTCTGGACGTTCTTCATCGGCAAGCGCATGCACGGCATGGAGATCGCGGCGCAGAAAGCCGTCGACCTCGGCAGCTACCAGCTCGGGGCGCTCATTGGCCGGGGCGGTATGGGCGAGGTGTGGAAAGCGCGGCACAAGATGCTGGCGCGCGACGCTGCCATCAAGATCGTCCGTCCCGAACTGGTCGACGGTCTCTCGGCGCGGCAGTCCGACATCGCCATCCGCCGCTTCGAGCGAGAGGCCCGCGTGACGGCCAGCCTCCAGTCGCCCCACACCGTCTACCTGTACGACTTCGGCACGTCCCGCGACGGCTCGTTCTACTTCGTGATGGAACTGCTCGACGGCATCAGTCTCCAGTCGCTCGTTCAGACATTCGGTCCGCAGCCGCCCTCGCGTGTCATCTACATCCTCCGGCAGGTGTGCCTGTCGCTCGAGGAGGCCCACGTGCGCGGTCTCGTGCACCGCGACCTGAAGCCATCGAACATCATGTCCTGCCAGGTGGCGCTGGAGTACGACTTCGTCAAGGTGCTCGATTTCGGCCTCGTGAAGCCGACTTCGGTCGAGGAGTACACGAGCCTGACGCTCGACGGCGTATCGGCTGGTACTCCCGGCTACATCGCGCCGGAAATCGCCATGGGCGAGCCGCGCATCGATGCCCGGGCAGACATCTACACGCTGGGGTGCGTCGCCTACTACCTGCTCACGGGCTCGCTCGTGTTCAACGAGGCCAGTCCGACGGCCATGGCCGTTGCCCACGTGCAGAAGGCGCCCGAGCCGCCGTCGGCACGCACCGAGTTGCCCGTGCCGGCCGACCTCGAGCGCGTGGTGCTGCAGTGCCTCGCCAAGCGCCCTGACGATCGCCCGGCCAGCGCGCGCGCGCTGATCAAGCTGCTCGCAGGCTGCAGGGATGCCGGCGAGTGGTCGTCCGCCGACGCGGAAACATGGTGGCAGACGCACCTGCCGCCCTCGTCCTCGTATCGTCTGGCCACCATTGAGCCCACCGTCGCGCCGTCTCCAGTCGAGGTGCGGTAACCTGACGTTCGCGTGACACAGAGCCAACTCGTCCGTCTCGCCATGGTTGGGGCGGGCTTCATGCTCGCCCACCAGGTCGCGTCCAAGGCTGTCCGCGACGCGATCTTCCTCAGTGTCCTGCCGGTCACCGATCTCCCGAAGATGGTGATCGTGGCGGCCCTGCTGTCGGTGCTGGCGGTGCCCCTGTACAGCCGCGCCATGGCGTGGCTCGGCCCGAGACGTCTCGTGCCGGTCGGCTTCGCCGTCAGCGCGGCGGCGCACCTGGTGGAATGGCGCCTCTACGACCACGGTGCGATCGTGGCGATCGCCATCTACATCCACGTCGTCGCGCTCGGCGCGCTGCTGCTGTCGGGATTCTGGTCGTTGGCCAGTGAATTGTTCGATGCTCACGCGGCCAAGCGGCAGTTCGTCCGGATCGCCGGCGCCGGTACGCTCGGCGGCATTCTGGGCGGCCTGGCGGTCGAGCGCATCGCCGTCTGGAGCATCACCGAGTCGGCGCTTCTCGCCCTGGCGATCTTCCACGCGGGCTGCGCCCTGCTCGCCGTCGTGCTCGGGCGCTCGATTGTCGGAAGCCGCAGCCCGCTTACGGCCGAGCCGCTCGACCTCAAGGAACTGGTGAAGGCGTCGCCTTACGTCCGCGATATCGCTGCGCTGGTCATCCTCGGCACCGCGAGTGCGGCCATTGTCGACTACCTGCTCAAGTCACGCGCGGCAGCGGAGTTCGGAGACGGCGAGCGCCTGCTGCAGTTCTTCGCGTTGTTCTATACCGGCACCCAGGTGATCGCCTTCGCCCTGCAGACCAGCGTCCTGTCGGGTGTGCGGGCGCGGATCGGGGTCGGACGATCGGTGAGCAGCCTGCCGCTCGGCCTCGGCGCCGGCAGCATGATCGCGCTGCTGTTCCCGACACTGTCGGCGTTCACGCTGGCGCGAGGCGTGGAGTACGTCCTCCGGGGGTCGGTGTTCCGCAGCGGATACGAACTCCTGTTCACGCCGATGGCCCCAGGCGAGAAACGCAAGGTCAAGGCGTTCCTCGACGTCACCTGCGATCGGACGGGCGATGCGATCGGTGCGGGCATCGTGCAACTGCTGTTGTTGACCGGCTCGATGTTCCTGGTGTCGGAACTGCTCGCCCTCACGATCCTCATGGCTGCTGCCAGCATCTGGATTGGCGAGCGCCTCGACAGCCGCTACCTGCGTGCCGTCGAGCGGAGGCTCATGGACCATGCCGACGATGACCTCGATGGCGGCACCGCGTTCGGTGCGGCCACGCTGTACAGCGGCGAGCTGCCGTCACTGCAGCCGCCCGCTGCGGTCGTCCCACCGCCGCGCCTCACCGCCTCCGGGACACTGGTCGTGCCGTCCGACAGCCTTGTCGATACGCTGCAGCATCTGCGCTCGGGAAACCGGGAACGTGTGCTGGAGGCTCTCGCGGGGGCGGCGCGCTTCGACACCATTCACGTCGTGCAGGTCGTGCGCCTGCTCGCCTGGGATGACGTGACGACCGCGGCGCGGATGGCGCTCGAACGTACCGCTGACCGGCACGTGGGCCTGCTGATCGACGTCCTCGTCGACGGCGGGACGGACTTCGCCATCAGGCGTCGTATTCCGCGCGTGCTCATCACCGTGCCCTCGCAACGGTCGTTCGATGGTCTCATGGCCGGGCTCGCGGATACCCGCTTCGAGGTGCGCTACCAGTGCAGTCGGGCCATGGACCGCGTGCTGATCGCGGAGCCGGCGCTGCGAGTCGACGCGGACCGCATCTTCGCCAACGTCGAACGCGAGCTGTCCGTGGCCCGTCCGGTGTGGAACGGACACCGGCTGCTCGACCAGATCGAGAGTGCCGACGCCCTGATGTTCCTCGACGAGCACCTCCGCGACCGCGCCAATCGCAGCCTCGAGCACGTGTTCTCCCTGCTCGTGACCGTGCTGCCGCGTGAGCCGATGAAGGTCGCGTTTCGTGCCATCCACAGCGAAGAGGCGATGCTGCGCGGCCTGGCCTTCGAGTACCTGCACGGCGTGCTGCCGGCCTCGGTCCGCAGCCGGCTCTGGGAACTGGTGGGGCCGGGCGAGGCCGCCCGCGCACCTGTGGGGACGCCCGAAGAGGCGCGCGACGCCCTGTTGCGCTCGCAGCAGTCGCTCCTGGTCGAGCTGACGCGGGGGCCTGCGCCATTCGCCGACGGTGTTCGCGGGCAAGCTGACCGGCCACCCCCAGCCAGGCCACGGTCAGACCAACCCTGAACCACGCGAAGGCGGCCACGCCTGCGCTGAGCGTGGTCCCCGCCCCGGGTGCGGCAGAAGCGTGGGGAGGTCATTCATCAGGCGAGCGGTCGGGCTCGTCGCGTGGAGGAACATCGCGGACGAGCGCCACCGTGTGCCAGCCGCCCGCCGCAGGGCGAAAGTAGAAGGTGACCGGTCGTGTCCAGTGCGGGTGGTCCGGATGGTCTACCCAGACGGCAGCCGCCGCGTAGCCGCTCGTGGTCGAGAGCGCGGCCGGCATCTGCAGGACCGGGGTATCGCTCGACACGACGCCGCCGACAGGCGTGTGCTCCCGGCTCTCGTTGTCGAAGCGTGACCACTGCGCGTGATAGCGGCCGTGCCCGGACACCACACCGGCCGTCACCGCGGCGTTTTCGAACGTCAACGTCCCTGAGGCGGAGAGCGTGGGCGACACGAGTGGTGTCACGGCTGGCAGCCAGGCGCGGGCGATGCGATCGCGACGGGCCTGCAGTGCCGCGACGATCTGTGACGAGGCCGCGGGGTCGCGATAGCGCCCTCGGGCCACGAGCAGCTCGATCTGGCGATCGGAGAAGGCAGCCACACGCCGCGCTGCCCAGAAGGCGTCGTCGGCCCGCATGTTCTCGAAGGCGGCATTCGGGTATTCGGCCCGCCATGTCACGGGGTCGAAGGGCGCGTCGGCCGTGAACGGACCGGCCGAAGGCGCGTACTTGGGTTGTGGCTGCTTCGCCCAGCCGGGTGCCCACAGGCCGAACCACGTGAGCGCCCGCAGCGACGCGTCCTTCTCGATGAGGTGCGCGTGGCCCGATCGGGGCACGTCTGGCGCGGTCGTCCCGCTGCCCATGATCGAGCCGAAGTCGAACATGTAGTGGCGAATGTACTGGGCACCTGGCGGGCCCTCGAGCATGTCGAGGGTGTTGACGGCGCGCGAGTCGTCGTGGTTCACCCACGCGGCGAACACACGGTTGCCCCGCAATTCACGCCGATGCTCGTGGGGATGGATGTCGTTGGGGTCGTCCACGCGGCGTCCGTAGTAGCGGAAGTTGCCCATCGGGCGTCCCTTCGCGAAGCGGCTCGCGAGGCCCCGGTACGTGCCGTCCGCGGAGCGATGGGCCCGCTTCAGCACGTCACCGAGGTCAGCCGTCGTGAACGCCTTCGGCCGGCCTGCCCGGTCGAGCGTCCGGGTGTTCGGCCGGATGCGCAGCTTCCCGACATCCACCTGGACGA
>CAYMAG010000003.1:60849-75875 GCA_964388335.1 uncultured Vicinamibacteraceae bacterium | reverse complement strand
TCATCGGTCAGCGTCCGGTGACCCATGCGGTTCACGAACCACATCGAGTCGGGCACCTCGTCCAGCGTGTTGACGTTCACCGCCTGGATGTCGCTGCGGTCGCCACGCACCGTGAACGTGTTCTCGAGGAAGTCGAGCTGCTGGCTGAGGTCGTGCGGCGTGCTCCCGCCGGCATCCATCAGCGTGTCATCGTCCGTCCACAGGGGATCGTCGGGAAAGAACCGCGGGCCGGACTGGGCCAGCGGCCCGACGGCGAGTCCGACGGCCAGGATGACGACCGTCGTGCACGCAGCCAGCAGAGGACGGCAGGGGAGTGTCTGGCGCACGTCAGAACGACCCCGAGAACGTGAAGACGAGTCGCGCCGTCCGGTCGCCGCCAAACGCCACGTCGGTGCGCAGCGCAACGCCGGTGGTATACCCGAACCTCAGGCCCACGCCGTAGTCGGTGCGCAGGTCGCGCCACTGCATGCGCCACAGCGATGGCGCGGCCTGGCCTGCGTCGGCGAACACGGCCCCCATGAGGAAGGTGTTGATCTCGTAACGGTACTCGGCCTGCATCAGCACCACGCCGTTGTCCCGAAACCGTTGGCGCTCGTAGCCCCTCAGGGTGCGACTGCCGCCGATCGTGGGCCGCAGATAGAACGGAACGACGGCACCCTCGTCGGCCCTGAGCTGTTCGGCGACGACGCGGAGCGCGAGTACGCGCGTCCGGTTCCAGAAGGAGAGAAACTGCTGCAGCTCGATACGGGTCGCCATGAAGCTCGACGCTCCCGTGTCGCGGTCAGCGAAGCGCCTCAGATCGAGAGCGTAGACGCTGCCGGCCCTGGCGTTCCACGCGTCGCGGCGGTCGACCAAGAGACCCGCGCGGGCCACGAGGAAGGTCGGCTGAAGCGTCAGACCGGGCGCCGTCGATTCAGAGAAATAGCCGCCCAGGCCCAGGTCGTCGCCTGTCAGGTCGCCAGGAGGCCGGAGGTCCAGCTCGACGTTTGGTGCGAGCACGCCGATGCCGGCATTGAGCGTCGTGCGAGGCGTCAGACGGACGCCGACGCCGCCGTCCGCGAAGGTGGCGTCGAGGGCGAACGTCCCGCTCTCCTCGAGCACGGGGTCGGGTCCGAGGCCAGAGAACCGCAGCTGGGCTTCGTTCCGTGCGCCGACGTTGGCCTCGGCGAAGACGCGTCCCGATACGGTCAGGTTCTGATTCCAGGTCACATCCACGAGGTATGAACGTCGATACGAACCGACGGCCCTCGCGCTGACGCCCCCCATGCCGAGTGGCACGCGATAGCCGCCACCGGCGGTGAAGCCGTTGCCCTCCGCCATGCCACCGACCGTGGCGAACCAGCCCCCGGGTGGGTCGAAGATGCGTGTCGCCAGCCTCGAGTCTTCGACCCAGTTGAAGAACTGGTCGACGCGCGGAATTGCCGGCTCGGCCTGAGGCCGCGATGCACGCCGGGCAGCTGCCGCTGCCTCGGCACGCGTCGCAGGATCGGTGGCATCTGTCTGAGCCATCGCCATAGATGACAGGCCGAGAAAGGTCGTCACCGCAAGCGTGGCCAGATGACCTCCCGGACGAAGGTTCTGCGGCAGGGTGCAGGAGAAGACGTCGCGCACGGTCGGGCGCTACGGTTATACATCAGCCGCCGACGCGAGTGCGTGACAGCCCTTCGCCGAATGGCAGGACCAACTCAGAACCCGGTGGTGAAGCCAACGACGAGCCGCACCCGAGACTCGCCTCCGAAGGCGACGTCGGTACGCAGGCCAGGCCCGTCCGCACGCCCCAGTCGCAAACCCGCACCGTAGTCGGTGACCAGGTTCCCGAAGCGGACGTCGCCGAGACGGGGCGCGACCTGGCCCGCGTCGAGAAAGACCGCGGCCGCGACGTAGCGATGCAGGCGCTGCTCGACCTCGACCTGGAACAGCACCGCGCTGAGATCGCGGAACCGCTGGCGGTCGTATCCGCGCAGCGATCGGCCTCCGCCAAGCGTCGGCTGAAAGTAGAAGGGCACGGCGCTGGCTGTCGCAGGCGTCGTCTGCTGCGCCAGCGCATGCAGCAGGAGCGTGCGGCTCGGGGAACCCAGGGCGATGTCCTGTTGTGCCTGCATCTGGATCAAGTCGAACGCATAGCCGGCATCTTCACGGTCGTCGTAGTGCCTCCATTCGACGCCGAAGCGTCCACCGGTCTGCTGCCGGTGATCGCGACGAGTGTCGATGGCGATGGACCCGTGCAGGACCGCGAACGTGGGCTGCTTCATCAGACCGGCAGCCTCCCGTGGCGAGTAGCGACCGGCAAGTGTCCCCACGCTGTCGTCAGTCGACCGAGAGATCGTTGGCTTGACGGCGGCGAAGCCGGTCGACGCGGTCAGCCACGATCGAGGATGCCACACGGCTCGCGCGTGGGCCGTGGTCGTGCTCAGGGCGTAGCCGACTGCCGTCGGGTCTGGCGACACGCCAGTGCCAGAGAACAACTGCTGCGCATCGCGTCGTTCCGTGAAGCCAAGATTGAGAGACCAGTGGCGCTTCGTGTCGAGCACACGTTCCCAGTCGGCCGAGACGAGGAACGACTCGCGGGTGGAGAGCAGCGCACGTGCCGTGAGCGTGCCCTCGCTCGTCGTGAGGCGATGTCCACCGCCGACTGCCACGCCGTTGCCATCGCCCAGACCGCCGACCCTGGCGAACCATCCGTCACCTGCGTTGGTGAACAGTCGCCGCATCGACGCCAGATGGCCCGTGGGCGTCTCCGGGGCGGCGGCCACTGGGCCTGGGGCTCGTGGCGGCGCAGGAACACGCACGGGCTGAGTCTGGCACAGGGCTGAGGTCGCCCATGTCGCCACACCGCACGCCACGAGCCATCCTGCGACGTGGCAGCATCGGAACGAGCAGAGGCGGGAGGCCGACGTAAGCATGTGTTGCGCGCTTCTCCAGTGTAGGGCCACGCTGGCTGTTTCGGGAAGATCGATTTCGCGGGTCCGTTCACCGCACGGCACTCCCTCCATGGCTCAGATCATTATGGGCATATGGTGATACCCCGCGGATTGACGGGTGGGGACGTGAGGCGTAGCCTCCGTGAAGACAGCGCGGACCGCCGCTCTTCACCCGGAAGGGAGAAAGGGGTTGGACATGGCTGAGGAGGTTCCACCGAACGACGCAGGGGCACGCGGGGTGCGTTCTTCGTGAACAGCCGCACGTGTCCGACACCCGTGCCATCGCCGGTGCGGATCGCGAACGACCTGACGGGTTGACCTACCCTTGCGACTGCTGTCGCACGTCACCTCAAGCGTCCGACTACCGGCGACAGGCGTTCATTCACCTCGCCAGTCTCCTCCGGGCCCGCCGCACGTTGCGGCGGGCCTTTCCCGTGTGTCACGTGCTCGAGACGCCGCGTCGAGCAGGGCGTCGATCCCACGTGCCAGGCTGGTCGACACGTCGCCCTCTGGCACGACCACATCCGCGGACGCCCGCACGACATCCGACGCGTGGCCGACCGCCACGCCGCATCCCGCCCACCGGAGGAGCGCGACGTCGTTCAATCCGTCGCCAAAGGCCAGCACCTCGGCCCGCGAGACGCCATAGTGTCCGGCGACGGCTTCCACGGCCGTGGCCTTGTTCGCATCCGGCGCGTTGAACTCGAGCAATTCGGGGGCAGTGATGACGATCTCGGCGCTCGTCGCATAGCGTTCCGCGCTCTCGGTGGCCCAACGAGCCACGTGGCTTGCGGTGCCGTGCCACAACACCTTCAGCGGCGCCGTCGCGGCGAGCGCCAGAAGGTCGCCCGCCTGAAACCGCAACGTGGCATCCGCCGCGTGCCGCTCACCACGGACCCACGGACTGTCCGGCGCGGCAAAGATTCCGTCGCGTGTGTAGAGCAGGACGTCGGCGCCCATGGTCCGGCCCGTCTCGACCAGGTGCAGGGCCATTCTCTCGTCCACCGGCCGATGCCAGAGTTCGTGGCCGTCACGGGAATGGACGACCAGGGCGCCCTGGCTCGAGACGAGGTACTCGTCGAGTCCGAGTGCATCGTGGAACAGGCGCATGCTCGAGTGCTCGCGCCCGGATGCCAGCACGACCCGGCAGCCAATCGACCGGAGGCGCGCCACCGCGTCGCGATTCTCCGCGCTGATGCGTTTGTCGGGCCCGACCAGCGTGTCGTCGATGTCTATGGCGACGAGCTTGTAGGGGAACGGACGCCGACGCACTCCGTCATCGGCGTCGCTCATCTGGCGGCAGTGACGTCCAATGTGGACACGTGCAGGTTGAGGTGGTGGTTGATACGCAGTCCGACGACGCCATCCGCGTCCACGTCGGTCCGCGGCACGCGCGCGACCTCGCTGCCGTTGACGAGGAAGACGACCTCCGTCGGCGTCGCGTCGATGCCCAGTTCGTTCTTTGCCGTGTGAGCCTCGCCCCGCTGGTCGTACTGCAGGATGGCCGTGTGGGGCGTCCAGTCGCGCACCGTGGACACGGTCTCGCCCATGCGCCTCCGGATCATGAACTCGCCAGAGCGCCGGATGAGGAAGTACGTGTAGCGCTGGCCTGGACCGTCCAGGTCGCGTCCGCCGATGAGCAGACCATAGCCCTCGCGTCGCGTGCCGGGATCGAACAGGAACGACTCGGAGCGCACCGAGTAGGCGCCGCTCGCGGTCCGTTCGGGCTGGAACAGGATGACCGAGGGGCCGGTCGTCACGTGCCAGCCCGGCGGCATGTCGACGAACGAAACCTCGGCAGGCGCGGCCGCTCCGGCAGCGGCCGGCATCGCGTGTCCAGCGTGGGCGCCTCCGCCATCGGCGCGCACGTGCCACCCGGCAGGAACGGCCGGGGGAGTCACCGGCTGGACCGCCATCACGAGGACGGCAACGGTCGAGATCAGCGTGATCAGCATGCGGTCACCTCGTCCGCGATGATACCCCGACACGAGGCGTCAGGAATCGAGCCGGAGGCCGAACGTCGCCTGACGAAACGGCCCGTCCTGACGACGCTCGGGCGCCCCTGCGGTACCCTCGAAGACAGCGCATGTCTGCCCTGACCCCTCGCACCACCCTTGGCACCCTCCTGCTGCTCGTCGCCCTCGTCATCTTCGTCGCCGGCTGGCAGGTGACTGCGGAGACCCGGCGCCTGCTGCGCGTCGCCGAGCGCACGACTGGAGAAGTGGTGGCGCACGAGCCCTTCGACCGTGAAGCGCGCACGCCGCGCGAACGCGTCCGCCTGGTCGTGTCGTACGCGACCGCCGAGGGGACGCGCGTCCGCTTCCGCAGCGTGCCGCACTACGGACGTCCGCCCTACGAGGTCGGTGAGCAGGTGCCCGTCCTCTACGACCCGGCCGAGCCCATCGACGCCCGCATCGACCGGCGGATGGAGACTCTGGCGCCCCTGCTGGTGTGGGGCGTGGCGGTGCTGGTCGTCGGCGGACTCGGTCTGGCGGTCGCGGTGCGTGGCCCGCGCAACGCGCGAGTCAGGTAGCCCCGTGGAGGGCGAGTGATCTGCGCTCCGCGTTCACGCTGGAGTTGCGGCGTGACAGCCTTCGCGCGGACGTGGCTTGGCAGTCGTAGTCCGCTCGCGTGTCAGGCGAGCAAAGGCTGGAGCGGGCTACGGGAATCGAACCCGTCTGACTGGCTTGGGAAGCCAGGACATTACCACTATGCTAAGCCCGCGCCCAGAACGCCGCATTATTTGATGGTGAACGGGAGAAGTCAACCGCTGTGTCCCTCTGTCCCTCTGTGTCCTCGCTCGCCTGGCCCTTGTGAAAGCCGCCGTGCGCCGCAAGGACCAGGCACGGGCACCCGATCTGCCGGAGGTGTGGCCGATCCAGGCACCGCAGTGGCGGCTCGACACCGCCGAGGTTGTGGCATAATCGGCGCCTTCAGAGGAAGGAAGCGTCGGCCAGAGCGACTCCCCGGCGCATGCGGGCGGGTCGCGTGCGGGCTGAGTTCAGAGAACGGAGGTTGTGTTGCCTCCAGACCACGCGAACACTTCCTGTCGTGCACGGCCAGAAGCCGTTCCCCAGGTTACGTTCTCTTCTGGGAAGCTCTTCTGGGAAGGCCTTCGATTTTCCGGGGACTGCCGGGAGGCAAGTCGAGATGATCTACCTCTGCGAACGTGAGATCGGATTTGACGCGGCTGAGATCGGCTTCCCTTCCGTTCTCGGATGCCGCGCGATCGTGCTCGTAACGGGCGGAGGGTTGTTCGGTTATCACCTGAACGGGAGCCTGAACGAGGGAAAGAAGAACGCCTTCATCAAGTTCGTTGCCGATCATGCGCAGGCCGGAGCGAAGATGGGGCTCTATGCCGCATCCACCGGAGGCGGATTGAAACGGGACCAGGAGGAACTCGAAGAGATCGCCAGCGCGCTCGGTCATCGAGGCCCGGTCTATTGGGCCAGCCTTTCCACGGCCGGATCGGTCTACGTGAACTTCGTGAATGTTGGCTACGCCACGTGCGGCATCACGTCGCGACCATGGAGGGATGAGGTCGACGGCGTCCCCGCCAACAAGGCCGCCTATGCTGCAGGCGCCGATCGCGCGATGGCCAACGGCGCGGCCACGGCTCAGATGTACGTCAACGTCAGCCAAGAGGGATTGGTGGCGGTATACCCGAGGAACATCTGATCGATCGCGCTACGCCGCCGCTGCGGCACCCTTGATTGAGGCGCTGATTTGGAGGCGCAAGTACCTCGGTCACACCGACATCCGCCACACGGCCCTGTACATCCGCACAGATCGGGGGAGGACGCGGAGGTTGCCGATGCGCTCGTCGCCATCCAGGAGCGAGTACAGGCAACGAACGTCGCCAGGGCGACCACGGCGTGATGGAAGGGCCGCCGGCGTAGCCACGGACCTCACCCTCGGATGATCCGAAGGACTTCGTCCCGCTTCGCCTCCATGATGGCCGCCGTCGTGCCCTCGAGGTTCAGCCGCAGCAGCGGCTCGGTGTTCGACTTGCGGACGTTGAAGTGCCAGTCGGGGTACTCCACCGAGACGCCGTCGAGCTGGTAGACGTGGCCATCCGCATACGTCGCCGTCAGCTGCGCAATCTTCTCGTCGGCGACGTCCATGCTGGCCAGCGTCGTGTTGATCTCGCCCGACAGGAAGTATTTTTCCCGCAGCGGCGCAAGCAGCTCCGCGAGCGTCTGTCCCTTGCGTGACATCAACTCCAGAATCAGCAGTGCCGGGATGAAGCCGTTGTCTGCGAAGAAGTTGTCGCGGAAGTAGTAGTGCCCCGTGACCTCGCCGCCGAATACCGCGTTCTCGGCGCGCATGCGCTGCTTGATGAACGAGTGGCCCACGCGGCTCATCAGGGCCTCGCCACCGTACCGGGTGACGATGTCCTTCACGGCGTAGCTCGCGCGAACGTCGTAGATGATCTTCTGCCCGGGCTGCTTCATGAGGAACGCCTCGGCCAGCAGCGCCGTGACGAAGTCGCCCGCGACGAAGTCGCCCGTGCCGTCGATGAAGAAGCAGCGATCGGCGTCGCCATCCCAGGCGATGCCGATGTCGGCCTTCTCCGCAATCACGCGCGCCGTGACCGTCCTGCGGTTCTCCTCGATGAGCGGATTCGACTCGTGGAACGGGAACGTGCCATCGGGCTCGAACGCCACCGTCGAGACCTTGCACGGAAGCCGCTCGAAGATGCGCGGACCGACCAGGCCCGCCATGCCGCTGCCCGCATCGAGCACGCAGGAGAACGGCTTGACGATCGCCGCGTCGATGAACCCGAAAATGTGCTCGAGATAGTCGTCGAGCACTTCGCGCCGCTCGTACCCGCCCGGCTCCGGACGTGACGGCGGCACGTTGCGGCCGAGCACCATCGCCTTGATTTCCTTGATGCCTTCGTCGCCGCTGAGCGGCACCGCCTCGCGACGCACCAGCTTGATGCCGTTGTACTGCTTCGGGTTGTGCGAGGCGGTGATCTGAGCCCCGCCGTCCAGCCCGTCACGACACACCGCGAAGTACATGACGTCGGTCGGCATCATGCCGTAGTCCACCACGTCGCACCCCTGCTGACGGGCACCCTCGATGAACGCATCGGCCAGGCCCGGCGACGACGTGCGCATGTCGCGCGTCACCCCGATGCGCCTCGCGCCGAGGTACGTGACGAACGCGCCCCCGATGTCGTGCGCCGCCGTCTCGTTGACCTCGGACGGATAGAGCCCCCGTACGTCGTAGGCCTTGAAGATGCCGGGGTGGACCACGTTGACGTCTGCCATGCGAACTCCACTGAGTGCGACCGTCCTGAAGGCGGTTCGCCGGGAAAGGCCGTCGCCGGCCGGGTGAAGGCCAGAGTGACCGTTGCGGGCCGAGGCCCTCGCTGGGCCGGAGGCCTCGTTAGAACTGACTGAAGTCGGTCACCACGCTTCGGTCGCCCAGCAGCGCGCCGGGCCCGATCGTCACGTGCCGGCCCACCTGCGCGTTGCGTCCGAACACCGCGCCCTCGACACGTGCGTGGGCGCCGATCATGCTGTTGGCCCACGCGATCGACCCGCTGACGTCGGCATGTTCGTCAACCTGGCAATGGCGCCCGAGGACCGTGTACGGGCCCACCTGCACCCCCGCTTTCAACACGACCCCCTCGTCGAGGAAGCACGGCCCATGGATACGCACGTCGGCGTCGATCTTGGCGCCGAGATCGACAATGCCGCCCGGGCGTTCGACGAACGGCTCGGCGCGGAACCGGCCGTCCATGATGTCGCGGTGGACCTGCAGATACTTCTCCGGTGTGCCGATGTCGATCCAGTACCCGTCGTTGACGTACCCGACGAACGTCTCGCCGCTCTCGATGAGCGACGGGAAGTAACTGCGCTCGATCGAGTACGACTCGCCGGCAGGAATTCGCTCGAGGGTATCGGGTTCGAGCACGTACACGCCCGCGTTGATCGTGTTGCAGGTGATCTCATCGGCACCCGGCTTCTCCAGGAAGCGCAGGACGGTGCCGTCGGTGTCCGTCTCGACCAGGCCGTACGCCGAGGGGTTGTCGACGGGTGTCAGGACGATGGTGGCCTTGGCTCTTCGCGCGCGGTGGCGGTCGATGACGGCCTGGAGGTCGATCTGCTGCAGCACGTCCCCGTTGAGCACGACGATCGAATCCTGCACGTGCTCGGCCGCGAACTTGATGGCCCCTCCGGTGCCGAGCGGTGAGGGCTCGACCGCGTAGCTGATCTTGATGCCGAGCGCCTCGCCGTCGCCGAACGTCTCTTCGATGCGCCGGGGCTGGTAGTTCAGGCTGAGGATGACCTCGGTAATCTCCGGGATCTGCCGCAACTGGTCGAGCTGATAGAGCAGAAACGGCCGGTTGAAGATGGGGACGATGGGTTTGGGGGTGTGCAGCGTGAGCGGGCGCAGGCGCGTGCCTTTGCCACCGGCAAGGAGGATGGCCTTCATGACAGGGCCGAATCATAGCGCATGCGCGGGGCCTGAGCGACCGGGCTACAATGGCGCCGGTTGCCGTCACCTTCGAGTTCGGCGGGACACGTGTCTCGACGCTGCGGACATGATCAATCTCCCGAACGCCCTCTCTCTCGTCCGCATCGTGCTCGTGCCGTTTCTGGTGGTGGTGCTGCTGACGCCACCGCGGAGCTGGGCATGGACCGGCGTCGGCGCGGCCTGGCTCGGCGCCGCGATCTTCGCGATTGCGTCGATCACCGACTTCGCGGATGGCTGGCTGGCGAGACGCCGCGAGCAGGTGACGGTGATAGGACAGTGGCTCGACCCGCTGGCCGACAAGCTGCTCGTGATCGGCGCCCTCGTGTCACTCGTGCAGCTCGACCGCGTGCCAGCCTGGATCGCCGCCGTCATCATCGGGCGCGAGATGGCGGTCACCGCGATGCGCAGTGTTCTGCAGAGCCGCGCCGTCCCGATGCCCGCATCGTCGCTGGGCAAGGTGAAAATGGCCGCCCAGGTCACGGCGATCCTTGGACTGATCCTGAGCCCCCATGTCATGTTTCCCCTCGACTGGGTGGGCGTCGTGGCGTTGTGGATCGTGCTCGGGCTGGCCCTGTGGTCAGCCGTCGACTACTACCGACGGTTCAGCCACGTCCTCCGTGGGGAGTAGGCGCGCCACGGAGCGCATCGCGCGTCAGGGCTGGGGGGTCGGCTGGGGTGGGGTCGCTTCGGGCGCTCTGTTGGCGAGCGTCGCCTTCACCTTCGTCGCGAGGTCGGCGCCGCGGGCGAGGTGCTGGCTCTCTATGAACTCGGCCTGCAGCCGGTCGAGCAGCGGCAGGGCCTCGGCTTCACGTCCTGCCGTGACCAGCGCTTCGGCAAGGTAGTAGTAGACCGCGTCCCGGCCCGTGTACTGGGGGTCGGCCTCGAGCACTTCTCTGAACCTGGCGATGGCTCCGGGGAACCACCGTGCCCGATGGTAGTAGAGTCCGACCCTGTAAATGGACTCGCTCAGGCGATCCCTGGCCTCGCGTTCGCGCGCAAGCACCTCGTCCATGATCGTGCTGTTGGGGTATCGCTCGCGGAAGAGCGCGAACTGCTCGAGGGCCAGCTTCGTCTCGGTCTGGTCACGCTCGGCCTTCGGCATCTGGTCGTAATGCGTCATGGCCAGCTTGAACTGCGCGTAGTCGGCGCGGGTATGCGTGGGGAAGTAGGCGAGAAACTCCTGGAACTCGCGCTCGGCCCTCAGCTTACCCTCGACCGACCCATCCCCGAGGTACGCGTCGCCGAGCCCGAGCTTGGCGTCCGCGCGGTGCGGGCTCTGCGGATAGCCATCGACGAGTTGCTGGAAGTACTCGCGTGCCGTGAACCACTTGCGATCGGCGAGGGCGGCCGACCCCTGCTCCCAGAGATAGTTGTCGGGCTGCGTGACGCCGGTCGGGATGCGACCGCGCTTCGACGCACACGCGGAGGCCACCACAGCGAGCGCCAGCAGCAGCGTCGTGCGGGCCACGTGGTGGCGGCGGCAGAAGGTCAGGAACGTGAGGACAATAGCCATCGATACTCTGAGAGTAAACCGTCGGCGAGATTCACCGACGGTTGAAAACCGAGCGTTGCCCGCGCGCGGGAGGTGTCGGCGTACGTATCGCGCATGTCGCCCATCTGGGCGGGCAGGACCTCGAGCTGAATCCGTCGTCCGGTGACGCGTGCCACCAGATCGAACACCTCGTTGACCGAGACGCGTGACCCACCACCGACGTTGTAGACCTCTCCGGGCACGCCGTGCAGTCCGGCGCACTGCGTCGCGGCGACGGCATCGGCCACGAACGTGAAGTCGCGTGTCTGTTCGCCGTCACCGAACCTGGTGATCGGTCGTCCCTCGATGGCGGCGGTCAGAAACCTGTGAAACCCCATGTCAGGCCGCTGCCTGGGGCCGTACACCGTGAAATACCGCACCGCACAGCATGGCACGCCGTAGCTGGTCTGATACAGGAAGCACAGGTGCTCGGCGGCGAGCTTGGTCACGCCATACGGCGACACCGGCTGCGGCCGCGCATCCTCCCGCATCGGAATCGACACCGCGTCGCCGTAGACCGACGAGGTCGAGGCATAGACGAAACGGTCGAGTGGCCGGCCGGCACATCGCTCGAGCAGATGCTGCGTGGCTCCGATGTTGTTGACGACGTAGATGTCGAACTGGCTGCCCCAGCTCTTGCGTACACCCGCCTGCGCGGCGAGGTGGTAGACGTGGGTCACGCCGTCCAGAACGGCGTCGAGGTCGGCCTCCTGCAGGGCCGCCTCCACGAACGTGAATCGGGGGTGGGCGCGCAGCGGCGCCACGTTGGCTTCCTTCAGGACCCGGGGATAGTAGTCGGTGAAGCAGTCGAGCCCGACCACGTCCGCGCCGTCGGCGAGCAGACGCTCTGCCAGCGTCGAGCCGATGAACCCGGCGGCCCCGGTGACCAATGCCTTCACGTGAACGCCTCCCTGAGTGCCCGACCTAGTCGGCACGGCCGTCCGTCGCGATTGAGCGGCACGTGCTCCGTGCGAGCGGTCGCGAGCAGCGTGTCGTCGTTCACCCGAACGAGTTGATAGCGGAACTCCACGCGCAGCGGCGAGATCAGTCGTCCCGTGGTGCGCACCTCCAACTCATCATCGTACCGCGCCGGGCGCCGATACTCGCACTCTGCCCGGATGACGGGCAAATTGACGCCCGCGGCTTCGAGGTCCCGATAGCTGTGACCGAGCGCCCGCAACAGTTCGACACGGCCGATCTCGAACCAGACGAAGTAATTGGCGTGATACACGACGCCCATCTGGTCGGTCTCGGCGTATCGCACACGAAGGCGCGTCGAACCCGGCACACCGCCGATCGTCATGCGTTGGCCCGGGAACGGTCGGCCAGGCCCAGCGTCGCGCCTGTCCGGAGCGCCTGCATGGCTCCCGCGAGGTCAGCCGCACCGAATACCGACGACCCGGCGACGATGACATCGGCACCGGCCGCGACGGCCACGGCGACGTTGTCGGTGCCGATACCGCCGTCGACTTCGATGCGCGCGTGGCTTCCCGCCAGATCGAGCAGCGCGCGCACGCGCCGCAGTTTGTCCGTCGAGGCCGGCAGGTAGCGCTGTCCTCCGAAGCCCGGGTTCACCGACATCACGATGACCAGATCGAGGTCGCCCGCGATCTCCGACAGCGCGCCGACGGGTGTCGAGGGATTGATGGCCACCCCCGCTCTCAGTCCGAGTTCCCTGATGCGAGCCACGCAGCGGTGCACGTGCGCCGTCGCCTCCACGTGAATGCTGATCGACGCCGCTCCCGCCTCGGCGAACGCCTCGAGGTAGCGCTCCGGCTCGAGGATCATCAGGTGCACGTCGAGCGGACAGCGGGCGACTCGACGGAGGGACGCCACCACGGGCACGCCGATCGAGATGTTGGGGACGAAGCGTCCGTCCATCACGTCGACGTGCATCCAGTCGGCGCCGGCGTCCTCCGCCTGTCGGACGGCGTCACCAAGCGCAGCGAAGTCGGCACTCAGGATGGACGGCGCCAGCAGGACACTCATCGACTGACCTCGAGCGAGATGGCGTCGCCTGGGGCTATCTGGAAGCCGCCGAGCGGCGCCTGCCTCAGGACGATGCCCGGCGGGACGCCGGGGTAGGGCTGCTCCGCGACCAGCGCGACCCGGAACCCCTTGGCGCGCAGCACAGCGGCGGCCTGCCCGGCATTGACGCCGATGAGGTCGGGCATCACGTACGTGAGCCCCCGTTCGCCGCGGTTGACGAGCACGGCGACAGTGTCTGCCGCAGCACCCGGCGCTGGCGATTGCGCCAGGACGACGCCGGTCGGGAAGCCGGACGAACGAACGACCGCCATGTTCCGGATACCGACGCCCTCGGCTTCGAGCCGGAGCTGCGCCGTACGCTCCGTGAGCCCGATGACCGCCGGCACACGGCTCACGGTCGGTCCGCTGCTGAGCCACACGCGGACGCTGCGTGGCCGACGGGCTGTACTGCCGGCCGAGGGCTCCTGCGAGAGGATGAGCCCCGCAGGTACCGAGGGGTCGGGTCGTCGCGCCTCTTCGACCTTCAACGGCAGGCCGAGGTCCGTGAGCGCCGTACTGGCCTGGTTGACGGTCCGCCCCTGCAACTCCGGAACCCGGACATCGCGCGTCTTGAGGGCGAGGCGCATGGCCATCCCGAACGAGACGACGTACGTGATGCCCAGCAACGCGAGCATCAGGACGAACTTGCCCGCCGTCCACACGCGGGAAGTCATCGTTGGGGATCGAGCCATCACACTACCGATTCTACCCGCCGAGCGAGAGAGGCGGTGCGAGCACGGCCGCGAAGAACGATTCCATCCCGTGGACGTGGGGGAGGGTACGCAGCCAGCCTTCGGGCGCAATGGCCTCTTGCAGGCGTCCGGGCAGCGCCACGGCACGCAGGTCGGCAATGGTCCATCCAGACGCCCTTGCAACATCGGTGACGAGCGCCTCGTTCTCCTCGGGTTCGCTCGAGCACGTGGCATACACGACGCGCCCGTCGGGACGGACGGTTTCGAAGGCCTCACGGAGCATCGCGCGCTGCACCTCGACGAAGGCGGGCAGGTCGGAGGGCACGCGCCGCCACCGTATGTCCGGGTCGCGGCGCAGCGTGCCGAGGCCCGAGCAGGGCGCGTCGACCAGCACGGTGCCCAGACTGGCCGCGAAGGGAAGCGCTCTCGCGTCAGCCTGCACGAGCGGTATCTCCCGACCCGCGAGGGCGCCCAGGAACTGGTGCAGCGTCTCGACGCGTCGCAGGCGCACGTCTCCGGCGATGAGCAGGTCGTCGCGGCGCATGGTGGCGGCAAGCACGAGCGTCTTGCCGCCCGGCGATGCGCACGCATCGAACACTGGTGACCGCGCCACCGTGGCCGCCACGACGGCAACGGCGGCCGAGGCCTCGTCCTGGGCGAACGCGCGCCCGGCCCGCAGGAGCGGCAGGGCAGCGTGGCCGTCGACCAGCTCGAGTCCACCTGGCACGATCGCGGTCGGGCGGCCGACAGGCCAGTCACCGGACGAGACACCCGCCCGGACTTCCGCGGGCGTCGGCCACAGCGTGACCGGTCCGACCTGATTGTTGAACGTGACCCACGCCAGCGTGGCGTCCCAGCCGTAACGGTCGAGCCAGCGTTCGACAAGCCAGGCCGGGTGCGACTGGGTCACCGAGAGGTAGGCGAGCGCCTGATCACGCCACCCAGGCGCATCGCGCCGACCCTCCGGTGCCGGGGGCAGCACTGGCGGCCTGGTGGCCACCTTGCGAAGCACGGCGTTGACGAGGCCCGTGGCACTTCGCTTGCGGGCGGCCCGGGTGAGGTCGACGGCATCGTTGACCACCGCCGAGGCGGGGACGCGGGCGAGGCGCAGCAACTGATACGTGGACAGCCGCAGGATGGTGAGCACCTCTGGGTCGAAACGCGACAGGCCGCGGCCGCTCGCCTGCTCGAGCACGTAGTCGATCTGCCCGCGCCAGCGTTGCGTGCCCAGGGCGATCTCGGTGGCCAGTGCCCGGTCGCGGGCATCGGTCAGCGGATCGCGCAGTTCCACGAGCGCGGACGCGAGGTCGAGACGGCCGGCCTGCACGGCCTGCGTGATCTCGTAGGCCGCTCGACGAGCCGGGC
>CAYMAG010000003.1:58016-60749 GCA_964388335.1 uncultured Vicinamibacteraceae bacterium | reverse complement strand
ACGGGTCCCACGGCCAGGCGGTCCACGACGTCGACGAGCAGGGCTGCGCCTGCCACCGCCAGTCGCGCCTCTACCTCGCCCGTCGTGTCGTCTGGCCCTATCGGGACACGGACCGCATCGAGGGTGGGGCCGGCGTCGAGCGCCCGCACGACGCGCATGATTGTCACGCCGGTCTCGGTGTCTCCCGCCAGGACTGCCTGGTGGATGGGTGACGCCCCTCGGTACTTCGGCAGGAGGGACGCGTGCACGTTGATCATCCCGAGGCGCGGCACGTGCAACAGGTCGTCCGGCAGCAGCCGGCCGTACGCGGCGACGACGCCCAGGTCCAGGTCGAGCGCGCGGAGCTGCGCGAGCCACTCCGAATCCTTGAGCCGCACCGGCTGCATCACGGGAACGCCCGCGGCCTCCGCCATGACCTTCACCGGGCCCTGTTGCACACGCTGCCCGCGGCCCCGGGCCCGGTCGGGCTGCGTGACCACGGCGACGACCTGATGGCGTGAGGCGAGCAACGCCTCGAGGGTCAGCGCGGCGAACGAGGGCGTGCCGAGGAACAGGACACGAAGGGGCGGCGCCTTGCTCATCACCAGCGGCCCGCTCTTCGAAGGCGTTCGATCCTGCGCTCGATCGATCGGCGGTACATCGGTCGCAGGCGATCCACGAACAGCACGCCGTCGAGGTGATCGAGTTCGTGCTGCAGGGCGCGTGCGAGCAGGCCCTCGGCGGCGAGGTCTCGCGACCGTCCCTGGCGATCGAGCGCACGGACCACCACCCGGGCGGGGCGGACGACGGACGCCTCGATTCCCGGTACGCTCAGGCAGCCTTCTTCGTGCAGTTGCATGCCGTCCATGGAGATGAGGACCGGGTTCACGAGCACGTGCAGGTCAGCCGCGCGCTGTCCGATTGACAGATCGACGACGCAGAGCCGCAGGCTTTCACCCACCTGGGGCGCCGCCAGCCCGACGCCCGGCGCGGCGTGCATGGTTTCGACCATGTCGTCGATGAGCTGCTCGACGTCGGGGCTGATGTCACCGACGGGCGCCGCCGAGGCATGCAGGACGGGCGCGCCGTAACGCAGGATCGGACGTCGCATGATTCCGGGACGAATCGGGTCTGCGCCGATCAGGTCTGCGCCGGGGCGACCGTGAACCGGTCGCGCACGCGCTGACGGACCCGCTCCACCTGGCCGCGAATGTCGCTCACCGCATCGCCGCCGAACCGCTCGAGGAACGCGTCGGCGAGGACGAACGCGACCATCGCCTCGGCGACCACCGCGGCTGCCGGCACCGCACACACGTCGCTGCGTTCAATGGCTGCCGGCGACTCTTCCATCGTGGCGAGGTCGACCGATCGGAGGGGGCGCATCAACGTCGAGATGGGCTTCATGTAACCGCTGACGCGCAGGTCTTCGCCATTCGTGACGCCGCCCTCGAGACCACCGGCATTGTTGGTCGGACGGCACACGCCGAGATCACCGCGGGTTGCGTCACGTGCCGGGAGCACGATCTCGTCGTGCACCTGTGAGCCCGGGACGTCGGCGACGGCTGGTCCACGCCCGATGCCGACGGCCTTGATTGCCGGAATCGACATCAGCGCCTGGGCGAGGCGCCCGTCGAGTTTGCGATCCCACTGGACGTACGACCCCAGCCCCGCCGGCAACCCCCGAACGACGACTTCGAAGGCACCACCGAGCGTGTCGCCCGCCGCGCGGGCCTCGTCGATGGCCGTGACCATGGCCGCCTGGGCCACGGTGTCGGCGCAGTGCAGCGGGGCCTCGTCGTCGATCGCGCAGATCTGCTCGAAGGTCACCTGCAGGGGGTTGCCGATTGAGACGGGACCGAGCGTGAAGACATGACTGACGACGGTGATGTCGAAGTGAGCGAGCAGTTGGCGTGCCAGGGCTCCGGCGGCCACGCGTGCCGCGGTTTCGCGCGCGCTGGCCCGCTCGAGCACGTCCCGGATGTCGTCGCGGTCATACTTCACGACGCCGGCCAGATCGGCGTGCCCCGGCCGGGGACGGGTGACCGGCGCGCGCCTGGCACCCGTGGCCCCTGAGGGTACGTCCGTCTCGACGTGCATCGTCTGCTGCCAGTTCTTCCAGTCCCGGTTGCGAATCAGCATCGCGACGGGACCGCCCAGCGTCTCGCCCTTGCGAATGCCGCTCAGGATCTCCGCCGTGTCGGACTCGATCGCCATCCGTCGGCCCCGGCCATAGCCGAGTTGACGCCGGCGCAGGTCTCTGGCCAGCGAGTCGGCGTCGATGGGCAGGCCGGCGGGGAGGCCTTCGAGGATGGTGACGAGGGCTTGACCGTGCGATTCACCGGCGGTGAGGAAGCGCAACATGCCCTGAAATTCTACACGAGCGGCGTGGGCAGCAGGCCCGCCCGGGCGCCGTCACGCGCGCCTCGTACCGGTCGCGACAAGTGGAAGAACTGCCAGCGGACGCGAGAGCCGTTGCGCACTTTTCGCAAGGCGTCGATGAGCGCAGGCGGGCAGATGGCCCCGATTGTGCCGGTTTCCCGCGGTGGGTCGGTGTCGACCCTGGGGCGGCGAGCCTCTTGCAACAGGACGTCCCGTGCGCCCAGCCCTCGACGTCACCGCGTGGTCGGACGAACTGATCGGGGGACGTGTCGTGTGCGTGGGGAAGACATGGCTGGACATGGCGGCTGCGGTGCCCGTGACGCTTCGTGCGTGGTCGATCGACGAGCGTGCCGCCAGCCGATGGCACGGCGCGCA
>CAYMAG010000003.1:22340-57916 GCA_964388335.1 uncultured Vicinamibacteraceae bacterium | reverse complement strand
GACGCCTTCGCGGCAACCGGCGGACAGGTGCGATGGCTGGACGGTCGGCCGACGGCGGGAAGAGCGCGCCGTCAAGGAGGACACACCATGCGCGAAACCGAACTGCTCGACGTGCTGGACCGCCTGGAACAGGCGAGTGACGACCGCGAAGCGCTGAGAGGTCTCTGCGGCTTCGCGCTGCGCCGTCTGGGTGCCGCCAGCGCGGGCGCCTCCCTTGCCGACGGGCAGGACGTCGTCAGTCTGGGCGAGGGTGCTCGAGCGCCTGGCGCATGGATCGCCGGCGTGCGAGAGGCGCCGAGCGCACCGTTGACAACGGATGCGGCGCGAGTCGTGTCCGCGCCGGTCCACGACGCCGCCGGTGTCGTCGGCACGCTGTGGGCGTCCTGGCCTCTCGAGGACGAAGTGCCGTCCGATGCGCCGCTCGTGCTCGGCGTGTGCGCGCGAATCGCCGCGTCGCGGCTGCCCGGCGGCGGGCTCATGAACGGCCCGTCGCGAGGAGACATGCCCCGGCTGATTGGCGAAGGGCCGCTGATGACCGACGTACGGGCGCAACTGGCACGCGCGGCGCGGTCGCCGTTTCCGATCCTGCTGCTCGGGGAGAGTGGTTCGGGGAAGGAACTGGCGGCGCGGACGGTGCACGAGGCGGGGCCGCGGCGAGGCAGGCGCTTCGTGGCCGTCAATTGCGCAGCGCTTCCCGACGACCTGCTCGACGCCGAGTTCTTCGGCCATGCGAGGGGCGCCTTCACGGGTGCCGTCGGCGAGCGCGCCGGCGTCTTCGAAGAAGCTGACGGCGGCACGTTGTTCCTGGATGAAGTCGGTGATCTGAGTCTTCGCGCGCAGGCCAAACTGCTCCGGGTGCTGCAGGAAGGCGAAGTACGCCGCCTGGGTGAGAACGGCGTTCGGCGCATCGATGTCCGGGTCATAGCGGCCACCAACGCTCCGCTCGACGAATCGGTCGACGCCGGTGAGTTCCGCGCCGACCTCTTCTACCGCCTGGCCGTCGTGTGCATCCGACTGCCGCCGCTGCGAGAGCGGCGCGACGACATTCCGCGACTCGTGGCCCACCTCTGGTCCGAGTGTGCGCGGCGCGTCGGTACCCAGGCACGGCTGCATTCGTCGCTCGTCGACACGCTGGTCGCGCACGACTGGCCCGGCAACGTTCGTGAACTGCAGAACGTGCTGGCGTCGCTTGCCGTCGAGGCGCCGCGGCGCGGGGTCGTGCTGCCGAAGCCCCGGCTGCTGGTGCGCCGCACGCCGGGCGCTCGGCTGGGCGAGGTGCGGGTGGGGCTCGGCGACGCGCGGCGGCAGTTCGACGCCGTGTGCGTGCGAGAGGCGCTCGAGCGCGCGGGTGGCCGTCGAACAGAGGCTGCCCGCCATCTCGGCCTCTCGCGGCAGGGGCTGGCCAAACTCGTCCGCCGGTTGGGCCTCGACAGGCCGCAGCGAGCCACCACCTCGGGGGCGGGATAGACGGCATTCAGCGCTCCGAGGGAACAACACGGCGCTTGTGGTGTCCAACCTGGTATCTGTACTCTTGAAGGGTGACTGACAGGTGGCTGAGGGTCTCTCCATGAAGCCCGTTACGCTTGAATGGGCAAACGTCACCGACCATGAGGCGGCGCTCGTGGCGCGCTGTCTTTCTGGCGACGAGGCGGCGTGTACGGCGCTCGTCGAGGAACACCAGCGCATGGTCCACCAGCTCTCATGGAATCTGCTGGGCGACCAGGAAGAGGCGCTCGACCTGTCACAGGAAGTGTTTCTCAGCGTGTTCCGCACGTTGGACCGCTTCAGGGGGCAATCCACGCTGCGCACATGGATCTACCGCATCGTGGTCAACCAGGCGTCGAACAGGCAGCGCTGGTGGAGGCGCCGGCACAAGGCGGCACAGGTGTCTCTCGAAGCGCATGTCAGTACACATGGCGAACTGGCATCACCCCGTGACGAGTGCGCGCCCGAGCGGTCGCTCAGGCAGAAGGAACAGGCGGAGCGCGTGTGGGAGGCGCTACGCCGGCTGCCCTTCGACCAGCGGACGGCGCTGGTGCTGCGCGAGATCGACGGACTGAGCTACGAGGAGATCGGCTACTCGCTCGGGGTGGCCGTCGGCACCGTGAAGTCGCGCCTGGCGCGTGCCCGCCAGTTGCTGCGAGTGGAGTTGCAGGCGTCATGACCCGCACGTGCCAGACCACGCGGTCGCGGTTGTCAGCCTACCTGGACGGTGAGTTGGACGTGCAGGCGCACGTCGACGTCCGGCAGCATCTGTCGGACTGCGCCGGGTGCCGTGCAGAGCTGACGGCGTTCGAGGATCTGGGTGGCCTCCTGCGATCGGTCGGGACGGGGCGCACCGTGGAAGTGGCCGGTCTCGCCGACGCCGTCGTGAGCCGGGTGTCGGCTGAAGGACGCGAGGCGTGGCCCGCCCGCCTCAGCCGTGCGTTCGACGACATGCACCTCGTCTGGGCCGGGTTGTGCGCGACGGGCGCCGTCATCGTGTGCGCCGGCCTCGCAGCTTCGCTGGTGCTGCTGGCCCCGCGCGAAGAGCGTGCGGATTCGTTGCGCGGGATGTTCGCGTCGTTGGCGCTGGCCGGCACCGACATCGAGCCGATGCTGCTGCGCCCGGGGCTGGAGGTCCCTCGCGTGTCTCCGGAGGCCATCACACCGGTCATGCTCGCGTCCGTGCTGCCGGGACCGTGGTCTGGTGACTCGGATGTGGCGGTCTCTGCGGTCGTCACCCGCGACGGTCGTGTTCTCGACGCGCGGATCCTGGACGGGCATGTCTATGCGGGGTTCACGGAGAACCTGCAGGAGTCGGCGCGTTTTCACCCAGCGAGCCGCCGGGGTGTTCCCGTTGCGGTCAGTCTGGTGTGGGTGATGAGTCACACCACGGTGCGTCCCCTCGCCACGGTCGATCTCCTGAAGCCTCAGTCGGCCCTGCCAGCAGGTCGAGACCTGGTCAGCTGACGCGATCTGCCCCGGGCCCGCCGGGCCCTCACCGCAGCCGCTCTTTCCCCCCTGGCGCCGAGACTTCCAGCGTGGCGATGTTGGCCAGTGCGTCAGCCGCACGGATGACGGCGGGGCCGTCCCTCACGAGACTGCGTGGTATCGCGAAGCGTTCCTGCAGGGCGTCCATCACGCCGTCTGTCGGGAACAGGGGAACCCATCGTCCATCGGCCTGCAACAGGTCCACGCGCGTGAGTGGCGAGGTCGCGTCGGTGACGACGATGCGCAGGGGCTGGTCGTCCGGCGTCCGTTCGGTCGTGATGACGGGCGCCGTGTTGTCCACCGTGAAGGGGCCTTGCTCGCGTTCGCCCTCGAGGGCGAGATCCGTCGGATTGACGCGACCGTCGCTCGCAACGACCCGCACGTAGTACCGGCCGTCCGCCTGCTGCGTGGTGTCCCAGGTGTACACCGTGCCCACGAGGTCTTTCGCCAGTTCACTCCAGGTACCCGAGCCCACGCGGCGCAGCAGCAGCTTGTAGCGCAGGTCGTCGCCGTCAGGGTCGGCGGCGTCCCACTGCAGCGTCTGGAAGCCCTTCTGATACAGCCGTCGGCCAGTCGCCGCACCGCTCGACGTCGCCGACGCGGCCGCCAGGGCTCGGTCCCGCGCGGGGGCTGGCGTGGTGGAGGCGTACCCGGCCAGTTCTGGCGGCTCCTGCGTACCGAACGGCTGCTGGAAGACGACGCCGGGAGCATGCGCGGTCACGCTGGTCACGCGTGGACGGCGATTCGCGCCGAGGTACGTGATGGTGACGGCATCGAGCACCGGGGACGGCCCCTTCCGGCCGGCCGACAGTTCCACTCTCCACTGCATGTAGCGGGCCGGCGGGCTCGTGATACGCAGGACGCGCTCCTCACTGCGCACCGGGGCCCACTCGCTCCAGGTGTCGTCCGGGGTGGCGGTGTTGCCGCTCCGCGTAGAGAACACCACAGACGACGGTGCCGGGACGAGTCCCTCCCAGTGCAGGAGGCCCCACGTCGCACCGGCCGCCGCGTCGCGCACGTCGGACACATAGGATCCCGACCGGGCCGGCTCGGCATCGAGGGTATAGAGCTTGCCGGGATTCGATCCGGCGAGCAGATAGCGGTTGCCCGCGCGGGTCATCCTGGTCACCTGCTGCGATGCCGTCTGGCCGAGACGGCTGACGCGCACCGGGTCGCCGTCGAGCCAGTAGATGGCGCCGCCCTCCGCCGTCACGAAGAGGCTGTCGTCCGGGCCCTGCGCGATGTCGAACGGGAGTTCCGAGGCGGCGTCCCAGTAGGTTTCGGCGAGGCCTTCCGCCGAGAGGCGGTAGACCGTCCCCCTGCCTTTCGTTCCCGCACCGCTCGATGGCGGCGTGTCGGACGACTGGGACGGTGTGCTGACCACCTGGTCTCCCACGGCGATGATCGAGACCTCGGTACTGACGGACGCGACAGGTGCCGGCCCCGACGCCGGCGGGGCGGCCGTGGGCGACGACGACGACGCCGTGGGCGTGACCGCGAGGACGAATGCTCCTCCACCGGGCGCCGGCCGAATCGCCTGCACCTGCGTGTGCGGACCGTCCATCAGCGCGAACGCCCTGCCGCCGGCGGCCGGTACACGATACAGTCGCCCCGGGTTGTCGGTGCCGACCAGCAGCTGCCCGTCGCCGGCGAGGGCGAGCGCCGTCACGTTCGCCGCCGCCGACTCGAAGACGACCCGAGGGTTCGACCCGTCGCGTGCCACGCGATGCACGCGGGCCTTGCTGCCCGTGGCGACGAACACGTCGTCGTTCGCGCCGACCAGCAGCGCCCAGATGTACGTGTCCTCGGGATCGAAGAACGTACGGAACGTCCCGTCTGGCGCAATCTTGTACACCTTGCCCGCGGGCGACGAGGCGGCCAGCAGGCCGTCTCCGTGCCACGCGAGGGCATGTATCTGCAGTTCCTCGCTGTCGAAGAGGGTGCGCGTCCGCTTGCCGTCGAAGGCGACGACGCGGCCGTCGTTACCTGTCCCTGCATACACGGTGCCGTCGGGGGCGGTGATGATGTCCCACAGCGAGGGCGCGTTGTCCTCGTGCACCTCCTGGATGGAGGGACCCAGGGTGATGCGGCCTTCGCGATCGACGGCCACCTGATCGCTGCGGCCCTTGAGCCACTGCTCTGCGGTCGAGACTTCCCATCGCGTCGGACCGGCGGCGACGAGAGGCAGGGCGAGGGTCGCGGAGACGGCGAGGGCCGTCCCCAGCATCAGGGGTGCAGTGCGTGTCATGCGAGGCGTCACGGAACGGCCGGAGTGAAGGTCAGGGTCCGCTGCCCGGAGGCAACGGCGTCCGCAGGCAGTTCCCATTCGCCGAGCACGTCCTGGTCGAGTGTGGGCGACGGGGCCGCTCCATCGAGGACGGTCAGCACTGTACCGGGCAACGCCGGCATGTCCCGGCCTCCGACGACGGTGCCGCGCGCTGCCCGGACGAGGCGGACGTACCACCGATCACCGCGTCGTGAGCCGTTCAACAGCGAGACGAGTTCCGGAATGGTGCGGGCCTGTTCCAGGGTTCGGCGGCGCCCCTCCTGCTGAGCGAGCGTCTGGCCGTCGACGATCTGTACCTGCAGGGGAATGCCCGCGACGTGTGACGGGACGGGTACCTGCACCGTGCGCGTCTCGGAGGCCGTGCGGAACGTGCGCGTCTCGACGTGGACCGTCACGGACGTGCCGGCGCGCGGCCTCGGGTTGCTGAGCCACGCCTGACCGATGCGGCTGGTGCGGGCCTGTTCTTCCGTTCGGAACGAGACGTCGATACCGTCGATGGTGGCAGGCCCGAGATCGCTGCGCAGGATGGCGCTGAGGGGAGCGGCCAGTGAGGCGGAGGCGTTGATCAGCGCGCTGTCGCCGCTGTAGACATCGTCGAAGCGCAGCGACGCGTCGCCGATGCGGGCCGATCCGTTGACGTGAATGGTGGCCACGCCGAGTTCCCGCTGATACGACTGCAGCACGTTGGCCACCGACGCGAACACCAGCAACGGCGTGAACAACTGGTCCTCGGCGATCGACAGCGTGAACGTACGCGCAGGACCACCGTGGGCATCGTGCGAGACACGCAGCGGGATGGTTCGTGGCGCGGGTCCGAGGGTGCCGCCGATGGCTGTGGCGCGGTCCTGATCCATCACGCCAACGGCCGGCCCCAGCGAGGCGAGCTTTATCGAGTTGAACAGGCTGGGCACGACCGTGATGACCCGCGCGCGGGTCATGGGCAGGCGGGTGGGGCCCAGACCGAAGAACGGATGCCCGAACGCCACGACCCGGGGGCCATCGACGTACGTGACCGTGCCGGTCGCGCCGAGCGCCAGGTCGCCGCCCACCAGGCTGACGCCGATGGCGTCACCGGGTTGCAGCGGCTCGAGGTCGTCGTCTGCCGGCGAATCACCGGCGGTCGCCTGTCCGGTGACTGGTGCGAAGCCGGCCCCGGCGAACAGGTCACCGAGCCACGATGCAGACTCGCGCGTGAAGCCGGACATCGTGAGCGGCGTGGCAATCGGACGAAGTTCCAGTCCGCCTGCGCCTCGCAGGGCGAGGCCGAGCGACGTCCGCTGATCGTCGGGGACGGTGAAGGCGGCTGCCGCACGCAGCGTGCGTCGCCACTCGGCGACGAGGGCGTCCGGCGAGAGGGCGAGATCGAAGGGGAGCGTGCCCACGGTGCGAGGCGCGGCCGGTGCGCCCGTGGCGGTGGCGTCGAGCATCTCGCCAATCGGCGTGATGCCGGCGATCGGTTCCTTGGGGAACTGTCCCAGCGAGTAGGCGACCGCTCCGAGCAGTCGGCCGTCCACGTACACGGGACTGCCGCTCATGCCGGATATCACGCCCGTGTGTTCGAGATTCGCGCCTTCGAGCCGCGCCAGAATCACCTGCCGGCGCGGGCCGATCACGTTGTCGAGCACACCCAGGAGATGCGCCTTGAACGAGACCTTCTGCCCGTGGGCGAGACGCGTGACGCCTTCACCCACGAGGCCGGGTGTCACGTCGGCGACAGGGAAGTGGGCCGATCGCCCGGAGGACGGCACTGTCGCGGCGGCGGCGACGAACGCCACGACGAGGCTCAGACGCATCAGGACGGGAACGGCAGTTGGCGTGGACACGTGATCTTCAGGTTTATGTCACGGGGTCAGAGGGGGGTCAAGCGCCGAACGCGCCGACCCTGCCAGATAGGACGATGATAGGACGACGATTGACGGCATCTGGCTACTTTGGTAGTCTCGCGGTGGCCATGCGCTCGAGCGCTTCGTTCTCCTTCGTCACGCCGGTCTCCGCGAACCGCACCCGCTTTTCGGGCGCGTATTGGTGGTGGTACGGGCGCATCGAAGGGGACGCGTGCCGCGCTGAGTAGGACCTGCGCCGACCACGGAACACAGCTGACGCTGACGCCCCTTCGACCTGACGGTCGATGGGGCTTTTTGTTTTTCTGGCTGCATGACGACGACACCATCCACCACACCGCTGCTCGTCGAGAGCCTGGCCGACCTGACGGTCGACGCCTTCCCGCGAGCGTTCGCCGACGCGCTGAGGCGTGCCGACCTGGTCGAACTGCGGCTGGATCGCCTGCCGTCGGGCATCCTGGCCGAGGTGCCATCGGGGAACCGGGCGCGCGTGCTGGCGACGTGTCGTGCGGCCTGGGAGGGTGGTGCGTGGGCGGGCAGTGAAGCCGATCGGATCGCCGTACTGGCCTCGGCGCTGGACGCCGGCGTCGCATTCGTGGACGTCGAGTGGCGTGCGGCGGGGCGCGAGAAGTTGCTCGGCCGGTCGCGCGACCGTGTCGTCTTGTCGATCCACGATTTCGAGCGGGTGCCGCCGGACCTGTCCGACCGTGTGGCCGTCATGGCAGCCGAGAGGCCAGGCGTGGTGAAGATCGCCGTGCAGGCCGAGCGCCTCACCGACATCCTGCGGTGTCGCCAGGCTGGCCGGGCCGCGGGTGAGACGCCGGTGGTGCTGATCGCGATGGGGCCGCGCGGTGTGGCCTCGCGGGTCATGGCTGGTCACCTCGGATCGTGCTGGACCTACGCAGGGAACGGCGTAGCGCCCGGGCAGGTACCGGCAACGGTCATGCGACAGGTGTACCGCGTGGGACGGGTGCCGTCGACCGCGGCAATCTTCGGTGTTGCGGGGCGGCCCGTCGGACACTCGCTGTCGCCCGTCCTGCACAACGCGGCGTTCGAGGCGCTGGGGCTGAACGCAGTCTACGTGCCGTTGGAGGCCGCCGACATCGACGACCTGCTCGTCACGGCAGAGGGGCTGGGCGTCCGCGGCCTGAGCATGACCGCGCCGTTCAAGGAGGCCGCCCTGCATCGCGCGGCAACGGCCGATGCCGAAACCCGGGCCATCGGGGCTGCCAACACGCTCAGGCGGACCTCTGACGGATGGACCGCATCGAACACCGACGTGGAGGGCTTTCTGGCACCGCTGCGCCGCCGTCGCGGCCTGTGCGGCACACGGGTGAGTGTGCTCGGCGCCGGTGGTGCGGCGCGGGCCGTTGTCGCGGGCCTCGTGCGAGAGGGCGCGATCGTCACGGTGTATGCCCGTCGTCCTGAGCAGGCGGCAGCGCTTACGTCGCTCGGCAGCCGCCCGGACGGCTTTCCGCCGCCTCGCGACGCATGGGACGTGCTCGTCAACACCACGCCGGTGGGCACGTCGCCGCACGTCGACGACACGCCGCTCGCGGCGGACTGGCTCGCCCCCGGTCTCGTGTACGACCTCGTGTACAACCCCGCCGAGACCCGGCTGCTGCGCGAGGCACGCGCGGCAGGCGCCTCGACCCTGGGAGGCCTCGAGATGCTGATCACGCAGGCCGCCCATCAGTGCGCGCGATGGTTCGACGTCGCGCCGCCCATCGACGTGATGCGTGACGCCGTCGCGCGTCACGCGCCTCATCTCCTCCCGCACACGGAGTCCGCATGTCCGGAGTGACCCAGACCACGTACGACGAGTTCATCGAACTCGCACGCCGCGGCACGTTCGTGCCCGTCTGTCGCGAGATTCTTGCCGACCTGCTCACGCCCGTCTCGGCATTCCTGCGGGTCGCCGAGCATTCCGACTACGCGTTCCTGTTCGAGAGCGTGGAGGGCGGCGAACAGGTGGCCCGCTACTCGTTCCTCGGCAAGGATCCGTTCCTCGTGCTGCGGGCGCGAGGTCGCCGGACGGTGCTCGAACGAGCCGGGCAGGTCGAAGACCTCGACGAGCCGTTCGTGCCGGTCCTGCGGCGGCTGATGGCCGAGTACCGCTCGCCCTTCGTGCCGGGCCTGCCGCGCTTCACCGGCGGCGCGGTCGGCTTCATCGGCTACGACGCGGCGCCCGTCTTCGAGCCGGCACTCGACGACGTGTGGCAGCGGTACCCCTCCGACGCCGAGGCGCCAGACGATGCGGCATTCATGCTGTTCGACACCATTCTCGCGTTCGACCACGTGAAGCACCGCATCCTGCTGATTGCCAACGCGCGCATCACGCCGGACGAGGACCTCGAGACGCTGTACCAGTTCGCGGTCAACCGGCTCGACTTCCTGCAGCGTGAGCTGGAACGCCCCGTGGCACCCGCCGCTGCCGCGCCGCGCGACGAGGCGGTGGCCTTCGAGGTGCGTCCGCAGACGAGTCGCGAGGCATTCGAGGCGGCCGTCCGGAGGGCGCAGGACTACATCGCGAAGGGCGACATCTACCAGGTCGTGGTCTCGCAACGGTTCGACGTGACGGTGAAGGCTGACCCGTTCACGGTGTACCGCGCCCTGCGGCACGTGAACCCGTCACCGTACATGTACTTCACGCGCATCGGCCGCCTGTCCATCGTGGGCTCGTCGCCAGAGATGCTCGTACGCGTGGAGGGGCGTCACGCAGAGACCCATCCGATCGCCGGTACGCGCGGACGCGGCCGGACACACGAGGAAGACCTGCGGCTCGGCGAGGAACTGAAGCGCGACGAGAAGGAGCGTGCCGAGCACGTGATGCTCGTGGACCTCGGACGCAACGACCTGGGTCGCGTGTGCGCGTACGGCACGGTCCGGGTGCCGCAGTTCATGACGCTCGAGCGCTACTCCCACGTCATGCATCTCGTGTCGCGGGTGGTCGGCGAACTCGACGAGTCATCCGACCGCCTCGATGCCCTGGTGTCGTGCTTCCCCGCGGGCACGGTGTCGGGGGCGCCGAAGATTCGCGCCATGGAGATCATCGCCGAACTCGAGGGTGTCCGCCGCGGCGTCTACGCGGGCGCGGTGGGCTACCTCGACTTCGCCGGCAACCTCGACTGCTGCATCGCCATCCGCACCGTCGCGATGCGTGACGGCGTGGCCCACGTCCAGGCCGGCGCAGGTATCGTCGCCGACTCGAACCCGGCGTCGGAGTACGAAGAGACGCGCGACAAGGCCCGCGCCGTGCTGGGCGCGCTCGAACTCGCGGAAACCCTCTTCCGGTAAGGAATCACCGACCGATGGTCCTGCTCATCGACAACTACGACTCGTTCACCTACAACCTCGCGCAGTACCTCGGCGAACTCGGCGCCGAGGTGACGGTCCGGCGGAACGACCGCATCACCCTGGACGAGATCGAAGCGCTCGCCCCGTCGCACATCGTCATGTCGCCGGGGCCGGGGCGCCCGGAGAACGCCGGCATCTCCGTCGAGGCGATCAGGCGGTTCGGGCCGTCCGTTCCCATGCTCGGCGTCTGTCTCGGGCATCAGGCCATGGGGTATGCGTGTGGAGGGCATGTCGTGTCGGCGCCCGTCCTGATGCACGGCAAGACGTCGCCGGTGGAGCACGACGGCCTGGGCGTCTTCGCCGGCCTCGACCAGGGGTTCACGGCCGGCCGCTACCACAGCCTGGTGGTGGCGCCCGACCCATGGCCATCCGATCTGGTCATCACGGCGCGGACCGCGGCCGATGGCATCATCATGGGCCTCCGGCATCGTGCCTGGCCGATGCACGGCGTGCAGTTCCATCCCGAGTCGGTACTGACCGGCCCGGGGCATGCCCTGCTGCGCAACTTTCTGGAGCTGTAGGCGATGTTTCCCGTACTGCTCGAACAACTGCAACGGCACAGCACGCTCACGGTCGAGCAGGCAACCGACGCGATGGCCGCGATCATGCGGGGCGAGGCCGGTCCCGCGACGATTGCCGGGTTCCTGATGGCCCTCCGGTCGAAGGGCGAACGTCCCGAGGAACTCGTCGGTCTCGCCCGGGCGATGCGGGCAGCGGCCGTGTCGGTCGATGCCGGTCCGGGCCCGGTCTTCGACACCTGTGGAACGGGTGGCGACGGCGCGGGGACCGTGAACGTGTCCTCCATGGCGGCCGTCGTTGTCGCGGCCTGCGGCGTGCGCGTGGCCAAGCACGGCAACCGATCGGTGTCGAGCCGCTGCGGCAGCGCCGACGTCTTCGAAGCGCTGGGCGTGAACGTGGCGGCTTCGCCGGATGTCGTGAGCCGCTGTCTTCGCGATCCCGGGCTTGCGTTCCTCTTCGCACCCACGTTCCATCCGTCGATGAAGCACGCTGCCCCGGTCCGCAGGGAACTCGGCGTGCGGACGGCCTTCAATCTGCTCGGTCCCCTGACGAACCCGGCGGGCGCGACCCGGCAACTGGTGGGCGTACCCCGCCCCGAACTGACGGAGCTGGTGGCCAGGGCGCTGGGGCTGCTGGGTTCGGAGTGTGTGTGGGTCGTTCACGCGGCCGACGGCCTCGACGAGCTGACGACCACGGGCTACACCAAGGTGTCTGAGTGTCGTGACGGCGTGCTGCGGACGTTCTTCGTGCACCCGGCCGACTTCGGCCTGCCGAAGGCGACGGCCGCTCAGCTCACCGGTGGGGATGCGCCACACAATGCGGCGGTTGCGCGCTCGCTCTTCGGTGGAGCGCGCGGTCCGGTGCGCGACATCGTGGTGCTCAACGCCGGGGCGTCGCTCTTCATCGCAGGCGCCGCGTCCGATGTCGCCTCCGGCATGGCCATGGCGTCGGCGGCACTCGACGACGGGCGGGCGTCGGCATTGCTCCAACGGCTGGTCGAACAGTCGCACGCAACGGGGGTGGAGCCATCATGAAGCCCCCGTCCGTTCTCGAGACGATCGTGGCCGCCGCGCGTCGTCGTGTGGAGGTGGCGCGAGCGTCCGTGTCCTTCGAGAGGCTCGAGGCGCAGGTCGCGGCGAACGCGACGCCGGCACGTGCAGCGCGAGCGGAGGCCGCGTTGCGAGGCGACGACGTTCGGGTCATCGCCGAGTGCAAGCGGCGCTCGCCATCGAAAGGCATCCTGCGTGCGTCGTACGACCCGGCAGCGATCGCGGCCGCATACGAGCGGGCCGGCGCATCCGCCATCTCGGTGCTGACCGAGCCCGCCTTCTTCGACGGCAGCCTGGCACATCTCGAGGCCGTGCGTGCGCGAGTGAACGTGCCCGTCCTGCGCAAGGACTTCATGGTCGACCGGTACCAGATCGCCGAGGCGCACGTTGCCGGCGCAGACCTGATCCTCCTGATCGTCGCGGCGCTCGATCAGGCCACGTTCGAGCGCCTGCTCGGGTACGCGTCGGCGATCGGCCTCGCGTCGCTCGTGGAAGTGCACGACGGGGACGAAGCCAGGCGCGCCGTTGATGCCGGCGCGCACATCATCGGTGTCAACAACCGGAATCTCGAGACGCTCGAGGTCTCGCTCGACACCTCGTATCGCGTCGTGGATCTGCTGCCGGCGGAATCCATACGAGTGGCGGAGAGCGGTCTCCGGCACGGGGCCGACCTCGCCGGGCTGCGGGCGGTGGGATTCGACGCCTTCCTGATGGGTGAGCGTTTCATGACGGATGCCGATCCGGGCGAAGGGCTGGCTCGCGTGCGGCGCGAGGCCGTCGAGGCAGCCGCAGGAGGGGTACGGTGACGCGCGTGAAGGTCTGCGGACTGACCAGCGCGCACGATGCCGAGCTGGTGGCGGCGGCGGGTGCGTCGGCGATCGGGTTGGTCTTCTGGCCACGGAGCCCGCGCGTCGTGACCGTGGACCAGGCACGCCGGATCGTCCGGGCGCTGCCTCCGCTCGTGCAGGTCGTGGGCGTGTTCGTGAACGCGACGCCGGACCAGGCATCGGCCATCGCCGACACGGTCGGACTCGATGTGTTGCAGCTTCACGGCGACGAATCGGTAGAGGACTGGGCCGGAGCGAGCCGTCCGATCATGAAGGCCCTGACGCTCACGACGTACACGGACAGCCCCTGGGTAGCCCGTGCGCGCGCCGTATTGCTGGATGCGCACGACCCCACGCGCAGGGGTGGCACCGGAGAGACGATCGACTGGGCCGACGCACGGCGGCGTGCGGGTGGACGTCCGTTCGTGCTGGCGGGGGGGCTCACGGCCGACAACGTCGCGCGGGCGATCGACGCTGCGCGCCCGGCTGCCGTCGACGTGTCCTCCGGTGTCGAATCGGCACCGGGCAGCAAGGACCGTGCTCGCCTGCGCGCGTTCTTCGACGCGGTGCGGCGGGCCGATGACGCGTTGCGCCAACGTGCTGGCGCCATGAAGGAAGAGGCATGACGACACTGACATCCGGGTCGATGGTGCTGCCGGTCTTCGGGCGGCGCGACCCCGACCTCCGTGGGTACTTCGGCGAATTCGGCGGGCGCTTCGTGCCCGAGACGCTCGTGGCTCCTCTTGAAGAACTCACCGCCGCGTACGTCGAGGCGCGCAGGGATCCGGCCTTCCTCGAGGCACTCGGTCCGCTGCTGCGCGATTTCGTCGGCAGGCCCACGCCGCTGTACGAGGCGACCCGTCTGAGCGAGGCTGCGGGAGGCACCCGGGTGCTGCTCAAGCGCGAAGACCTGGCCCACACCGGCGCGCACAAGATCAACAACGCCCTCGGGCAGGCGCTGCTGGCGAGGCGGATGGGCAAGCGGCGCGTGCTGGCCGAGACCGGCGCCGGACAGCACGGCGTCGCCACTGCGACCGTGTGCGCCCTTCTCGGCCTCGACTGTGTCGTGTACATGGGGGTCGACGACATGGCCCGGCAGGCCCTCAACGTCTTCCGCATGCGGATGCTTGGGGCAGAAGTCCGTGGCGTGTCGTCGGGTTCCCGCACCTTGAAGGACGCCATCAACGAGGCCATGCGCGACTGGGTCACCAACGTCGAGTCGTCGTACTACCTGCTCGGATCGGCGCTCGGACCGCACCCGTATCCGCTGATGGTGCGCGAACTGCAGTCGGTCATCGGCGAGGAGGCTCGCCGGCAGTGTCTCGAGCGCTACGAGCGGCTGCCCGACGCCGTCGTCGCCTGCGTGGGCGGCGGCAGCAATGCCATGGGCATCTTCGATGCGTTCGTCGCCGACCCCGACGTGCGGTTGATTGGCGTCGAAGCCGGCGGTGAAGCCATCGTGTCGGGCCGCCACGCGGCACGGTTCGCGGGTGGCAGTCCCGGCATCCTGCAGGGCACACGGACGTTCGTGTTGCAGGACGCGGCGGGGAACATCGAATCGACCCACTCGGTGTCGGCCGGCCTCGACTACGCCGCCATTGGACCCGAGCATGCCGACCTGCTGGCCAGGGGCCGGGCCGAGTACCTCCATGCGAGCGACGATGAGGCACTCGCCGCGTTCAGGAGTCTCGGGCACCTCGAGGGCATTCTGCCGGCACTGGAGTCGGCACACGCCGTGGCCGTCATCGACCGTGTCGCGGGTGAACTCGGGCCCGACGGCCTGCTGCTCGTGAACCTCTCGGGCCGGGGCGACAAGGACGTGCAGTCGATTCAGGCGCTGCTGGACACGGACGGAGGACGAGGATGACGCGCACCAGAATCCAGGAGGCGTTCGCGCGGATGAAGGCCGAGGGCCGTACGGGCCTGGTAGCGTACGTGACGGCAGGCGACCCGGACCTTGCTCGTTCCGCCGGGGTCATTCGCGCCGTAGCCGCCGGCGGGGCAGACATCATCGAAGTCGGCGTGCCCTTCTCCGATCCCCTGGCCGACGGCCCCGAGATTCAGCGCGCGTCCGAGCGGGCGCTCGCCGCCGGCACCACTCTCGACGGCGTCCTGCACATGGTGGCGGGGCTTCGTCGCGACGTCGACACGCCGTTCGTGCTCTTCACGTACGCGAACCCGGTCGTGCGCATGGGGCTCGAGACGTTCGCACGCCGCGCCGCGGACGCGGGCATCGACGGCGTCCTGCTGCTCGACATTCCCCTCGAAGAAGCGGACGAGGCACGCGCCGTGTTCGTGGCGCACGGCCTCGCGCCCATCTTCCTGCTGAGTCCCACCACGAGCGACGAACGGATCCGTCGATCCAGTGCTCTGGGACAAGGCTTCCTGTACGTCATCTCGCGTCTGGGCGTGACAGGCGTCCGGGACGAGGTGGCGGCCGATGCGCAGGCGCTGGTCGATCGCATCCGGTCGAACAGCGACCTGCCGATAGCGCTCGGCTTCGGGCTGTCGCGTCCCGAGCACGTTGCCGACGTCGGACGCTACGCCGACGCGGCGGTGGTGGGCAGCGCATTGGTCGCCCGGATCGCCAGACACGGTGACGATCCCCGTCTGGCGGATGAAGTGCGCGACTTCGTCCGCTGGCTGCGCGGAGGTGTGCCCGCATGACGGAACCGGCCCGCATCGCCGTCCTGCGCGACGAGATCGACGCGCTCGACGAGCGGCTCGTCGCCCTGTTGAACGCCCGTGCCACGTGCGCGCTGGAGATCGGCGAGATCAAGCGCGTGGTGCAGATGGAGATCTACCAACCGGATCGTGAGCGTGCCGTCTTGCAGCACGTGCGCGCGATCAACCGGGGACCGCTCGACGGCGATGCCATCGCGCGGCTCTTCGAACGCATCATCGACGAGGCCCGCCGCCTGGAGCGCGTGGTGCAGCAGGCGCATGAGGGTCCGCCCCGTCCGGCATCGAGTGACTCGGCCGACGAATAGAAAGCGAGCAGGACGATGGTAGTGGTGATGGAAGAGCGCGCCACCGAAGAACAGATCCAAGGCGTCGTGGCGCAACTGGTGGGGATGGGCTTCGACGTGCATCGATCGACGGGTGCGCTCCGCACGGTGATTGGCGCGGTCGGAGGCACGGCAGCGCGTGACCCCAGGCTGGTGGAACTGCTCGACGGCGTCCACGAGGTGGTACGCATCACCGAGCCGTACAAGCTCGCCAGTCGTACCTTCAAGCCGGACGACTCGATCATCCAGGTGGGTGACGTCAGGATCGGCGGCGACGAGGTGATCGTGATGGCCGGACCGTGCTCGGCGGAGAGTCCGGAGCAGGTGATGACCACCGCGGCCGCCGTCAAGCGTGCTGGTGCCAAGGTGCTGCGTGGCGGTGCATTCAAGCCCCGCAGCTCGCCCTACAGCTTTCAGGGGCACGGCGAAGGGGGGCTGCGCATGCTGCGCGATGGCGCCGACGCGCACCACCTGAAGCTGGTGTCGGAGGTCATGGACGCCAGCCAGATCGCCCTGATGGACGCGTACGTCGACATCTACCAGGTGGGCGCCCGGAACATGCAGAACTACACCCTGCTGCGCGAACTCGGTCGCGTCCGCAAGCCCGTGCTGCTCAAGCGCGGGATCTCGGCGACGATCGAAGAGTGGCTGCTCTCGGCGGAATACGTCCTCGCCGGCGGCAACACCGACGTGATCCTGTGCGAGCGCGGCATTCGGACGTTCGAGAGCTACACGCGCAACACGCTGGACATCTCTGCGATACCGGTGGTGAAGCAGTTGAGCCACCTGCCTGTCGTCGTCGACCCGAGCCATGGCACGGGACGACGCGACAAGGTGGCGCCGATGGCGCGCGCCGCCGTCGCCGCAGGAGCCGACGGGCTGCTCATCGAGGTCCACTGCGACCCTGACCACGCGATGAGCGACGGCGCGCAGTCGATGTTCCCGGGACAGTTCGAGCGCCTGATGGCCGAACTCCGCATCATCGCGCCGGCGATTGGTCGAAGCATCTGTCTGGAGCCCGTGGCGCGACGCGGATGGGGACAGTAGACGAGGGCTCGCCGTTCTCGCGCGTGTTCATCGCCGGATGTGGGCTCATCGGCGGATCGCTGGGGCTCGCGCTGAAGGCCCTGTGGCCCGAGACCGAGGTGCGCGTCCTCGACCCGGCGGCGCCGCCGGCGGTCCGTGAGCACTTCGCCCTGGCGTCCTCGGCGGCGGAGGTCTCGTGGGCTGACCTCGTCGTCCTCGGCGCGCCGGTGGCGCAGAACCCGCACCTGCTGCGGGCGCTGGCGCCGCACGTGCGCCCGGACGCGGTCGTCACCGATGTCGGCAGCACGAAGCGCGCGATTGTCGACGCCGCGCGACACCAGCGCCTTGCCGGGACGTTCGTCGGCGGGCATCCGATGGCCGGCAGCGCACACAGTGGCTTCGCGCATGCCTCGGCCGGCCTCTTCGCCGGGCGCCCGTGGATACTCACGCCGGACACGGAGCGTCAGGGGTCCGCCGCCCAGGTCGGACAGGCGCTGGCCAGGCTGACGCAGATGATCTGCGCCATCGGTGCACGGCCGGTCGTGATGGGGGCGGTCGAGCACGACCGCGTGGTCGCCTATGTCAGCCACATGCCGCAACTGGTCAGCAGCGCCGTCATGGTCGCGGCCGGACGCGCGGTGCAGCGTGACGGGCTGCAGTTCAGCGGGCCGGGCCTCATGGACGTCACGCGTCTCGCAGGCAGCACGCCGTCGCTCTGGCACGACATCCTGTCGACCAATGCCGACTTCGTGCGTGAAGCGCTGCACGCACTCGACAGCACGCTGCCGAAGGCTGGTGCGCCTGACGCTGACGACTTGACGACCGCAGGTGACACCGTGCTGAAGGAGGGCAGGCACTGGCGTCAGGTGCTCGAGAGCGCCACGCAGGGCACAGCGGGACCGCGGCGCTACCTGCACCGTCCGGCGGTCCGCACGTACCTCGAGATGGTGACGCCAGACGCCCTGCGCCCGGCGCCCTGGCCGCACGACGACATCCATCTGCGAAGGCAGGACGGGCCGCCGCCGTCCCTGTACCGCTACCTGTACCGCGAGGTCGGCCGGCCGTGGCACTGGCTGGACCGGTGGGACTGGTCGGATCGGAGAATCACCCAGCACCTCGACAGTTCAGGGGTCGAGCTGTGGCTGCTGGTCGCGCGGGGCACGCCCACGGGGTTCTTCGAACTGCACCGGACGGCGCAGGAGACCGAGATCGCCTATTTCGGCCTGTTGCCGGAGCTGACGGGCCTGGGGCTCGGCAAGGCCCTGCTTACACAGGCGACGATAGAGGCGTGGCGCACTGAGCCGAAGAGAGTCTGGCTGCACACGTGTTCACTGGACCACCCGTCCGCCATTCACAACTACCGTGCGCGTGGGTTCACCGTGTACCGCGAAGAGTCGTACGAGGCGCGCATTCCGCTCGACCGCGCGTAGACCCTCGTACCGTCCCGGCTGCGGTCTATTCGTAAGGGCCCATGTCGCGGATGCCCGGACGCACCTGCACGACGGCGGTCCCGATACCCACGACCTTGTCGGCCTTCTTCATCCGGAAGCGCACTTCGTACCGGCCGGCGACGCTGTAGGTGTGCGAGTTGCTGTAGTACCGGCGAATCTCGCTCTTGCCCGGTTCGTAGGGATCGCAGTCCACACTCGACTCCGACGCCGTCCCGTCGCCCCACACCCACTCGATGGTCGAGCAGTAGTAGTCCTCGAAGTCGTTCGCACCGCCCTTGAGTTCGGCCCGGACCGACACCCGTGCCGGGCTGAAGAGCATCTGCGGGGTGGCGCGGAGGGTGATATCGGGGCGGTCTTCCTTCGCCGGTTTCGTCCGGGTCGACTGCGCGGTGACTTGCGCGCAGGTCAGCAACAGCACGATCCCCACTGCCGCCAGTCGCGTCATCCTGCCCTCGCTTCCGTGAACCACGAAGTCTCCATCCTAGCCTGCCGCGGCGGCGAATGCCACATTGCTGCGGTATACAATCGCGGGATATGTCGTCGCCCTCTTTCTACACAACGCCGGACGTCCGGCTGGTCGTTGCACCCGTCGACGCCGTCGATACCGACGTTCTCGTCCTTCCGATCTTTTCCGACGAGCCGGACTCGGGGATGGCCGACGTGCCTGGAGGCTTCGATCACGAGCTGGGCCTCCTGAGAGCGGCAGCGGGCGCCAGGTCGACGGCCTACGAGACGATCTGGGCGCGCGGACCGGGCGTGGCGCCCCATCTGCTGTTCATCAGTGCCGGGAGGGTCGCAGAGGCCGGACCCGTCGTGGCGCGCCGGCTGGCTTCGGCGGCGGTACTGGCCAGTCGCGCGCGCGGTTGCGGCAGGGTGGCGTTCGTGGCTCGTGGGCCGCTGACGGGCGAGAGGTGTGCCGGCGCGTGTACCGAAGGACTCGTGCTTGGCGCGTTCGACGTGGACGCCTACAAGACCGGCGACCGCAAGCACGTCGCCCTGACGGATGTGTCGGTTGTCGTCTCGGCCGGTGGGGCTGAGACGCTTGCGGCTGAGGTGGACGCAGGCCGCATCGTTGGTGAGGCGACCAACGTGGCGCGCGCGCTCGCGCACGAACCGCCGAACGTGATGACACCGGCGACGCTCGCCGACCGGGCGACGGCGTTGTTCGCCGGCAGCCGCGTGAACGTCGACGTGCTCGACGAGTCACGCATTGCGGCGCTGAAGATGGGCCTGTTGACCGGCGTCGCGCAGGGCAGCCGCCAGGCGCCTCGCGTGGTCGTCCTGTCGTACGCGCCGGAGGGACATCCAGCCACGGGGCCGGTGCTGGCCCTCGTGGGCAAGGCGGTCACCTTCGACACCGGAGGCATCTCGATCAAGCCGGCCGAGAACATGGACCGGATGAAGTACGACATGGCCGGGGGCGCCGCCGTCATCGGGGCGATGTATGCCCTGGCACGGCTGGGCGCGCCGGTCCGCGTGATTGGGGTGGTGCCGGCGGTCGAGAACATGCCGGGCAGCAACGCGTTCCGGCCTGGTGACGTGCTCACGGGCGCCGGGGGAATCACGGTCGAGATCACCAACACGGACGCCGAGGGCCGGCTGATCCTCGGTGACGCCCTGTGGTACGCCCAGGAACTGGGGGCCACGCATCTGGTCGACGTGGCGACGCTGACCGGCGCCGTCGCGGTGGCCCTCGGTCGCGTGAGGTCAGGCCTGTTCGCCGCTCCCGAGGGCTGGTGCGAGGTCGTGGCCGACGCTGCCCGCCGGGGAGGAGACGCACTGTGGGCGATGCCGGTGGACGAGGAGTACCGCGAACTGCTGCGCAGCGACATCGCCGACATGGTCAACGCGGCCGGCACCAGGTACGGTGGCGCCATCAGCGCGGCGCTGTTCCTGAAGACGTTCACGGGGGACAAACCCTGGGCCCATCTCGACATCGCGGGAACGGCGTGGGCGGATGACCCGAAGCCCTGGCAGCCCAAGGGACCGACGGGCGTCGCGGTCAGGACACTCGTCGAGTTGGCGCGCTCCGCGGGTGCATGGGTCTGATGCAGGCAACGCCGCGCGAAGAGTCCCGTCCCCCGAAGGACGCGGACCCTCGCCCTGTCCCGCACGATGTCCCGCTGACGTCGATTGCCGTCGAAGACGTGGGCCCGGTGACGCCGGACACCGGCGTCGCCGACGTCCTGCTGGGGTCGATAGCGCTCGTCGGAGCGCTGCTGCTGGCATCGCTCCTGGTCGGGGGCATGGTGGGTGCAGCGCTGGTGTACGTGAAGCATCGGCTGGGTTATGGCGGCCCGGACGCAGACAGCAGGCAGCACGTCACGCTCCGTGGTTCACGCGACGAGACACCCACGGACGTCTGAGGGACGCCCGGCTACTCCTGCGACTGCGTCACGACCGACTTCAGCGACCTCTGATACCGCAGGACCGCATCGCGCAGGGCCTCGGCGATTTCCTGGCGGTACGCCGATGTCTTGAGACGCTTGCCTTCCTCGGGCGTGCTCACGAACCCGATCTCGGCCAGTACGCTCGGCATCGACGCGCCAATCAGCACCACGAGCGGGGCCTGCTTCACGCCCCGGTCGGGGAGTTCGCCGTAGGTCTGACGCAAGCGCCGCACGATCTCACGCTGGACGGTCTCGGCGAGATCCCGCGATTCGTCCACCTTGTTGTTCAGGGTGATCGCCTTGACGATGTCGGGGAGCTGGCGCATCGAGCCGCGCGCCGCCGAGTTCTCACGAGCGGCCACCTCCTCCGCGTCACTCGTCGTGGCAAAGTTCAGGAAGAACGTCTCGACGCCCTGGGCTGTGCGCCGGCGGCTGGAGTTGGCGTGAATCGACAGGAACAGGTCCGCACTGTTGCGATTGGCGATGCGCGTGCGCTCCTCGAGGTCGACGAACACATCTGTGCGACGCGTCATGACGACGTCGATGTTGCCGACGTCCTTCAGCAGCTTCTCGAGTCGGAGCGCAACGTCGAGGACGAGTTCCGACTCCCTGAGGCCGGCGCCAAGTGACCCCGGGTCGTGCCCGCCGTGGCCGGCGTCGATGACGATGCGCGACACGCCGAGCCCGAGCTGCCGCGCCAGCGAGTAGTTGCCGCTACTGTTCGACTCCGGTGGGGCGGGAAGGGTGGCAGCGTTCGGCCCGGCGGGCGCACTGGGCACCGGGGACGCCGCCGCCGGCGGCGGCACGGGTGACTCAGCGGCGGCGGTGGTCGTGACCGGGCCTGGAGTCGTGCGGGATGCGGGAGGTGGTGGTGGGGCCGTCGGTCCCGCCGCCGCGCGCGCGGGCGCCACCGTCGACGCCGCCGGGGACGGCAGCCCCAGCTGTCGCGTCATCGACGCGCTCCTGTACAGATCGACCACCAGCCGGTACGGGTTGTACAGCGTGAACAGGCTGTGACGGGCCACGTCCGACGTGTCGATGACGACACGTGTCACACCGCCCGGGTGCGTCCCGAGGCGCAACTCCTTCGCGACATCCCCGTCGTCGAACGTGATCGCCCCGTCCTCCAGCCCCGGACCGAACTCGGTGCCTCGCAGGTCGAAGAACAGGCGGTCGGGACCGCGCAGCTGTTCCTCCGTGTACGCCACTTCGCTGTCGAGTTCGATGGTCACGCGAACCACCTCGGGAAGTACCGTGCGCTGCACGTTCGTCACGAGGGCGCGCGGTGCGGCGGGCGTCGAAGGCGACTCTGGTTCGTCGGCGGCCACCGGGATGTTGGCGTTCGCCAACTCGGCGGCTGCGGGCGGGGGCGTCGCGGCCGCAGCCTTCGCCGCACCGGCCTTCGGCGCATCTCTGGTCAGCCGCGGGGACGCGGCGGAAATGCGGCGCAGGCGGGCATGCGCGTCCTTGGTCAGCGAACTGGACGGGTACTCACGCACGAGCCACTGGAGCAGGCGAATGGAGGTTTCGCGGTCGTCACGCGCTCCGAAGCGGATGTGTGCGTCGAAGGCGACGTTCGCGGCGTTCCACAGGGCGTTGTCCGCATAGCCGCTGCGCGGGAACCGGCGCGGGATGGCCTCATAGTCACGGACCACGGCACGGAGTTGCGACAGAGGAGCGCCGCGGCTGCCTTTGGCGGCGCGCAACTGCCTTTCGCGCGATAGCGCCTGGTCGTAGAGCGTCTTGGCCGTGGGGGCCGCCTTGGCCTTCGCCGTCGTGCGGCGGGCGGACTGCGCCGCATCCGAGGAGGCGTACACCGCGGGAAGCCACGTCAGCAGTGCGATCAGTATCATCCAGCGTCGCATGAGCATGCCCTTTGTCGGCCCGGAGCTGCGGGCCGGCCGATCAGCGCAGTTGCGCATCGACCTCGTCGAAGTATTCTTTCGGCACGAGCACCTCCCGAGCTTTGCCCCCCTGGCCGCTCGAGACGAGCCCTTCGCCCTCCATCATGTCCACGAGGCGCGCGGCCCGGCTGAAGCCGATACGAAGCCGCCGCTGCAGATAGCTGATGGATGCCTGCCCGCTCTGAATCACGATGCGTGCCGCCTCGTCGTACAGGTCGTCCTTGTCGAACCCGCCCATCTGCTCGGTGGGCTTGTCTTCGTCGGTGACGCTCGTGTCGTAGCTGGGCTTGCCCTGCTTGCGCAGGAAGCTCGCCAGGCGCGCGCTTTCCTGTTCGGAGATGTACGCGCCGTGCAGACGCATGACGCGCGACGAGGCGGGCGGCAGAAACAACATGTCGCCTTTCCCCAGCAGGGCCTCGGCGCCGTTGGCGTCGAGAATCGTCCGCGAGTCGACCTTCGACGACACGCGGAACGAGATGCGCGACGGCATGTTGGCCTTGATCAGGCCCGTGATCACGTCGACGGACGGCCGCTGGGTCGCCAGGATGAGGTGAATGCCCACGGCCCGGGCCATCTGCGCGAGGCGGCAGATCGACTGCTCGACCTCGTTGGACGCCACCATCATGAGGTCGGCCAGTTCGTCGATCACCACGACGATGAACGGCAACGGTCGGACCGGCTCGCCGGTCTTCGGATCCACGCGCGCGTCGCCGTTGTCCATGGCCAGCTTGAGGTTGCGGTTGTACTGTTCGATGTTGCGGACCCCGAACGCCGCCAGCGTCTTGTAGCGGTCTTCCATCTCGCGGACGGCCCAGCGCAGCGCGTTGGCCGCAAGCTTCGGCTCGACGACGACCGGCGTCAGCAGGTGTGGAATCTGCTCGTACATGCCGAGTTCGAGCCGCTTCGGGTCGATCATGATGAAGCGGACCGTGTCGGGCGTCGCGCGGTACAGGATGCTCGTCAGCATGGCGTTCAGCCCGACCGACTTGCCCGTGCCCGTCGACCCGGCGATGAGCAGGTGGGGCATCGTGGCGAGGTCGCTGACATACGGCTCCCCGTGAATCGTCTTGCCGAGGGCGATGGCGAGCTTCGAGGTGGAGCGGCGATACGGCTCCGACTCGAGCAACTCGCGCAGCGAGATCTGTTCGCGCTGGGCGTTCGGAATCTGGATGCCGACGGTCGACTTGCCGGGGATGCGGTCGATGAGGACGGACTCGGCCCGCATCGCCAGCGACAGATCCTCCGACAGGCCCGTGATCTTGCTGTACTTCACGCCGGCATCGGGCTTGAACTCGTACGTCGTGACGACTGGCCCCGGCAGGATCTGCACCACGTTGCCCTCGACGGAGAACTCCCGGCACTTGTCTTCGAGGTGCCGTGCCGAATCCATCAGCTCGCGTTCGTCGATCTTCTGTTCACCCTGGGCCGCGTCGAGCAGCGCCAGAGGGGGCAGGGCGTACTCACCCTGTCGGCGTTCGGCAGGCGCGCGCAGATCCGATTCGACGTCGGCCAGCGGCAGCGACTCGGGGGTGGTGACGCGGGGCACCGCCTTCCGTGCGACCGGCGGCGCCGGGGTCGGGGTGATCGAGCGGGGCCCCTCGCGCGACGGTCGGGCAGGCGCACTGCGCTGGGCGTCCGACGCCGGCTGGACGGGCTGTGCGGCGGCTGCGGGCGCTTTCGCACGACGGGTCGACTCGGCCGTCCGGGCCTGCTCGGTGACCCGCTGGACGTCTTCAGGCGTGATGCCCTTGTCGAGATGCTTCTGGATGACCTCGCGCCGCTGGGCATCGCGCCGCTTCTCCTCACGCCGCTCCGCCAGCCGGGCCGCGTGGGCGGCGAGACGCTGTCTGACGCCCGCGCCGATCGCCGCGAACACGTCGCCCAGCGAGACCTGCGTGGTCAGCAGGAAGCCCAGCGTACCGACCGCGACGATGAGGATGGCGCTGCCGGTCCTGTTGAGATATCCGATGGCCACGTCCGAGAGGGCTGCTCCCACGTGACCGCCCGCGAGCACCTCGTGCACACCGACGGTCGTCGCACCCACCGACAGGGCGAGCAATGACGCGCCGCACAGCAGCAGCAGGATGGCGCCGATGGTCTTGGTGTAGCCGGCCGACAACGTACGGCACCAGAAGTAGTGCCAGCCGGCGACCAGCAGCACGACGGGCAGCAGGAACGACGCATACCCCAACAACTGGAACGCGGCCTCGGCCGCGAATGCGCCCACGGGCCCGGCGAAGTTGCCCACGGTGCGCGGCGGGCCCGCATAGAAGAACCAGGCCGGGTCGGCGGGCGAGTACGAGACGAGCGCCACGAACCACAGCAGCGACGCCGCGAACAGCAGCACCCCCAACACTTCACTGAGCCGACGGGACATCACCGACGAAGACACGTCACATCTCCATCACGACAGGAACGACGAGCGGCCGACGCCCGCCAGCCTTGCGGCGCAGCACACGCTGCAACTCCGCTCGAATGCGCTCTCGCAGCAGTCCCACATCCGTACGCTCCTCGACCGGTGCCCCCTGCAGGGCACTGCGGATCAACGCACCGGCATCCTTCATCAACGCGTCGGTCAGATCGTCGAGGACGAAGCCGCGCGTGATGATGTCCGGCACTCCGACCACCTCTCCGCTCTGCATGTTGATCGTCACGACGGGCACCACCAGGCCGTCGCCGGCCAGGTGGCGGCGATCGCGCAAGACCTCGTCGGCCACTTCGCCCGTGCGCGTGCCATCGATGAGCACACGGCCCACCTCCGCCTTCCCCACGATTGCGCCCCTCTGCCCGTCGAACCGGATGACATCGCCATCGTCGGCGAGCAGAATCTCGGCACGGGGACGCGTGACGTCCTGCGCGACGCGCGCGTGTCTGGCCAGCTGGCGATACTCTCCGTGGATCGGCGTGAAGTACCGGGGCCGGACGAGCGCCAGCATCAGCTTCAGCTCCTCGGCCGAACCGTGCCCCGACACGTGGACGTGTTTGAGCGCCTCGTAGATCACGTCCGCGCCGCGGGACGCGAGGTGATTCATCACGCGCCCGATGGCACGCTCGTTGCCGGGAATCGACCGCGCCGAGAACACGACCACGTCGTCGTCGGTCACCTTGACGTGCCGGTGGTCGTCGATGGCGATGCGCGAGAGCGCGGCCATCGGTTCGCCCTGCGATCCGGTCGTGATGCAGACGATGTCGCTGGAAGGGAAGCTCCGGACATCCGTGTCGCGGATCTGCACGCCATGAGGGACGCGGAGATACCCGAGGCGCTGCGCGATCTCCGAGTTCTCGACGACGCCGCGCCCGACGAATGCGACACGGCGATCGAACTGCGCCGCCAGGTCCACGAGGATCTGCATGCGGTGGATGCTCGACGAGAACATCGCCACCACGATCTTGCCCTGCGTGCTGGTGAAGATCTCCTCGAACGCGTCGCTGACGTCGCGCTCCGAGCCAGCGAACCCTTTGCGATCGACGTTGGTGCTGTCACCGAACAGCGCCAACACGCCCTGCTGGCCCAGTTCCGCGAGGCGGTGCAGGTCGGTGGGCTCTCCGTCGAGCGGCGTCTGGTCGATCTTGAAATCGCCCGTGTGCACCAGCACGCCCGCCGGCGTGTGAATGGCGAGCGCGACGCAGTCGGGCATGCTGTGCGTCACGCGGATGAACTCCACGGTGAACGGCCCGACCTCGATCCGCTCGCGCGGCTTCACGACGTGCAGCCGATCCTTCACGTCGATGCCGTGGCGATCGAGGCGGTTCTCGACCATGGCCAGCGCCATGGCCGTCCCGTGCACCTTGCCGGCAACGTGTGGCATCAGGTACGGCAGACCACCGATGTGGTCCTCGTGGCCGTGGGTGAGGAAGACCGCGGCAACCTTGTGTCCGAGCGATTCCAGATGACTGAGGTCGGGCACGACGAGATCGACACCGGGCAGGTCGGGTTCGGGGAACATGACGCCGGCATCGATGACGATGGTGGTCTCCCCACACGTGATCGCCATCGTGTTCATGCCGAACTCGCGCAGGCCGCCGAGCGGCACGACATCAACCGGATGCTGGAGCAGAGGCGTTGCCTCGGATGTACTCATCTGTGAAACGCAATCCATCGACCGGACGGACCAGCCGTCAGAGCCGGCCGCGCTCGTCCGCGGCCACACGCCTCGCATCACGACGCGCATCGGAGCGCCCATCCCGGGAAGGACGGACGAAGCCGATTCGAAGGCGACAGCCACGGCGGGGAGCCGTCACGATCGCCACTGGCTCAGGTGCTGGGGAACCTGAACAGGAGAGTCCTGTATGACCGCAAGGAGAATAGCACAGGTCATTCTGTTGCAGCAGGTTGCGCGGCTGCCAGGCGCGCCAGGACCGCGATGGTCAACGTCTCGGCGCGCACCGTACCGTCCATGCCGGCGGCCGCGAGCCACGACTCAGTCGAGATGCCCAGCCGTTCGGCCAGGGGACGCAGGGCGCGCCCCAGGGTCTTGCGTCGCATCGTGAACAGATGACGCACCAGCGTGTCGAACGCCGCTCGATCGTCGATCGCGATCGTCGGGGGGCGGAAGTCGAGACGGACGACGGCAGACTGGACGGCCGGTGGAGGACGGAAGGCGCCTGGAGGCAGGACGAACAGACGTCGCACCGCGGCGTCGAGCTGCACGGCGATGGCCAGCGGCCCGTACGCTGACGTGCCGGGCGCGGCGGTCATCCGCTCCACGACCTCCTTCTGCAGCATGAGCGTGGCGTTCGAGACGACGCCTGCCCTGGCCTCCGCCAGCAGCCGCAGGAGGACGGGCGTCGAGGCGTTGTAGGGCAGGTTTGCCGCCACGCGGTACGGCTGCTGGCCGTACCACCACGTGGACGTCGGCACTTCGAGGAAGTCGCCTTCGTGCACGTGCAGGCCAGGGTGCGCACGGAGGCGCAGGGCGGCCGCCAGGTCACGATCGATCTCCACGGCGTGGACCGTGGCGCCGCGAGCGAGCAGGGGCTCTGTGAGCGCCCCGCGTCCGGGCCCGATCTCGAGGAAGGTCTCCGAAGGCTGCGGCGCGATGGCGTCGATCAGCTTGCCGACCCACTGCGGTTCGAGAAAGTGCTGGCCGAATCGCTTGCGAACGGTCACGTCTCCGAGGCCCCGGTGTCGGCCCAGAACTCGTCCTCGACGATCTGGATCTCCTCCTCGGTCATGCCGAAGAAGTGCCCGACCTCGTGGATGAGCGTCTCGGCGACCATGGCGACGAGGTCGTCCTCGTTGAGCGCATCTTCTTCGTGCGGAACCTGGTAGATCACGATCTGGTCGGGTTCACGGTTGCCGTCCGCCCACGGCCGCTCGGTGAGCGGTGTGCCGACGTAGAGCCCGTACAGGGTGTCGGGTGGATCGATCTCCATGTCACGCAGCAGATCGTCAGGAGGGTGGTCTTCGACCACGAGGGCGATGTTGCGCATCGCCTCGCGAAACCGGTCGGGGATGAGTTCGATCGCTTCTTCGATCAGGAGCACGAACTCGTCTCGTCTCACGACTGGCCTCGTTTCGTGGTGCGCGCTGGTGGCCGGCGGCCTGTTCGGGCCACCCGGGCGCCCGTCCGGCGAGGCGCGCCGACCGGAGGCGCGTCGAGGTCGAGTACCGCGGCGTTGCCCGACTTGAAGGGATAGCGGCAGATCGGTGCGACGTGACAGATACCGCACTGTGGTGTCGGGCGGCAGACGCGGCGGCCGTGGAGGATGAGTGCGTCCGACAGCTTCGTCCAATGCGGCGCATCGATGGCGGCACACAGGTCGTGCTCGACGGCCTCCGGCGTTGTCTCGCGCGTGAGTCCGATACGCTCCGCGACGCGCAGCACGTGACGATCGACAGGCAGGCCAGGGACGCCCAGGGCGTGCCCCAGCACGACGTTGGCGGTCTTGCGTCCGACACCGGGCAGCGCGGTCAGGGCGTCCATGTCAGCCGGCACCTCGCCGCCGTGGTCGCGCACGAGCCGCTGGGCGAGTCCGACGATGGCCTTGCTCTTGGCCCGGAAGAAGCCGGTGGCGTGGATGATCGGTTCGATGTCGAGCGGGTCGGCGGCGGCGAGTGCGGCAGCGTCCGGGTAGCGAGCGAACAGCGCGGGGGTCGTCTCGTTCACGCGCTTGTCGGTCGACTGCGCCGACAGGACGGTGGCGACGAGCAACTCGAACGCGTCCGTGAACGCGAGTTCGGTGTCGGGATGCGGATAGTGGCGGAGCAGCGCCTCGAGGACGGCGGCGGCGGGAGGGGCATCCTGCTTGCGTCGGGCGCGTGGCACGCGTCGATCGTACACCGTGGGGTCAGGTCTGCGTTGGCAGACCTGACCCCAATCCCCGGCCCGCTAGAAGTCGAAGCGGGCGCCGACCTGGAACTGGCGTGGCGGCTGCGCGCCGTTGATGGTGCCGAACGCGATGTCGTTGGCGTTCACGTTCGGGTTGAAGTAGTTCACGGTGTTGAACACGTTGAACACGTCGAAGATGGGCGTGAGGTTGTAGCGTCCGCCGAACCTGAAGTTCTTCCGGAACGACATGTCGAGTTGCCTGAACGACGGCCCTTCGATCATGCCCACGGTCGCCGACCCGCGCCGGTCCTCCGGCGGGTTGCTGAACGCGGCGGTGTTGAACCACTCCCGGCGGTCACCGTCGATGTCGATCTCGCCGCCGACATACTCGGCGCGTCGGGACCCGACCGAGGAGTTGCCCACGGGCGTGAGGTACTGGCCCGACTGGAACCGGTACTTGCTGCTGGCCTCCCAGCCGCCGAGCACCGCTTCGAGCACGCCGCCATGGTCGCGCAGCCAGGGCACGCGGTAGGTCAGCGTATTGACGAAGGCGTGGCGGCGATCGAACGTCGCGGGACCGTAGAAGAAGTCGAGGTCGCCCGCGCCATCCACCGTGTCGTTGTCGCCGTTGCCGCTGGCGTTGGTGAGGGCGCGCCCGAGGGTGTACGAGACGGTGAACTGCAGGTCGCCCGTACGCTTCGTGCCATACAACTGCATCGAGTGATACTGCGAACTCGCATCGCTCACGCGCTGCCGGATCGACGAGAAGCCCTTGTAGGGCCGGAGGAAGTTCTCCGATACCCGCTGGTCCGACGGCAATGCCGCGTTCAAGCGAAGGGCCTCGAAGCTCGCGCGGTTGAGTTCGGGCTGACGCAGCAGGTCGCGTCCCGTGTTGCCGACGTAGGAGGCCTCGACGAAGTACCCGCGTCCCAGTTCACGCTGCACGCCCAGGCTGTAGTTGAACTGGTAGGGCAGCGTCAGATTCGGGTCGATCGCGCTGATGCCGCCGACGGCACCGATGGCGCCCGCCGCCCCGCTCGACGGCGCGGACAGGTTGAAGTTCTCGTACGACACGTTGTCGAGCACCGGAGGGATGTTCAACTGCGAGAAGATCAGGTTCCCCTCCGGCTTGTCGTAGAAGAGGCCGCCGCCACCGCGGATCACGGTGTTCGGATCGAGCGAATACGAGAAGCTCACGCGGGGCATGAACAGGTGCTGCGCATCGTAGAGCCCGCGCGGCGCGCCGAACGGGATGCTCGAGTAGTCGCCGCCCGTCAGCAACTCGACACGGCCCTGCTGGTCTTCCGGAATCCCGTCACCGGCAATGACCAGGCCGTTGAACCGGTTGCCGACGCCTGGCACGATCAGGCCGTTGGTCCTCACGATCACAGCCTGGTTCGGGTCGTACCGCGACGGGTCGAAGTTCACCAGGTTGTTGCCCTGCGCGTACGTGGGTGTCGAGTACTCGTAGCGGAGACCGAGTTCGACGCTCAGGTTCGACTTCACCCTCCAGGTATCGGACACGAAGCCCTGGTAGGTGTTGAAGCGGAAGAATCCGACGGGGTCGGCCGACGCCTCGTTGTACGTGCGGAAGTTGCCGAGCAGCATGTCGCCGACGGCGGCGTTCGTGGTGTTCGGGTTGCCTGCCGGGTTGAAGATGACCTGGCCGAAGTAGTTGGACCGACCGTTCTGATCCTTGCGGTTGCGTGAGAAGGCCACGCCGCTGCGAAGCGAGTGGTTTCCCTTCACCCAGGTCAACGTGTTCTGCGCGGTGATGTCGGTGGTCGGCGAGAGCAGCGCGAACGACGGACCCTGCAGGCGGGCGAACCCGGCGACCTCGATGTTGGGGATGCCGCCGGCGACGAAGCCCGGGGTGTCGTAGATCTCGGGATAGGTGAACCCGAAGGTGTCGCGCAGCCAGTAGTCGCCCTGCGGCTTGATCCGCTGGCCGTTCCACGACGCGCCCACCTTGGCTTCGTTGATGAGGTTCGTGCTCACGACGTACGTGTGACCGACCTGGTAGCTCGAGCCAGGCCGCGAGCGGTCCGTGGGAACCGTCGGCAGTGGCGCGCCCGAGAACGTGCCGTACGGCTCGATGAGGTTGTACTCGTCGTGGATGTAGCGGCCGTAGATGCGCTGATTCTCGGTGGCCTGGAAGTCGATGCGAACGATGTCCTGGCGCTGCTCGAACGGGTTGGGTTCGACGAACGTGGCGTTGTTGGCGATCGCGGCATCGTTGAAGGACGCCGCACGGTTCTGCATCGCCCGGTAGATGTCGGCGATGGCCCGGCCGTCGTTGGTGATCCGGTTCTGCGGAATCACGTTGCCGGGGAACGGCTGGCCGGTCGCCGGGTCACGCAACACACCATCGTCCGCTGTGCCGACCACACCGTCGTTGCCGCGCAGGCGGAAGGAGAAATCGCCGCCGAGTTCGGCTGATGTGGGCAGCGTCTGCCGGGCCGGATTGGTGAATCGGTTGATGGTGCGGTACTGCTGCCCCCCGAAGAAGAAGAGGCGGTTCCTGAGGATCGGCCCACCGAACGCAGCTTCGAAATTGCGGAACTCGAGCGGCGGCTTGGTGCGGTTGCCACTGGCGTCGGGCGGTGCGAACTCGTTCGGCGCGTCGAACTTCTCGTCGCGAACGTCGTAGCGTACCGTGCCGCGATACTGGTTGGTGCCACTGCGCGTCACGACGTTGATCGCCGCGCCGCTGTTGCGGCCCAGTTCCGCCGAAAAGTTCGACGTCTGAATCTTGACCTGCTCGATGAAGCTCAGGCTGACGTTGTTCACCTGACTGCCGTTCGATCCCGAGTCGAGGTTGGATGTGCCATCGATCGTAAGGTTGTTGGTGTTGCCGCGGCTGCCGTTGATCGACTGGCCCGTTACGCTCAGTGAGGTCGCAAGGGCGAGCGGGTCGAAGTCGGTCGCCACGGCGCCCGGGATCAGTGAGGCGAGTTCGAGGTAATTGCGTCCGTTGAACGCAAGGTCCTTGATCTGCTGCGAATCGATGGTGCGGGCCACCTCACCGCTCGTGCGGTTGACGGCCTCGCCAATCACCGCCTGCACTTCGATCGACTCGGTGAGTTCGCCGACGCCCAGCGCGAAGTCGGCGCTCAGCCGGCCGTCGGCGCCCAGCTGAAACCCGGTGCGCTGAGCCCCCCTGAATCCCTGCAGCTCGGCACTCACCGAGTAGGTGCCCACGGGGAGATTGGTCGCCACGTACGTGCCGTTCTCGTCGGTCACGCGTGTCACCGTCAGGCCCGTGTTCTCGTTGAGAATCGTGACGGTCACCCCAGGCAGGACGCCCCCCGAGGTGTCGGTGACCCGGCCGGAGATGTTGCCGGTGATGGTCTGTGCCCCGACAGGAGTTCCGAGCAACAGGAGAACTGCCGCACACGCCCACGCACTCGCACGTCGACGCCACCGGGCCAAATGGCTCAGGTCGTGAAACATCGTTGCCTCCCTCTGGCAAAGCACTGGTCTGACAAGTTGTGTGTGGTGATACTAGCCGCTGCCGCGGGCCTGTCAACAACAATTTGCCGCGTCGACACACCGCTGCCACATCCACAGAGGGAGAAGTGCCACCTCAACAGTTCAGCTCAGGGCCTGACGACGGGATGGCCTGCGTGTGACCATTCGCCGAACCCACCCTTCAACGCGAACACGTTGGTGAGTCCGGCCTGCAGCATCGTGAGCGCCGCACGGGCGCTCGTGTTCTCAGCCGGTCACGTGCAATAGGTGACGATTGGTTTACCCAATCCGCGCAGTTCGGAGACGCGGGCAGCCACCTCGTTCAGCGGCATGCTCCGCGATCCAGGAATGTGCCCCAGCCGGTAGTCGGCGAGACTCCGCACGTCGACCGTGATCACGCCGCCCTTGTCGACGAGGGCCTTGAAGTCGGCTATCGACATGCGCGGGACGGCGTCAGCCGACGGTGGCACCGCGTACTGCGCGCCGGCGATCCGCGGCGGGACGGAGACGAGCGCCACGGCGGCTGCCGCCGTGCGTGACAGTGCTCGAAGGCAGGTGCGGCGATTCATGAAGTGTCTCCTGGTGAGCGACGAGGCCACCTACAGCGTCCCCTGCTTCATCTGCTCCATCATGTAGTCGGTGGAGCGCACCGTCAGCGCCATGAGCGTGAGGGTCGGATTCTGGCAGCCTCCCGACGTGAAGCCGGACGCATCTGTCACGAACAGGTTACCGATGTCGTGGGTCTGCTGGAACTGGTTCAACACGGACGTCTTCGGATCGGTGCCCATGCGCGCGATGCCCATCTCGTGGATGCCGTATCCGGGCACGCGATCGAGGTGGAAATACGGCTGGATGTTCCTGCCGCCTGCAGCCTCGAGCATCTCTGCCGCGCTCTGCGCCATGTCGGGAATCATGTTGAGTTCGTTCTCCTTCCACGCCATCGAGATGCGCAGCACCGGGATGCCCCAGGCGTCCACGACGCCCGGGTCGATCTCGACGAAGTTGTCCTCGTAGGCCAGCACCTCGCCGAAGCCGGAGAAGCTGACCATCGTCCGGCCGTCCTGCCCGGTGACGGCGGTCTTGTACGCCGCCCCGAACCCCGGCAGGGCCGTGTTGAACGACGTCGAGCCGCCGCCCTGGAACCCGTAACCGCGCAGGAACGACTTGTGCGGGGGCTCGCCCGGACGATTCTGGAAGCGGATGACGTAGAGGCCGTTCGGACGATTCGGGCCGTTGACGTTGGCCTTGCCCCGGTGATCGGGGAACTCCGCCGATGCGCCGCCCGCGACCCACGTGTGGTCCATCAGGTACTTGCCGAGGACGCCGCTGGAGTTCGCCAGCCCGCCCTCGTCCTGCGTGTTCCGGCTGTTCAGCAGGATGCGCACCGACTCGAGCGCCTGCGCGGCGAGCACCACGACGCGACCGTAGACTTCCTTGACCTGTCGCGTCTGGCGATCCACGTACGAGACGCCCCGCGCCTTCTTCCCCGAGGCATCCATCAGCACCTGGTGGACCATCGCGTTCTGGATCAGCGTGCACCTGCCGGTCTTCAGCGCGTCGGCCACGGTGGTGAACGCCGCGTTGAAGTAGGAGTGCGTCGCGCATCCGCGCTCGCACGGGCCGCAGTAGTGGCAGGCGGCCCGGCCGTTGATGGGCTTCGTGATGTTCGCGGCCCGCCCCTGCGTGAGCGTGCGGTTGAAGGCCTTCCGGATCACGCCGCGCACGTGTGTCTCGGCGCATGTCAGCCCCATGGGCGGGTGGTAGCGGCTGTCGGGCAGCATGGGGTCGTTCTCGACCATGCCGGTGATGCCCACGTAATCTTCGACGAGATCGTAGTAGCGCTCGAGGTCTTCGTAGTCGAGTGGCCAGTCCATGCCGAAGCCGTCGCGGCTCGCAGCCTTGAAGTCGTGGGGACCGAAGCGGTAGCTTTGCCGTCCCCACACGTTGGTGCGTCCGCCGACGACGCGCAAGCGGCCCTGCCACGAGAACGGCTTCCCGTCGGCCGTGGTGTACGGCTCGTCGAGGTCGTTCGCGAACCAGTCGTAGTTCCACTCGGTGCAGGCGTAGCAGTCCTTCTGGCGCGGTCTGGTCTTGCGAATCAGCTCGGTGGCGCGATTGCGGTAGTCGAGGCTGAAGGCCGGCACGTGTTCCCGATAGTCGGCATCGGTCAACGCACGCCCCGCGTCGAGCACGACGACCGACACGCCGGCTTCGGCGAGGCGTTTCGCTGCCCACCCTCCCGAGGCTCCCGACCCGACGACGACCACGTCGAACGTCCGGCCGGCGTTGTCCTGCGCTTGTTGTCTCACTGTGTGCCCCTCATGCACCGCGTGGCGTGACCGCGCGTTCTCTGACCGAGCGACCCGCGGGTACCCGAGCTGTCCCGGAAGGCCGAGAATAGCCGTGCAACACGCGAGCGTCAACGGGACCGATGAGGCGGGCTTGCGGGCCAGCCCGCCAGGTCTGGTAAGCTCGGTCCACGTCCCGGAGCTGAGAACGGACAACGCCTCGGGACGGTTCCGAAGCTGCCACCACCAGGGAGATGACGATGAAGGATGGTCGCCTGCTGCCGATCGTGCCCGCCCCTCCTGCGTCGGCGGGCCTGTCTCGCCGGGCCGCGCTTCAGTCGCTTGCCGCCGGCATCGGTGCCGGCCTCGCGTCGCCCGTGATCGCCGACGGGCATCCGGTGCAGCAGCACATGGCGCACGCGGCGGCGGCGCAGACCCCGGTCGCCGACCCGGCGTCGTTCACGCCGGTCTTCTTCGACGCGCACCAGCTCGCGACCGTGCGCGTGTTGTCGGAACTCATCGTGCCCGGCTCACTCGCCAGCGGCACGCCCGAGTTTCTCGACAAGCTGCTCGACGTCGAGACGGCCGAGATCCGTCGGCGGTTCATCACGGCGCTCGGCGCCATGGACGGGGCGGCCCTGCGAGCGCACCAGAAGCCTTTCAAGGACCTTGCGGCAGCCGAGCAGACGGCGTTGCTGACGCAGGCCTCGACCCTCGAACCGAGTCGCACGCCCGTCTACTGGACGAAGGGCGATCCGATTCCCGTGCCGCAGCCGCCACCCGCTCCGCTGAACCTGCGCGACCACTTCGACCACATCAAGGGCTGGGTCGCGGGCATCCATTTCGCGTCGGAGCCCGGCCTGAAGGAACTGGGCTGGACGGGCATGATGTTCTTCGAGAAGTTCGACGGCTG
>CAYMAG010000003.1:19206-22240 GCA_964388335.1 uncultured Vicinamibacteraceae bacterium | reverse complement strand
GCCTGAAGGAACTGGGCTGGACGGGCATGATGTTCTTCGAGAAGTTCGACGGCTGCGCGCCCGGCACCGCCTGATGCCGCTCGACGCGCCCGGCTGAGCAACACAGGGCGTCGCACCGCCATGACCCGGCGAGTTGATGCCGCCGAGGTTCCGCTGACGCCTCAGTGCCGCCTCAGCTCGCACGCGGTCTCTTCCGCGCCAGCGCCCTGAAGCTGTCGCGCGTGCGCCACGCGTGCCGCCCCTCGGTCTCAGTCGTGTTGTTGCCGAACAGCGTGAGCTGCGGCCCATCGGCGGTGAGGCCCGCCGCCACGACGCTGACGCGCCGCGGCGCGCTCCCGTACTTCCACAACTTCGCGGCGAGCGTCCGTGCCACCGGGCCGACCGACACTCGTCCGGCGATGGCTTCGGGCAGGGTCAGGCTGCGACTTCTGAATCGTCCGTCGGGACCGACGACACGCACCGTCATCGTTCGGGCACACACGCCGAGTTGCCCGAGCCGCTCGGCCACCTGCTCGGCCACTGCCTCGACCGACACCCGCAGTTCATCGAGCGACGTGACATCCGGGGTCGCCATGGCCCGCGTGATGCTGCGGGGCAACCGAGTGGGACGTGCGCCCACAGCGTCGACACCTGCCGCGGCCAACTGCCACTCGCGCGCCCGACCTCCGAGGGCAGCCTCCGCCAGGTGCGACTCGAGCGTGGCCAACTCGCCGAGCGTCGTCACGCCGCATGCCGCGAGCCGGTCGACGGCTGGCGTCGGCACCTCACGCAACGTGGACACGGGCAACGCCGACAGGAACCGCGCGTCGTAGCCCGGCAACACCTGCAGCAGCCCCGAGGGCACCACCATCCGCGCGGCCGCGCGCGCCGTCACCTCGCTGTCGGCCACGCCTGCGGCGACCGAGAGCGACAGCCGTCCCTGCACACGCATCCGGATGTCGTCGGCGACAGCCGGGAGCGTACCCGACTGCTGCCGCAGGTCAGCCTCCGTGATCACCGCCTCGTCGATGGCACGCCACGCGACGGCATCACACGACCGTCGCACCTCTTCGTCGAGCATCGAGGCGGCCTCGGCATACCGGTCCAGTACACCGGGGACGAACACGGCGTTGGGGCAGAGCGCTGCCGCACTCACGAGCGGCGTGCGGATGGACACGCCCGCGCGGCGCGCCAGCGGACACGCGGCAACGACGACGCCGGGACCATCCGCGCGACCGCCGACGACGAGGGGCTGCGTCGCCGGCACCTGCAGCCAGGCGCGCTCCACCTCGACGACGAACTCCGGGAACGACAGCACGAGGACACGCATGGCGGATGGTTGCTCTCGGATGGCGCGCCTCCCGGACGCGTCGTGATGCTCAGTGAACCGGGTCGCCGCTCCAGCCCGGCGCGCCCTTCTGCTGAGACTCGGCGAACACCCGCAGGTGATCCTGCAGTGCCGAGACGAGCGTCGGAATGAACGCGACCGGTACGACGAGCCTCGCCTTGATCGGCGCCTTGACCACGTGCTGCTGCTCGGCCTCGCGCACGTCACGCTCCGACAGCGGCTGGACCTCGCAGAACGTCAGCGTGAAGTCGAACGGCGTGTTGGCCACCGCGCAGAAGTTCGCGTAGACGCGCGGCGCATCCGTGGACTCGTCGGGAACGATGGTGAAGTTGATCTGTCGCGTTTCGCTCATGCCCCATTGTCTCAGTACCGGCGCATCACGCCGATGACCACGCCCTGGACCGTGACGTCGGCGGCGGGCACGATGATGGGCGCCATGGCCGGGTTGGCCGGCTGCAACCGCACCTGATCCTGCTCTCGATAGAACTTCTTCAGGGTGACGTCCGCCCCGCCCAGCAGGGCAATGACCATCTCACCGTTGGTCGCCTGCCGCCGATCTTCGACGATGACGAAGTCGCCGTCGCGAATCTGCTCGTCGATCATCGAATCACCCTTGACGCGCAGGACGTAGGTGTCGCGCTTGCCGGCGAGGGCCTCGGGGACGGTGATGGTCTCGTTGCCGGCAATCGCTTCAATGGGACGCCCGGCGGCGACGTACCCCAGCAGGGGCAGCTCGAGCGAACGCCCGCCGATCCGTGCAGGGATGAGTTCCACCGAACGGCTGCGGTTCCAGGCCCGCTTGATGAAGCCTTTCTCCTGCAGATTCGTCAGATGCTTGTGGACCGTCGCCAGCGACGACAGCCCGAACCGACGACCAACTTCCTCGAGACTCGGGGCATAGCCGTGCTGCTGGATGAAGTCGTTGAGGTAGTCGAGAATCTCGCGCTGTCGTTTCGTCAGTGGCTGCACGGCGTGTCCCTCGCGCGCGCCAGGCCCCGTCAGGTGGCTGACGGTGATGAGCCCTGCGTCAGAGAGACTCTACGCAAATAAAAAGCGAAGGTCAAGCACGTTAGACTCGAAAGGCGGGTGAACGCAACGTGACAGGATTCCGAAGGACTGGTTGGGCACTCGGTGCCTGGGGGGCGCTGGTCGTCGCTGGCCCGGTGGTGACGCCGGGCGAGCCACTCGCCCTGCGTCTGCAGGCACAGGCGCCCGCGGCCGCGGGGTCGCCGTCGGTGCCACCTGTGCAGGCCGACGCCGACAGCCTTCAGCGCAAGCTCGAGGCCATCGTGCGCTTCGGCGCGATTCCGCGCCTCGAGACGCTCGCGACGCCCGTGCTCGAACGGGAAGTGAATGCCTACGTGTGGACGTACCTCATGCACGACCTGCCCCCGGGCGTCACCAGCCCGCGGGTCGAGATCGTGGGCGACACCGTGTTGGCCGGGTCGGTCGTGCTCGACATGGACGCGTACAAGGCGTCGCGGCCACCCACCGGCGGGTTCGATCCGCTGGCCCTCCTGTCCGGGCGCCTGACCGCTCGCGTCCGCGGCCGGCTGCTCACGAGCGACGGCGTCGGCAGGTTCGAACTGGACCAGGCCGACCTCGGTGGCATTCCACTGCCACGTGTCCTCGTGCAGCAGTTGCTGACGCATTACTCCCGCACGCCGGATCAGCCGGACGGCATTCGACTCGATCAGCCGTTCGACC
>CAYMAG010000003.1:0-19106 GCA_964388335.1 uncultured Vicinamibacteraceae bacterium | reverse complement strand
TACTCCCGCACGCCGGATCAGCCGGACGGCATTCGACTCGATCAGCCGTTCGACCTTCCGGTCTCGATTCGCGAGATTCGCGTGCAGCCTCGCGAAGCCGTCGTCGTGCAGTGAACACCCTCACGCTGCAGTCGCCCCTGGCGGCACTCGACGGCGTGGGACCGCGCCGCGCGGGCGCACTCGCCGCGGTCGGGCTCCACACGGTTGAAGATCTGCTGCTGCGATTCCCGCTGCGCTACGAAGACCGGGGCCATCTGCAGTCGATCGCCGCGCTGCGCCCGGGGGACGCGACCATCTGTGCGGAAGTCCTGCGGGTCGAGAAGCGTTCGACCCGACGTCGGGGATTCTCGGTCATCGAGGTGACGCTCTCGGACGGGACCGGCACCGCTCGCGCCATCTGGTTCAACCAGCCATTCCTGTTGCAGGTGTTCCAGCCGGGTCAGTGGGTGGTACTGCACGGTCGCGTCGAGTGGACGGGGCAGGGCCCGCAGTTCACGACGCCGGACCACGAACTGGTCGAGGCCCCCGCTGACGCTGCCGGTTCGGTCGGGGACGGCGTGCACACCGGCCGCATCGTGCCCGTGTACGAACGCATCGGGCCCCTGACGCCAAAGGTGCAGCGCGCGCTCGTCCACCAGGCGCTGAACCGGCTGCCCGCTGACCTGCCCGACCCGTTGCCAGGAGAGGTCCTGGCCGCCAGAGGCTTGCCCGGACGCCGTGACGCACTCTGGTCCGTGCACTTCCCCGAGGAGGGCGCCGACCTCGAGGCGCTCTCGGCGTGTCGCACGCCCGCGCAGGTCCGCCTCATCCTCGAAGAGTTCTTCCTGTTTCAGCTGGCGGTCGCTGAGCGCCGCGTCCAGCGGACACGCGTGACCAAGCCGCACCGCATCGGCGTGACGCCGGCGGTGAGGACCATGGCGCGGCAGGTGCTGCCGTTCGTGTTGACGCCAGGCCAGAAGGGCGCGCTGGCCGAGATCGTGGCCGACCTGCAGGGCGACGAGCCGATGCATCGTCTGCTGCAGGGGGATGTGGGCGCGGGCAAGACCATGGTGGCGTTGCTGGCAGCCGTCGTCGCGATGGCCAACGGCGTGCGCGTGGCGCTCATGGTGCCGACCGAGATTCTCGCTGTGCAGCACGCGCGCACGATCGAGGCACGTCTGGAGGGGACCCCGTTCCGGTCGGTGCTCCTCACCGGCGCGCAGACCGGGCGGGCGCGGAAGGCCGCCATGCAGCGCCTCGCGGCCGGCGAGGCCGACCTCGTGATCGGCACGCACGCGTTGCTCGAGGATCCGGTCGACCTTCCGGGTCTCGGGCTGGTCGTCATCGACGAGCAGCATCGCTTCGGCGTCGCGCAGCGCGCGTCACTGCGCGCGAAAGGACAGCATCCCGACGTCCTCGTCATGACGGCCACGCCTATTCCACGCACGCTGTCACTCACGCTGTTCGGCGACCTCGACGTGTCGACGATTCGCGACCTGCCGCCCGGCCGCACTCCCGTGCGCACGACCGTGCGGCCCGCGTCACGACGCGACGAGGTCTACGCGTTCGTTCGGGCGCAGGTTGAAGCCGGACGGCAGGCCTACGTCGTCCTGCCGCTCGTCGAGGCCAGTGACAAGGTGGAGGCGCGGGCAGCCGTCGAGACGGCCTCCGCTCTCGAGGCCGGGCAACTGGCGGGCCTGCGGCTGGGTGTGCTGCACGGCCGGTTGTCAGCCGCGGACAAGGCTGCGGTGATGCAGGCGTTCGCGGCACACGCCGTGGACGTACTCGTGGCCACGACCGTGATTGAAGTGGGCGTTGACGTGCCGAACGCCACGGTCATGGTGGTGGAGCACGCCGAGCGGTTCGGCCTGGCGCAGCTGCACCAGCTGCGCGGAAGGGTCGGCCGGGGGCAGGCCGCATCGTACTGCGTGCTGCTCTACGAAGCCCCGCTGAGCGACGTGGCGCGTGGACGCCTCGAGGCGATGGCGTCCACGACGGACGGGTTCGTGATCGCCGAGCGCGATCTCGCGCTGCGGGGTCCTGGCGACGTATTCGGTACGCGCCAGGCCGGTCTGCCCACCTTGCGGATGGGGGACCTCGCGCGAGACCATGCGCTGATGGAGGACGCCCACGTCCTCGCCCGCACGTGGATCGCGACGGCCGACGACACCGCGCCTGCGCGGCGATTGGCGCGCGACGCATGGAGCCGCCGGTTCCAGCTTGGTGAGATTGGCTGATGCGCATCATCGCCGGCCGCTTCAAGGGACGCGTGCTCGGTACGCCGGCGTGGGAGGGCGTGCGGCCCACGTCCGATCGCCTGCGCGAGACGTTGTTCAACGTCCTCGCCCCGGACGTGGCGGGGGCGCGCGTCCTCGATGTCTATGCCGGGACCGGTGCCGTCGGGCTCGAGGCGCTGAGCCGAGGGGCGGCTGGCGTGACGTTCGTCGAGCAGGACCGGCGCGCGGTCGCCCTGATTCGGCAGAACCTCGCGCGATGTGCGGTCTCGGAGGGCTGTGCTATCGTCGCTCGGGACGCCGCCGCGGCATTGCGCTCCGGCCGGCTCGACCGCTTCGATATCGTGTTCCTCGATCCCCCATACATGACGGCCTCGCGTGACGCGGTGGTGCTGCTCGCCGCGGCGCACGTGGCCGATGACGGCGTGCTGGTGCTCGAGCACGCGCACCGGCAGGCGCCACCGCCGGCGCTGGGTCCGTTGCGGCTCGCGCGCACCCTGCGCCAGGGTGACAGCGCACTCGCGTTCTACCGGGCGGCCGGCGTCGGCGAGCCATCCGAACCGGTGGACGGCGAGGTGCCGCAGTGACGGTCGCGCCCCCGCGGGTCGCGGTGCTGCCGGGATCGTTCGACCCCATGACCAACGGGCATCTCGATCTCGTCGACCGGGCCGTCCAGTTGTTCGATCGCGTGGTCGTCGGCGTGCTCGTGAATCCGGCGAAGACCTCGCTGCTGCCACTCGAGGCCCGTGTCGCGGCCTCGCGTGAGGCCGTGCGCGAGTGGCCGACGGTCGACGTCGACGCGTTCGACGGCCTGCTCGTCGATTTCGCTCGCCGGCATGACGCCTGTGCGGTCGTGCGCGGTCTGCGAGGGGGCGCCGACTACGAGTACGAGTGGCCGATGGCGCGCATGAACCGCGAGATGCTGCCGCGCCTCGAGACCGTGTTCCTCGCGGCATCACCCGACTGGGCGCACGTCAGCGCCAGCCTGGTGCGAGACATCCATCGCCTCGGCGGCGCCGTGGACCGGTTCGTGCCGGTTGCCGTGCTGCCGTACCTGCCCCCGGCCGCGCCGCATACGCGCTGACCATTCCCCGCACGTGCCCATGCTTGCCGATCGCACGACCCGCATCGCCTCTTCGCCCACGATGAAGGGCCTGCTGGCCGCTCAACGGCTGCGCCAGCAAGGCATCGACGTCGTCGATCTCAGTGCCGGCGAGCCCGACTTCCCGACGCCCACCCATGTGAAGGAAGCGGCGCACGCCGCCATTGCCGCCAATTTCACGAAGTACACCGCCAACGCAGGGACGTCCGAACTCAAGCAGGCCATCATCGCGCGATATCGGGCCGACTACGAGGTCGACTACGGCGAGGCCGAAGTGATCATCTGCGCTGGTGGCAAGCAGGCGCTGGTGAACGCCGCGCTCACCGTGTTCGACCCGGGCGACGAGGTCATCACGCACGCGCCGGGCTGGCCGACCATCGTCGAGCAGATCAAGCTCGCGGGCGCAACGCCGGTCATCGTCCGGACGTCGGCGGAGGAGGGCTTCGCCCTCCACGCGGACGCATTCATCGAGGCCATCACGCCGGCTACGAAAGCCATCGTGATCACGTCGCCCGCCAATCCTACCGGCGCACTCATCACGGAAGCGGCACTCGCCGCGATCGCCGACGTCGCCGCGCCGCGCGGCATCTGGATCATTCTCGACCTCTGCTACGAGCGCCTCATCTACGATCCGGTGCCGCACAACCTGCCGCGGGTGCTCGGCGAGCGGATGCGCGAGCGGACGATTCTGGCGGGATCGGCCTCGAAGGCGTATGCCATGACGGGCTGGCGCTGCGGCTGGCTGCTGGCGTCGGCAGAGGTCGTCGCGGCCTGCAACGCGATCCAGAGCCACTCGACGAGCAACGTCTGCTCGATTACCCAGAAGGCCGCCGTGGCGGCGCTGGCCGGGCCGCAGTACTGCGTACGCGAGATGCTCGACGAGTATCGCCGTCGCCGTGATCGCATCTGGTCGCTCCTGACCACCGATCCGAGGCTTCGCTGCCAGAAGCCCGCGGGCGCCTTCTATCTGTTCCTCGACGTGACGGATCTGCTCTCGCCGGACGGTCTTCGCACGAGCGACGAGTTCTGCCAGGCCCTGCTCGAACAGCAGCACGTCGTGCTCACCGCGGGTGAGGCCTTCGACGCACCAGGGTTCGTCCGCCTGTCGTATGCCGCCTCGGTCGAGGTGCTCGAAGAGGCTGCCCGGCGCATCCACGCGTTCGTCGCCACCCGTCCCGCGTGACATGACCATCACCGACGCCTTCCTCTCGGCGCTGCGTACGGCCGTGGGGAGTGCGCACGTCCTGACCGATGCGGCCTCGTGCGAGGCGTACGGCGTCGACGCGCTGAAGAAAGGACACCCGGCCGGTGTCGTCGTCATTCCCGCGTCGACCGCGGAAGTGTCGGCCGTGCTGCGCGTGTGCACCGCGCATCGTGTCCCGGTCGTGCCGCGTGGTGCGGGCACGGGCTATACAGGTGGTGCCGTCCCGATCACGGGCGGCGCCGTGCTGTCGCTGGAGCGGTTCACCCGCATCCTCGAGATCGACGAAGCGAACCTGCTCGCCGTGGTCGAGCCGCATGTCATCACCGGCGACCTCCAGGCCGCGGTGGCGCGCGTCGGCCTGTACTACCCGCCCGACCCGGCCAGCCTCGGACAATCGACCGTGGGCGGCAACGTCGCGGAGTGCGCGGGCGGGCCGCGCGCGTTCAAGTACGGCGTGACGCGCCGGTACGTGCTCGGGCTGGAGGCCGTGCTCCCCGACGGACAGATCATCAGAACCGGCGGCAAGTCCGTGAAGAACGTCGTCGGTTACGACCTGACGCAGTTGCTCGTCGGCTCGGAAGGGACTCTGGCGGTGATCACCCGGATCATCGTCCGGCTCGTGCCGCTGCCGCCAGCGCAGGTGACCGTGCGCGCGACGTTTCCGGACATCGACGCGGCCGCGCAGGCGGTGAACGCCCTGGTGCGCGCCCGGGTCGTGCCTGCCGCGATCGAACTCATCGACGCCGACACGCTCCAGGCGGTGGTCGACTATCTGCCGGGTACTCGCATTGCGCCCGAGGGCACCGGCGCCATGCTGCTGATCGAGGTCGACGGCCTCGAGGCGGCCACGCGCGAGGAGGCGGCACGTGTCGAGGCGTCGTGCCGCGAGGCGGGCGCATCCGAGGTGCTGACGGCGTTCGATGCCGTGACGCAGGAGGCCCTGTGGCAGGTACGCCGCGTGATGTCGTTCGCCGTCCGTGCATTGGCTCCTCTCAAGATCAACCACGACGTCGTCGTTCCCAAAGGGCGCATCCCCGAGCTGTTCGCGCTGATCGACCACCTGAAGACCGAGTACGACCTGCGGATTCCGAGCTTCGGTCACGCCGGGGATGGCAACATCCACGTCAACATCATGGTCGACCCTGCCGATGCCGCGATGATGATGCGCGCCCGGGAGGCGGAGCGTGCGTTGTTCGAGGGGACGGTTGCGCTCGAAGGGTCGATCACCGGAGAACACGGCATCGGCTTCTCGAAGCTGCCGTTCCTGTCACTGGAGGTCGGGGAGGCCGAGGTCGAGTTGATGCGCCGCATCAAGGCGGCCTTCGATCCTGACGGCCTGCTGAACCCGGGCAAGGTGTTGCCGCCCGCGGCTCACTGATTCGTCACGAGGAGCACCGTCTCGAGGTCGTTGTCCGGGTCGGGCCACAGCAGCGTGCGCAGCCGGACGCCGGCGGGGTTGAAGTACTGCACCGACCCGAGCGTGCGGGTTCTGACGCCGTGCGACTGCTCGAGTTCCGCGAGGTCGTCACTCGTCATCACGCACAGGACGCGTTGTGGCTGTCGCAGGAACTCCACGACGGCCTCGGGCTCGGTGAGGTCCACCTGCGGCACGCGCGTGTAGAAGATCAGGTTCCGCACGAAGACCCGGTAGGTCGCCGACGGCTGGCCGTCCGCGTGCGCCGCGGAGTAGATGCGGGCCATCCGCTGCACGGGCTCGAGGTCGGCGGCAGAGACCACCGAGTAATGCAGCGCGAGCAGGGTCGCCACCGAGGCACAGGTGAGCGTGACGGGCAGCGCCCAGCGTCTGGGCGTCCAGCTGGCGATGAGCACGGCAATCGCCCCGGCGATGATGACGCCCGTGCAGACCACCGCGAGCGATGGCGACAGCGCGAACAGCAGGGGGCGGGCACGATGGAGCAGGAGCCCGAGCGACAACAGGATGAGCGCGCTCAAGGTGCCGCACGCCGCGACGCCGGTATGGCGCGCGCGGCGGCCTTCCGGGTCAGGCAACCGGGCGATGACCGAGCGGGCCATGAGCAGGGCCATGGGCGGCAGCATCGGCAGGATGTAGCGCGGCTGCTTGCCCACCGACAGCGAGTAGAACACGAAGGGCACGGCGGCCCAGAGGATGGCGCGCCACTCGGCACGCGTCACCATCCGCTGACCCATGAACGCGCGCCTCCAGGTGGGAAACCACAACAGGATGCACGGCGACCACGGCAGCAGGCCGCCCAGCACGATCGGCACGTAGAACCAGAACGGGCGCGGCTCGTTGTAGCGATCGGTCGCGAAGCGCTCGAGATTCTCGTCGACGAAGAAGCGGTGCAGATAGGCAACGCCGTGCTCGTTCATCATCGCGAGAAACCAGGGCGCCGCCACGAGCACGATCAGGCCCCCGAACACCAGCGCGTCAGCCAGACCGGGCCGCCACGCCGCAGGTTCCTCGGGTGTGCGCGGGCGGCGTTCCTTCCACCAGATCGTCGCCGCCGCGAGCACCGGCAGTGCCGCACCCACGGGGCCCTTCGTGAGCAGGCCGAGTCCGATGAGGACGGCCGAGAGCACCAGCCACGCACGGCGCCGTCCGTTGGCGAGGTCGGCGGTGGCCAGCGGTGCACCGATCGCTTCGATCAGGGCCCACGTGGACGAGGCGATGAAGAAGGCCAACAGCAGGTCGGGCAGCGACTGCCGGCCGATCGAGTAGTAGCCGAAGCTCGTGGCCACGATGATCGCCGCGAAGAAACCGGTGGACGCGTCGAACCAGCGTCGTCCCGAGACGTACGTGAGCACGGCGAGAAAGAAGCCCGCCAGCGCAGAAGGGAAGCGGGCGGCCGCTTCGCCGATGCCGCCGGCCTTGTAGGTGATGGCGACGAGCCAGTAGAAGAGGATGGGTTTCTGGAAGCGGAGTTCGTAGTTGTAGAAGGGCGTGAGCCAGTCGCTCGATTCGACCATCTCGCGGGCGGCCTCGGCGTAGAACGCCTCATCCGAGTCGCCGATGGCGCCTCGGCCCAGTCCCGCGAAGAAGGTCAGGAAGCAGACCAGACCGAGGATGAGCAGGTGCCGCGTCACACTAGGGCGGCATTCTACACCATGCGTTTTGGGCTATACTCACGGTTCACCCTTGGTTACAGGGGCAGGCTCCACCCGTTGCAGGCGGCACTCCCGCTGCCGGCAGGTTCTCGCAGCCACCAACGACCCGACACATATGGCTCCAGCACAGAAGCGCTCCGGCGCACGCCGCGGCGCGCGCTCCTCCTCCTCTCCCCGTCGGCCTGGTCCGGACATGCCCGATGTCGGCAACGAGCCGCCTCCCCCGGACATCCCGGAAGAGGTGCGCAACGAATCGGCGCTGCACATCGGCCAGCTGAAGGAGATGAGCATCCAGCACCTGATGCAGGTGGCTCAGGACCTCGGCGTGGTAGGCGCCACGGGCCTCCGGAAGCAGGAACTGATCTTCCAGATCCTGAAGGCGCAGACCGAGCAGAGCGGCTACATCTTCTCGGAGGGCGTGCTCGAGGTGCTGCCCGACGGGTACGGGTTCCTGCGCGCGCCCGACTACAACTACCTGGCCGGCCCCGACGACATCTACGTGTCGCCCTCGCAGATTCGCAAGTTCGATCTGCACACGGGTGACACGGTCAGCGGCCAGATTCGTCCGCCCAAGGACGGCGAGCGCTACTTCGCGCTGATCAAGGTCGAAGCGGTCAACTTCGAGGCGCCGGGTGTCGCACGCAACAAGATCTTCTTCGAGAACCTGACGCCGCTGTATCCCGACGCGCGCTTCGTCTGTGAGACGACGCGCGAGAATCTCGCGGGCCGCGTGCTCGACCTCATGGCGCCGATCGGCAAGGGCCAGCGCGGACTCATCGTGGCACCGCCACGCACGGGGAAGACGATGCTGCTGCAGAGCATCGCGCAGTCGGTCGTGCAGAACCACCCCGAGGTCTACCTCATCGTGCTGCTCATCGACGAGCGCCCGGAGGAGGTGACCGACATGCAGCGCTCGGTACGCGGCGAGGTGATCAGTTCGACGTTCGACGAGCCGGCGCAGCGCCACGTGCAGGTGGCCGAGATGGTGATCGAGAAGGCCAAGCGTCTCGTCGAGCACAAGAAGGACGTGCTCATCCTGCTCGACTCGATCACGCGTCTCGCACGGGCCTACAACAGCGTCGTGCCCCCGTCAGGCAAAGTGCTGTCCGGCGGCGTGGACAGCAACGCGCTGCAGAAGCCGAAGCGCTTCTTCGGCGCCGCCCGCAACATCGAGGAGGGCGGCTCGCTGACGATCATCGCCACCGCGCTCATCGACACCGGGTCACGCATGGACGAAGTGATCTTCGAAGAGTTCAAGGGCACCGGCAACATGGAGATTCATCTCGACCGGAAGCTCGTGGACAAGCGCGTGTTTCCGGCCATCGACATCCAGAAGAGCGGCACCCGGAAGGAAGAACTCCTCATCCCGAAGGACGATCTCAATCGCATCTGGGTGTTGCGCAAGGTCATCAATCCTCTGTCGCCGCCCGAGGCGATGGAGCTGCTGCTCGACAAGCTGCGGAAGACCGAGAGCAACGCGGAGTTCCTCACGGGAATGACCCGCGGGTGAAGTAGGAACCACGGGTAAGGTAGGGACGGCTCTCCGAGCCGTCCGTCTCCCTCCGTCTCAATCACGCTGCCATCGTTCTTTCCGTCTGGCGGACGCCTCGGAGAGGCGTCCCTACCTTACCCGCGGCACCATTGGAACGAAGCGGACGGGCATCAGCGACGTCTCGTTGAAGCCTGTCGCCGTGCGCTCGATCACCAGCAGCTCCTGGTTGCCCACCCCGACCGGGACGACCATCCGGCCCCCCACCTTCATCTGGTCGCGCAGCGCCTGCGGAATCGCCGGCGGGGCCGCCGTGACCACGATGGCGTCGAACGGCGCATGCTCCGGCCAGCCGGCGTAGCCATCGCCGTCGCGAACGGTCACGTTGGCGTACCCCAGGTCGGCGAGCAGCGCAGCCGACGACCGCGCAAGCTCCGTCACCACTTCCACCGAGTACACGTGCCGCACCAGCGGCGAGAGCACGGCGGCCTGGTAGCCGGAACCCGTGCCGACCTCCAGCACCACGTCGTCAGCGTCGAGTCGCGCCGCCTCCGTCATCACGGCCACGATGTACGGTTGCGAAATGGTCTGGCCCGCCGCGATGGGCAACGGCGTGTCGTCGTATGCGCGGTCCTGCAGCGCCGGCGGCACGAATCGGTGACGCTGGACCGTGCGCAGGGCGGCGAGCACGCGGGGGTCACGAACCCCGCGTGCCTCGATCTGCGTGCGCACCATGCGGTCCCGATCCGCCGCACGCGCGTCGTCGCCGGCACCCGCAGGCCCCTGGTCCACGCCGACACCGACGGCACAGCCGGCCACCAGCAGGAGACCGACGATCGCGGCGATCGTCACGCTCATGACGCCACCGCTTCCTGCCTGGCGAACGTGAGGTGGCCGTCCACGACGTCGAGCCGCACGTCGTCTCCCTCCCTGAACTCACCCTGCAGCACCGCCATGGCCAGCGGGTCGAGCACCCGTCGTTGAATCGTGCGCTTCAGCGGACGCGCGCCGTACGCCGGGTCGTAGCCTTCCTCCACGAGCGCAGCCTTCGCACCGTCGGTGAGCGTCAGCGTGATCTTGCGCTCCTCGAGCCGCGCCAGCAGCCGCGCCATCTGCAGGTCGATGATGTGCGCCATGTGCTCGCGTCCCAGCGGGTGGAAGACGATGGTCTCGTCGATCCGGTTGATGAACTCGGGGCGGAAGTGCGCGCGCAACGCGTCCAGCACCTGGCGACGCGTCCCCTCGTCGACCGTGCCGCCGCGCATCGCCTGTTCGGCCAGGTAGTGGCTGCCGAGATTCGACGTCATGATCACGACGCTGTTGCGGAAGTCCACGGCCCGTCCCTTGCCGTCCGTCAGACGCCCATCGTCGAGCACCTGGAGCAGCACGTTGAGCACTTCTGCGTGCGCCTTCTCGACTTCATCGAACAGGATGACCGAGTACGGACGACGTCGCACGGCCTCGGTCAACTGACCGGCCTCCTCATACCCGACGTATCCAGGAGGCGCGCCGATCATGCGCGACACCGTGTGCTTCTCCTGGTACTCGGACATGTCGATGCGCACCATCGCCTGGTCGTCGTCGAACAGGAACTCGGCGAGCGCACGCGCGAGTTCCGTCTTGCCCACGCCAGTGGGTCCGAGGAACATGAAGCTGCCCAGCGGACGATTCGGGTCCTGCAGGCCGGCCCGCACGCGCCGGATGGCGTTGGCCACGGCACGGATGGCATCGTCCTGGCCGACGACGCGCAGGTGCAGGCGCTCTTCCATCTGGACGAGTTTCTGCACTTCGCCCTCGAGCAGGCGGCTGAGCGGGATGTGCGTCCACTTGCTGACCACTTCCGCGATGTCTTCCTCGTCGACCTCTTCCTTCAGCATCTTCTGTGACTGCTGCAGGGTGGCGAGGCTTGCCTGCTGATCGGCGAGTGCCCGCTCGAGTTCGGGCAGCCGGCCGTACTGCAGTTCGGAGGCCTTCGCGTAGTCGCCGTTGCGTTGTGCCGTTTCGACGGCCGACCGCAGCGCTTCGATTTGCTCCTTGAGTTCGCGTGCCGTCTGGATGGACGCCTTCTCCTGATCCCAGTGGGACACGAGCTGCGTGCGCTCTTCCTTCAAGTCCGCGAGTTCGCGCTCGAGGCGTGCGAGCCGGTCCAGCGACGCCGCGTCGGTCTCCTTGCGCAGGGCTTCGCGCTCGATCTCGAGCTGCATGATGCGACGTTCGACCTCGTCGAGTTCGGCAGGCATCGAGTCGATCTCCATGCGCAGGCGTGAGGCCGCCTCGTCCACGAGGTCGATGGCCTTGTCGGGCAGGAAGCGGTCGGCGATGTAACGGTGGCTCAGGACGGCCGCCGCGACCAGCGCGGAGTCCTTGAGGCGCACGCCATGGTGAATCTCGTAGCGCTCGCGAAGCCCTCGCAGGATGCTGATGGTGTCTTCGACGGTGGGTTCGCCGACCTGCACGGGTTGGAAGCGTCGTTCGAGCGCGGCATCCTTCTCGATGTACTTGCGGTACTCGTCGAGCGTCGTGGCGCCAATGGTGTGCAGCTCACCGCGCGCCAGCATCGGCTTCAGCATGTTCGACGCATCGAGCGATCCCTCCGACGCCCCGGCGCCGACGACCGTGTGGAGTTCGTCGATGAAGAGCACGACCTCACCGGCCGAACTCGTCACCTCCTGCAGCACGGCCTTCAGGCGTTCCTCGAACTCGCCTCGGTACTTGGCGCCCGCCACGAGCGATCCCATGTCGAGCCCGATGATCCGCTTGTTCTTCAGTCCCTCGGGCACGTCGCCGCGCACGATGCGCTGCGCCAGCCCTTCGACGATGGCGGTCTTGCCGACGCCGGGCTCGCCGATGAGCACGGGGTTGTTCTTCGTGCGGCGTGACAACACCTGGATGACGCGTCGAATCTCTTCGTCCCGGCCGATGACGGGGTCGAGCTTGCTCTTGCGTGCGAGGTCGGTGAGATCGCGGCCGTACTTCTCGAGCGCCTGGTACTTCCCCTCGGGAGTCTGGTCGGTCACACGCTGAGAGCCTCGCACCAGCCGCAGCGTCTCGAGCACACGGTCGCGGGTCACGCCCGCTTTGGCCAGCAGGCTGCCCGCCGGCACACGATCCCCTTCACCCGCGATCGCCAGCAGGAGGTGTTCCGTGCTGAGGAACTGATCCTGCAGTTGCGTGGCTTCTCGCTCGGCCGCGTCGAGCACGGTCCGCAGGCGAGGGCCAATGCCGGCCTCAGCGCCGCCGTGCGCCTTCGGGCGTCGAGCGAGATCGGCCTCGAGCCCCTGGGCGATGCGCTCCGGGTCGACGTCCATCTTGCGCAGCACGTCCGGGACGATGCCGCCCTGCTGGCGGGCGAGCGCCTGCAGCAGGTGCTCGGGGTCAATCTGTGGATGACCCAGTCGGGTGGCGAGTTGTTGCGCACCGACCAGGGCCTCCTGGGCCTTCTCCGTCAGTTTCTGCATGTCCATGTGAATCTCCCTGGTGTCGATATCAAGTCGTCAGGGTGTGGGCGCTGACTACGCCGGCTGTGCTGGTCGGCTCTCCAGGGCCGCCAGCGCTTCGTAATGCTGTCGTTCCTCCGCGCTGAGCTGCGTCGGCACCTGCAGGTCGACGGTGACCAACAGGTCGCCTCGCGACTCGAGGCTCCCGTGCACCGGCATGCCCTGTCCGCGAATGCGCAGTGTCCGCCCCGGAGTCGTCCCCGCGGGAATGCGCATGCGGATGGGCCGTCCGACGAGCGGCGTGACTTCCGCCTCGCCGCCGAGCACCGCGGTCGGCAGCGAGACCGTCACCCGTACCGCCAGGTCGTGGTCGCCGCGGCGTTCGACGCGCGGGTGTGGCGCGATGCGCACGCGGAAGAACACGTCACCGCCCTCGGACGCGGCCCGCACCCGCTGGCCGTCCTTGATGCCGGCAGGGAAGCGCACCTCGAGCGTCCGGTCGTCGTGGCCCTCGCTGCTCAACGTCACGCGTCTCGTCGTCCCGGTGAACGCCTCTTCGAGCGAGATGCTCAGTTCGTGGTGCTGAGGAGCGGCCGGACGGGATGCCGGTCGTGCCGCATGCCGGCGTCCCCTCGGGCGATCTCCCTGCTCGTGCGCGCCTCCGAAGAACGTCGTGAAGAAGTCCGAGAAGGGGCTGGAGTCGCCGAACATCTCCTCGACTTCATCCGGGTGAAGGGGACGGCCCCCCGGCTGCCCGCCGAAGTTGAACGACCACGCGCCTCCCCCGGGACCGGGCCTGCCTGCGGCACCTCCGAACGGTGAGGCACCCGTCCGCTGTGCCTGTTCGTAGGCCTTCCAGTTGGCGCCCAACTCGTCGTACTTGCGGCGTGTCTCGGGGTTGCTGAGCACCTCGTTGGCCTCGCTCACCTCCTTGAAGCGGGCCTCGGCCGCGGCATCGCCGGGGTTCACGTCCGGATGGTACTTGCGGGCGAGCTTACGGAAGGCCTGCTTGATTTCCTTGGCGGTGGCCGTCTTTGGCACGCCAAGGGCTGCGTAATAGTCACGAAACTCCATGGCCGCGCCTCACAGGCCGAGCATCTCGCTCAGGCGATCGATTTCCTGCGTCAGTCGCCGCGCCGACGAGCGGGACCAGTCTTCGCGCTGCGTCAGCGGACGGAGGCGGCGAACGATGTCGGCCACTGCCAGCAGCCGCTGAACGCCCGCCAGGTTCACGCCCACCTCGTCGACGAGGTGCTTGATCGTGCGCAGCCGCTCGATCTCGTCGCGTGTGTACACCCGCATGCTGCCGAGCGTGCGTGACGGCTGCACCAGTCCGAGCCGTTCGTACTTGCGCAGCGTCTGCGGATGCATGCCTAGATGGCGCGCCGCCATGCTGATGAGGAACAGGTCATCGGGCTTCATGTCTGGCTCGTCTCTCCTGCCGCACAACTGACACGAAACAAGTGTAGGCATTGACTCGTATCGTGTCAACTATGAGGCGCCTGTCGAACGGCGAAACGGCCTGAGGGCTCGGGCGTGTCGCGGCCCGGGTCGTGGCCCGGTCGTGGCCGGGTCGTGGCCCGACGCGCCCGTGTTCAGGCATACTGATCGTCTGGCCCGCACGGCGCATCTCGCGTCGAGGGCCACCCTCCTCCTGTGGATGTCACGCTCGCAGATCTGCTCACCATCGGCCTCCTCGTCCTGCTCGAAGGGCTCCTGAGCGCCGACAACGCCCTCGTCCTCGCGATTCTCGTGCTGTCGCTGCCGCGTGAGCAGCAGCGCAAGGCCCTCCGGTACGGCATCGTCGGTGCGTTCGTCTTCAGGGGCCTCGCGACGGTCTTCGCGGCCTTCATGATCCAGTTGTCGTGGATGAAGCTGATTGGCGCGGTCTACCTGCTGTGGCTGCCGTGGTCGCACTTCCGCGGGGGCGGCAGCGAGCAGCGGCAGGCCGTGAAGCCCGCGACGAGTTGGCTCGGCCTGGGTGCGTTCTGGACGACCGTGGTCAAGGTCGAACTCACCGACATCGTGTTCGCGATCGACTCGATCCTCGTCGCCGTCGCCATGTCGCCGAAGCTGTGGGTCATCGTGACGGGGGGACTCCTCGGGATCGTGGCCATGCGACTGCTGATCGGGCAGCTGCTGACCGTCGTCCAGCGCTTCCCGATTCTCGTCGACGGCGCGTTCGTCATCATCGCGTGGGTCGGCATCAAGCTCCTCGTCGAGTACCTCCACCAGATGGGCGTCGTGCACTTCGAGATTCCGAAGTGGTTGTCGCTCGGGCTGATCGTCGTGATCTTCGGCGGGTTCTACGCCTACGCGCGCCTCAAAGGGCCTGTCGACGTCGGTGCCCATGGCGATGCGCAGGCCGCGGATCTGCTTCGCGAAGACCGCTGATCGGAAGCGGAACAGATGATTGGCGTCCTCTACGAGCACCCGGCCTGGTTCATGCGTCTGTTCGAGGGGCTGAAGGCACGTGGCCTTCCGCATGCCCACCTCGATGCCGCGGGGCTGCGCTTCACGCCGGCGTGGTGGCACGACCCGGCGTCGCCCGAACACGGGTTCGATCTCGTCATCAATCGCATGAGTCCGTCGGCCGACCGACGAGGCCATGCGCATGCCATCCTACCCACCCTGCAGTACCTCGAATCACTGGAGGCCGGAGGCGTGCGCGTCGTCAACGGGGCCAAGGCGTACGGCTACGAGCTGTCGAAGGCGCGGCAGATGGCGTTGCTCGCCGACCTTCGCCTGCCGTACCCCGCCACGCGTGTCATCAACCATCCGGGGCAGGCAGTGGCCGCGACGGAGGGACTGCGGTTCCCCGTCGTCGTGAAGCCGAGCGTCGGCGGCAGCGGCGCCGGCGTGGTGCGATTCGATCGCGTGCAGGATCTGCAGTCGGCGGTGGATGCCGCACAACTCGATTTCGGCGTCGACCACCTCGCGCTCGTGCAGGAGTTCATTCCGGCCCGTGGCGGCCACATCACGCGCGTCGAAGTGCTGAACCATCGGTTTCTGTACGCCATCGACGTCCACCTCTCGGGCTCCAGCTTCAATCTCTGTCCCGCTGATCTCTGCGATGTCGATGCGGTGGCCGCACCGCCGCCGTCCGCGCCGGTCGCGCTCGGCGGTGCGTGTCCGGTCGAGGCCCCGAAGGCCGGAGTTCGAGCGACCGTTGCCCATCCTCTGCCCGACATCATCGACGCCGTCCTGCGCACGACGGATGCCGCCGGGTTCGACGTCGGGGGAGTCGAGTACGTCATCGACGACCGTGACGGACGTCCGTACTTCTATGACGTGAACGCGCTGTCGAACTTCGTGGCCGATGCGCCGAACGTGATCGGCTTCGACCCGTGGGAACCGTTCCTCGACTTCCTCGTCAGCGCGTACGACGATGCCCGTGGCGCGAAGACCCATGGCGTGAAGGCCTCGACACTGCAATGAGTTCGCCCCACGCATCGGGGCGGATGGTCCATAATGGCTGGCGGGGAGTTGTCCCCGGAAGGAGAAACACCAACGTGCCGTATCCCGAGTTCCTTATTGCCCCGATGCGCGACGAACTCACGCGCCTGGGCGTGACTGAATTGCGTACCGCTGCCGAGGTGGATGCCGCCGCCACAGCTGCGGGCACCACCATGATCATCGTCAACTCCGTCTGCGGCTGCGCAGCGGGGAAGGCGCGCCCAGGGATCGCCCTGGCCCTGCGCCACTCGGCGAAGCCCGACCGGGCAACTGCCGTCTTCGCGGGCGCCGACATCGAGGCGACCGAGCGGGCGCGACAGTACTTCACCGGATACCCACCGTCGTCGCCGGCGGTCGGCCTGCTCAGAGACGGCAAGCTCGTCTACATGCTGGAGCGGCACCAGATCGAGGGCAACAGCGCGGAAGGCATCGCGTCGGAACTCGAAGCGGCATTCGACAAGTACTGCGCAACACCGGTCAACTGACAGTCGGACACCGGGGCGACGCAAGGTCGTCCCGGTGGGCCACTCCCTCATCCACCCGCGGCGGTGGACGGCGGGCGGACCGGCGGCGGCAGTTCGCTGGCGTTCGGATGCTCGGCATTGACGAGCGGCAGGGGGCGACCCGTGCGGTATCGCTGCCAGGTCTCGGCCACGGCGTCGCCGAGCGCGCCGATGAACGTCGGGTGGGCATTCACTGCAGCTGCACGCGCCATCAGCACGCCAGCCTCCTCGCAGGTCTCCCTGGCCTCATGGTCGAGGTCGTAGAGCACCTCGAAGTGGTCACACACGAATCCCAGCGGACTCACGATCGCGGCCTCGAGCCCCGTGCCCGCCTCCTGGCGCAGCCAGTCGTTGATGTCGGGCTCCAGCCACGGGTCTTCGGGCCGTCCGCTGCGGCTCTGGTAGGTCAATGCCCAATCCGTCACTCCCAGCAGGCTCGCGACGGCATCAGCCGACTCGCGCAGCTGACGCTCGTAGGTTGCGACCCCCGGCATGTGCGCTGGAATGCTGTGGGCTGTGAAGACGACGCGTGCGCGGCCGCGCACGGTCTCGGGCAGTGTGGCGCGCGCTTCGATGATGTGGTCCGCCACCGCCCGCAGGAATCCCCGGTGCAGATGCCAGTCGGTGACGTAGGTCACGTCGATGCGTGGCCCGCCCACGGCCACCAGTTCCTCGTTGGCCTGCAGGACGTTCTGCCTGTACTGCGTGCAACTGGAGTAGGAGCGGTGGGCAGCCGCCACCACGCCGATCGCCCGCCTGACGCCATCCTGCGCCATCTGTCGGAGGACATCCGGCAGCAGCGGCCTCCAGTTACGCATGCCGACGTAGACCGGCAACGGTAAGCCCCTCGCCGACAGGTCTCTCCGCAGCCCGGCCGCCTGGTCCATCGTGAGGGCGGTGAGCGGCGAGACGCCATCGAACAGCTCGTAGTGATGGGCGACTTCGTCGATGCGCGCCGGCGGTATCCTGCGCCCACGCAGGACGTTCTGGAGAAACGGGCGGAGGTCGTCGAGGCCCAGCGGGCCACCGAACGACACGAGGAGGACGGCATCGAAGGGCCGGGCAGCCGGATGGGTCATGGTTCCCGCCGATTATGACGCAGCCCCGGCGCCTCTCGTGCCGGATCGCGTGCGACGCGGCCTGCTACCATGAGGGGCGATGATTACTCGTAAGATTCTTGTCACCAATGACGATGGCGTGCGGTCGGACGGCATCGAGGCACTCGCGCACGCGCTCGAGCCGCTCGGCGAGGTCACGGTCGTCGCGCCGCAGGCCGAGTCGAGCGCCATCGGCCACGCGCTGACGCTGACGCGGCCGCTGCGCCTCGAGCAGATTGGGCCCCGAGTGTACTTCGTCGACGGAACGCCGACCGACTGCGTCAACGTCGCAGTCGCCCACGTCTTCGACCGCAAGCCCGATCTCGTCGTCTCGGGCATCAACAAGGGCTGGAACATCGGCGACGACGTGACCTATTCGGGGACGGTCGCCGGCGCGCTGGAGGGCCTCCTGCTGGGCATTCCGTCGATGGCGGTCTCGCTGCAGCGGACGCCGTCGTTCGACTTCTCGCATGCGGCGGCGGCAGCGGCCACGCTGGCGGGCGAGGTGCTGACACGAGGTCTGCCCCCGCGCACGCTGCTCAACCTGAACCTGCCGGCCGGGGTGCCCCGGGGCTGGAAGCTGACGGTGCAGGCCGACCGCAACCATGTCACCGAGGTGTACCGCGGCGCCGACCCCAGAGGGCGGCCGTACTACTGGATCGACGAAGGGCAGAGCGAGTGGGTGCCGCACGGGCAGTCCGACTACGAGGCCGTGCGCGGCGGCTTCATCTCGGTGACGCCGCTCCAGCCGAACCTGACCGCACACGAGGCGCTGCGGTTCGTCGAGGCGATGCTGCCCGGGGTCGCGGCGGGAGGGGCGTGACGGCGTGAGGGCCGTTTGACCGTGCGAGGACGCTCGGGTAGAATCGCTCGGTTGTCGGGGCGTGGCTCAGCCTGGTAGAGCACTCGGTTCGGGACCGAGGGGTCGGAGGTTCAAATCCTCTCGCCCCGACCATTCACTCACTGACGTTTCGTGCCTGGCCGGCACGAGCGTCTTCTGGGCACCTCGCGGCGCACACGCCGTTCGGGGGCGCAAATCCTCTCGCCCCGACCAACTCACTCCCTCCAAAGCATACAGTTACGGATGACGACGATTTCGGCGTCCGGCGACGGCTTCGGCCGCTTGTACGGGTTTCGGTCGGGACCACGCCTTGGCCACGGCGTTGGGCGACGGCGTTCCGCTCATGCGCCGGGCTGGCCGGCGAGGCGTTCGTGGCAAGCGTGGCCATGGCGTGGGCCGTAGGCGTACCACGGGCAGCCGGCCAGTTGGTGATCGTCACGCGCATAGGCCGCAAGTGATTGAACCAATCGGGCTTTCGGCCTCCTTGACACCTAGCCCATCCGTGCGACCTTGCAGGCACTGTTGCCACGCCGAGCTATCGAGATCGGCCGAATACTTAGCGCGACCGGAGAGAATCGTGACCACCACGTCGGCAATCGGCAGGCATAGCCGCGGCAACCTACCCGGGGGAAGTGAGTGGCTTCGTCTTCGTTGACGCATCTCACCCGGAGCAAGAC
>CAYMAG010000002.1:130587-130908 GCA_964388335.1 uncultured Vicinamibacteraceae bacterium | reverse complement strand
GGAGCGCGGCGGACGGCCGTGAGCGGCAGCGGGCAGGGCGTGCCGACCGACGAAGGAACGCAGAGACTGAGGAGGATGGTGCGCCCTGCACGATTCGAACGTGCGACCTCCTGGTTCGTAGCCAGACGCTCTATCCAGCTGAGCTAAGGGCGCGAGGGGCCATGCAGCGAGCCAGCGCCCGTGCACGAATTTCGCAATTTATCACAGCTCCGCGAGCGGTGTCGAGCCTGCCACCGGGCCTTTCCTCGTTTCCCCGGCTCGGCGAACCGGGACCTACCGGGGCCGTGCCGTCCTTCGTTCCCCCGCCTCGGCGAGGGGGGC
>CAYMAG010000002.1:118678-130487 GCA_964388335.1 uncultured Vicinamibacteraceae bacterium | reverse complement strand
TACCGGGGCCGTGCCGTCCTTCGTTTCCCCGGCTCGGCGAGCCGGGGCCTACCGGGGCCGTGCCGTCCTTCGTTCCTCCGCCTCGGCGAGGCGGCGCCTACCGGGGCCGTGCCGTCCTTCGGTTCCCCGGCTCGGCGAGCCGGGGCCTACCGGGGCCATGCCGTCCTTCGGTTCCCCGGCTCGGTGAGGCGGGACCTACCGGGGCCGTGGTGTCCTCGTTTCCCCCGCTCGGCGAGCCGGGACCTACCGGGGCCGTGCCGTCCTTCGTTCCCCCGCCTCGGCGAGGGGGGCCTACCGGGGCCGTGCCGTCCTTCGTTTCCCCGGCTCGGCGAGCCGGGGCCTACCGGAGCCGTGCCGTCCTTCGTTTCCCCGCCTCGGCGAGCCGGGGCCTACCGGGGCCGTGGCGTCCTTCGTTCCTCCCTTCCTTCCCTCCTTCGTTCCTTTTCCCCTTTATACTTTCCCGTGTCCGTCCAGACCCATCGCGAGAACGCGCCCGCGTCCGTACGCTGCGCGGTCCTCACCATCAGCGACACCCGCACGCTCGACACCGACACGGGCGGCAACAGCCTGGTTCGAGCCCTCACCGACGCCGGACACGTGGTGTGTGCCCGGGGCCTGGTGCCGGACGATCCGTCGCAGGTGCAGACCTGGATTCAGTTCCAGCGCGCGCGCGACGAGGTGCAGGCCATCCTGACGACGGGCGGGACCGGCGTGACCTCGCGCGACTCCACGTACGAGGCAATCATGCAGCTGCTCGACAAGCCGATTCCCGGCTTCGGCGAGCTGTTCCGGATGCTCAGCTACGAGGAGATCGGTGCGGCGGCGATGCTCAGCCGCGCGTGCGCCGGCGTGTCGCAGTGTCGCGTCATCATTGCCTTACCCGGCTCAGAGGCGGCCATCCGTCTCGCCCTCGACAAGCTGGTGCTGCCGGAACTCGGGCATCTCGTCCGGGAAGCGACCCGATGAGCGACCCGATGCGTGACGCGATGCGTGACGGGGCCTGGGGCGGCATGCGGCCGCTCACCAACGTCATCACGCTCGAGGAAGCGCGGGCGCGGCTGTCGGCCGTCGTGCGGAGCACCTCCGCGCACGAGACCGTGTCGTTGACGGAGGCTGCCGGGCGCGTGCTCGCCACGGACGTCGTCGCGCCCTTCGACGTGCCGGGTTTCGATCGCGCCGCCATGGACGGGTACGCCGTCCGCGCCGCCGACGTCGCGGCCGCCGCGCCCGATGCGCCGGCCACGCTCACGCTGGCAGGCATCTCGCGCCCCGGCACCATGCCGTCCGACGTCTGCGCGCCGGACCAGTGCATCGAGATCGCCACCGGTGCACCCCTGCCCGATGGCGCCGACGCGGTGGTCATGGTCGAGCGCACGAGGCGACAGGGCGGGCACGTCGAGATCCTGGAGGCCGCCACGCCACGCCAGCACATCTCGCCACGCGGGCACGACGTCGCCGCTGCGACGGTCGTCCTGACGCGCGGCAGCCACCTGACACCGGGGCGCGTCGGACTGCTCGCGTCGCTCGGCCTCCCGCACGTGGACGTCCTCGTCCGTCCCATCGTCGCCATCGTCTCGTCCGGCGACGAGTTGCTGGTGCCCGGTGATGACCCGGCCCCGGGCCGCATTTACGACGCGAATCGCTTCACGCTCGACGCGGTGTGCCGGGCGCACGGGGCATCCACCCGCCTGCTGCCGCCGGTGTCGGACGATCTGCCCGCGTGGCACCGCGCGCTCGACATGGCGGCGGGCGCGGATCTCCTCGTGTGTTCCGGCGGCAGTTCCGCCGGCGAGCGCGACGTGCTCGTGGACGTGGTGCAGGCGCGCGGAGAGGTGATCTTCCACGGCATCGCCGTGAAACCGGGCAAACCGACGCTGTGCGGCCGCATCGAACAGCAACTCGTGCTCGGCATGCCGGGCAATCCGACGTCCTGCCTGTCGAACGCGTACGTCCTGCTGATCCCGTTGCTGCGCGCGCTCGCCGGGCTGCCGCCGCACGAGCCTGACATCCGTCAGGCAACGCTGACGCGTCAGGTGACGTCGCCAGGCAACCGTCTGCAGTTCCATCAGGTGCGGCTGGAGGGCGACACGGCCGTCCCGGTGTTCAAGGGATCGGGCGACATCACCAGTCTGGCGGAAGCCGACGGGTACATCGAGGTGCCGATCGGGGTCGATCGTCTGGAGGCGGGGACCAGCGTGCGCGTGGTGAGGTATTGAGCAGGCTTCGGGCTTCAGGCTTCGGGCTTCGCGCTCATCAGGCTTCGGGCTTCAGGCTTGGGGCTTCAGGTAACTGCAGGCTACGGCGTCCAGCCGCACCGACGGCGTGCCGGTGTCTGTAGCCCGTAGCCTGTACCCTGTAGCCCGCAGCCTGTAACCCGCCTACGCCCCGAACCGCGTGTTCACTTCGGCCCAGTTCACGACGTTCCACCACGCCTTGATGTAGTCGGGCCGCTTGTTCTGGTACCTCAGGTAGTAGGCGTGCTCCCAGACGTCGATGCCGAGAATCGGCGTCCTGCCCTCCATCACGGGGCTGTCCTGGTTCGGCGTGCTCGTGATCTCGACGCCGTCGCCCTTCTTCACGAGCCAGGCCCAGCCACTGCCGAAGCGACCGACGGCCGCCTTCGCGAAGGCCTCCTTGAACGCGTCGAAGCTGCCGAAGGCCTTGTCGATGGCGTCGGCCACTGCGCCCGTCGGGTCACCGCCCGCGTTCGGGCCCATGATCTGCCAGAACAGCGTGTGGTTGGCGTGACCGCCGCCGTTGTTGCGCACGGCCGTGCGGATGTCTTCGGGCACCGCATCCAGGTCGGCGATCAGCTCGGCGATGCTCTTGCCTTGCAGCTCGGGGTACTTCTCGAGCGCGGCGTTGAGGTTGTTCACGTACGTCTGGTGATGCTTCCCGTGATGGATCTGCATCGTCTGCTCGTCGATGAACGGCTCGAGCGCGTCGAACGCGTACGGCAGTGCGGGGAGTTCGTGGGCCATGGTCAACCACGTCCTTTCAGCGAAAACGGCGCGATGCTCGCGCCAGGGAGATACGGGACAACCTGCTGATCATAGATCGGCAGGCGACTCGCGGCCAGCGACCGGCAGAGTTGGCGCGGGTGAACGGTCGTTCCGGCGGAAGAGCCCGCCCAGTCTGCCGAAGAGTCGCTTCTCGTACGCCCAGAAGAACCTGAACTGGCCGAACAGCGTGCCGTAAGCAAGCAGAAGCATGTTGTAGATCGGCAGGATCAGCGCGAAATACGCCACGGTGAACAGCACCGGCGGCTCGCCCTCGCCGGCCACGGCCGCCAGCAGCGGACGCTTGAGCAGCAGCACCGTCGTCCCCGTGCAGGCAAAGACCAGCAGGATGATCCACACCTGCCTGGTGCTCACCTGCCACTTCTCCCGCAGGCGCGTGAACCACATGCGCCGCTCTCCACTCTCCAACGTCGTGTCCTGTCCTTGTATCCTGTGCCGCGCGCCGGGCACCTTGCGACCTGTAGCCTGTTGTAGCCCGTAGCCCGTAGCCCGTAGCCTGCGACCTGCAGCCTGCAGCCTGCAGCCGTTCCCTACTGAATCGTCAGCATCCGATCCAGCGCGACGCGCGCCCAGTACTTCGTGCTCTCCGGCACCTGCACGTGGTTGTGCACGATGCCCTCCCGCATGCCGTCGAGAATCCACAGCAGATGGTTCGGCGACACGCGGAACATCGTCGAGCACAGGCATCCGAACTGGTCGAGCGTGACCACCGTGCGGCCTGGCGCGACCTCGTTAGTCAGGCGGTTGACGAGATGGATCTCGGTGCCCACCGCCCAGATCGATCCCACGGGCGACTCTCTCACGGTCTTGAGGATGAACTCGGTCGAGCCGCTCTGGTCGGCGGCCTGCACCACGTCGAACGTGCACTCAGGGTGGACGATCACCCGGATGCCGGGGTATTGCGTGCGGACGTTCGCAATCTGCTGGGGCGTGAAGCGCGTGTGCACCGAGCAGTGCCCTTTCCACAGCAGCATGCGCGCCCGGCGGATGGCCTCGGGCTCGTGGCCGCCGTTCACCTCGTCGTAATCCCACAGCAGCATCTCGTCGAGCGGCACGCCCATCTGGTGACCGGTGTTGCGGCCGAGATGCTGGTCGGGCAGGAACAGGATGTGCCGTCCACGTTCCCACGCCCACCGCAGCGTGGCCTTCGCGTTGCTGGACGTGCAGACGACGCCGCCGTGCTCACCGACGAACGCCTTGATGGCGGCCGACGAGTTGATGTAGGTGACCGGGACGACGTCGCGGACGCCCATCTCCTCGAGTTCGCTCCAGCAGATCTCGAGCTGTTCGATGTCGGCCATGTCGGCCATCGAGCAGCCGGCCGCGAGGTCGGGCAGGCTCACGCGCTGGTGATCCGCGCTCAGGACGTCGGCGCTCTCGGCCATGAAGTGCACGCCGCAGAAGACGATGAACTCGGCGTCGCGCCGGCTGGCCGCCTCGCGCGACAGCTTCCACGAGTCGCCGACGATGTCGGCGTGGACGATGACCTCGTCGCGCTGGTAGTGATGGCCGAGGATGATGAGACGGTCGCCGAGGTCGGCCTTCGCCGCCCGGATGCGTGCATCCAGGTCCCCGGCCGTGAGGTGCATGTAGGCCTCCGGCAGCGGTTGCCGCTGGCGCAGGCTCGAACTCTCGTATGCGGTCAGTTCCTTGACGTCCATCGCTTCCAGCGATCGTAGCACTGACATATACTGGTTGTCCGTTTCCCCGAGGAGCGCGCACATGGCGCAGGCACTGACCCACGCGGCGGAAGGCCGCAAGCCCGAAGAGTTCCGGAACTACGACGCCGAGGCGCGCAGCACGGTGAAGGAGTTCTACCGGCTGAACCACACGTTCCAGACCTTCGACTTCGTGCAGAAGAAGAAGGCCGAGTACCTGGGGCTCACCCGGATGCAGATGACCGTCTGGGAGGCGCTCGAGTATCTCGATCAGCTCGTCGACGACAGCGACCCCGACGTCGACTTCACCCAGATCGAGCACGCGATGCAGACGGCCGAGGCCATTCGCGCCGCCGGTCAGCCGCGCTGGTTCCAGCTCACGGGCCTCATCCATGACCTCGGCAAGATCCTCTGCATCTGGGGCGAGCCGCAGTGGGCCGTCGTGGGCGACACGTTCGTGGTGGGCTGCAGGTTCTCGGACAAGTGCGTGTACCCCGAGTTCTTCGCCTTGAACCCGGACAGCCAGAACCCGGTCTACCAGACCGAGCACGGCATCTACGAGCCGCACTGCGGCCTCGACAACGTGCACCTGTCCTGGGGGCACGACGAGTACATCTACCACGTCGTGAAGGACAAGCTGCCCGACGGCGGGCTCTACGCGCTGCGCTACCACTCGTTCTACCCGTGGCACAAGGAAGGCGCCTACGAGCACCTGACCAACGAGCAGGATCGCGAGACGATGAAGTGGGTGCGGGCCTTCAACCGCTACGACCTCTACTCGAAGGGCGACGCCAGGCCGAACGTCCAGGAGCTGAAGCCGTACTACATGGACCTCATCGACGAGTACCTGCCAGGCACGTTGAACTGGTGAGGAGCAGGAAGGAAGGAAGGAAGGAACGAAGGACCGAAGGAAGGAACCAAGGAACCAAGGAACAAAGGAATCAAGGAGCCAAGGAGCCAAGGAGCCAAGGAGCAGAACGTCCCCCGGCCTTCCCTTCCGTCCCGTCCCTTCCCTTCCCTGTCCTTCCTCCCTTCACTTCCTTGGTTCCTTGGTTCCTTTGTTCCTTGGTTCCTTCGGTCCTTCGTTCCTTGGTTCCTTCGTTCCTTCGTTCCTCCCTGCTTCTAATCCTCTGCCGTCCCCGTTCCGATACCTCTCACAGAACGTTGTTCTGACCAGAGGGGTATCGTCACCGTGCCTACCGCCGCCGTCCGTCGTCTGTACCGTCCAGGCGTCACTGCCGTCCTGGCGGCCTGCGCCCTGCTGGCCACCGCGGCCAACCTGCCCCAGGCCGTGCCGCTCATCGCATTGAGCGCGCTGTCGGCGATTGCCTGCGTCGCACCGCATCGATGAAGCGTCGGAATCCGCGCCTCGGCGAGGCGCGGCCTACCTGACTCCTTGGGTCCTTCGGTCCTTCGTTCCTTCCTTCCTTCGTTCCTTCGCTCCTTCGTTCCTTCGTTCCTTCGTTCCTTTCCCCTTTCCCCTTTCCCCTCTCTCCTTCCTTCCTTCCTCTCCTTCTCATCCCTGTCACATCTTCCGCCGGTATAACCGTGGGGTCATGTCCCTGCGGTGCCTCGTCGTTCTGATCGGAATCCTCCGCGCGTTCGTCAGCGTCGCCCACGCGCAATCACCCGACCCGACGCTCCTCACAGTGAGCGCGGCCGTTGCCGAAGCACACGCGGCCTCGCCGGCGCTGCAGGCCCAGCGTGCACGCGTCGCGGGCGAGGAACTGGCGGCGCCGGAGGCCGGGCGCATGCCGAACCCGACCTTCGCGTGGCTCGGGCAGGGCCTTCGTATCAACGGGCCTCCCGAGCTTCAGCCCGACCACGGCGTGTACGTCGTCCAGAGCCTGCCGCTGGGCGGACGCCTCGACGCCCAGCGCCAGTTGGCCGGCGCCGGCGTCGGCGTGGCGGCGACGCTGCTCGACCAACAGCACGAGACGGTGGCCTTGGAGACGATCGCCTTGTTCGTCGAGATGCTGCGAACGACGCAGGCGCGCGCGGTTCTCGACCAGCGCACGCTGGGGTTGGACGAACTGGTACGCATTCAGCAGCGGCGGGTGGACGAGGGGACGGCCCCCGCCGGGGACCTCGGCCGATTGCAGGCCGAACAGGTCCGCCTGCGTATCGCCGCCGGTCGCCTCGATGCCGAGGGACGACGCGTCCGCTTCGCGTTGTGCGCGGCACTGGGCCGGACGACCTGTGACGGCTGGGACGTACAGGCGCCGCCAGCGTCCGCCTCCGAGCCCCCGCCGCAGGACCTGGCGCTCGTCGACGCGCGCATCGATGAGCGGCCCGCCGTGCGTTCGGCCTTGTCTCGGCTCGACCAGGCCCGTTTCGCGAAAGCCGTCGCAGACGCCTCGGTGTGGCCGTCGCTGGACGTGACGGCCGGCTACGCGCGCACGCAGTTCCTCGACACCGGTATGGCAGGCCTCAGCATGACCGTGCCGCTGTTCGACCGGCAGACGGCGCCGCGCGCCAGGGCCGAGGCGGCCGTGCTGGCCGCGACGCTCGAACTGGAGCAGGTACGCCGCACCACGCGCACGGGATTGCTGCAGGCCATCGGTCTCGCGACCGACCTCTCTCGACAGGCCGGCAGCGCCGACCTGCTCACGCCCTCGCTCGCCGCCCAGCGCGCCGCGCGCAGCGCGTTCCGCGAGGGGAGCGCCGATCTCGTCCGTCTCCTCGACGCCGAACGCCTCGTCGCCGACGCGCAGTTCGACGCGCTGGACCTGACCCTCGACGCGCTGCAGGCGTCGCTGCACACCCGCGTCCTGCTCGGACTTCCATTGCCATGACCAACCTCCTCCGACACGCGCCCCTGCTACTGGTGATGGCCCTTCTCGCGGGCTGCGGGACGACGCCCGGGCCGGCCGACACGGCGCCGACCAGCGCGGCGCCAGCGACAGACGTACAGCTGACGCCGCACCAGATCGAGCGCGGCGGCATCGTCGTGACCGAACTCGCGGAAGAGACGTGGGCCGAGACGTTCGAGGCGCCGGCCGTCGTCCGGCTCGATCAGCGTCACACGGCCCGTGTGGGCGCACTCGTCGATGCGCGCGTCGATGAAGTGCACGTGGAGGTCGGCGACACCGTGAGGCAGGGCGCCGTCCTGGCCGAGATGCATTCGCACCTCACGCACGACGCCGTGGCCGCGCTCCGCAAGGCCGTGAGCGCGATCGCCAGGCTCGAGGGTGAACTGGCGTATGCGCGGTCCAGTCTCGGACGGTACGAGCGCCTGCTGGCGGACGGGGCCGCGGCGCCGCAGGACGTCGAGCGCGCGAGCACGACCGTTGCCGGCCTGGGCCGCGAGATCGAGATGGCCGTGGCCGACCAGACACGTGCCCTCGCCGAACTGCGTCATTACGGCGTCGATGCCGACGCGGTCGGTCGCGCTGCCCCGGACGGCCATCCGAACGATCAGATCCCCGTGCGCTCGCCCCTGTCGGGCGTCGTGCTGGAACGCCTGGTGACGCCGGGAACGACGGTCACCTCCGGGCAGGAGATGTTCGTCGTCAGCGACCTCTCGACGCTGTGGGTCGTCGGCGAGGTGGATGAGCGATGGGCCCCGTTGTTGCGCAGGGACGGTCCCGCCACCGTGCGCTTCACAGCGTTCCCGGACGAGGCCTTCACGGCGACAGTGACCTACATCGGCGACGTGGTCGCGGCAGACACGCGGCGCGTGACGGTGAGGGCTGAACTCCCCAACCGCGACCGTCGCGTGAAGCCCGAGATGTTCGCGCGGCTGGTGCTGTCGGGCACGTCGCGGACGGCCCTCACGGTGCCGGGCGATGCCGTGCAGCACATCGACGGGCGCGACGTCGTGTTCGTCGAGACGGCGCCTGGCCGGTTCGCCCCCGTGACGGTCCGCGCGGCGGCGACCGCCGTCGAAGGCGGACGCGTCGCGCTGCTCGAGGGTGTGACCGCCGGCGCACGCGTCGTGACGCAGGGCGCGTTCCTCGTCCGGTCCGAGTTCCAGAAGGCGATGCTCGCGGAGGAAGAGTAAGTGTCTGCTGTCGAGCACTCGGTGCGGTGGTCGCTGCGCCATCCGGGCTTCGTCCTCGTGTCGACGCTCGCCCTGGCCATCACGGGGCTCGTTGCCTTCCGCGATCTCGGCGTCGAGGCGTTTCCTGATCTCACCAACAACCAGGTCGTCGTCATCACCGCGGCCGCGGGCCTCGCGGCGCCGGAGGTGGAACAGCGCATCACCTACCCGCTCGAGACCGCCCTCATGGGCGTGCCCGACACGCAGGAGGTGCGCTCGATCTCGAAGTTCGGGCTTTCGCTCATCACGATCGTGTTCGACGATGCGGTGCCGGTGTACTTCGCGCGACAACTGGTGACCGAACGCGTGAACGAGGTCAGGGATCGCCTGCCCGACGGCGTGACCCCGACCCTCGGGCCGGTGGCCACCGCATTCGGCGAGATCTACCAGTACCTCGTCGAGGGACCGGAGGAGGACGCGCTGGAGCTGCGGGCGCTTCACGACTGGGAGATGCGCACCAGGCTGCGCGCCATTCCAGGCGTCGGCGACGTGAACTCGTGGGGCGGCCGATCGCGCGCGTACGAGGTCGTCGTCGAACCGTCGAGGCTCGAGCCGTACGGGCTGACACTGCAGGACGTGGTGGATGCCCTCGACGCGAACAACCACTCGTTCAGCGGCGGCTTCCTCGAGACACGCGGTGAGCGCCTGACCGTGCGCGGCCTGGGCCTGCTGACGGGCGTCGAAGACATCGAGCAGACCGTGCTGCTCGCCCACGCCGGGACGGCCGTGCGGATGCGTGACGTCGCCGAGGTGCGCATCGGCGCGATGCCACAGGAAGGCGCCGTGACGCGTGACGGCAAGGGCCAGACGCTGTCCGGCATGGTCATCATGCTGAAGGGCGAGAACGGCCGCGACGTCGCGAACGCCGTCAAGCTCGAGGTCGACTCGATTCGCAAGACGCTGCCGGCCGGCACCGCCATCACGCCGTTCTACGACCAGAGCGAGGTCATCGCGCGTACGACGTCCACCGTGCGCACGAACCTGCTCGAGGGCTCGGCGCTCGTCATCGTCGTGTTGTTCGTCTTCCTGCGCAACATTCGCGCGGCGTTGATCGTGGCGACCGTCATCCCCCTCGCGATGCTGAGCGGGTTCATCGGCATGCGACTCACGGGCGTGTCGGCGAACCTGATGTCGCTCGGCGCCATCGACTTCGGCCTGATGGTGGACGGTGCGGTGGTCATGGTCGAGAACATCGTGCGGCGCCGGCATGGCCTGCCCGACGACGTGTCGAGCACGCGGGAAGGCCGGTGGCAGGTGGACGTGCACGCGGCGGCGGAGGTCGCCCGGCCCGTGCTGTTCGGCGTGCTGATCATCCTGGCCGTGTATCTGCCACTGTTCGCGCTCGAGGGCCTCGAGGGGAAGATGTTCCGGCCCATGGCGATTACCGTGTGCTCGGCGCTGCTGGGTGCGCTGGTCCTGTCGATGACGGCCGTGCCCGTCGCGTCCACGCTGCTGCTTCGTGGCGGCGCGCACGACGCCGATGCCCGCTGGTTCAACGCCCTGCGATCGCTCTATCAGCGGGCGCTCGCCAACGCACGGCGTCATGCGGTGCGCACGCTCGCCATCGCCGGCGTGGCGATCACTATCGCGATCGGCTCGGTACCTTGGCTCGGCACCGAGTTCATGCCGCGGCTCGACGAGGGCGCCATCCTCATCGAGACGCGCAAGCTGCCCTCGGTCTCGATCGGCGAGTCGGCCGACATCTCCACGCACCTCGAAGCGATCGTCCGACAGTTCCCTGAAGTGCGGCAGGTCGTGACGAAGCTCGGGCGCCCCGACCTGGCGACTGAAGCGATGGGCATCTACCAGGGCGACGTCTACGTGAATCTGCATCCGCAGAACACCTGGGCGAGCGGGCACACGAAGGCCTCGCTGATCGACGCCATGGCAGAGGCGCTGGCGGTGATGCCGGGCGTGACGTTCAACTTCACGCAGCCGATGGCCATGCGTCTCGACGAGGTCGTATCGGGTGTCAAGGCCGACATCGCGCTCAAGATCTTCGGGCCCGACATGCCGACGCTCGAGCGCCTGGGCCAGGACGTGTTGGACCGGCTGGCAGGTGTGGAAGGCTTCGCCGACCTGCAGGCGGAAACGCTGTCTGGAGCAGCGCAACTCGAGGTGGCCATCGATCGCGAGGCGGCCGCGCGGTATGGTCTGTCGGTCAGCGCGATCCAGCAGGTGGTGGAGGCGAGCACGGGGGGGACGTCGGCCACGCAGTTGCTGGACGGCGCGCGGCGTTTTCCGGTGCTGGTCAGGCTGCCGGACAGCTACCGCGTATCGGCAGACGCGCTCGGCACCCTGCCCGTGCTGGCGCCGGGCGGAGAGCGCGTCACGCTGTCGAACGTCGCGCGGGTCAGGCGGCTGACCGCGCCCGAAGCCATCAACCACGAGCGTGGCGAGCGACGGTTCGTCGTCCAGGGCAACGCGCGCGGGCGCGATGTCGGCAGCGTCGTGGCCGATGCGCAGGCGCGCCTGGCGTCGCTGGCGCTGCCGCCCGGGTACTACCTCGAGTGGGGAGGCCAGTTCGAGAACCAGGAGCGCGCCACCGAGCGCCTGCTGCTGGTGGTGCCCTTGTCACTGGCCATCATCTTCCTGCTGCTCTTCGTGACGTTCGGGAAGACCAGGCAGGCGACGCTGGTGATTCTCAACGTCCCGTTCGCGCTGGTCGGCGGCATCGCCGCATTGTGGATCCGCGGACTCACGCTCAACCTGTCGGCCTCGGTCGGCTTCATCGCGCTGTTCGGCGTGGCGGTGCTCAACGGCGTCGTGCTCGTCACCGCGATCAACCAGCTGCGCGCGAACGGCGAGCCACTGGCGGACGCGATCACGCGAGCGGCAGGCACGAGGTTGAAGCCCGTGCTGATGACCGCGCTCGTCGCGGCGCTCGGCTTCGTGCCGATGGCACTCAACACGGGTGCGGGGTCAGAGGTGCAGCGCCCGCTGGCCACCGTGGTCATCGGCGGCGTGTTCACCTCCACGCTGCTCACGCTCATCGTGCTGCCGGTGGTCTATGAGATCATCGAACGGCGGGTGAGACAGGTATGACACGGGCATGAGGAGGTGCCCGGCGGGTGTGAGGATTGGCCGGC
>CAYMAG010000002.1:96678-118578 GCA_964388335.1 uncultured Vicinamibacteraceae bacterium | reverse complement strand
GACAGGTATGACACGGGCATGAGGAGGTGCCCGGCGGGTGTGAGGATTGGCCGGCGGGCGTGAGGATTGGCCGGCCCGGCTCGGCGAGCCGGGCCCTACCTGACTCGTAGATCGTCGTTCCTTCATTCCTTCATTCCTTCGTTCCTTCGTTCCTCTCTCCTTCCTTCCTTCGTTCCTTCGTTCCTCTCTCCTTTCCCCTTTCCCCTTTCCCCTCTCCCCTCTCATGCACCTGCTCCTCGTCGAAGACGACCCGGCGATCAGCCACTTCCTGGTGAAGGGGCTGCGCGAGGAACACCACCTGGTGGACCTCGTCGAAGACGGGCACGCCGCCGAGGCGCAGGCGCTCGACGAAGACTACGACGCCATCGTGCTCGACCTGATGCTGCCCGGTCAGGACGGCTTCACCATCTGCCGCAGGCTGCGTGCCGAGGGCGTGGACACACCCATTCTCGTCGTCACGGCGCGGCACCAGGTGTCCGATCGCGTCACCGGGCTCGACGCGGGCGCGGACGACTACCTCGTGAAACCGTTCGCCTTCGACGAACTGCTCGCGCGGCTGCGGGCGCTGTCCCGGCGAGGACGGTCCCGGCACCTCACGGCCACGCTGGGCGTCGGCCCCCTGACCCTCGACGAACGGGACCATCGCCTCACGGTCAACGGCACGGAGGTCTCGCTGACGGCGACCGAGTACCGCCTGCTCGCGTTCCTCATGCACCGCGCGGGATCGATCGTCTCCCGCGCGCAGCTGGGCGAACACGTCTGGGGCGGCACCTACGACCCGGCGTCGAACGTGGCGGACGTCTACGTCGGCTACCTGCGCCGCAAGCTGCAGGCGGCCGGCGCTGACGGCTGCATCCGCACGGTCCGCGGACTCGGGTATGTTCTGGAGGCGGCCCAGCCATGAACGCCTCACTGACGCGCCGACGAGCGCCATCGCCAGCACTGTCGCTGCGGACGCAACTCACGCTGCGCTGGACCCTCGCGTTCGGCCTGGTGCTCACGCTGGCGCTGCTGCTCGTCTTCATCGGCGCGCGGACCTTCGGCTACGCGGCGCTCGACCTCCACCTGCGCACGGTCGCCGCGACCGAGTTGGCGTCTTCCACGGACCAGGGCGCCCAGATTCATCTGCACGAGTTCCCGGTGGGCGCGCTCAACGACCGCGAGTTCGCGCCCAAGTTCTCGCTGATCTACGACGCGAACGGCGTGCTCGTCGCACACACGGGCGGGTTCAGGCCGGGCGACATGGAGTTCGATCAGCGCTTCAGGGAACAGGCCCTGGCCGGACAGACGCCGCTCATCGACATCGAGTGGCAGGGGCGACATGGACGGCTCATCGCCCTGCGGGCGGAGGGCGACGGCGGCGAGCCGTACATCCTCGCGGTCGGCATGCTGGCCGATCGTCTGGACGACAATCTGACACGGCTGCTCTGGGTGCTGCTCGGCGTCTGGACGGTCGCGCTCGGCGCCACCGGTGTCGTCGGCTATCACCTGGCCTCGCGTGCGCTGCAGCCCATCGACCGCATCACCGAGCGCGCCGGCGAGATCTCGCGCGACCGCATCGGCGCCAGGCTCGACCCGCCGGGGACAGACGACGAGATCGGGCGGATGACGCGTCTGCTCAACGAGATGCTCGACCGCCTGCACGGCGTCATCGACGCGAACCGCCGCTTCGCCGCGGATGCCTCGCATGAACTGCGCAGCCCCCTGACGGCCATCGCCGGCGAGATCGACGTCGCGCTGAAGCGCGAGCGTTCGGCCTCGGAGTACGAGGACACGCTGCGCGTCGTCCGCGAGCGGCTGACCGGGATGTTCACGCTCGCAGACAACCTGACGCTGCTCGTGCAGGCCGAAGAGCACCTCGACGCGGTGCCGCTGCGGCCCGTGTCGGTGGACGTGCTGCTGAAGGGGGTCGTGCATCGCCTCGAGCCGCTGGCCGGACAACGCCACGTGCGGCTCGCGGTGCGGGAACACGTATACAAAGGGTTACGCGTGTTCGGCGATGCCGACCTCCTCGCCCGCGCGCTCGACAACGTCGTCGGCAACGCGCTGCAGTACACCCCGGCAGGCGGCCTCGTGGACGTGCACGTCGAGTGGCAGCCACCGCCGGACGGGGACACCTGGACGCCCGGCCGCGTGTGCCTGCGTGTCCGCGACACCGGCCCGGGCATTCCTGCCGACGAGTGGGAACGCATCTTCGACCGGTTCTACCGGCTCGACGCGTCGCGCTCGCGGCGCACGGGAGGCAGCGGGCTCGGCCTGCCCATCACGCGAGCCATCGTCGCGCTGTTCGGCGGCACGGTGCGGGTGGTCGAGTCGCACACGGCGGGCGCTCCCGGAACCACGTTCGAGATCGTGCTGCCGGGGGAGAGGGCGGGAGAGGACGGGGAGTCATGCTTCATGCTTCATGCTTGATGCTCCATGCCTCATGCTTCATGAGTCAGGCCTGGCCTACTGCACGGTCAGAGGTATGGCGCTGAGCACGTCGCCGGCATCGCCACTCGGCCGCACCTGTAGAAGGTGATCCCCCGGAGGAAAGCCCCCGAGCGGCATTCTCGCGGCCAGGACACGGCACGTCGCATCGAGTGCGTGGATGAACTCGAGTCTGCTCGTACGCCTGCGATCCGGATCTGCGGCGAGCGCCAGTTCAAGAGCCTGCTCGTCATCCTCGCCACACGCCTTCACGCGGATGACGAGGACATCCGACGCGTTGAAGCTGCGTGCCGTCGTCGGGGCGTACTGCATGTACGACAACGACGGCGCCTCGCCAGCCGTCACCGCACCTGATCGCTCGAGGGAGGCAACCGCGATGTCGGCAATCCGGGGGCGCCCGGCACTCGCCGGAACGACCAGCGTCGCTGCCGCTCCACCGCTGCGCATGGCCACTCTCAGCTCACGCCAGCTGCCGGTGCCTGCAGAGACCTCGTGCAGCCAGCGAACGCCCAGTTCGTCGGCCTTGCGCCGTACGTCTGCGGCATCGAGACCAGAGACGTCGGCTCGGGCCAGCATTCGCACAGCGCCAGAGTCGTCCACCGCTGCCAGCCCCATTTCAACCGTCGCGGGAACGTCGACGTCGAACGCTGCCGCCGCAGGCTGCCATTCCACGATCGCGACGTCGAGTAACCGAGACGCGTCCATGCCGCGCGACCTGAGGAACTGCGCGGCCAGTTGAAGGACGCCGCTGGATACCGGGCGCGCGAGGAGCGAGGCGATCGTCGTGTCGCGCTCGGCTGACGATACCGCCGTCACACGCTGCCTGGCGGCGACGCGGACGCCTTTCCGGCGCACACGTATCTCGAGCTTCTCGGCGCGGGCGGCGTCCCGTGCAACCGGCTCGAACGCCAGCAGGTAGAGCGCGCTGGTTTCGTGCCGGACGCGAGCGAATGCGTCCTTGAAGTCGTTGCGGTCCGTTGCCGCGAAGCCGCCGGTCTCTTCAGCGAGATGACGAAGGCTCTGCAACGAACGGGCAAGGGTCGCCTGACGCATGGCCGCGGCGACGCCTGACCTGAGGTCGCTCTCTTCGGCGTACGTGTTGCGCTCGGTCCGTCCGTCCTCCAGGGTTACCAGCCCGCGTGGATCGACCGCGTAGAGCACCAGATTCGATGCACGGATACGATCCACCGCCAGGCGCATGGCGTGGTTGACGTCCGACGTGTTCATGTCCTTCTGGTTGTAGATGTCGAACTCGACGCCCTCGGAGAAGAGCACCACGTTCAGGGGGCGTCCGCCCGTTCCCGACGACATCAGGGCAAGCGACCCCACGATCTCCATCGTGCGCCGCACGGAGAGCGCGGCGACGAATCCGCCGGTCATGCCATCGGTCGCCGTGCCTGCGAATCGTCCCGTACGGGCCACCACGGCGCGGCGATCGGTCAGGAAACCGCTGTCGATGTCCAGGCGGCCGCTGGTCGTGATGACAGCCACCTGATCGTCGCCGTGGACGTACCGCGTGACGAACTCGTCGACGGCTCGGCGGACGGCGTGGGTACGGCGCGGCGAGGTGAGCATGTCGTCGAGCAGCAGGACGATGAGGCGTCCACGCTCGGCGTGCTGATTGGTCATGCGTCCGCCGGGGGTGCGACGCGGCTCCATCGCCTCGACACGTTGGTCCACGTCCGGCGCGCCGGACGCCGACCAGAACGACACGGACTGGACCGGCCGCCGCCGGCCGGCTTCGCGCACGTCGAAGTCCGCGGCTTCCAGACCGAGGACCGGCCGTCCCTGTTCGTCCGTCACGCTGACGGCAACCTCCCGGAGGACGGTGGACGTCGCGAACGTTGGCGGCGCCTGGGCCGACACGATCGACGCACACACGACATTCACGGCGACAGCCGCGCCGGTCAGTCCATCAAGTCGCATGGGGATTCTCCGGCAACAGCATAGCAGCGCCACGGGTAGGGCAGGGCGAGCCGAGCCGGCCGATTGCACGCCACGCAACAGCATGATGGCCCGCGGCAGACGGCCGGCTCAGAGAGCCGGCCCTACCGGGTTGCGCTGACCCGCGCGGCGGGTCAGCGCAACTGATACATCGTGTCGCGCTCGAGCGGCTCGCGCCCGGCGCGCGCAATCAGGTGGCGAATCTGCGCGGTGGTGAGAATCTCGGGCGTGTCAGACCCGGCCATGTGGTAGATGCGCTCTTCCTGCACCGTGCCGTCGAGGTCGTCGGCGCCGAACCACAGCGCGGCCTGCGCCGTGCTCACGCCCGTCGCAATCCAGAAGGCCTTGATGTGATCGACGTTGTCGAGCATCAGCCGCGACACGGCCATCGTCCGCAACGTCTCGGCCGCCGTGGGCGCCGGCAGCTTGCGCATCTGGTTGTTCTCGGGATGGAACGCCAGCGGGATGAACGCCTGGAAGCCGCCCGTCTCGTCCTGCAGGTCGCGCACGCGCAGCATGTGGTCCACGCGCTCGTCCAGCCGCTCGATGTGCCCGTAGAGCATCGTCACGTTCGTCCTCATGCCGAGGCGGTGCGCGAGGCGATGGATCGCGAGGTAGCGGTCGGCGTCGGCCTTGTCGTGCGAGATCTTGCGGCGCGCCCGCTCGGCGAAGATCTCGGCGCCGCCACCGGGCAGCGACTCGAGCCCCGCGTCCATCAGCTCGCGCAGCACCTGCTCGTCGGTCATCCCGTAGAGGTCGGCGAAGAACGCGATCTCGACCGCGGTGAAGGCCTTCAGCGTGATGTCCGGACGCATCCGCTTGAAGCCCTGCAGCAGCTCCGTGTAGTAGCTGAACGGCAGGTTCGGGTGCAGCCCGTTGACGATGTGGATTTCGGTGAGGAGGGGGTCGTTGCGCTCGCGCAGCTTGTCCCAGGCCTGCTCGAGCGACATCGTGTACGCCCCTGGCATGCCCTCCTGCAGACGCGCGAACGAGCAGAAGAGACACGACGCCTGACAGACGTTCGTCACCTCGAGCCGCATGTTGAAGTTGTAGAAGGCGTGCGATCCGTGACGCTTCTCGCGCTCACGGTTGGCGAGCCACCCCACGGAGAGCAAGTCGGGGGTCTCGAAGAGGCGCAACCCGTCGGACGCATCGAGGCGGGCGCCACGGTCGATCTTGTCGGCGATGTCGAGCAGGCCCGCCGATGCGAGCCGGGCGGGCATCAGTCGGGAATCAGGCAATGCCCCAGACCTGGACGCGCAGGGTGCGCGAGCGCGGTCCGTCGAGTTCGCCCATCAGGATGCGCTGCCATTGCCCCAGCACCACGTCGCCGCCGCTGATTTGCAGGGTCAGGCTGTGGCCGAGCAGGAGGGCGCGCAGGTGGCTGTCGGCGTTCATCCGATCGCAGTCGCTGTGGTCGGGATCGTTGTGCAGCCAGTTGTCGTCGCGCGCCACCATCTTTTCGAGGAACGCCTTGATGTCCGACAGGAGGGCCGTCTGGAACTCGTTGATGAACAACGTGCACGTGGTGTGCATGGACCACAGGCTGACGATGCCCTCGCGGATGCTCATACCGCGCACGAGATCCATGATCCGCTCGGTGAGATCGACGAGTTCGATCCGGTCATCGGTTTCGATGATGAACGTCTCTCCGTGAATCGTCAGGCCGGCGGCAGATACGGTGGTCACTTCCGCGACAGGTGCTTCACGGACGGTCACCGTGGAACTCTTGCTCATGCGCTCCTCGTAGACGACAGAAGGAATCCGGCCTCCCCGAAGGCGGGAGCGGAGTCACAAACCGGATATGTTACGCGAACATCAGAGGTGTCGCAACCACGGTGAGGTTCGGGTGAGGTCTGGGGTGGCCTGGCTGGGGGTCAGGGCACCCCGGACCACCCCGTGCTATGCTCCCCCTCGACAACCCCGGTGTTGTCGAAGGGAAGCCGGGTGAGATTCCCGCACGGTCCCGCCACTGTGATGCGGTCACCGCTCCCCCCTGGACCTCAGGGCACCGAGGACCCGCCACTGCCGCGCCACGTGCGGCGGGAAGGCGTCGGGAGCGCAGCACGATCAGCCGCCGAGTCAGGAAACCTTCCATCGGGACATGTCCTCGTCGGACGCGCGCATTCTGCGCGCTCCGTTCGGCGCGTGGAAACGCCGAGGAGGTCTCATGAAGCGTGTGTGGTCCCTGCCCCTGGCCGGGTGCCTGCTGGCACTCGTCGCCCCGTCCCTTCTCGCTGAACCCCTGACCGGTATCGTCCGCGGGCCAGACGACATGCCCGTCGCTCAGGCGCACGTCCTCGTCGAGCGCCTCGCCGGCATCGCCGTGGTGGCCCGCACCGGGCCCGACGGCCGCTTCACGACCGACCTGCCGCCCGGACGCCATGTCGTGCTCGTCACCGCAGACGCGCTCGTCGCCGACCCGCAGACCGTCGTGGTCCAGCCCTCGACCGGCGCAGACCTCGAGGTCCGGATGCGGCTCGCCGCCATCGCCGAATCGGTCATCGTGTCGGGAGGACACGTCCCCCTGACGCGCTCGTCGCTCGGCACGAGCCTCACGGTGATCGACCAGGAGGAACTGAAGGCCCGACAGCTCGAGAGCACCACGGACGCGCTGCGGTCCGTGCCGGGCCTGGTCATGTCGCGGAGCGGGGGGCGCGGCGCGGTCACCTCGGCCTTTCCGCGCGGCGGCGAAAGCGATTTCACGCTGGTCCTCGTGGACGGCATCCGGCTCAACGACCTCGGTGGCGCCTTCGACGCCGCACACCTGCCCCTGTTCGACCTCCAGCAGATCGAGGTGGTCCGCGGACCACAGAGCGCCACGTATGGCTCGGACGCCATCGGTGGGGTCGTTCAACTGGTGACGAGACGCGGCGGGCCGCCGCGTGTGGAGGGCCTGATCGAAGGCGGCTCGTTCGGAACGCTCCGCGCCAACGCGACGGCGTCGGGCAGCGTCGGACGCCTGCGCCTGGGATCGGGCGTCGAACGCCTGGCGAGCGATGGATTCACGGGCGTCGCTCCCGCCACGGGCGAGACGGTGTCGAACGACGACTACCGCCGCACCGATGCCACGCTGAGCATCGGCTACGACGACCAGCGCTGGCAGGCCAGCGGCCTCGTCCGCGTCGGACAGAACACCCGCGGTGCGCCCGGCCCCTTCGGCAGCGACCCGGGCGGGACCTATGGCGGCGTCGATCGCATCTCCCGCGGCGACAACGAGACGGTGGCGCTGGGCGCCAGCCTCGGCTACACGATCAACCCCTCGCTGCAGGCGCGCGGGCAGGCCACGTTCGCGGATCGCGAGAGCACGTTCGTGAGCCGCTTCTCGCCTGATGCGCCCACGGCATCCTCGAACCGGCTCGTCGCGGGACGCGGCCACCTGGACGGCGCGCTTTCGCCCACCCTCTCGTGGTCAGCAGGTGCCGAACTGGCCCGCGAGCGCGCGGGGTCGGCGTTCATCACCGCGACGGACAGCGCGCCCATCGACGTCGAGCGCGGCCTGCTTGGCATGTTCGCCGAGGGACGCGCCAGTAGCGGACGCCTGTCGCTGCAGGTGGGTGTGCGCGCCGAGCGCATCAGCCGCGATGCGCTGGCCGGCGACGCCAACGCCTTCCAGCCGCGCCCACCCTTCGCGGTCGACGTCGTCACGTCGGTGAACCCGCGCGCGTCGGTCAGCGTGCGACTGCTCGACGCCGGCGAGTCATGGACGCGTCTTCGCGCGAACGCCGGCACCGGCATCCGCCCCCCTGGCGCGTTCGAGATCGCCTTCACCGACAATCCGGGCCTCCGGCCCGAGCGCAGCCGCAGCATCGATGCCGGCCTCGAACAGGGCGTGCTCGACGGACGACTCGTCCTGGACGCGGCATACTTCTGGAACCGCTACGACGACCTGATCGTGACGGTGGGACGCTCGCTCGCCGACGCGAGCCGCTACATCAGCGACAACATCTCGAACGCCAGGACACAGGGCCTCGAGACCAGCCTGGCCGCACGCCCGACGCGGGCCCTCTCGCTGCGAGCCGGCTACGTCTGGCAGGCAACGCGTATCCTCGCCGTGGATGGCACCAGTGTCGCGCCTGCACCGTTTGCCGTGGGCGATCCGCTCCTCAGGCGTCCCGCGCACACGGGGTTCGCCGATGCGACGCTGCAGGCCGGACGCGTCAGCGGGTTCTTCCGCATCGACGGACGCGGGAGCGCCCTCGACATCGATCCGAGCTTCGGCGCGTCAGGGGGGCTGTACGACACGACGGGCTATGTGGTCGCCGACGCCGGCGCGTCGGTGGCGCTGCACTCGCGGGTGCAGGCCAATCTGCGCGTGACGAACCTGCTGGGCCGGCAGTACGAGGAGATCCTCGGTTTCCCCGCGCTCGGGCGCGCGGTGATGGTGGGTGTTCGGGTTGCTGCAGGCCGCTGACGTTCACGTCTCGTTCGGCAGGGCCCAGGTGCTCCACGGCATCAGCGTGTCGATCGCGCGCGGCGCCGTGGTCGGCATTCTCGGGCCGAACGGCTCTGGCAAGACCACGCTGCTCCGCGTGCTGGCGGGAGGGCTCACGCCCTCGTCGGGCACCGTCACGCTCGACGGCACACCCCTTGCCGCCATCCCGCGACGTGCCCTCGCGCGGCGCGTCGCCGTCGTCCCCCAGGACATCCATCCCGTCTTCGACTACTCGGTGCTCGACCTCGCCCTGATGGGGCGCTATGCCCATCTCGGCGCGTTCGACTTCGAGAGCCCGGAGGACGTCCGCGCGGCCAGGCTCGCGCTCGCGGCGACGGGCACCGACGACCTCGAATGCCGTCTGTTCGATACCCTGAGCGGCGGCGAGAAGCAGCGTGTGGTCATCGCCAGCGCGCTGGCGCAGTTCGACGGCATCGCCGATGCGACGTTCGATCTGCCGCACGCCGGCGGCGATTCGTCTGGCCGGCCCGCAGACGCGAGGTCCGGCGAGGGACAGATCCTCGTCCTCGACGAGCCAACCGCCGCGCTCGACCTCCACTACCAGGTGGACGTCGGGCTCCTGCTGCGTCGGCTGAACGAACTCGCCGGCCTGACGATGGTCGTGAGCACGCACGATCTGCAGTTCGCGGCGCAGGTCTGCGACGCCGTCGTGCTGCTGAAGGATGGACGAGTGCTCGCGGCAGGACCGACCGCCACGACGTTGACGCCCACGACGGTGCGCGACCTCTACGGCGTCGACGTGGATGAACTCGTCCACGCCGACGGCCGGCGGGTGCTCGTCTCGGTCGGACTCCCGGAGCGGCGCCGGTGACCCGGTGACGAGGTGACGAGTCGCATGGCGCACGTCGATCGGGAGGCCGACGTTCGGCGGGGCCCGCGGCCGGGCGACGCGGCAGTGGCAGCGGCCACGGCGCGCGCCCGCAGGCGCCAGCTTCTGCGCGTCTACGCCTACTTCGGTGCCGCACTGGCTGTCGTCCTGCTCGTGGCTCCGCTCATCGGCTCGACACCGCTCAATCCCTGGCGCATCTTCGACCGCACCATTCCCTACGCCGCCAACCTCGATGCGCAGATCTTCTTCATCGCCCGCCTCCCGCGCGTGATCGCCGCGGCGGTCGTCGGCGCGACGCTCGCGTCGGCCGGCGTGGTCGTGCAGGCGCTGTTGCGCAACCCTCTGGCCACGCCCTTCACGCTCGGCGTCTCGTCCGGCTCGGCGCTCGGCGCGATGCTCGCCCTGACGTTCCTGCCGACATGGGGACTCGGACCCGTGACGGCCGTTCCGCTGGCCAGTCTCGCGGGCGCGTTCGGTGCCGTGCTGATCGTGTACGGTCTGGCGCAGGCGCGCCATCGCGGCTTCTCGACCGAGGTGTTGCTGCTGGCCGGCGTGACGCTCAACGCGTTCTTCTCGGCGCTCATCCTCCTGGTGCAGTACCTGTCCGACTTCACGCAGACCGTGCGTACGCTGCGGTGGCTCATGGGCGACCTGGACATCGGCGGGTTCGCGACGCTGGTGACGGTACTACCCCTGCTGCTCGTGGCATGGGCACTGTTCGCGTGGCTGCCGCGCAGCCTGAACGTGCTGGCCCTCGGCGCCGAGCAGGCCGGGACCAGAGGCGTGCCCGTAGTGCGCGTACAGCGCGTGGCGTTCTTCAGTGCCTCGCTCGCAACCGGCGTCGTCGTCTCACTCGCGGGACCCATCGGCTTTGTCGGCATCATCGTCCCGCATCTCGTGCGCGCGATCGTCGGCGCCGATCACCGCACAGTCCTGCCCGCCTCGTTCCTGTTCGGGGGCGCGTTCATGGTGCTCTGCGATACGCTGGCGCGGACGATCATCGCGCCGGTCGAGCTGCCGGTGGGCGTCGTCACGGCAACCATCGGGGGCCCGTTCTTCCTCTGGTTGCTGGTGTTCCGAAGATAGGCCATGCACTCATCGTCGTCGCGGACCTTCTCCGCCGCCATGGTCGCCATCGTCGCGGTCGCCGGCTTGCTCGCCGTCGCCTGCGGAGCGACGCCTGACCCTTCCCCTGCACGAGCTGCCGGCCCGAGCGTCGTGTCGCTCGTGCCAGCCGCAACGGAGATGCTCTTTGCGGTGGGCGCCGGACCGCAGGTGATCGGCGTCAGCAGCTTCGACGAACGTCCGGCCGAGGTGCAGGCGCTGCCGAAGCTGGGCGCGCTGCTCGACCCGGATCTCGAGCGAATCCTCGCGCTGGCGCCCGACCTCGTCGTGACCTACGGGTCGCAGGAAGCCCTGGAGCAGCAACTCGCGCAGGCCGGCATACAGACGCTGACGTTCCGGCACGGAGGCATCGGCGACACGCTGGCGACGCTCGAAGAACTCGCGACGCGAACCGGCCACGCCGAGCGCGGGCGGACGACGGCCAACGTGATGCGGGCGAAGCTGAACGCCGTCCGGATGCGGGTGGAGGGTCGTCCGCGGCCGCGAGCGCTGCTGGTGTTCGGGCGTGAGCCCGGGACGTTGCGCCAGGTGTGGGTGAGCGGCGGGACGGGCTTCCTGCACGACCTGCTGGACGTGGCGGGTGCCGACAACGTCTTCGCGGACACCGACCGCGAGAACGTGCAGGCGACGACGGAGGTGCTGCTGGCGCGCGCGCCTGACATCATTGTCGAACTGCGCGGCGAGGCATCGGCCGGCGGCGACGCGGACGCGCTGCGTGCCTGGCAGGCGCTCGCCAGCATACCGGCCGTACGGGATGGACGCGTGCTGCGGATTTCCGGAGACGACTTCGTCATCCCCGGCCCGCGACTCGTGGAGGCCGCCGAACAACTCGCCCGGGCCATCCACCCGGAGGCCTGGTAGGCTACTCCCCGACGAAGACGAGGTCGACGGGCGGCACGAGGCCCTTGTCGTGCGCGTCGCCCATGAAGCGCCGTACGGCTTCGCGTCCGCGTTCGCCGTAATCGAGCGTCAGTTCGTTCACGTACATGCCGACGAAGCGATCGGTGCGGGCGCGGTCGAGCCCGCGGCCGAAATCGATGGCGTAGTCGACGGCTTTCTCGCGGTTGTTGAGTGCCGTGGCGATGCTGTCGTGCAGCAGCGTCGACACGCGCGCCATCATCTGGGGGCCCAGATCACGGCGAATCACGTTGCAGCCGAGCGGCAGCGGCAGGCCGCCGGTCCGCTCGAACCACCATTCCCCCAGGTCGACGAGCTTGCGCAGGCCCTCGTCCGCGTAGGTCAGCTGGCCTTCGTGGATGATGAGGCCGGCCTCCACCCTGCCGTCGCGTACGGCCTCGAGGATGTCGTCGAAGGGCATGACGACGTGGTCGAGTCCGGGGTGGTACATCTGGAGGGCCAGCCACGCGGAGGTGAGCAGGCCAGGGATGGCGACGGTGACGCCCTCGAGCGAGGTGGGGCCGTCGCTGCGAACGACCACGATGGGCCCGTAGTTGTCGCCCATGCTGGCTCCGTGGGGCAGCAGAGCGTACTTGTCGGACAGGTGGGCGTACGCGTGGAACGAGACGGCGCTCACCTCGTAGGCACCGTCGAAGGCCTTCTGGTTCAGCGTTTCGATGTCGGCGAGAACCTGCTCGACCTCGAGGTCACCGGGGTCGACCGCGCCTGACGCGAGGCCGTAGAACATGAATGCATCGTCGGAATCGGGGCTGTGGGCCACGGTGATCTTCATAGCCGGCCAGTGTATCAAGATGGGGTCACCTACCCCCTGCGCCGAAGCACCCGCTCGTACATCCGCAGCACATCGCGCCGCGTCAACACGCCGAGCAACGTGGCGGGCGCGTCGCCCGCGCTGGGCTCGACAACCAGCAGCACATCGTGATCCGACCCGGCCAGCCGGTCGAGCGCCGCATCGAGCCGCTCGTCGGCAAGCACCTGCACCTTCGCGAGAGGCAGAGCAAGCGACCCCACGTCAGACGGACGCTTCTCGTCCACCGACGCCGTCGATAGCTGCTCCACCGTCACCGCGCCGACCGGCCACCCCTCGGCGTCGACGACGGCCAGCGCCGTGGCACGTGCTTTCACCGCCCGGGCCAGCGCCGCCACGACATCGGTCCCCGGGGTGAGCGTGGGCAGTTCCTTCCGCATCGCCATCGCCACGGTGAAGCCGTGCGTGCGCTCCAGTTCGGCGCCCTGGTAGTAGCCGATGTTCTGCCGCCGCAGCTTGAGCGTGTAGATCGACTCGCCGCCGAGGAACGAGCGCGTCACGACGACCGATATCGCGGTCACCATCATCACGGGCAGGATGATGCGGTAGTCGTCGGTCATCTCGAAGAGCAGGATGATGGCCGTGAGCGGTGCCAGGGCCGTCCCGCCCACGACGCCCCCGATGCCCACCAGCGCGTACGCTCCACTTCCCGCCGTCATTGCCGGAAAGAGGGCATGCACAGCCCACCCGAAGGCGCCGCCCAGCATCGCGCCGACGTACATCGACGGACCGAACACCCCGCCAGACCCGCCAGACGCCAGTGTCAGCGACGTGGCCACCATCTTCAGGGGGATCAGCGCCAGCAGCAGCAGGGGCGCGAGCGTTCCCCACGTCGCGGCCTGAATCGTGTCGCTGCCCGTCCCGAAGAGCTGCGGAAAGAACCGGCCCATGATACCGAGCGCCAGACCGCCCACCACCGGCTTGAGCCGCTGTGGAAACTGCCACTCGTCGAACCGATCCTCGAACGCGTACAGGGTGCGGATGAAGGCCACCGACGCCAGTCCGGCCAGCAGACCCAGCACCACGTAGAACACCAGTTCGGTGTTGCTCACGAGGTCGTAGCGCGGCACCACGAACGACGGGAAGTTGCCAAACAGCGACCGCGAGACGACGGTCGCGCTCACGGACGCGAGAATCACCGCGCCGAACGCAGGCGTCAGCTCACCCGTGATGACCTCGAGCGCAAAGATCGCGCCGCCGATCGGGGCATTGAACACGGCGGCGAGCCCGCCCGCCGCGCCGCACGCGACGAACGTGCGCATGTGGTGCGGCGGCACCCCGAACCTCTTGCCGGCCGCCGACGCCGTGGCCGCGCCGATCTGCACCATCGGCCCTTCCTGCCCGGCGGAGCCGCCCGAGCCGATCGAGATCGCCGACGCGATGATCTTGACGATGGCCACGCGTCCCGCGATGCGACCGCCGCGCGTCGCCACCGCGGTCATGACCTCGGGCACGCCGTGGCCGCGCGCCTCGGGCGCGAACCGGGCGATGAACGGGCCCACGAGCAGCCCGCCAAGCGCGGGCAGCAGGATGACGGCCGACGGACCGAGCCAGCCGAGCGCCGACGCGAAGGTCACGAAGAACAGATGGTGGACGCCGGCCAGGCTGTAGATGAAGGCGGCCGAACCGACCCCGCTGAGGACGCCGACCAGAATCGCGGCGACCAGAATGGTGTTCTCTTCGCTGAGGATGGCCGGACCGAGCAGCTTGGCATTCTGCCGGCGGAGCCAGTCGATCCATTCGCTCGAGCGGCTCACCGGGACGCCTCCTCGGCGGGAAGGATGACGAACAGCCGCTCGCCGTCTCTCCGCACCGTCAGCAATTGCCCGCGCGGCGCGCGCACGACGCCATCCACCATCGCCGGCGTCGCCGACCGCCCCTCGACCTGCTCGACCCGGTCACCCGTCCGGAGACCGGCCCGTGCGGCGGGCGAGGCGGGTGCCACGTCGAGCAACACACCGGTCTCCGCGACGTTGAAACCCGAGATGGCGTCCACTCCCCGCGGATAGCGTCGCTGCCCGACGGTGACGTCAATCGACGCCGTTCGCTCGCGGCCCCTCCGGTCGCTGCGAACCACGTCGAGGTGCACGGTCGCACCGGCGGAGACCCGCGCGTTCAGGTCGGCGGTGGTCGCAACGTCCACCTCCCCCACGCGCGCGGCAGCAACGACATCGTTGGCAAGCAGCCCAGCGTCCTCAGCCGGAGAACGCGGCTCGACGGAGACGACGACCATCGTCCCCCCGGGAAACCGCTCGGCCAGGGGGCCCGTGAGGTCCTGCAGATCGGCGCCGAGCCAGGGGACGGCGAGAGACACGCCAGCCCGGAGTGCGACGAGAATCTCGTTCTGGAGGTCTTCGCTGGTGAAGGGCAGTCCGCCACGCACGCCGGCGCCAAGAAACGCGACCAGGCGTCCATCGAGGTCGACCACGGCGGTGCCGGGGGACAGCCCGCCGGAACGAAGCCGCGCCCCGAGAGACGCCTCGGTGCCGGGAGCTGGCACGAGTTGCGTCACCACGGCCGTCGGGGTCGCCAGCAGCGCCAGCACCGGGGAGCCGGAGGCAAGCGCAGGGGGACCGAAGGCCATCGCGACGGCGGCCGACCGGTTCATTCCTTGCGGACTCTTCGCGCTTTCACCCTCTGCATCAGACTCGTCGGGCCCGAGCAGCGCGAGGCCGCGCACCGGGTCGACGCCCCTCAGTCGTGCGGTGAACATCTGTCCCGTCGCCGTGGTCACTCGCCACGAGGCGTGCGCCTGGCCGGCCGCGATGACCACCTCTCCACCCGCCACGACCACGCCCGCGCGCGGTCTGTCCTCACCGTCGGGAACCGCCACGACGAGCGCGTCGCGCAGGCGGGTCACGAGCGCGTCGACGAACTGGGCTGGATAGACGAGCGGCGTCTTGTCGAGGCCGCGCTGGATCTCGGATCGGGACGATTCGAGCGAGGGCGTCGTGGCCGGCGTGACGGGCTGCCCGCTGCGCCAGGGAGCCGACGCGTCGTACAGCATGACGACGAGCGCCACGCCGGCGAGTCCAAGCAGCACCATTCGGGTCTGTCGGGACATGCGGCCGATCATACCCCCCTCCTTGGGGGCCGTTTGAACGGTGAAGCGCCGACGAGTATGCTCCGCGTACCCATGGTCCGTACCGGAAGCTTCTCTCGAGAGACCCGACTGCTCGCTGCGACGATTGCGGTGTCGGTGCTCGTCCTGCTCGTCCTGGGCCGGTTCCGGTTTCCCTCCGGCGCGGAGGCCGGCGCCGACTCTGTACAGGCACAGCCGCTGGCCAGGCTGGCCTACAGGGCAGCGTTCGACGACCTGTCGCTGGTCATCACCCAGCTGAACGGCCGCGTCGGTCCCTCGTTGGTGGTGCTTCGGCTGTCGATGCCGGCCGGAGTGGAGGATGACGACGTTCCGCCGCCCAGCACCGTGTTCACCACCGCCATCCGGGTGCGCGATGATGCCGTGTTGACGCGCCTGCCCCGTGGCGCACGGGTCGAGGGTGTCGTGGGCGCGCCCGGCGCCGCCACCGTGCTCGGCAGCGATCCCGTCCGCGAGCTGGCGCTGGTCCGCATCCCGAGACAGCCGGCGCAGGTGCTGGCGATGCGCGAAGGTGCGACGCCGCTGGTCAGCCCTGGTTACGTGGTCATGGCCTCGGCGTCGCGCGCGGGCGTCGCGCTGCAGCCCGTGTTCGTGGGTCGCAGCGACACACTGGCCGACCCCCGGTGGGACACGCCCGTGGTCACCCTCGGCCCGAGCAGCCGCGCCGAACCGGGGGCGCCGGTGTTCACGCTCGACGGACGCCTCGCCGGGCTGGCGACGACCACCGAGGAGGACGACACCCTGATCCTGATCCCCGCCGACGAACTGATGGCTTCGGTCGAACAGATGCTGTCGGGCACGGTGGTCAGCTCCGGCCACCTCGGCATCACGACGCAACCGCTCGATGCCCGCACGGCTCGCCTGACAGCCGCGCCGGCCGGCTCGTTGGTGGCCCACGTGGCGCCCGATGGTCCAGGCGATGAACACCTCTGGGTGGGCGACGTCGTCACGGCGGTCAACGGCCAGCCTGTCGTGACGCCCCGGGGACTCGAGATGCGGATTGCACGAACGCCTCCCGGTACGTCCGTGTCATTGACGGTCCTGCGCGGTGGCGCCTTTCAGACGCTGCCGGTGGTCGTTGGGGCCGCTCCCACGCAGGCCCGGGCATCGGTCGGCCCCGCTCGTCCGGAGCAGGACGCCGATCTGGGCTTGACGCTGCGAGCGGACGCTCCTCAGGGGTCGGAGGTCGTGCGGGTGCGGGCCGGCAGCGCCGCCGATATCGCAGGCGTGCAGTCCGGAGACACGATCGTGGCGGTCGGACGCGTCCGGGCGCCGATGCCGGCGCAGGTCACGGACGCCTGGAGCGCACTGGCTGCGGGTGCTCCGCTGTTTCTCGGGGTCGAGCGTGACCACCGTCCACGGGCGTTGGTCGTCGAGAAGTGATGGCACCACAGACCGACTGGCGCGAGGCCGGCGGCGCCGATCCCATTGACGAGGCACTCGGACGGCGGGAACGACCGCGGAGCCTGGACCGCTGGCTGCGGCCACTGCGGACACGAGCCGCACTCGGCCTGGCCCCCGTCGCCGCACCTGCCCTGTTCTTCGTCCCGCTTGGCGCGCTGCTCGGGCCCCATGCGCTGAACGTCCTGTCCCCAGGCGTACTGCTCTCCCTCGACACGGTGGTGTCCATCGCCCTGGCCGCGCTCGGGGTGTTCGTCGGCCTCGCTCTCGACCTGCGCGGATCGCGCGACCGCCGCCTGCTCGGTGCCGCCTCTCTCGAGGGTGCCATCACGGTGGTGGTGGTCGCCGGCGCGTTCTGGTACCTGCTCTCCGGCTGGACCATGCCGCTCGGCCTCTCGCCCAGCCTCGTCGGCCTGGTCCTCGGCATCAGTGCTGCCGCGTCGTCTGCCGTCGCGTACGAAGGAGTCTCGCACGAGGTGCAGCGCGTAGCCTCGAGAATCGCCGACCTGGACGACCTGCTGCCCATCGTGCTCGGGGGACTGGTGGTGGTCCGCGTGACGGCACCTCCGTTCACGCCGTGGCTGTCGAGCCTCGCGGACGTGGCTGTCACGATCGGGCTTGGAGGCGGCGTGGGCATCGCGGGCTGGCTGCTCTTCGAGCGCGCCCACTCGCGTGCCGAGCGCAACGTGTTCATCGCGGGGACGCTTGCGCTGCTCGGCGGCACGGCCGCCTACCTCGGCCTTTCACCGCTGCTGGCCGGACTGTCGGCCGGCCTGCTGTGGACGCGGCTCCCGGGCGCGGCAGATCGCGTGGTGCGCGACGACCTGCAGAACATCCAGCATCCGCTCATCGTGCTGCTCCTGCTCGTGGCCGGCGCCTCCTGCGCCTACTCCCTCGCGGCGGTCTGGTTGTGCGCGCCCCTCGTGTTGTTCCGCCTGGCCGGCAAGCTCGCGGGCGGCTGGGTCGCCTCGCGCATGCAGCAGGACGTCACGCCGTCAGACCTCGGTGCCTACCTCATCGCCCCAGGGCTGCTCGGCATCGCCTACGCGCTCAACGTACGGCAGCTGCTCGAGGCGGGCGGCGCGACGGCGCTGCTCACGGCCGTCGTCATCGCGACGCTGGCGAGCGAAGCGCTCGCCTTCGTGCTCACGCCGTCGGACGAGAGTGACGCGGCATGATTCGCCTGCTGGCGTTGGCCATCATCCTGACGATTGCCGCCTTCGTGACGAGTGCCTCGCCCGTGGGCGGCGGGGGCCTGCGCGGCGCGGGCCTGGCGATCGGATTCACGTTGATTGCCGCCTCGCTGACGGGCGAGCTGTTCGAGAAGATCCGGTTGCCGCGCATCTCGGGCTATCTGGTGTTCGGAATGCTCTGCGGGCCCTACGCAGGCGCCATCCTGACCCCCGCAATGGCGCGCGAGCTGCAGGTGGTCAATGGGCTGGCCATCGCGCTCATCGCGTTCGTCGCCGGTCTCGAAATCAACTTCCACCGTCTGCGCCCGCAACTCAGGTCGATGCTGACGATGGGCGGCGTGACGTTGGGCGTGATGTGGCTCACGCTGACCGTGCTGTTCTGGGCTGCCTGGCCGTATCTGCCGATTCTGCCCGAACTCACCGGGCTGGCGCGCCTGGCCCTCGCAGGACTCCTCGCGACGGTCACGACCAGTTTCTCGCCGACCGTGAGCATTGCCGTCATCACCGAGAGCCGAGCGCGTGGGCCGCTGTGCGAACTCGTGCTGGCGCTCGTCGTCCTGGCCGATTTGATGTTGATCCTTCTGTTCACGCTCTCGATGGAAAGCGTGCGCTTCGTGCTGGGCGCGTCGGCGTCGGGCCACGGCATCCTGTCGGGGCTCGCCTGGGAGATCTTCGGCTCGTTCGCGTTCGGGGGCATCGTCGGCTCGCTGTTCGCGTTGTATCTGCGCTATGTCGGACGCGAAGTGACCGTCGTCCTGCTGGGTGTGAGTGCCGTCCTCAGCCAGGTGGGCGCGATCTGGTACTTCGAACCCCTGCTGGCGGCGCTCGCTGCGGGCCTGGTCGTCGAGAACATCGCTCCGCCCGAAGGCGACGCGCTGCGAACGGCCGTGGAACGCGGCGCGCTCCCTGTGCTCGTGCTGTTCTTCGCCGCCGCCGGCGCGAATCTCCACCTCGATGTCCTCGCCTCTCTCGGGCTGGTGGCCGTCGTCATCGCCGTCGTGCGAGGGCTGCTCATCCGTGGAAGCACGGCGGCGGGCGCGCGCGTGGCCGGGCTCGAGGGACAAGCCCCCCGACTCGCGTGGATGGGCCTCGTGTCTCAGGCCGGCGTGACCCTCGGCCTCGCGATCATCGTCAGCACCGAGTTCCCCGAGTGGGGTGGGCGCCTGCAGGCCCTCACCGTCGCGCTCATCGCCATGCACGAGATGGTGGGTCCCATCCTGTTCAGGGCGGCGCTCCTTCGGGCAGGCGAGGTCGGACGTATGGACGTGGTCGAGGCGTCGGGCGAGCTGCCCGCCCACACCTGAGTACGGAGCGACCGCTTTCCGAGCAGTCCGACGTCCTATCCCGATGAGTGAGGACTATCCCAGCGAGAACGAGGTGCCGCAGCCGCAGGTGGCCTTCGCGTTGGGGTTGTGGAAGAAGAACCCCTTGCTCAGCAGGCTGGTATCGAAGTCGAGCTGGGTGCCGTCGAGGAACTTGTGGCTCTTCGGGTCGACGTACAGCTTCGCGCCCTCCGGGCCGTCGAACACCTCGTCGTTCGGACCGGGCTCGGCTTCCCACGCGAACGCGTAACTGAGGCCGCTGCAGCCGCCCGCCTTCACGCCCACCCGCAGGCCTCCGCCCGGCATCCCCTGCTTGTCGAGGAGCTTGTGAATCTGACGTGCGGCATCGAGGGTCATGTACACCATGGCAGTCCTTCCATGTTACCGCAGCCGGAGCACTGAGACGTCTCTCGAGGCCGTCGCTCACCGCCGCAGCGAGCGCACCACGTCGACGAGGCGCCCGACGAGGTAGTCGACCTCTTCGTCGGTCGTGGTCCGCAGAAGACCGAAGCGCAGCGAACTCTTCGCCTCGTCCTCCGACAAGCCGAGCGCACGCAGCACGTGCGACGCCTCCGCGCCGGTAGAGGCGCACGCCGCTCCCGGGGACACCGCCACATCGTCCAGCGCGAGCAGGAGATCGCGGCTGCGCAGGCCGCCGAAGCCGACGTTCAGGTTGTGCGGGAGCCTGGGCTCGGGCGCCCCACGAAGGTGAACGTCGGGGAGCGCCGCCTGCAGCGATGCCCAGAGGCGATTCCTGAGACTGGTCAGGCGCTGGCCGTCGGCCTCCATGCGCTCGCCTGCCAGCCGGCAGGCCTCGCCGAAGCCGACGATGCCGGGAACGTTCAGCGTTCCAGAGCGGAGTCCGCGCTCGTGTCCGCCGCCGTGCTGAATCGACACCAGCGGTACCTGGGCCTTCCGCCTGACGATGAGCGCGCCGACGCCCTTCGGGCCATACATCTTGTGGGCCGTGCACGACAGCAGGTCGATCCCCATGTCGTCCATGTCGAGAGGCACCTTGCCCAGCGCCTGGGACGCGTCCGTGTGGAACCACGCGCCCACGCGGTGCGCCACGGCCGCGAGTGCCGCCATCGGTTGGAGCACGCCGATTTCGTTGTTGGCCGCCATCACCGACACGAGGCGGGTCTCGGGTGTGAGCGCGGCTTCGAGGTCGCTCACCGACACGAGCCCGTCATGCCCGACTGGCAGGTACGTGACGGTCGAACCCTGTCCTTCCAGCCACCGGCACGGGTCGAGCACGGCGCTGTGCTCGGTGACGACCGTGACGACGTGGGCGGGACGTCCCACACCAGCGACGACGCCCTTCAGGGCGAGGTTGTTGGCCTCGGTGGCACCGCTGGTGAAGACGACGTCACGCAAGCGGGCGCCGGCGAGGTCCGCGACGTGCCCGCGGGCCGACTCGACGGCCCGCTGCGCGGCCTGGCCGGACGCGTGGTGCACGCTCGACGCGTTGCCGAAGGTGTCGCTCCAGAAAGGCGCCATCGCTGCGACCACGAGCGGGTCACACGGCGTCGTGGCGTGGGCGTCGAAATAGAGGGGACTGGAGAGCATCCGCGACAGGTCGGGACGCCTCGCCACGACGTCCGAAGAAGCACGCTCCGAGTGCTCGGCAGCGGAACCGCGATGCGGCCGTTACAAATGCGGTGCGGCGAGCGTCTGCGTGCGTCGCGTGAGCGACATCGGCACGGCGGCGACCACCTCGTCTGCGACGATCTCGGCCAGCGTGCAGCCTGCGAGCGAGTGCAGGATGCGGTCCTTGATGCGCCAGAGCGGGTCGCGGACGTTGCACTTGCTGTACTGGTCGCAGCCGTGGTCCTCGGTCGAGCAGGCGGTGACGGTGAGCGGACCGTCCACGGCTTGAATCACGTCGGCGATGGAGATGTCGTGCGACGACCGCGCGAGCAGATAGCCGCCCCGCGTGCCCTGGTGTGACGTGAGCAGCCCGCGTCGAACCAGCCGTTGCAGCACCTTCGCCATCAGCTCGGACGGGATGTCGTACTGCTCGGCAATCTCGCGCGCGCTCGACGCTCCGCTGTCGCCGTGGAGCGCCAGGTGCTTCATGGCCATCAGCGCGTAGTCGGTCTTCTTCGAGAGGCGGAGCATGACAGAAGGATTGTACAGGAAGGGAGGGAGGAAGGAAGGAAGGAAGGAACGAAGGAACGAAGGAGCCAAGGAACGAAGGAACCAAGGAACGAAGGACAGCACGGCTCCGGTAGGCCCCGCCTCGCCGAGGCGGGGAAAGGCATGGAGGACGGAGGAACGAAGGAAGGAAGGAACAAAGGAACCAAGGAACCAAGGAACGAAGGAACAAAGGAACTAAGGAAGGAAGGACAGCATGGCTCCGGTAGGCCCCGCC
>CAYMAG010000002.1:57535-96578 GCA_964388335.1 uncultured Vicinamibacteraceae bacterium | reverse complement strand
GAAGGAACAAAGGAACTAAGGAAGGAAGGACAGCATGGCTCCGGTAGGCCCCGCCTCGCCGAGGCGGGGAAAGGACGGCACGGCCCCGGTGGCGCCGCCTGAGGCGGGAACGGCATGGAGCAGGCGGCACGGATCTGGCTTCTGTCGATGCCATGACTCACGCACGACGGCAGGACCTGGTGGCGCGCTCTCAGGTGTATACGAACCGGGCGCTGGGCTTTGTGTGCGACCTGATGGAGCGTCGGAGCGTGCCCGGACGCATCGTCGAGCAGGTCGCCGGCGCGACCACTGGCATCGGTGCAAACCTCAGCGAGACGCGAGCGCTACTGAGCCGAAAGCAGATGGCCCACTGCTACAACATCTCGCTGAGGGAATCACACGAATCGATTCACTGGCTGCAAGCACTCCACGCCGTGAAGAAAGGCGACCAGGACGAGGTGCAATGGCTCCTCCGAGAGGCCCGCGAGTTCGCGGCAATCCTCAGCGTCTCCGTGCGCCACCTGCGGCTCCCTCCCGACAACCGATGACGACGACAGGGCAACCGCCGTTGTCAACCGACTATCCGTCCGTGCTCCCCGGCGGCGAGGTGGGGCCTTGCCGAGGCCTTGCCGGGGCCGTGCTGTCTTCGGTTCCCGCCTCGGCGCGGCGGGCGCTACCGCCGCCATGCTGCCCTTCTGTCCTTCCTTCCTTCCTCGGTTCCTTCTTCCTTCGTTCCTTGGCTCCTTCTGTCCTTCCTTCGTTCCTTCCTTCCTTGGTTCCTTGGTTCCTTGGCTCCTTCGTCCCTTCCTTCCTTGGTTCCTTCCTTCCTTGGTTCCTTCCTTCGTTCCTTGGTTCCTTCGTTCCTTTGTTCCTTCCTTCCTTCGTTCCTGTCAATACTTCGGCTGCGTCGGATCGATGCGATCGACCCAGGCGAGGATGCCGCCCGTGAGGTTCACGGCGCGGTCGTATCCCGCGGCCTGCAGGATGCCGACGGCCTTCGCGCTGCGACCGCCAACCTTGCACTGGACGACGATGTCGCGGTCGCGCGGCACCTCGGCGAGGCGGTTCGGCAGGTCACCGAGGGGGATCACGGTCGAGCCGGCGATACGGCAGATCTCCACCTCGTGGAACTCGCGCACGTCGAGCACAAGCACGTCGTCGCCCGCGTCGAGCCGTGCCTTGAGGTCTTCGACCGTGACGGCGGGAATCTCCGGCGCGGTCGCTGCCGCTGCCCCGCCCGTGGCCGCCGAGGGGGCCGGCTTCAGACCGCAGAACTGCTCGTAGTCGATGAGCGTCTTCACCGTCGGGTGGTCCCCACAGACCGGGCACTCCGGATCGCGCCGCAGCTTCAACTCGCGGAAACGCATGCGGAGCGCGTCGTAGATCAGGAAGCGGCCGATGAGCGGTTCCCCTGCCCCGAGGATGATCTTGATGGCCTCGGTGGCCTGAATCACGCCGATGATGCCGGGCAGCACGCCGAGCACTCCGCCCTCGGCACAACTCGGCACGAGCCCCGGTGGCGGCGGCTCGGGATACAGGCAGCGGTAGCACGGACCGTCCTTCGTCGCGAACACCGACGCCTGGCCCTCGAAGCGGAAGATGCTGCCGTACGCGTTGGGCTTGCCGAGCAGCACGCAGGCGTCGTTGACGAGATAGCGGGTCGGGAAATTGTCGGTGCCGTCGAGGATGACGTCGTAGTCCTTGAAGAGATCCAGGGCGTTGTGCGACGAGAGGGCGACCTCGTGCAGCTCGACCTTCGCGTGCGGGTTGATCTCGAGGACGCGGTCGCGCGCCGAGTGCAGCTTCGGCCGACCTACGTCCGGCGTGCCGTGAATGACCTGGCGCTGCAGGTTGCTGACGTCCACGACGTCGAAATCGACGATGCCGAGACGGCCGACGCCGGCGGCGGCGAGATACAGCAGCGCGGGCGACCCGAGGCCCCCGGCCCCGATGCAGAGGACGCTGGCGGCCTTGAGCTTGCGCTGCCCCTCCATCCCCACCTCGGGCAGGATGAGGTGCCGGCTGTAGCGCTCCACTTCGTCGTGCTCGAGCGTCGGCAACGCGGGCGTGGCGGCCTCCAGTGCGCCGCTGCCGCCCGCGACCGAAGGAATGATGCTCAGCGAATCGCCAGCCTTCAGCGCCGTCGCCTCCTTCTCGAGGTAGCGGATGTCGTCGTCGTTCACGTAGATGTTGACGAAGTGGCGGAGCTTGCCCTGCTCGTTGTAGAGGTGGCGTTGCAGCTCGGGAAACTGCGCGATGAGTCCGGCGAGCGCGTCGCCGACGGTCGCGCCGTCCACCTCGACGGTGTCGCGCTTGTCGGTGAACGCCCGGAGCGGCGTGGGGATGTGTACGACGTGGGCCACAAGGATCTCCTTACGCAACGTGAATCAAATCGACCGGGTCGAAAGCCGACCGGTCGTCCCGCGAGCGCCAGCCGCGCGCCACTCCGGCGCGTCCCTGCTCGACGGGTACGATGACATAGAGCCACCCCGGCCAGGCCTCCGCGACGTCGGAGTCGGACGGCACCGCCGCCTGGTCTGGGTGACTGTGAAAGACGCCCACGATCTCGAGCCCCACGGCGCGGGCCCGCTGCTCGGCCCGGCGGTACTCACCCGGTGCCAGCAGGTACGCGACGCTCCGTCGCTCGTCACGCTCGGCGTTGGCTATCGGCTCGGCCGTCACCACCTCCGTGGGCCCCGTCCCGAAGAGCAGGCCGCAGCACTCCGCCGGATACGCGCGGGCCGCCGCGCCGGCAACCACGGCCGCGACCGCAGGTTTCCATGTGACGGGCTCCGTGTGTTGATCCATGGACATGAGCAGGCCGGCCTGCCGGCACCTGACCGTCTCCCGATCATAGCGAACCGGCCCGGCAGGGTCTCAGCGGGGTTGTGTCATAGCAGGGGTCAAGTCTGGCGTGGCTCGGCGGGGGGTCACTGGTCGCCTACACGTACTCCCGCTCCCGCCCGCGGAGGGCCTTGTACCGCGCGAACGTGGTCCTCGCGTCCTCCAACCCCAGCCATGAGCGCCATGAACTTCCGCGGAACGTGTGCGCGAGCAGGGCCGGCCAGTGCGTCAGCACGAACCACGGGTGCGCCCGCAGCGCTGCCGGCATGTGTCGCAGCTTCATCCACCGCTCCGCCCGCCAGCGGAGGAACTCCACCTCCTCGGCCGGCATGCCCCTCGTCCTCACCACGGCCGTTGTCCCGTCGTATTCGTGCAGGTGCTCGTTCACGACGAGCTGGCGCTCGCGGAAGTCGTGCGTCATCGGCGTGCCGGGGTACGGCGTCGGGTGCTGGATGTAGGGCCAGTCGACGTACCGGCGGGCGAACGCGAGGTTCGCCTCGATGGCTTCGGCCGTGTCGTCGGGGCTGCCGACGATGAGGCCCCCGACCACGTACATGCCGTGCTGATGCAGGAGTTCGATCGCCCGGATCGAGGCGTTGCCCACCGTGCGGCCTTGTTCGCGCGCGGCGTTCTTCGCGCCGGCCTTCAGGAAGGCGAGGTCCTCGTCCAGGACGTTCTCGATGCCGAGGAACACGTAGGTGAAACCTGCGCGGCGCATGAGCGGGGCCAGCCGCTCGCCATGGGCGGCGAATGCGGACGTCATCCCCTGAACGATGTAGCGCAGGTCGTTCAGGCCGGTGGCGATGATTGCCTCGCAGAGCGCCTCGAACCGCCGGACGTCGAGCGTGATGTTGTCGTCCACCAGGAAGATGACCCGGGCGCCGTGTGCGCGCGCGTCTGCCAGATCGGCCATCACGCGATCGAGGGAGCCGACGTGGAAGTTGCGTCCCCGCATCTCGATGATCGAGCAGAAGCTGCAGTCGTAGGTGCAGCCGCGTGACGTCTCGACGACGTCCACCTCGTCGCCGAGGAAGGTGTATCCCCCAAGAACGCGGGCCGCCCGGCGTGGCAGACGCAGGTCGTCGAGCGCGTGCATGACGTGGCGGGGCGTGTTGTGGACGACGGTGCCGTCCTGCCGGCGCCACACCAGGCCGTCGATGCCGGCCAACTGGGCGTCGTGCGGTTCGCGTTCGCGTTCGAGCGCACGCAACAGATCGCGAAAGGTACGTTCCCCTTCGCCGCGCACCACGAAGTCCACGCCGTCCTGGCCGGTCCATGCATCGGTATCGAGGCTCGGATCGTAGCCGCCCGCCACCAGGCGGGTCTGGGGACAGAGGGTGCGGAGCAGTCGGACGAGCCGCAGGGCGGTCCGCCGCTGAAAGGTCATCACGGAGAGGCCGATGACGTCGGGGCGGTGGTCGGCGACCAGGCGCCTGACCGTGCCGGGCACATCGTTCTGGACGAGGATGAGGTCGGCGATGGCGACATGGTGGTGAGGGTCGACGTTGCCGGCCAGGGACGCGAGGGCGCCGTTCGGCATGCGCATGCCGATGGTGGGCGTGTGCTCGAACGAGTCGGGCATCGAGAGGAGCAGGACCTGCATGGGGCACCTCCGGGTGGAGGATAGCAGGGGTCAGGTCTGGCGTGGCCTGTCTGGGGGTCAGGTCTGCCCCCTGGTCTGCCCCCCGGGGGGTGACCGCTACTCCAGCTCGAGTTCCAGCGGCACCGGTTGCCGCGCCTGCACGTCCACCGGCTTCGGCTCGATGAGTTCCTTTCGCGACGGCACGCCAAGCTCTCCGAACCGTCGCACCGCGGGCAGCACACGTGCTTCGAGCGATGCCACGGCCTCGTTGTAGGCCTTCACCGTCTTGTTCAGCTGCCCGCCCATCGTCGCCAGGCGCGTGATGAGCATCGCCAACCGGTCGTGCACCTGGCGTCCGAGGTCGCTGATCTGCTGGGCGTTCTCGGCCACCTGCTCCTGCCGCCAGCCGTAGGCGACCGCCCGCAGCAGGGCGATGAGCGTGGCGGGCGTCGCGATCACCACGTTGCGCTCGAGCGCGTACTCGATGAGCGCCGGGTTGGCCTCGGCCGCGACCGAGAGGAAGGCGTCGCCCGGAATGAACAGGACGACGAACTCGGCCGTCGCCCGCAACTGCCGACCGTACTCCTTGTCTGCGAGCTTGTCGACGTGGGTCTTCATCTGCGCGGCGTGCCGGGCGAAGTGCCCCCGCCGCTCGTCATCGCTGGTCGCGTCGACAGCGTCGAGATACGCCGCGAGTGCGACCTTCGCATCGATGATCACCGTGCGCCCGCCGGGCAGCCGCACCACCACATCCGGACGGAGCCGCCCATCGTCGCCCTCGTGCGTGGACTGCTCATCGAAGTCGCAATGCGAACTCATGCCGGCGAGTTCGACCACGCGGCGAAGCGCCACCTCACCCCAGCGCCCGCGGACGTGGGGCGCCCGGAGGGCAGTCACGAGCTTGGCCGTTTCCTGCTGCAGCCGCGAGGTCGCGCCCATCACGTCGCGCAACTGGCTGCCCACCTGTCCGAGATCGCGCTGGCCGTGTTCCGCGAACCGCTGCACGCCCTGCTGGTACTCCGTCAGCTTCTCCGCAAGCGGCAACACGAGGGCGCCGATCGCGTCCTTGTTGGCGCGCATGTCACCCGACGCCTGCTCATGCAGCGTCCTGAAGCGCTCTTCGGCCAACTGCAGGAGGTTGTTCGAGCTGGCGGCGAGCGCATCGGCCGCCAGCGACTTGAAGGCGTTCTCGAGCTGCTGCCTCGCCGTCGTCAGGTCATCGAGCTGCCGTCGAGCCATCGCGATCGCCTGCTCGGCCTGTGTTTCGGCGACCGCACGTCGACGCTGCTCGTCCTCGAGCCTCCCCCGCAGTGCGGTGAGTTCCTCGTGGTTCTGGAGAAGGTCCTGCTCGATCGCAGCGGCCCTCGCCTCGAACGAGGCCGCCCGCGTCTCGGCGACGGCCAATGCCGCGGGGGCGATGCGCGACGAGCGCAGCGCCAGCCACGCCAGGCCTGCGCCCAGCAGCACCCCGATCAGCAGGAAGAGCAGCAGTTCGGTGTTCACTTCAACACGGCCGTCAGGGTCACTCGCGATCGCACTTCGATCTCGCCAGCCGCCACGGGCGTCGACGGCGCGGCCTCTGCAGCCGCCATCGGCGCACTCATCCGCTGCATCATCATTGGACTCGGCGCCGCTTCGCCGACTTCATCCAGCTTGACGACGCGGTCCACGGCGCGTCCGACACCCTCGGCAAGCGCCCGGGCTCGAGCCATCGCGTCGGCCGACGCCATCGAAAGCGCCTCGCGCTCCACCGAGGGCATGTCCTTCAACGTGAAGCGCACGTTGCGCACCTGGGTCGCGCCAGACTCCACCGCCGCGTCGACCACTTCACCGACCCGGCCGATGTCGTCAATCCGCACTTCAACCACGTTGCGGGCCACGTAGCCCTTGAGCACCTGCGTCCGCGTAGACCAGTCGTACTCGGGCTCGACACCGAACGAGAGCGTCCGCACCGCGTCGCCAGCGAAGCCGAGGGCCTTCAAGCGTTCGAGCACGGCCGTCATCGCCGTGGCGTTGGCCTGCTGCGCCGCCTTCGGCTGCCGGGCACGCGATTCCGCAGCCACCGTGACGAACGCACGGTCGGGCGCGCGTTTGATCACACCCTCGCCACGCGTGATGACGACAGCGTCGTTCGCCGCGCCCTGCGCCTGTACTGGAGGTGTCGCCATCATCAGCGCCATCCCCGCCACAGCCATCGCCCACCCCATCGTCGTGCGCATCCCTCGCCTCCCTGTCCCGGCAGCCACGACGCGGCGGTCATCGCCGCGTCAGGCGTCTCCTTGGGACGGTGTGTCACCCACGACAGCCGTGCCGGCGGCTCGAGACAAGTCGCGGGTGTGCAGTTCGAGGATATCGGCGTCAAAGCCCTGAATCACGGCATCGCCGATGATCGTGACAGGGACGCGACGATACCCCAGCTCCATCAGTGCGTCGCAGGCCGCAACGTCCGTCATGACGTCACGGGCATCGAACGGGACTCCGGCTCGTGAAAGCCACGCTTTCACCTGATCACAGGGTAGTCAATGCTGGCCGACGTACACCGTCACGTGGGCGCATCGGCCATCGGAAGTCGTGGACACTTTACTTCTCGACGAAAGGATCGATGAGCCCGAGCAGCGTGTCGAGTACGTGCTCGCCGTCGAGCGACCCGATGGCCTCACCCTCACGGATGATCCGCTCGTCGTCGATCAGCCGCCGGCCACGGGTGTACTGGCGCACGGCGACCACGGCCGGGGGACGCCTGGTCACGTCCAGCTCGACGGCGATGAAGTCGTCGCTACTGCGATCGGAGACGAGCCGCACCGCGCCGGCCGGCGTCTGGACGCCGAACGTGAATCCCCGCGACTTCAGCACCTGTGCGAGCTGGCGGACGGTGGGAGCAACCTCGCGCTCGAGCACGGTCTCGAAGGCCTGGCGCGCCTCATCGATGTCGGCGCGGCGCTTCGCCGCGGCCTTCTGGAGGTCGGCGAGATGATGGGTGAGCCGACGATTCACTTCCGCGGTATCGAGCATGCCGGTCCAAGAGTAGACCATCTCAGGCCGCAGGCCACGGACTACAGGCGACGGCCGCACACCGACGCCGGACGCTCGCGCGATGAAGGGGAGGGTGGACGATCAGTCGCGCAGGACGGTCACCGGGTCCACGCGCGAGGCGCGCCAGGCAGGAATCGCGGCCGCCAGAAGCCCCACGCCGCACAGGAGCAGGACCACGACGACCCCGGTCGACAGGTCGGGGTGTACGGATTCGGCGAGCACGCGCTCGAGCAATGTTGCGCCCGTCAGCGCCAGGCCGAGTCCAAGCGCGCCGCCGATGAGAATCAGCCGCAGCCCATCACGCACCACCAGCGCCACGACGTCCCGTGGCCCCGCTCCGACAGCGATGCGCACGCCGATCTCACGCAGCCGCTGCTGCACGCTGTGCGACAGCACGCCGTACAGCCCGACGAGCGCGAGCAGTAGACCGGCGCCGGCCAGCGTCCCCAGCACGGCGGACAGCACGCGCGGCCGACCGATCGACGCCGCAACCGTGTCGTCGAGCGTCTCCACATCGGTGATCGGCACGCGCGGATCGATGCCCGCAACAGCCGTGCGAAGCTCACCGATCGCGGTGTGCACGTCGCCCCGAACGCGAGCGACAACCGTCATGTCGAATACCGGTGTCTGCGGCAGCGGCAGGTAGACCGCCGGGCGCGGGTCGCGGTCCAGCGCCGCCAGGTGGACGTCACCGACGACGCCGACGATGGTCCACACCGGCCCGCCGAACCATGCGAGTTCGACAGCCTGACCAACAGGGTCGACGTCCGACGGCAGGTCGCGGACGAACGCGCGGTTCACCACCATGACCGGCGGCGTGTCGGCTGTGTCGCTGCCGGTGACGAACCGTCCGTTCAGCAACGGTACGCGCAGGGTGTCGAGCAGTCCAGGCGTCACGACGCGGATGTCCGTGGTCCGGCGCAGGTCCGGCGGATCGGGAGGCTGTCCGACGACGTGATAGCTGGTCGCCGCGCCACCGGTGCCGAGCGGCTTGACGCTGATGGCGCCAACAGCCTCCACGTTGGGGAGGCCGTCCATTGCGCCAATCATGCGCTCGAAGTAGGCGACCTGGTTGGTCCGATCGCGATACGTGTCGCCGGTCGGGGCGGCGCGCAGCGACACGACCTGTGCGGCCTCGAAGCCTGGATCCACGCGGGTCAACTCCCAGTAGCCGCGCACCAACGCGCCCGCGCCCAGCAGCAGGAGCAAGGCCAACGCGATCTGACTCACGACGAGCGTCGACCGCACGGTTCCCACCGCACGTCCCGACGACACCGTCCGCCCATCGGCGAGTGCACCAATGCGGATGCGATGCGTGGCCACCCAGGCCGGCACCACACCGAACACGAGGCCGGTGACCAGCGACATGCCGATGCCGAACGCCAGCACCACGGGGTTGAGACGGGCCGGAACGTTGGTGGCGAGCAACGCGTGCAGCGGCGCCTCGCTGGCGGCGAGCACACCCCATGCCAGGAGGATCCCGAGCAGCCCGCCGCATCCAGCAAGGATCCCGCCCTCGAGGACGGCCTGACCGACGATACGACGCGCGGGCGCACCGAGCGCCAGGCGCACCGCCACGTCCCGGTGATGCCCCAGTGCGCGCGCCAGCAGGAGATTCACGACGTTGACGCAGCCCACGACCAGCACGAATCCCACGGCCAACGCGACGGTGGTCACCGCCGGGCGGACCGACGCCACGAGTTCGTCTTCGAGCGGGACGACCGACGTCGTCCATCCCGCGTTGCGATCGGGCGTCTCGCGCTCGAGCGCCGCCGCCACGCTCGAGAGCTCCTCACGCGCCCGTTCGATCGTGAGTCCTGGCGCCAGACGGCCAATGGCGGCAGCCGAGCGGCCCCGCTGCTCCCTGGCAGCGGCTTCGTCCATCTGCCACGCGGTCCAGAAACGTGCGCCATGCGGAAGGTCGAGCGACCCATCGGCGACGCCAACAATCGTCGTCGGCGTGCCGTTGATGTCGAGCGTGCGGCCGACGACATCGGGGTCGCCGCCGAGCCGCGATCGCCACCAGGCATCGGATAGCACCACCACGGGCTCCGCTCCCGGGACACCGTCGCCTGGCTCGATGGCGCGGCCGAGCGCTGGCACCACGCCGAGCGTCCGGAAGAAGCTCCCGTGCACGATCGCCGCCGGCACGCGCTCGGGCTCCACGGGGCCGGACACCGTCCGGGTGAGGGGTACGGACAACGTCCCGTGACCGCCGAGAAACAGCGTGAGGCCGTCGAACGAACTCAGCCGCTCCTTCCAGCGCAGGTAGTTTCCAGGGCCGACGACATTGCGACCCACGCCATGAGAACCCTCCGGGCGGTCGCGGCGATACTCCCACACCACCACGAGCCGATCGGCCTCGGGAAACGGCAGCGGACGGAGCAGCACGGCTTCGACCACCGAGAACACGGCGGTCGTCATGCCGATGCCGAGGGCGAGCGTCAGTACGATGAGGCCAGTGACCGAGGGTGTCCCGAACAGAGAACGCAGGGCGTGACGCAGTATCGTCATGGGTCGCTCTACTGCAACATGCGAGAAACGCGCCAAAGGATGGACCGACGCCAGACGAGAGAGGACAGAGGGCCGGGGCCAGCACACGTCCGTCTGCGGGACGCCGTGTCCCACGAACGGGCACGCACACGGCCCACCACGCACGAGCTGAAGCCCGTGCGATCCATCAAGTCCGGATAGCGGCCAGGGACTTCTGCCTTCGCTGAAGCGTGGGCGGACCGCCGGTGACCGACGCGCGATCTCCTCTGCGGCCGGTGTTGATGGCCATGAGCCCACCCATCACCGGCCACCAGGCGACGTCCACGAACCCGAGCATGCGCATCCGGTCCGCGACGCCTTCCGCGCCGGCGTACCGCCGCAGGCTCGCCGGGATGTACCGATACGTGTCCGGGTCGCCGTGAAGCGCCTGCCCGACGAGCCCGCCGACCACGTCGAGGTACGCCAGGTACGCGCGGCGGACGACGGGTGACGTTGGCAGCGTGAAGTCGAGCGAGAGCACGCGCCCGCCGGGACGCAGCACGCGCATGATCTCGGCCAGCGACTGGTCGAGCACCGGCACGTTGCGCAGCCCGTAGCCGATCGTGACGATGTCGCAGGAGGCCGGCGCCACGGGCAGGGCCATCATGTCACCCTGCAGCCACCGCACGGACGGCACCGCGGCGTTGCGCGTGGCCGCGAGTGCCAGCATGGCTGTCGTCAGGTCGAGGCCAATGACATGCGCGCCAGCGGCCGCCAGTCGGACGGCGATGTCGCCCGTCCCGCAGGCGAGATCGAGCACCCGTTCGCCGGGCTGCGCGCAGGCCATGCGCGCGAGCGTGTCCTTCCAGTGACGGTCACGGCCGTACGACAGTCCCACCGTGATCTGGTCGTACCGCGACGCGATCCCCTCGAACAGCGTGCGGACGTACCGGGCCTTGCGTTCGGGCGTCGCGAGGGCGGTCGCGAGGGAGGGACGGGCACGCCCCGCGGAACGCGCATTCGCTGGCCGGGGCATTGTTGGCTACCATACCAGAGCCCGTCTGCCGCCATGCTGCCATCGAGCACCGTCGAGAACTACCTCAAGGCCATCTACGTCGCCGAGTCCGCGCTCGATGCCGCTGCGCTCGTGCCGATGGGGCAGCTCGCCTCCGCGCTCGATGTCGTGCCGGGGACGGCCACCACGATGGTGAAGGCGCTGGCCGAGTCGGGGCTGGTCCGCTACGAGCCGTACGCCGGCGTGCGCCTGACACCGGCCGGCACCAAGCTGGCGGCCCTCGTCCTGCGGCGCCACCGCCTGGTCGAACTCTTCCTGGTGCAGGTGATGGGCATGAGCTGGGCCGAGGTGCACGACGAGGCCGAGCACCTCGAGCACGCAGTGTCCGATCGCCTGATCGAACGCATGGACGAGATGCTGGGGTACCCGTCGGTCGACCCGCATGGTGACCCGATTCCGACCGCTGACGGCGGCGTCGCCGAACGGCGGTACGACTCGCTGCTGGACTGCCCCGTCGGCATGCCGCTCAGCGTGGCTCGCGTGGCGGACCAGGGCGCGGCCTTCCTGCGCTTCATCGAGCAGCGCAACCTGAAGCCGGGTCAGGCCATCGAGGTGATCGAGCGAGACCCGTCGGCCGATTCCGTGGTGCTGCGAACCGAGGGCGCGCGCATGGTCACACTGGGGTCGCGGGCGGCCTCGAAGGTACTGGTCGATGGCCGTCCACCAGCGTGACGATCTCCCCGGGCGTGGTGACGTGCCAGCGTGCGGACGCGCGCGTCGCGGCGTCGATCCCCGCGTACCCGAACCCATAGGTGCAGAGGCAGGCGTCGATGCCGGCGGCGGCGGCCGTGTGGGCATCCACCCACGAATCGCCCACCATCAATGTCGCGCCGGGCGGAATTTGCGCGTTGTCGATCAGGGCGCGAAGGCCCGTGGTATCGGGCTTGCGGCCACGTGGCGTGTCGCCGCCGACGACCTCGAAGAACGCCGCGCGCAGCCCGAGCAGCTCGAGCACCAGGTCGGTCGCCCGCTGCGGCTTGTTGGTCAACACCGACAGCCGGCAGCCGGCGGCACCCAGTGCGTCGAGCATGGCGACGACGCCGTCGTAAGGACGGGTTTCCACGACCAGTCGTTCGTCGTATTCGGCAAGGAACTGGTCGAGCGCCACGTCGAGCGGTACGACGAGTCCCGCCCGCCGCAACACACGGTCGACGAGCGTACGCGCACCCTCGCCTACCATCCCGACGATCTCGGCCATCGCCAGCGGCGGCGCCGCGTGCCGCGCCAGCAGCGCGTTCGCGGCGTCAGCCAGATCCTGGCGTGAATCGATCAGCGTCCCGTCGAGGTCGAAGACGACGTGTCCGTAGCTCACGACCCCACGTTACACGCATCCGATGTCGCCGTCCTGTGCTCCGGGGGGCTCGACAGTGTGGTCCTCGTGGCAGACCTGGCGACGTCGGCCGTCGTTCAGCCGATCTACATCGCCTCGGGCCTGGCGTGGGAAGACGGTGAGCGGCAGGTGCTGCAGGACGCGCTGGCAGTGCTGTCCCGGGGCGCGCGTGTCCGTCCGCTGATCACGCTCGAGGTCCCGATGACCGACCTCTACCCACCGGCGCACTGGGCCATCGCCGGTGCCCCGCCAGCGTACGACACGCCTGACGAGGACGTCTATCTCGTCGGCCGCAATGTCGCGCTCATCGGCAAGGCGGGAGTGTATTGCGCGCTGCACCACATCCCGCGGCTGTGCCTGGCGCCGCTCGCGGGCAACCCGTTTCCCGATGCCACGCCCGAGTTCTTCGCCACCATGGCGCAGGCCCTGTCGCTGGGCCTGTCGTTTCCGCTGGTCGTCGACGCGCCGTATCGTACGTGGTCGAAGGTGGACGTGATCAGGCGCGGGCATGCGCTGGCCGTGCCGATGGAACTGACGGTGTCGTGCCTGAACCCTGATGGCGTGCGCCACTGCGGAAACTGCAGCAAGTGCCGCGAGCGGCACGACGCGTTCGTCGAGGCGCTCGGCGACGACCCGACGATCTATGGGTCCTGCCTTACCCCTCGTACGCGACGACGCCGCCGATGATCGTCTGCCGCACGCGATGCTGCGCGTCGAGCACGACAAGGTCCGCAATCGCATCCGTTTCGAGGACGCCGTACCCCGACAGGCGCAGTTCCCGCGCCGGGACCGTCGAGGCCATCAACGCCGCCTCGGTGGGATGAAGACCGACGAGCGCCACGAGGTTCGCAAACGCGCGATCCATCGTCAGCGACGAACCGGCCAGCGTACCGTCGTCGAGGAAGCAGGCGTCCTTCGTCACCGTGATGCGGCGGCCGCCGAGCATCACCTCCGAGCCCACCGGCAGACCCGAACCCGCCGTGCCATCGGTGATGGCCATCACGCGTGCGGGCTGCTTCGCGCGAATGGCCGCGCGCATCGTCGCGGGATGTACGTGATACCCGTCGCAGACGATCTCGACCGCCACACGTTCGTCTTCGAGCACGGCCCCGACCAGGCCCGGCGCGCGATGGGTGAACGGAGGCATCCGGTTGAAGAGATGGGTGGCGTGTCTCGCGCCCGCCTCGATACCGGCGCGGCCCTGCTCGTACGTGGCGCCCGAGTGCCCGAGTGAAACGCGGTGGCCGTGGGCGACGAGGTCGGCAATCAGCGGGAGGGCTTCCGGCAGCTCAGGAGCGATCGTGAGGATGCCGACGGCGGCACGATGCGCGGCGATGACCGCCATGATGTCGTCGCCGTTGTAGTCGGCGGCCGTGCCCTCGACGTGCGCCGAGGCCGCCGCGCCAGGCGGCAGACACAGGCACGCCAGCGGCTGGGCGCCGCGGTAGTCGGGCGTGATGAAGTTGCTTTCGAGGTGTGCCTTCAAGACCCGGGCGCCGCCTGCCACGGGCGACCGCTGCACGTCGAGCACGGCACGCGCCACCATCGTCAGGTCGTCCGGCGAACAGGCGACCGTGGTCGGGCAGAACGACGTGACCCCGTACCGCGGCATGCGCGCCGCGACCTCGCGAATGCGATCGGGCGCCTCCAGCACGTCGTTGCCCTCCACGCCGTGCACGTGGACGTCGATGAAGCCCGGCACGATGAGATGGCCGGCCAGCGGGCCGGATGCGCTGCCCGGACCTATGTCGACGATGCGGTCGCCTTCGATGACGAGGCGGCCGCCATGGACGATGCGATCGGTGAGGACGATGTCTGCGCCGTCGAGAATCATGGTCGCCCCTCAGTCTATGCGTACTCGGTCCAGCCCGGGAACAGGTGCAGTTTGCGTCCCTTGAGGGGCCGCATCGGGTCGTCCGGTGGACGTTCGCCAAAGCGCAGCAGCGCGTCGAGGTCCGCCAGCAACCGTGCGAGGGATGCGGCGTCCGGCGCGGACAGCACGACGACACCGCCGCTGTCGGCGGGGGGGAAGCGACGGTCGTCGAAGTAGTCGTGGTCGAGCGTGACCAGCGTGCGCCCAAGGTCGCGCGCACGGTGGTAGTGCGCCACGTCGCTGGCGCGGCGCCAGTCGGGTTCGTCCATGACGTGGGTGACGTCCCACCGCAGGTGTGACCGCATGTGGCGGACGGTGGGCGCGGGCACGTTCGCGTCGGCGTAGACGAGCGGTCCAGGCGTCCCGTGAGCGCGTACGGCCTGGAGTTGTGAGAACAGGGTGCCCAAGGGTGCCTCCTCGGTGTGCGCCGCACACCCGCATCAGATTACCTCGGCCGGCTCCCGTGCTACGCTCGACGAGCCGGAGGGTGCGCTTCCTGGCGCACGCCGCCCCGCGTTCTGCTCCACGCGCACCCGTTCCCCACACACCGGATTCCGTGCCCGACGCGCTGACGCTCACCGTGACCGACCTCGTCGTCCACACGCCCACGACGCGGCGTCTGCGGCTGGCACTCGGCGGGGTGCCGTTCGCGTTCCTGGCGGGCCAGGGCGTCGCGCTGGGCCTGCACGGACAGCCCGAGCGGCGTCCCTACTCGATTGCGTGGGCCCCGGCCGATGCGAGGGAAGCGGATGCGCTGGAGTTCCTGCTGCGTGCGGATGCGTTCGGGCGGCTCGGGCGGCATCTGGACGGGTTGGTGCCAGGGGCGCACGTCGACGTCGAAGGTCCGTTCGGAGGCTTCACGCTTCCGGCACCCCTGCCCGATGTCCCCCTGCTCTTTCTCGGAGGCGGCACGGGCATCGCACCGCTGCGCGCCATGATGCGGGACGCGCGGTTCCACGGTCACACCGCCCCGCTCCATCTGATCTACTCGGTGCGCACGCCAGACGATGTCGCGTACGCCGACGAGTGGGATGCGTGGGTACGGGACGGCCTCGGCGAGGTCGGGATCACGGTGACCCGCCCGCCGGGACGGAAGCCGGCGGGCACGTGGTATCGGCTCGATTTCGACGCGCTTGCGCCGATGGTCGAGCGATTCCGCGGGGCGCTCTACTTCGTCTGCGGACCGCCCGCCTTCGTGGACGACCTCGAGCATGCGCTGTCACACCTCGGGGTGCGGGCCGACCGTATCAGGCGTGAAGGCTGGTAAGCGGACGCCTACCCTCCGACCTTCAGCGCAGAGCGCACCTCACGGACGCCGCCGATGCTGCGAGCCACGGCCTGCGCCCGCTCGGCCTCTGCCTGATTCGGCACGACGCCGACCAGGGTGACCACGCCCTGCGCGGCCTGCACCTGAATCTCCTGTGCATGTATTTCGGGCTCGTTCAGGAGCGCCGTCTTCACACGGGTCGCAATCGTGGCGTCGTCGAGCCCGGCCGTCTGGGTGGACGTCCGCATCCCGCCGGTACTCTTGCAGGCCACCGTCCCCACGGCGAGCCCTGCCGCCAGCAACAGCGTGAACACGCGTTGTGCATTCATCGGTCGACCTCCAAGCCGAGCGGGCGACCGGGCGTGCCGTCGCGGGCGGCCCGGCGCAGCGCCGGCTACCTGATCCGCACTACATGCCCATGATGTGATAGCCGCCATCCACCATGATGACGTCGCCGGAAATGCCGCGGCCGGCATCGCTGAGCAGGAACATGGCTGTCTCGGCCACGTCGGACGACTCGGTGTTGCGGCGCAGTGGCGCCCTGTCGCGGTACACCTGCAGGATGCCCGAGAAGCCGGCGATGCCGGACGCGGCGAGCGTCTTGACGGGACCTGCCGAGATGGCGTTGACGCGGATGTTCTGCGGACCGAGATCGCTGGCCAGATACTTGACCGACGCCTCCAGTGCCGCCTTGGCCACGCCCATCACGTTGTAGTTGGGGAAGACACGCTGTCCCCCCAGGTAGGACAGCGTGACGATGCTGCCGCCGCCGCGCGCGCGCAGCAACGGCAGCGTCCCCCGGGCGAGCGCCACCAGCGAGTAGGCGCTGATGTCGAGCGTCGTGAGAAAGGCTTCACGCGTGGTCTCGACGTACGGTGCCGACAGCGCCTCGCGCGGCGCGAACGCCGCACCGTGCACGACGAAGTCGAGGCCGCCGAGCTGTGCGTCGATGGCCGCACAGAGTGCCGCGATTTCAACGTCGCGGGTCACGTCGCAGGGCAGGAGCAACGGCACGGGATCGAGCGTCGCGGCCAGTTCCTCGACGTTTTCCTTGAGGCGCTCGCTCTGATACGTGAGGACGAGCCTGGCGCCGTCCCGGGCGGCCGCCTGCGCGATCCCCCAGGCCAACGAACGCTTGTTGGCGACCCCGACGATGAGTCCGGTCCGTCCGGCAACATCCGACATGTCTGACGACCTCTGAGCAGGAACACACGCACAGGACTCCGCGTCCGGCGGCGCCCTTCGCCGACACGCAGTATACCGGCAGGGGCAGGCCGCTGAACGCGTCCCTGCTTCAGTAGTGCATCGCTTACCGGAAAGAAATGGCGCACTCGGGTGGCGTCAGCGGCCGCCGCGGCGTTTCCGTCGCGCGGCCTGCCCTTGCGGCGGACGTCCGGCGGGGTTGCCGGGCGCCTTCGGGTGGCCGTTCGAGAACGGCGAGTACCCGACGTTGCCGTCGGCTGACCCACGTGGTCCACGTCCGCGGCGCGCCTGCGCGTTCCGCGTCACGTGCCACATCGTGAACTCGGCCGGCTTCCGCTCGGGCACCTGTCCTTCGATGCGCGGCAGCGTGGCGCGAATCAGCCGATGGCGATGGACGGGCTCTTCGCGGGGCTGCCCGGGCTCGGCGCTGGCGGCCGCTGCGAGATCCGCGACCGGTTCGTCCATGCGACGGGCACCGACCGCTGGCACGGGCGGCGGCACGGCTGCGGCGACCGGCTCAGGTACCTGCGCCGGTGGCGCATCCCCACTCTCTTTCGACGTGATGTTGTCCAGCACCTGCTTGTACAGCACGGTGGCCGCGTCGGCCTTCTTGCGGCGCACGGGCACACGCCCGTGTTTGAACGGGTGTTCGGTGTCGCAGGTGGTGCAGCGCGTCTGCCGGACCTCGTCTTCGACGAGGGCGACGATCACGTGGTTGGTAAGGCGTTTCTCGCGTGGACAATAATCGTCCAGCACATCACCCAGCCGAAGCCGGCGTTCTTGCATTAACAGCCCCCGAGGTGTCCGTGGCGGCGGGAAGTGACTCCGTTCGAATGAACCGAAGGTGGTCGATGGATACTAGCACAATCCGCTGGAGACTCAAGCCCCGCCTGCGGTTCGGCGTGCCAGCCACTCGCGCATGTCCGCGAGGCGCGACGCGACGGCGGCGGGCGCCGTGCTCTGCGGCGTGCGGCGTGCGTCAATCGACGCGCGGGGCGTCACGGCCGCACGCACGTCGGCCTCGAAGAGCGGGGAGTACGACTGCCATGCCTCGAGATCCAGGTCCGCGAAGTCCTGGCCCCGCGCGATGAGCGAGCGGACCATGCCGCCGACCAGCTCGTGGGCCGACCTGAAAGGTAAGCCCTTGCGCACCAGATAGTCGGCCACGTCCGTCGCGAGCATCAGGCCTGACGCCGCGCGCGCCGTCGCCTGCCGACGCACCCGCAGCGTGCTCACCACGGCCGTACACGACAACAGGCTGCCAAGCAGGGTGTCCTCGGTGTCGAACACGGCCGCCTTGTCTTCCTGGAGATCCTTGTTGTAGCCCGACGGCAGGCCCTTCATGGTGACCAGCCACCCCGTGTGCGTGCCGATCACCCGTCCCGCCTTGCCGCGGACGAGTTCCATCGGATCGGGGTTCTTCTTCTGCGGCATGAGACTGCTGCCCGTCGTCACCGTGTCGTCGAGTTCGAAGAAGCCGAACTCCTCGGTGCCATAGATGATGACGTCTTCGGCGAGCCGGCTGACGTGCACCATGGCCAGGGCGGCAGCATGGAGGAACGACGACACGAAGTCGCGATCGGCGACAGCGTCCATGCTGTTGCGGACGACCCGCGAGAACCCGAGCGCGTCGCGCAGGAACTCGACGTCGATCTCGAACGAGGCGCCCGCGACGGCGCCGGACCCGAGCGGCAGGGCGTCGGCCTCCGCCACGACGACGTCGAAACGGTCGCATGCCCGGCTGAAGGCTGACGCGTGGGCCAGCCAGTAGTGGGCTTCGAGCACGGGCTGCGCCCGGCGCATGTGCGTGTAGGCCGGCAGGGGCGCGTCTCCCGCAGCCTCGGCCTGGTCCACGAGGGCGCGCACCAGCGCGGCGAGCGATTGCTGAATCCCGCGCACCCGGCGTCGAACGTAGAGCCGCAGGTCGAGGGCCACCTGCTCGTTGCGTGACCGTCCGGTGTGCAGGCGCTTGCCCGTGTCGCCGACGCGGGCGATGAGCTGGCGCTCGACGAACGAATGCACGTCCTCGTCGTCGCCACTCACGAACGCGGGGTTGCGCCCCGCCTCCGCGAGCATGTCGGCGAGGGCCGCGTCGATCGCCTCACGCTCGTCCACCGACAGCACGCCAGCGCGCTCGAGGGCCTGCGCCCACGCACGGCTGCCACGCACGTCATCGTCGAAGAGCCGGCGGTCGAAGGCAAACGACGCACCGAACTCGAACACCGCCTTGTCAGGCGCCTCAGAGAATCGACCGGACCAGAGAGCAGGCATAGGGAAAGGGGAAAGGGACGAAGGAATTGAGGAACGAAGGAATTAAGGAACGAAGGAGCGAAGGAACGAAGGAACCGGAGGACGGGTCAGGTAGGCCCGCCTCGCCGGGGCGCGGCATTGGCATCAGGCATGACACATCAGCCATCAAGATGCCCACCTTGTCGAGAGACGACCTGACACGCACCCTTGAACAACTGCAGCCGGACCGTGGCCGTCGCGTCGCGCAGGGCGCGGTCGGCCAGGGCATCCACCGACTCGCGCGTGAGGGTGAACCACTCGCCCGCACGCAGCAGGTCGACGTACGACTCGGCCAGGCGGCGCCGCAGCTTGCGCAGCGACCACGGCAGGGCCAGCGCCTCGAGTTCCCGCAACGCGAGCTGCAACACGGTGGCCGCGGGCGCCTCGGCCACTTCGCGTACCACCCGATCCCCGTCGGGGACGAGCACGTCCACGCGCCCGACGCCGTGCGCCGAGGCAATGGTCTCGAGGCTGTCGAGCAGCTCGACGAGCGGCAGTGTCACACCGTTGATCGACCGCGGATAGCCCGCCTCGAAGCCGACGTCCACGATGGCCGGCGTGTCGGGACACGACAGAATCGCCTTGGTTCGCGTGAACGCCGTGGCCCGGACCGCATCGCCGATGCAGGCAGGCGCCGGCAGCGACTGACCCCAGACCGATGCGCGGACATGATGCCCCATGGTTGCGACGTCGACCTGCAGTGCCTCGCGAGCCGCAGCGATCGCGCCGCCCGGCAGGCCTCCCACGGCAGGACGGACCGGCACCTTCGACAGCGACTCGAGCAGGCGACGCATGCGCGCGGCCGCGACCCCGCGACCACCGTGGGCCAGCCCTGTGGCCTGCTCCATCGCCGCCACGTGGGCCACGGTGCGCGCCACGCACGGCAGCGCCAACACGGCGGCGTGCGGATCACCGTCGAAGCCGACCGCACCGGCACGCAGCGCGGGCAATGCGTACCGATGCGCGAACGTCTCGCGCTCGTCGAGCACGTGCGCACGCGCGGCGCCCGCCTCGAGCGCCCGCTCACGCACCGCCAGCATGCTGTCGCCCTGCCCGACGTCCACCGTCACGGTGACGACCTCAGCCTCCTTCGCCAGCACATGAATGGCCAGCAACGTCTCCGCGTCGCCGGCGTGTGCCAGCACCACCCGTTCCGTGCTCATGACACCTCTCGTCGGCCGGTTGGGGCGGCGCGCCAGGCCTGCAGCCGTGCGACGAACGCGGCCGCCTGAGTCGCGTCCCGGCAGATCACCAGAATCGTGTCGTCCCCGGCAATCGTGCCGACCACCTCGGCCACCGGCGCCCGGTCGATGGCGAGGGCCAGCATCTGGGCCTGGCCGGCGTCCGTTCGCAAGACGACGAGCTGCTCGACGCGATCGACCCGCGTCAGGAACTCGGCCACCAGGCGCTGCAGCGCCGGCAGCGCGGAGGGCCGCTCGGCAGGCAGCGCGGCGGGGCGCTGATAGGCCCCGTCAGCCGCTCGCTTGAGCAGTCCGAGTTCCTTCAGGTCGCGCGACAGGGTCGCCTGCGTGACATCGATGTGCCGGTCGTGCAGCCGCTGACGCAACTGCTCCTGGCTGGAGATGCGCTCCTGCTCGATGATCTCGAGGACGACGGCGTGCCTGTAATCCTTCATGTTTATGCAGTCGACTGCATAAACTACCACACTGGCGGCACGAGTGGTGAAATTTTGCACTTGATATGGCCCTGCAGACTGCTCATAATGGGCGTTCGTTTCTGAATAACTATTCGCACATGACAGACGGCTCGCAACTTTCGGCAGGGGTGGTCGGCGCCACGGGGTACGGCGGACAGGAGCTGGTACGCCTGCTGGCCAGGCATCCCCGGGTTCGCCTCACGGCCGCGCTGGCATCCGGCCAGACCGATGCCCCGCGCCGGCTCCCCGCCCTCGCGAAGCTCTGGGACGGCGAGATCACGTCGTATTCGCTCGAGGCGCTCGAAGCCTGCGACGTCGTGTTCCTCGGCGCGCCGGAGGCGTTCGCCGGAGCGGCTGTTCCCGAGTTGCTGGCACGGGGGCATCGGGTCATCGACCTGTCCGGGGCGTTCAGGCTGACCGACGCGGCGTTGCGTCAGCGCTTCTATCCTGCGACGTCCGCGCTGCCGGAGGGCACGGTGTATGCGCTGCCCGAGTTGACGCCGCCCTCGGCGTGGGACGGCTGGCGGCTCATCTCGTGCCCCGGGTGCTATCCGACGGCGTCGCTGCTCGCCCTGCAGCCGCTGGCTGCCGCCGGCCTGCTCGCCGGCGACGTCATCGTGGACGCGAAGTCGGGGATGTCTGGCGCGGGCAAGTCGCCGTCCGAGCGCACGCACTTCTCCGAGAATCACGGCAGTGTCGCGGCGTACGGGTTGTTCGGCCATCGCCACACGCCCGAGATGGAGCAGGCGCTCGGTCTCTCCGTCACCTTCACGCCGCATCTGGTGCCGCTCGACCGCGGCATCCTGTCGACGATCTACGCGCGCCTGGTGCCAGGCACGTCGGCGACGCAGGTGTCCGACGCGTTGGCCGCTGCCTACGTGAGCGCATTCTTCGTGCGGCTCACAGGCGATCGCCTGCCCGAGATCAAGCACGTCGCGCACACGAACTTCTGCGACATCGGCTGGCGCGTGGACGAGGCCACGGGACGCATCATCCTCGTCTCGGTGATCGACAACCTCGTGAAGGGCGCCGCCGGCCAGGCCATCCAGAACATGAACCTCGGGTACGGGTTCGGCGAGACCGAGGGGCTCATCTGATGTCCGGCCAACTCGTGGTCGTCAAGTTCGGTGGCGAACTGCTCGAGACGCCCGAACGGCTGGCCGAGGTCACCGACAGCCTCGCGGCGCTGGCAGCGAACGGCCCCCTCGTGGTCGTCCACGGGGGCGGACGCGAGATCGACGCGGAACTGCAGCGACGCGGCCTCGCGAGGCAGGCTGTCGATGGATTGCGCATCACTGACGCGCAGACGCTCGACGCCGTCGTCGCCGTGCTCGCTGGCACGATCAACACGCGGCTCGTCGCGGCCCTCGTCACGCGCGGCGTACAGGCCGTCGGCTTGACGGGCGTCGATGGCGGGCTCGCGCGGGCCACGCGCGTACCGCCACACCGGGCGGTGGACGGACGAATTGTCGATCTCGGGCTCGTGGGGACGCCGGACGCCGACGGGACGAGCACGCTGCTCATCGATCTCGTCGCGCTGGGTCATGTACCGGTGGTTGCCAGCCTCGGCGTGGACGCCGACGGCCAGGTGCTCAATGTCAACGCCGACACGCTGGCAGCGCACGTCACCGCCTTGGCCCACGCCACCACGCTGGTGATCTGCGGGGCGACCCCCGGCGTCCTCGATGCCGAGGGTGCCGCCATCCCGGCGCTCACGCGGTCGTCAGCGCTGGCCCTGATTGACGACGGCACGGCGTCTGCGGGCATGGTCGCGAAGCTCCGAGCCGCGCTCGCCGCGCTGGACGCCGGTGCGGAGGAGGTGTGGATTGTCGACGGCCGCACCACGGAAGGCCTGCTGGAACGTCGCGGCACCCGTCTGTCGCCGTAGAGCGCCCGCGGCAGGAAGCTTCAGGATTCAAGGCTACAGGCTTCAGGCTTCAGGCTTCAGGACATCAGGGCATCGGGCTTCAAGGCTGCAGGCTTCAGGCTCTTTAGGCATTAGGCATCAAGCATCAAGCATCAAGCATGAACGAGACACTCCCCATGACCCCAACTACCACCACCGCCCCCCAGTCGCCGCTCACGCTCGACGTGCAGGCCCGCGAGGCGATGCACGTCCTGCAGACCTACAAGCGTCAGCCTGTGGTGTTCGTGCGCGGGTCGGGCGTCTGGCTCGAGGACGCCGATGGCCGGCGGTATCTCGACCTGCTCTCGGGTATCGGCGTGAACGTCGTCGGTCACGCCTACCCTCCGATGGTCGAGGCGCTCTCGGCGCAGGCGGCCGAGCTGATGCACGTGTCGAACCTCTACTTCCACCCGCTGCAGGGGCAGGTGGCGGAGCGGTTGACGCGCCTCTCGGGCCTGCAGCGCGTGTTCTTCTGCAACAGCGGTGCGGAGGCCGTGGAGGGCTGCCTGAAGTTCGCGCGGCGCTACTGGTATACGAAGGGCACGCCGCGGGCCGGGTTCGTCGCGCTGTCGCGCGGGTTCTCGGGGCGTACGATGGGCGCGCTCTCGACCACGTGGGACGAGCACTACCGTGCGCCGTTCGAGCCGCTCGTGCCGGGCGTCACGTTCGTGAGCCATGACGACCCGGACGCGCTGCTCGCGGCCGTCACCGAGCAGACCGCCGCCGTCATCGCGGAGCCCATCCAGGGTGAGGGCGGGGTGCGCCCGCTCGCGCCCGCGATGGTGGCCGCCATCAACCAGGCGTGCGCCGCGACCGGCGCGCTCTACATCGCCGATGAGGTGCAGTCCGGTCTCGGCCGCACCGGGCGGGCATTCCACTCCGCGACGCTGGGTCTGCGCCCGGATCTCATCTCGGTGGGCAAGGCGCTGGGCGGTGGCTTCCCCGCCGGCGCGGTGCTCGTGTCGCAGCGGGTGGCCGAGACCATCAGCGCGGGCGATCACGGGACGACGTACGGCGGCAACCTGATGGCCTGCCGCGCGGCGCTGGTCGTGCTCGACGCGCTGGAACAGGGCCTGCTGGACCACGTGCGCAGCGTCGGCGCCGTGTTCGCCGAGGGGCTGCGCACCCTGGCGCAGCGGCATCCGATGGTCGTGGAAGTCCGCGGCGCCGGACTCATCCAGGGCCTCGTGCTCGACCGAGACGCGGCGCCGGTCGTGGCTGCGGCGCTCGAGCGCGGCCTCATCGTCAACCGCACGGCCGAGACCGTCGTACGGATGCTGCCGCCGTACGTGATCAGCGAGGCAGAGATCGCTGACGCGTTGTCGCGCCTGGACGCGGCGCTCAGCGCCGTGGAGGCCTCCTGACATGTTGCCAGACGGTTACGCGATTCGTCCCGGGACGCCGGCAGACGCGCCGGCCATGTACGCGCTCATCACGGCCAACCTCGAGGTGGGACACCTGTTGCCGCGCGCGCTCGACGACCTGACGCGCCACGCCGCCCGCTTCCTCGTGATCACGCGCGGCGACGAGGTGGTCGGCTGCGCGGAACTCGCGCCGCTCAGCGGCACGGTGGCCGAAGTGCGGTCGCTCGTCATCGACGCCGCGCATCGTGGCAAGGGCATGGGCCCGCAGCTCATCGCCGAACTCGGCCGCAAGGCCCGCGTCGAGCAGTTCGGCACGCTGTGTGCCTTCACCCACGACGCGGCGCACTTCGTGCGGCTCGGCTTCACGATCGTGCCCCACCCCTGGCTGCCAGAGAAGATCTCGACCGACTGCCACGCGTGTCAGAAGTTCCGCACGTGCGGACAGTACGCCGTCGCGCTGCCCCTCCGCGGCACGGCCATCGGCAGCATGACCACGACCCGCACCAGTCGTCGCGCGGCCCAACCCCGGACGGCCAACGAGTCCGTCCTCGTACTCCATCGATGATCGCGATCGTTGAAGGTGGACTGACCGCCGCGGCGGGCTTCCGCGCGGCCGGCGTGCACTGCGGCATCAAGGCGGACCGCGAGCGGCTCGACCTGGCGCTGCTCGTCTCGGACACGACCGCATCGGCAGCCGGCGTGTTCACGACCAACCTCGCCGTCGCGCCGCCCATCATCGTCTCGCGCGAACACCTGCAGGCGTCGGGGGGACAGGCGCGGGCCGTGGTCGTGAACTCAGGCTGCGCGAACGCCTGTACCGGCGACGCCGGCATGCGGGTGGCGCACCTGATGGCGGCCGAAACCGCGCGCGCCGTCGACTGCGACATGGAGCACGTCCTCGTCATGTCCACAGGGGTCATCGGGGTGCAGCTCGATCCCCGGACGGTAGCCGACGGCATCATCACGGCGTCCGACGCGCTGAGCGCCGAGGGACACACCAACGCGTCGCTGGCCATCATGACGACAGACCCGTTCCCGAAGGAACGCGCGGTACGGATCACGACGCCGGCCGGCACGTTTCACGTGGGCGGCATCGCCAAGGGCTCGGGCATGATCGAGCCGCGCATGGCGACGATGCTCGGCGTGCTGACGACGGACGCGGACGTCGCGCCGGCACTGCTCCAGCGGGCCCTGTCGGAGGTCACCGAGCGCACGTTCAACGCCATCACGGTGGACGGCGAGTGCTCGACCAACGACAGCGTCTTCCTGCTCGCCAATGGCGCGAGCGGCGTCCGCATCGACGAGTCGTCGCTGCCCTGGCTCTCGGACGCGCTCCTCGAGGTGTGCCGGTTCCTCGCCACGGAGATCGTGCGCGGCGGTGAGGGCGCGACCAAGCTCGTCACCGTGCAGGTGACCGGCGCGCGATCGTATGACGAGGCGAAGCAGGCCGCCCGTGCCATCGCGAACTCGCTGCTGGTGAAGACGGCGATTCACGGCGGCGACCCGAACTGGGGCCGGCTCATCGCCGTGGCCGGGCGCGCCGGCGTCAGCTTCAACCTGCAGGGCGCGCGCGTGCAGATCGGCGACGTCGTCCTCTTCGAGGACGGCCGTCCGTTCGACGAACGCTCGCCACAGGCGGCCGAGCACCTCCAGGGCAGGTTCATCTCGCTGATCGTCGACCTCGGGGTCGGCGGACCCGAGGAAGCGACCATGTGGACGTGCGACCTGAGCAAGGAATACGTGCAGATCAACGCGGAGTACCGAACGTAGGGCGGGCGCCGGCCACCACGTCCCAGAGATTCTCATGGCTCGAACACGAACCGCGCGGCACACACGCGCGCCGCGAAAGCTCTCCACCAGGAACTTCCTGTCGATTCTCGACCTCTCGCCCGCGCAGTTGTCGGACGTCGTGGAGGTTGGCCTTCGGATCAAGAAGGCGCGCCACGCGCGGCGTCCTGCCGCCGCATCGCGCGCGCTCGAGGGCATGCACGTCGCCCTGCTGTTCGAAAAGCCGTCGCTGCGCACGCGTTCGACGTTCGAGATCGCCGTGCGCGAGCTGGGTGGCGACGTGATCGCGCCGCCGCAGGACGTGGCCATGGGCGAGCGCGAGCCCATCGCGGACGTGGCGCGCAACCTCGAGCGCTGGGTGGCCGGCGTCGTCATCCGGACGTTCGCGCAGGAGCGGCTCGTCGAGTTCTCGGCGGCGGCGCCGTCGCTGCACGTCGTCAACGCCCTCACCGACGAGGAGCACCCGTGCCAGGCACTGGCCGACGTGCTCACGCTGCGCGAGCACCTGGGCGAGCTGCGGGGCGCCACCGTCACCTTCGTCGGCGACGGCAACAACGTGGCGACGTCGCTCGCGCACGCCGGCGTCATGCTCGGCATGCACGTGCGGATCGCGGCGCCCGAGGGGTACCAGTTGTCGGACGAGGTGGTTGCGCAGTGCGAGGCGCACGCCCGGCACGGCGGAACGGTGACGACGTTCCGAGACGCGCGCAAGGCCGTGCGCGGCACCGATGCCGTCTACACCGATGCGTGGACGTCGATGGGCCAGGAGGCCGAGGCGCAACACCGGCGCAAGATCTTCGCGCCGTTCCAGGTCAACGAGACGCTGATGAAGGCGGCGGGCGATGCGTGCTTCATGCACTGCCTGCCGGCCCATCGGGGCGAGGAGGCGACCGACGAGGTGATGGACGGCCCGGCGTCCATCATCTTCGATCAGGCCGAGAACCGTCTGCACGCGCAAAAGGCGCTCATGATGCTGCTGATGGGGCGCTAGCCGTCTACCGTCCAACCGTTGTACCGTTGACCGACCTATCGTCCATGCTGAAGGGTACGCGTACCGCCATCCTGAAGAAGGTTCAGCCCGTGAGTATTCACGGGCAGCTGTCCTACGACGTCCACTACGTCTTCGTCGAGGACGACGAAGAGCGGACGCACGTGGCGCGGGTCGGGCGTGAGGACATGGCGCACGAACTCGGGCCCGGTGACCGGGTGACGCTGGAGATCGTGTTGAACCAGGTCGTGCGGGTGACGCGGGGGTAGTACGCGAAGGGGTCACGTGCGGCGGACGCGTGCACGGTGCCGACCGGCCTCGGTCTCCCGCGCCCGCACCGTGACGATGCGCGCGATCAGGTTCACGGGTACGGGTCGGTCCTCGTTCGCCTTCACGATCACCATGACGCGCATGTCTGCTCTCCCGTTGTTGGTCGCCCCGTGAGTCGGAGCGCGTGCAATCACGGGGTAATCGATCGGGTGGTGGCAGGATCGACCCGCGGCGGGGTCACATCTTCGTCCGGTCCCGCCGGGCCGCCCTGACCAGCACGTCAATCTCATCGAGCCGCGGGTTCACGAAGGTCAGCCGCACCCTCCCCTGCTCATCCCGATCGAAGGTCGCCGGCACCGAGTTCGCCGTGAGATACCACCCTGCCGGGAGGACGACCACGTTGCGTGGGCGTCCGAGCGCCCGCCGCCAGACCAGCACGTCCTCCACCACCCCGTACCGTGACGGATCGGTGTACGTCTCGGTGATCCGCAGCCGCGTGCTGCGCCCCGCCTTCACCGCCGGGAAGCGGATGACGACGACTTCGCTCGCCTCCGTCACGGGGCCGCCGATGTCGATGCCGGCCTGCGCGATCGCCGCACCGCGCAACGTCTCGACCGGCAACGACGCCCCGGTATCCAGCACCATCGCCCCGGGCTTCGACACGGTGCTGCCGCCACGCACGATGTTGACGTAGCGATCGACGCCCTCCCGGCTCTCCGTGTAGTCATGCGAGATGTCGAACGCGTGCGTCTCGGGCGGCTGCAGCCAGTACGTGATTTCACGGTCCTGAACTGCGCGGTCGCCAACACGCATCGCAGCGGACGCTTCCAGCGTGGGCACGCGTGACGGTGTCGCTTCGATCGACGCGCGCGTGGTGGCGCCGGCCCCTGCGGGACGCGCGGTCTCCGGAGGCGACGCACGCTCCGGCAGCTTCCGCCCCCGCACTTCCAGCGACACCGGTCCAGGCTGCACGTTGATGAAGCTGACGGCCACCCGCCCATCGTCCTCGGTGAACACCTGTGCCGGGGTGTTCACCGACACGAGTTCGTACCCGGCGGGCAGCACGACCTTGTTTCGGCGGATGCCAAGCGATCGCGCGAAGACAATGTCGTCACCGTCGCGGGAGTAGGAGGCCGGATCCCTGTAAGTCTTGTCGATGCGGATGCGCTGTTCGCCGCCGCCGGCCGGCACGGGCCGCGCGAGGTCGATGCGCAGGAACTCGGCATCCGGGGCCGCACCGGGCAGACCCTGCATGCGCGCCTCGTCGCCCTTGACGATTGTGAACGGCAAGGCGCGCCCGGTCGCGAGGTCGGTGACGCGCTCGTCGCTTGCGACGCTCCCTGGTCTGATCGGGTTCAGATACACCGTCGCGCCAGGCGTGGTTGCCGTCACGTCGTAGAGGATGCGGAACTGCTGCGTCCCGGGCGCGAGGAGTTCGTACGACGTGTAATCGTCTGCTTGCGTCTGCCGCGGTGCCGGTTGCGGGACCGCGGCCTGCGCGCGCAACGGCTCCGGTGCGAGGCACGCCACGAGACCTGACGCGGCGAAACCCCACGCGCTCAGCCTTGCGCGTCGTATCATCGCACCGTACCGGCGGCGGCCGAGGGCGTGGCCGGAGACGTCACCTGCTTCTGAATCAGCCAGTGGTCGAACCAACTGCGGATGCGCTCGAGCCGGTCCACGAGCAGCCAGGGCTCTCCCGTCCGCGACAGGTCGTGCGTCGAGCGCGGATAGCGGATGAACTCGACCGGGACGCTGCGCTTCCTGAGCGCCATGAACCACTGCTCACCGTCGGCAATCGGCGTCCGGTAGTCGTTCTCGCTGTGGATGATCAGCGTCGGAATGTTCACCTTCTCGACGTACGAGATGGGCGACAGCCGGCGATACAGCTCGCGCTGCTCCCAGGGAGTCCCGGAGAACTCGTACTCGGTGAGCCCCTGCGCGTCGGATGTCCCGTACCAGTTCTCCCAGTTGGTGATCGACCGGCTCGTCACAGCCGCCGCGAAGCGGTTGGTCGTCGCGCTCAGCCAGTTGGTCATGAACCCGCCGTAGCTGCCGCCCGACACGCCGACGCGCTTCGCGTCGATCTCGCCGTAAGCCGCGACAGCGGCGTCCACTCCGCCCAGGTAGTCTTCGGCGTCGAGTTCGCCCCACTTGCCGCGCGTGGCGTACTGGAAGGCGTGCCCGTACCCCGATGAGCCACGCGGGTTCGGATAGAGCACGAAGAAGCCGCTGTTGGACAGCACGTGGAACGTGCGGAACCACGTGTTGCCATACTGCGTGTGCGGGCCGCCGTGAATCTTCAGAATGAGCGGGTACGTCCGCCCGGGCTCGTAGTTCACGGGACGCACGAGCCATCCGTCGATCTCCGTGCCGTCCGCGACCTTCCACGTGAGCCGCTCGGCGGGCTGCAGCGCGACGTCCTTCAGCCACGCTTCGTTGAACCGCGTCAACTGGCGCTCCCCGGACGCATCGCCCTTCGCCACGAAGAGTTCCGTGGGCATGCGCGGATGGTCGACCGTATAGGCCATCCAGGCGGCGTCGCGGCTGGCCGAGGCACTGCGGATGTAGCGATCCCCTGACGTGACCGGACGCACCGCGGGCTGGTCCAGGCGCACCTCCCAGACATGCGCGCTGCCGTTGCTCTCGGCGGCGAACCTGAGCCCCTGGCCGTCGGGCAGCCACTCGGGCGCGCCTGGCTGGCGGTCCCAGGCGGACGTGAGGTTGCGCGGCGCCCCCGTGAACCTGCCGTCCGGCGCGATGTCCACAACGTAGAGATCCATCTCGGCCCCACGTTCCTTCACATACAGGTATGCGAGACGATCGCCGGCCGGCGATACCGCGGCGGCCCGCTCGCTGCCCGGGTTGGTCGTCAGCACCCGCGGCGTGCCCCCGGTGCGCGCCACGGCATACAGATCCGACGTGTTCTCGACGTTGTACTCATCGTCCTGCCGTTCGTCGCCGGTGAACATCAGGGTGGTGCTGTCCCGCAGCCATGTGACCTGGGAGGGTGCGAACGCGAGATCGGTCACCTGCGTGGGCGTGCCGCCCTTCGACGACACCACGAAGATCTGTGCCTTCTTCCGGGTGGACGGGTCAGGGAGCCACGTCAGCGTGCCGTTCGACTTGTAGCGCATCGAGGTGATGACGCGGCCGTCGAAGCGCTTCTCGTCGAGCGTCTTCGTGACGGCGCCCGGCGCAATCCAGCCTTCCCGCTCCTTCTTCTCCTTCTCGTCCTCGTCCGTACCCGGAGTCTTCAGGAACGCGATCCACGCGCCGTCCGGCGACCAGACGGGCGCGCCGCCCACGCCGTCGATGTGGAACGCCTCGCCCCCGGGCGCATCGACGCGCATGAACCAGGTGGTGTTGGTGTCCTTGCCGCGCTTCGACGTGAAGGCGAGCACCGCCCCGTCGGGACTCCAGCGAGGCCCGGTGGAGTCGTCCGTGGCGCTCGTGAACCGGTAGGCGTCGCCTTTCGGGTTGCCGGCGTCGAGTGCCTGCATCCAGATCTCGCGATGCCGCGTGTTGTCCTTCTCGACGATGGTCATGACCGTGAAGGCGACGAGGTCGCCCTGGGGACGCATGGCCACGTCCTCCACGGTCACTTCCTTGTAGAAGTCCGTGGGCAGCAGGCCACGCGTCTGCGCGTGGGCGAGGCTGGAGGTGATGAGCAGGACGAACAGAGTTGCAAGGACGCGCGGGGTCATGATTCATGCCTCATCTTCATGCTTCATGCTTCATGCTTCATGCCAGGGATCGTGGAGGTCAGTGTAGCCCGGCCGCGCGGATGGGGTGTCTGCCCCGCGACTGGCGTGTGCAACAGGACGCATTGACGCGAACAGGCCGTTCAAGGCTCACGCACGTCGACCGGCAGCGGTTGCGGCGCGTCCCGACTGACGACCCTCTCGAACTCACCGCCGCGCGCCTCGACATACACGGCATCGCCGACCGCGGCGTCGCCGTCCTCGACCACGGTCATGTAGATGCCGCGCAGGTTGCGGTGGCGCAGCTCCTTCATCACGACCAACTTGAGTGCATCGGTACCGAAGCGGGCGCGGAACTTCTGGCAGCCATTGTGGGGCAGCGGGGTGACCTCGAGCATCGCCGTCCCGACGCGCACGCGCGAGCCGGTGGGCAGCACAGCTGCCGACAGGTCGATGGTGACGAACAACTGATCGCCGAACAGTTCGTGCGACTGGCCGTTCGCGATGAGGCTGGCGATGTCGGCTTCCATGACCGTGATCTGTGCTGACACGTCACGGTTTGCGGCGCGCCCCCACGCATCGCCAGGGACGCCGTCCTCGCGCGTGAGCCGCGTGCGCCCCAGCGACTCGCGAATCCCACCCTCTACGCGGCGCACGATGCCCGCCACGCGCCCGACGCCGGTCGCGGCTGGAGGCCGAGCCTCGAGGGCCTGCCGCAGCACGTCGAGTGTCAGAAAGCGGGACGGGTCGCCAACGGCGGACGAGTCAACGGGCACGGCCACCAGATATACATGGACCGCGCCAGATCCCGCAACCCAGTCCAGCCGCGATCGACACCGCTGTTGGCATGGCTCCGACGATCCTACCCCTCGTAGTCGGTGAGCGCCTCAGGCGCCGCGACGGTGCGCAGGGCGTTGAGCACGGCGACGACGTCGATGGCCTCCTGCGCCAGCGCACCGGCGACCGGCGGCAGATATCCGAGGGCCGCGAGCATCATTCCGACGACACTGAGCGCCATGCCGCCGACGGCACTCTGCAGAGCGATGCGGCGCATGCGGCGACCAATGTGCAGCAGTTCGTCCACACGCTGCAGCGAACTATCCATGATCACCGCGCCGGCGGCCTCCGTCGTCACGTCGCTCGCCTGACCGAAGGCAAGGCCTACCGTCGCCGCGGTGAGGGCCGGCGCATCGTTGATGCCGTCCCCCATGAAGACCGTTGGCGCGCGCTGCGTCTCGCGGCGGACGATCTCGACCTTCTGCTCGGGGCTCTGCCCCGCATGCACCTCGGTGATGCCGACCCGCGTCGCGAGGTAGCGCACCTCCTCCTCGCGATCTCCCGACACGATCAGCAGGCGCTCGAAGCCGTGCCTGGGCCTCAGGTGACGGATGAACGACTTCCCCTCGGCGCGCGGCTCGTCGCGGAAGCGACACAGACCGGCGTAGCCGTCGTCGATGAGGACGACGCACTCGAGGCCGCCGGCCGCGGCCGGCAGCATCGCCGCGACGGGCTCCGCAACCACGGCCCTGCGCCCGGTCACCTGAACCACGCGACCGCCGATGCGTCCCCGCAACCCTTCTCCCGGACGCTCGCTGACCTCGACCACGTCGTGCAGCGGCAGCCCCCGCGTGCGCGCGGCCGCCACCACCGCGTCGGCCAGCGGATGACGTGAGTAGACCTCGAGGCTCGCCGTGAGCGCCAACACCTCGTCCGGGTCGACGCCGTCGGCCGGAATCACGTCGGTCAACGTCGGCTCGCCGTACGTCAGCGTGCCCGTCTTGTCGAAGATCGCCGTCCGGCAGGTGTCGATCCGCTCGAGGACCGTGGGGTCCTTGATGATGATGCCGCGGCGTGCCGCAAGCGAGATCGACCCGATGATGGCCACCGGTATGGCGATGAGGAGCGGGCACGGCGTCGCGACCACGAGCACCGCGAGAAACCGCAGCGGATCGCCGCTGGCCGCCCACGCCACGATCGCCAGCGCGACGGCGAGCGGCGTGTAGTACGCGCCGAGCTGGTCGCCCAGGCGCCGAAGCTGCGGGCGACGCTGTTCCGACTCGCGCATCACCTGCATGATGGTGGCGTAGCGCGAGTCGACGGCGCGCTTGTCCGCCCGAATGGTGAGCGCCCCTTCGCCGTTGATGGCGCCCGACAGCACCGACGCACCCGCCGCCTTGGGCAGCACGTACGGCTCACCCGTCAGGTACGACTCGTCCATCGTGCTGCGACCCGCGATCACCGTGCCGTCCACCGGACAGGTTTCGTGTGGAAAGACGATCAGCGCGTCACCTGGCTCGACGGCTTCGAGGGGCAGGTCGCGCACCTCGCCGTCTTCCTTGCGATGGGCGTGCGTCGGGACTCTCTTCGCAAGCGCATCGAGAGCGGATGACGCGCGTCGGACGGCATAGCGCTCGAGCGCCTGTCCGCCAGACAGCATCAGGACCACGAGCGTCGCCGCGAGGTGTTCGCCGAGGAGCACACCCGTGACGATCGAGATACCCGCCAGGAGGTCGGAACTGAACTCGAAGCGGACGAGCTTGGCGGCCAGGTCTGCGACGAGAACGAGGCCCCCGGTGAGCAGGACGGCGAACAGCGGCAGCAGGTCGACGGGCTGTCCCGCCACCAGCGCCGACGTGCCCATGCCCCACCGCATCACGACGTGCGCGACAATGGCGACGATGGCCGCGGCGGCGATGACGAGGTCTCGATAGGATGAAAGCGCTCGCGTCATGGGCCGGCGACCACGTCAGACCATCACCGATCGCGCCGCGAGCACAGGCGCGAAGGCCACCGGCAACACGCGGACGGACAGGTCCATCAGCGGCTCGCGCCAGCGTCGGCCGAGGAGGCGCGCGACGCCGAGCGCGTCACGCAGTTGCGCCTGGTGATGCCATCGCCCGGTGTCCACCTCGAGCATGTGGGCCGCCACGTCGCGGACGCGCCAGCCTCCGGCGACCGTCGGGCGCGGCCGTCCGGCAACGATGCCCGGGTGACGGACGAGCGGAGCGGAGGGGTGCGCGTCATCGGTCCCTGCAGTGTACCCGGACGCCCGCAGCCTCGAGCGCCTCACGGACCGTTGTCGCGAGCGCCACGGCGCCGCTCGTGTCACCGTGCACGCACAAGGCGGACACGGGCAGCGCGAGGCGTGCCCCTGTACGGGTCGTCACCTCGCCGGTTTCCATCCACGCGACCGCGCGACGCGCGGCCTCGGACGGGTCGTGAATGACCGCGCCGGCCGCTGTGCGCGGGGTCAGCGATCCGTCCGCCTCGTAGTGCCGGTCCAGGAAGCCCTCGGCCATCACGGTGAGTCCAGCGGTCTCAGCCGCTCTGCTCAACGCCGAATCGGGCAGCGCGTAGACGGCCAGTGACGCGTCGAAGGCGGCCACGCCGGCCACGACGGCCGCGGCCAGCCGTGGGTCGCGGCAGGCCATGTTGTAGAGCGCGCCATGCGCCTTCACGTGCTGCAGTCGCACGCCTTCGGCAGCGGCGAGTCCGGCGACGGCAGCCACCTGATAGATCACCGCGTCGCGCAGGTCGTCAGGCGCCATCTGCATCTCGCGGCGACCGAAGCCCTGGAGGTCGGGGAAGGACGGGTGCGCACCCACCGACACGCCGGCATCACGGGCAAGGGCCAGCGTCGCGCGAATCACGCCGGGGTCGCCCGCGTGCCACCCACACGCAACGCTCGCCGACGTCACCACCCGCAGCAGCGCCGCGTCGTCTCCGAGGGTGTAGCGTCCGAAGCTCTCGCCGACGTCGGCGTTGAGGTCGATGGAGGGGATGGCGAGGGGCATGGGGAATGATCCACCCGTCTACGGGCTACTGGCTACTGGCTACTGGCTGCGGGCTGCGGGCTGCGGGCTGCGGGCCACCGGCTGCCGTCACGGACCCACGAGCCGCAGCCTCACATGAGGCATCAAACATGACATGAAGCACCAAGCATGAGCCATGAGCCATGACATCAAGCATGAAGCATGAAGTTGAGTCATGATTCCCGGCATGTCGCACGCCCTGCTCCGCCCAGCCGCCCTGGCCGGCCTCCTCATCCTGTCACTGCTCGCCACGCCCGGCGCGCAGGAGCCGCCCACTCAGCCCACCGATCCGGACTTCGCCGCCGCGGTGAAGGAGTGGACCACGGCGCCGGAGTTCAGCAGCCCCCTGGTCGATCACCTGCCGCTGGTAGAGGGCATCCCGACGCCGAAGGACGTGCTCGGCCACCACGTCGGCGCACCGAAGCGGCTGACCAGCACGGCAGACGCGCTGCGCTACTACCGCGCGCTCGAGAACGCCTCGCCGCGCATCAGGGTCACCACGATTGGCACGACCGACGAGGGTCGTGAGATCAACGTCATCTACATCGGCGACCAGGCGACGCTGAACGACCTGGAGCGACACCGCGCCAACATCGCGACGCTCGCCGACCCGCGTGGCCTGTCGGCGGACGAGGCGCAGCGCATCATCGCCGAGACGAAGCCCATCTACCACCTGACGACCGGGCTGCACAGCGGAGAGACGGGTCCGCCCGAAATGGCGCTCGAACTCGCCTACCGCCTCGTCGCTGGCGAGTCGGCGCTCATCCGACAGATTCGCGACCGCATCATCGTCAGCCTCACGCCCGCGACGGACCCGGACGGGCGCGATCGCTACGTCGACTGGTACCGCCTGCACCTGGTGGACATCGAGCGCGAGGAGGACCGCGTCTCGGGCCCGCCCTACTGGGGGAAGTACATCTTTCACGACAACAACCGCGACATCAATTACTCGCAGAAGACGATGCGCGCGCTGCTCGACTGGTATCTGCAGTGGCATCCGCCGGTGTGGCACGACCTCCACGAGTCGGTGCCGTTCCTCTACACGTTCTCGGGGCAGGCGCCGCAGAACCCGAACCTCGACCCGATCGTGTACGGCGAGCTGCCCATGTTCGCGAACTTCGAGATGGCGCAGCTCACCAAGTACGGCATGCCCGGGGTGTGGACGCACGCATTCGTGGACATGTGGTCGCCCGGCTATCTCGGCTTCATGTCGTCGAACCACAACGGCCTGCTGCGCATGTACGAGACGTTCGGCAACGGCGGCGCCACGACCATGAAGCGGACGATCGCCCAGCCCGACGGGCCAGCCGGCCAGACGACCCGTGAGTGGTATCGTCCGCTGCCGCCCTATCGCGAAGTGCTGTGGTCGATGCGCAACAACACGAACTACATGCAGACCGGCGTTCTCACGGCGCTGCAGTACGCATCGTCCTTCCCGCAGGTCATCCTCGAGAACTTCTACCTGAAGAGCCGCAACTCGGTGGAGACAGGACGTACGCAGCCGCCGCACGCCTTCATCGTCCCCGCGGGCCAACCAGACCTCACGCGGGTGGACCTGCTCGTCTCGCTGCTGCGGCGACAGGGCATCGAGGTCGGCCTCACCAACGCCGAGTTGCAGCTCACCGACGGCACCTATCCCGCCGGCTCGATCGTCATCAAGCGCGACCAGCCGTACGGCCGGCTTGCGAAGACGCTGCTCGAGAAGCAGACCTTCCCCGACCAGGCGCTGCGCACCTACGACGACACGGGCTGGACGATGGGGCTCATGCTGCAGGTGGAGGTCAAGACAACCGCCGACGTGAAGGTGCTCGAGACCGAGACGACCTCGATTGACGCCCTGCCCGCGCGCGAGTCCGCGGCAGCTGCGGCCGGCGCAGTGGCCTGGATCGTTCCGCATCACGGGTCGAACGCGATGGTCACGCTGCGCCACCGGCTGAAGGACGCCGACGTGCGGGCCGCCACGCAGGCCTTCGAACTCGGCGATCGCAAGGTGCCCGCCGGGTCGTTCATCATCGCACCGGTCGACGGCGGGGCTGCGACGCTGCAGTCCCTCGGCGAGACCATTCACGCATTGGGCCTCGGGGGACTCTCGGTCAGCGAGCGGCCGGACGTGCCCACGATGGCCGTCGAGCTGCCACGCCTCGCGATGTACTCCACGTGGGGCAACACGCAGGAGGTGGGATGGGTACGCCACGCCTTCGACTCGTTCGAGGTGCGGTACGACCTCATCTACAAGGAGCGCGTCCGTGCGGGCAACCTGCGCGCCGACTACGACGTACTGCTCATCCCCAACCAGGGCCGCGGCGGAGCCAAGTCGCTGGTGTTCGACGTGACGTCCAAGGGCAAGGCCCTGCCGTATCGCAAGGATCCGGACTTCCCGTCGCTGGGCGCCTACGGCGAATCGGACGACATCACCGGCGGCATGGGCCTCGAGGGCGTGCTCGAGTTGCAGAAGTTCGTACAGGACGGCGGCGTGCTCGTCACGCTCGGCGTCGCCTCCTTCTTCCCGGCGGAGTTCGGCCTGCTGCGGAGCGTCACGGCGGCGCGCCCCTCTCCCGCCTTCTACGCCCCCGGCCCCATCGTCGAGGCGGAGATCGTCGAGCCGGCGCATCCGTTCTTCTTCGGTTACGCGTCAGAGAAGGTCCCTGTGCGATATGCCAACGGTCCGCTGCTGCAGGTGCCGCGCGAGGAAGAGACGGGGCAGGTGCTGATGCGCTTCACCGGTGGCGATGGCGCCGTGCTGAGCGGGCTCATGCGTGGAGCGGCCGAGATTCGCCGGCGCCCGGCGGTGCTCGAGACGACGGTCGGACGTGGGCGTATCGTGACGTTCGCGACGAACCCCTGCTATCGCTGGCAGAACCATGGCGAATTCGGGATGCTTTTCAACGCGGCCGTGCTCTTCTGGAATCACGGCGTCGCTGAGACGCAGACGCATGACTCAGGTGAAGGCGCCCCGATCAGGTAGCCACGGCCTCGTCGAGGCCGGGGTCTCCCGTCGGCTACGATGGATCGACACAAAGGAGATCGTCCATGGCGAAGAAGGCCGTTTCGAAGAAGAGCCCGTCTCTCAACCCGACCAGCAACTCCCTCAGGCCCGTCACGCGCGAGAAGGTGATCGCGCTGCTGAACGCGCGCCTGGCCGACGCGATTGACCTGCAACTGCAGGCGAAGCAGGCGCACTGGAACGTGAAGGGGTCGAACTTCATCGGCCTGCACGAGTTGTTCGACGATGTGGCGGAGGCGGTCGAGGGCCACGCGGACGAACTCGCGGAGCGCGCCGTGGCACTGGGGGGAATGGTTGCGGGCACCGTTCAGGCCGTCGCCGGCGGCACGACGCTGGCGGCGTATCCCACGGGCGCGCAGAAGTGGACCGCGCACGTCGAACACCTGTCGGCTGCACTCGGCGCGTTCGGCAAGAACGTGCGCGAAGCGATCGACAAGGCCGAAGAGTTCGGCGATGCCGGTACCGCTGACTTGTTCACCGACATCAGCCGCGACATCGACAAGTACACCTGGTTCGTCGAGGCGCACGGGCAGTAGAAGGGAACAAGGAGCCAAGGAACGAAGGAGAGAAGGAAGGAAGGAAGGAAGGAAGGAAGGAAGGAAGGAGCTAAGGAGTTAAGGAACTAAGGAAGCCCTGCCTCAGACCGTCGAGCATGTGTAGATGAGCCGTGCAGAGACGGCGGCCTGAGGCAGGGCCTGTGGAGAACACGCGATCGGGCCGAGTCCACTCCGGTTCGTTTACCATAACGCCGGACTGCACCGGCCGAGGTCCGCGCTGGTAGGGCACACCACGTGACCTTCTCAACAACCGCCATGTGGGCGCCGCCGAACGTCATCACCGGCACAGGGTGATTCAGAGCAAGGCTCTTCTCCACAGCAGCACGCGCCTGCACTCTTCCAACAGATCCGTGATACACGGCATCTGCAGTCCCTGCGTGCCAACAGGAGGTGTGGGGCCGATGCGGCAAGTGTAGGCGCCCATTGACAAGACACCGGATACTCCAAGCGCTGCACACTGCGACAATCTCGGTGCACGCATCTACGTGAGCCCTCCGTCAGATCGGCAATTAGAACACTTCAGGCAACTAACTACTTGGCGGCCTCATCACGGATGTCGCCGATGAGTTCGACCGTCCTGAAACTGCCTTCCTTCGTAACTACGTACAATCGGCCTTCTGGCGCAACGTCGTCGAGCATCGGCGATGGCTCCCCAGGCGCCGCAGTGCGACGAGGAGGCACGATGCCGGACTCGCGGTAGACATTGAGGCTCCTATCGACAAACAAACGACCTTCTGGGCTGTCAGCTGCGATCAAGGGCCGAAACGGGTCAGAAGCACCGGCGATGTTCGTGGGCATCGTGTGATAATAGTGACTGTCCCTGGCCCCGTAGCGCGTCGACAGCGCTTGTGATACCGCTGGCAAGTCCGGAGCGAACCACCGCGGCCGTGTGCCCTCAGCAGGCCACGCGCCAATCAGCGTACCGGCTTTCTTCACTGCGGCGATGCCCAAGAGATTGCCGACCTTGTCGTTCAGTTCGACCAGATAATAGTCGTCCGTTCGCTCGCTCGTGACATCGAGTACGCGCCTGATTGCTGGAGACTGCA
>CAYMAG010000002.1:53076-57435 GCA_964388335.1 uncultured Vicinamibacteraceae bacterium | reverse complement strand
GGGGCTGTTGTCCAACCGAAGGCGTGCACAGTGCGAAGACCAATGCTGGGACGAGCAACACGAACACGAGTGACCTTGAAACCACGACATAGCCCTCCCGCAGAATGGCCGATGACTTCGTGGACAAGAGGCTGTACCGAGTACTCCTTCCTTCCTTCCTTCCTTCCTTCCTTCCTTCCTTCCTTAGTTCCTTAGTTCCTTAGTTCCTTCCCTCCTTCCTTCCTTCCTTCCCTCCTTCCTACCTGAAGCTCTCCCTGTCCCTCGCACGGTACCTCCGGCTCCACATGTGCACCGAGCCGTCCTTCAGCACGAGCCGCCGATCGCCGTGGAACCACGGCTGAATCTCCCCGATGGCATCCACCCGGATCAGCGTGGATCGGTTCGCCCGGAGGAACCGTCCCGGCTCCAGGCGCGCCTCGATGGCGGAGATGGTCTGGCGCACGAGATGGACGCGGTCGGCGACGTGCACGCGCACGTAGTTGCCCTGGGCCTCGAAGCGGTCGATTCGCGTCACCGGCAGGAGCATGTCGCGGTCGCCGTCGGACACGAGCAGACGCTGCAACGGCGGCAGGACCCGCGACGGCACCTCGCGTGGCGCGGCGGCCAGGGGCTCGCGACCGGTGACCCGGGTTGCAGGCTCGGCGAGGCGGGCGCGGACACGCGCGATGACCGCCGCCAGCCGCTCCGGAGGAAACGGCTTGAGCAGGTAATCGAGCGCCTGCACCTCGAAGGCCCGCAGCGCATGGGCGTCGAATGCCGTGACGAAGACGACGGTGGGCATGTCGTCGACGCCGACGGCCTCGATCACCTGGAAGCCGTCCAGCCCGGGCATCTGCACGTCGAGGAACACGAGATCCGGCGCGAGGGCACGGATGGCGGCCACGGCCTCGTGGCCACTGCCGGCCTCACCGACGACGTCCGCATCGCCCACGGCGCGAAGCATGCGCACGAGTCGTCGGCGTGCCGGCGCCTCATCGTCCACGACCAGCACGCGCATCATGAGGCGTACCTCGCCGGCACGAGCATCGACGCGGCATACCCACCGGGCACCGGTCCCGCCGAGAACGACGCCGCGTCGCCGTGAATCAGCTCGAGCCGCCGGCGAATCGCCGACAGGCCGACGCCGCCGCCGGCCGTCGTGTCTGGCGCCTCTCCCCCATCGTCCAGGACGTCGAGCGCCAGCCCATCGGACGTCATGCGTGCGCGAATCGTCACGCGTGCCTGCCCCTCGCGTGAGAGTCGGCCGTGCCGTATCGCATTCTCGACGAGCGGTTGCAGCACCATGGCCGGCACCAGCACGCCGTGCGCGGCCGCGTCGACATCGTGCGCAACCACCAGGCGCTCACCGAAGCGCGCCGACAACAGGGCGACGTACTTGCCGACGAGTTCCAGCTCCATCTCGAGCGGCACTTCGGCGTCGCGCGCGGTCGTGAGCGAAAAGCGCAGCAGGTCCGAGAGTTCGGTGAGCATGCGGTCCGCCGCATCCGCGTCCTCGTACATCGTCGAGCTGATGGTGTTGAGTGCATTGAAGAGGAAGTGCGGCTGCAGCTGCAACTGCAGCTGGCGGACCTCGGCACGTGCCAGCTCCTCTTCGAGCTGCGCGGTGCGCACGGCGGTCGCCTGTTGCTGACGATAGCGATCGACCAGGACGACGAACGTGGCGCACCCGCCGTACAGCAGGATGTCGACGGAGAACTCCATGGCGTAGCGCCAGGGCAGGCTGCCGTAGTCGTAGGGACGCAGGCCGGCGAGCGGGTACAGCACCGTGCGTGAGGCCCAGTTCCACGTGGTGTGTGTGAGCGAGAACGCCAGCAGCGCACCGACGTGCACGAGTGCCGTGACGAGCACCGGCCGGGTCGTGAACGGACGGCGGCGGACCACGCGCGCGACGAGCGGGAACAGGATGGCCGCGCCGGCGACTCCCGTCATCTCGTTGATGAACGGCTCCTGCCACGGCCACTGGCTGCCTCCGGCCACCGAGTCGAGGTAGCGGTAGGCGAACATCAGCAACCCGAAGGCCGTCACGACGGCGACGGTTGCGAGGTATCCGATCATCGGCGTCGCAGGGCGAAGGATGCCGGCTCGACGCGTCCCTGGGTGCACGTCCCCTCAACGGTACCGTCGCCGAGCAGGTCCCGTCCGCCGTTGGCGAGTTGCAGCGGCACGTCGAGGGTCGCCGCGCAGGCTGGCTCCTTCACCGAGATGGTGCCACGCCAGCGGATGGCGGCGCCATCGCGCTCGCCACGCAGCGTGCCGGACGCATCCGGATCGCGCAGCGTGACGGATGCCAGGGGACCGGCGTTCGACGCCGTGATCGTCATGCGCACCTCGTACCGCCTGCGACCGCCGCGAAACTCGCCCACGTAGTTGCCGGGCAGCTGGTCGGCAGTCGGCGAAGGCTGCGCCGCGGTGTCGAGTGCGTAGGCGACCACGTGGTCGGAAGCCGGCACGCCCATGCGCGGGTGTCCGCCGGCCACGATGACGACGTACTGGCGCCCGCGGTAGCGATACGACATCGGCAGCGCATGTCCTCCTGCCGGCAGCCTGCCACGCCACCGCTCGGCGCCTGAGTCCAGATCGACCGCGCGCAGGTGTCCGTCCATGGTGGCCGCGACGAACGCGAGTCCTCCACCGGTGGCCAGGACGCCACCCAGATTGACCGAGCCCCATGCGGGGTCCGCCGCCGGTGACGGCATGGTCCCGAGCGGATGCTCCCAGGCTCTGGTGCCCTCGTCCAGATCGAGTGCCGACAACACGCCCCAGGGTGGTGCGCTGCATGGCAGGCCGGACGGCGCCCGCAGCACCTCGCGCTGCATGCCGTACGGCGTGCCCGCCTGCCGGGCGGTCTCGACACCTGGCGTCGCGGCTGTACGGGCCGCGTCGAGGTCGGCGCGGGACACGAGGCGCACGACGAACGGCAGGCGATTGGTCGGCGCGAGGAGGCGGCGCCGCACCGGGTCCCACGAGACGCCACCCCAGTGTGATCCGCCGACGTTGCCCGGGTAGATCACGCTGCCGCGGAGTGATGGCGGCGTGAACATGCCTTCGGACCGCAGCGTGGACAGCCGCTCGCGGCAATAGGCAAGATCGGTGTCAGTGGCGCCCCAGGCGGAGGCGGCGTCGAGACGGTCGGGCGCAAGGGCGAAGGCCGCCAGCGGGAACGGCTGCGTCAGCGCGGCCGTTTCCCCGGGCACGTCGCTCTTCGGCACGGCTCGCTCTTCCACCGGGAACAGTGGCTGACCGGTCTCGCGATGGAGGACGAAGACGTGGCCCATCTTCGTCGCCTGCACGACCGCCGGCACGTCACGTCCCTCTCGGCGCAGCGTCACGAGCACGGGCTGCGAGGCGACGTCGTAGTCCCACAGATCGTGATGGACGACCTGGAACGACCACACGAGTTGGCCCGTGCTGCCGCGGAGCGCGACGATGCTGTTGGCGTGACGGTTGTCACCGGGACGCTCGCCGCCGTAGAAATCGGGGCTCGCGCTGCCGACCGGCACGAAGACGAGGTCGTGCTCGGCGTCGACCGACATGATCGACCAGGCATTGGCGGCCCCCGCGCGATCGGACATCGGATCCCATCGCCAGCGCTGGCGCCCCGTCCGCGCGTCGAAGCCGCGGACGACGCCGCTCGGCGCATCCACACGCTGGTTGTCACCGATGGAGGAGCCGACGACCACGACGTCGCCGATGACGGCGGGTGGCGAGGTCACCTGGTATTCGCCGGCGAATGCGGGGGCGTTCACGAGGTCGCGCTGCAGCGACACCTCGCCCTTGCTGCCGAAGTGCTCGCAGCGATGCCCGGTCGCGGCATCCAGTGCGATGAGACGCGCATCGACTGGCGCCACGAAGACGCGCGCCCGGCACGGCCCGTGGTCATCTGCGCGACTGCTGCGCCAGTACGCCACACCGCGATTGGCGAAGTCGCCGTAGTCGCCCTCGAGGTCGACGCGCGGGTCGAAGCGCCACAACTCGTCACCCGTGTCGGGGCGGAGCGCGATGACGCGTCCGAACGGTGTCGAGACCAGCAGGCGGCCGTCCGCCATCAGCGGGGTCGCCTGGAAGCGCGATCCGTTGGGGCCTTGCAGTACATCGCCCGTCCGATACGTCCACGCCACACCGAGGCGATGCACCGTCGTGGGTGTGATGTCGTCGAGCGGCGTATACCGGGTACCGCCGGCATCGCCACCGTAGGCGGACCATTCGTGGTCGGACGCGATGACCGGCTGCGTCGTCCCTGCATGGTCGTGGCGAACGACGCGGTCGGAAGCGGCGAGTGCGAGCACAGAGACGAGCAACAGGTACAGGGCAAGAACTGGCATGACGGCAGCGTCGCACGTCCGAGACCCGTGACGGATC
>CAYMAG010000002.1:22572-52976 GCA_964388335.1 uncultured Vicinamibacteraceae bacterium | reverse complement strand
CAGGGCAAGAACTGGCATGACGGCAGCGTCGCACGTCCGAGACCCGTGACGGATCCACCCCGGGACGAGCGGGACGGAGCGGGGATGAGCGGAGCGGGGACGGGACGGGAGGGTCATGCTTCATGCTTCATGCTTCATGCCTCAGGCTTCAGGCTTCAGGCTTCAGGCTTCAGGCTTCGAACCTCAGGCTTCGGGCATTCGGGCTTCGGGCTTCGGGCTTCAGGCTTCACGGAAGGCTGCGGCGGTCCCACCACTTCGTCTTCGCGACGGACGCCGCGAGCAGCAGGCCCATGAAGACCGCTGTGGCCCACAGCGCCTCCTCGAACGACAGCCGCTTGTGCAAGGGGCGCGAGAAGATGCCATACGCCATCTCCACGTGTATCCAGTAGAGAAAGAGCGACGTGCGTCCGAGCTGCTCCATCGGACTCCACGTCCTGGGAAGCGTGAACCGCTGCCAGAGGCCGCCCTCACGGACGAGGACATGGCACAGCCCGAGTACGGCCACGAGGGCCGACGCGCGGATGGCGAAGAACGCGGGGGAGGTCGTCCAGAACTGGGAGCCCGGCACGAGCGTGGCCTGGAAGGAAAGCCAGTAGGCGGTGAGCGCGGAGGCGCTGCCGCCGACGATGCATGCCACGTGGAGCCAGGTCACGCCTCCGATGGACCGCGCACCGGCAGGTGGCGTCCCGGCCTTGCTCAGAATCTCGCCGATGACGAGTCCGGCCGGCACGAACGCCATCCACGGAAAGAGCGTGAACGTCGTGCGGCCCGGCTGCGGACGCAGGTAGAACTCGAGCGGGTCTGGCAGCACCGCCGGCCACTCCCACGCCCTCGAGGGCGCGCTGAGGACGACGACGGCCGTCGTGAGGGTGAGCGCCCAGGCGATACGTGCCCGCGACGTGGTGCTGCGTCCCCACAGCCACGCCGAGACGACGAGCGACACGCCCATCACGTTGAGAATGTCGACCTTCAAGAGGCCGGCCAGCGAGGCGCCCGGGCTGAACACATAGGCCTGCAGACGGAACAGCATCGCGAGGCCGAGGATCTGCCAGCCGCGCACCTGCAGGCGCCACGAGGCGTCGGCCACCGACGCGCCGCGACGGACTCTGGCGTGCGCCGCGAGAGGGACCGACAGGCCCGCCAGCCAGAGGAACATCGGCGCGCCCATGCCTGCGACGACGAGAAACCAGAAGTACGCCTGCGATTGCCGCTGGTCGAGCCGTGTCCACGAATCGACGGCATGCGTGAAGACCATCACGATCACGGCGAGGCCACGCATCCAGTCGATGTAGCCTTCGCGACGCGACGCGACGACGGGCGTGGCCGCCGTGGCGGTGGTCATCGTGCGGCGGCCTGCGCGGCCGGCCGCAGCCAGAGTCTGTGCTTCGCGTGCCGCTCGACGGCGCCGCGCGTGAAGGGCATCGGGTGATACTCCCCGCGCGACCACAGCGGCAGCAGGTCGCCGTAGTGGGGACTCCCGGGCTGCCCCGACTGCCCGGGCACGTTGATCATCATCGAGCGGTCCCAGTCGGCCGTGTCGAGCACCATGCGGAAACTGGCGCCGTGCACCTGCAGGCGTCCGTGCCCGGTGTTGTTGACCGTCGTGGCGTCGCCGCCCCGCGCGACCGGCGCCAGATCGAATGCGGCACCCGCCTCGCCGACGCCGCTCAGCATGTGCCTGAAGTGCGCCTGATGCAGCCGCCCCCACGACCACGCGGCGGGCTCGGCACCCATCACCGTTCGCGCCGCCTCCACGGCCCGCCGCAGCGGTGCGCCGTCGAGCAACGGCAGCACGTCACCAGCCTTCCGCACGACGTCCAGCACCTGCGGCACCGTCAGGGTCGCGGGCGCGTGCGGCAGCACCGCCGCGCTGAACGCGAGCGGACGCAGCGCCACCTGCAGCTGCGCGAGCCACAACTGGTACAACGCTGCCGCCGGAGAGTCCGCGGCCATGGTCGCGTCCCAGCCGGTCAGCACGCGACGGGCGACGCGGCGATAGCCCTCGCCTCCATCGACCGCGAGACGGTCCATCAGCGCCAGCATCAGCTCACGTGCGACGACCGACTGCTCGTCGTGCTGCAGCGCCATGAAGCCGGCCGCGTCCCACTGCGCGCGTCCGGCGAGCACCTCGTCGATGCGGCGCTTGCGTGCGTCCGGCGCCCACTCGTACCCGATCGCCTCCGGATAGCCGGCCGGCAGCACGTTCTGGTTCGCCGTGGACAGCGCGCCGTCCGCCGGGTTGGCCGCCTGTGGCAGGCGATCGAAGGGCAGGAAGCCGTCCCACTCGTAGCGTCCCTCGTGCCCGGGCACCGGGAACAGGCCATCCCAGTTGCCGCGCATCGGTGACAGGCCGGCGGCAACCCACCCGATGTTGCCGTCCACGTCGGCGTACAGCAGGTTCTCCGACGGCACGAGCCACCGGCGCGATGCCTCGCGGAACGACGTCCAGTCGTGCGCCCGATTCAGCGACAGGCTGGCCATGTACCCCGCCGTGCCTGGCTCCTGCCCCACCCAGCGCAGGGCGAAGGCGCGACGCCTGGCCGGATCGACGTGCAGGATGGGTCCATGGTGGGAGAACTGCAGGTCCACCACGCGCGCGGGCTGCCCGCGGACCTCTATCGACTCGCGCTCGACCACGAAGCTGCGCCACTCGCCTCGATCGAGGTATTTCGTGTCGTCCGCCGGATGGAGCCGCTCGACGTACAGGTCCTGCTGATCGATACCGACGATGGTGAAGCCGAAGCCGATGCGGTCGTTGTGCCCGGCAGCCACTCCGGGCACGGCAGGCTCACCCGCGCCGATCACGTTCCACCCCGGGGCGTTGAGATGCACCGTGTAGCGAAGCGACGGCAGTTGCAGCGCGCGATGCGGATCATTGGCCAGCAACGGCTTACCCGTCGACGAGCGTGCGCCCGAGACCACCCAGTTGTTCGACCCGACGGTCGCGTACGACAACCCGATGGCGTTGAGCAGCGCGGCAGGCGAGGCGGACGACGGTGGGAGCGAGTCGCCTGGCCGCCAGGCCACCCGTGAGGGAGGTTGCGGCCACGTGACCGGATCTGACGCACCCTCCGCAACGGCCAGCACGTCGGCCATGAGGTCGTCCAGATCGAGTCCCTCGGGAAGACGCAGCGGGATGTCGGGGTCTGGTGGCATCACCTCGCGGACGGCACCGAGGCCTGCGGCCCGGGCGAGACGGGCGCGCTGCACCTCCGTCCGCGCGTTGCGCGTCATCGGCCAGCCGGCCATCCGGCTGAGTGCCACCTCCGGCGTCCAGGCGCCCGGAACGGTGCCGGTGAGCTGGAACTCGATGGGCAGTTGCGCGGGGTCGCGTGCCACCTCGGCGATGCGGGCGTTGATGCCGTCCACGAACGCCGTGATGATGGCGCGGGCGTCGTCGCTGTAACTGCGCCACTCCGCGTCCATGTCACCGCGATACCGCAGCAGCCGGGCGAACGTGTCGCGCCGCACCGCCGCCTCGTCGCCGACGACCTCGGCCAGCCTGCCTTCGCCGATCCGACGCCACAGGTCGAGCTGCCAGAGTCGGTCCTGCGCGACCACGTAGCCCTGCGCGAAGAACAGATCACGCGTGGAGGCCGCGTAGATGTGCGGCACGCCCCACGCGTCGCGAATCACCTCGACCGGCGCGGTGACCGACGTCGTCACGTCACCATCGAGCCGCGGCAATGCGGCACGCGCCCGCTCGATGACCGACGACTGCCGCGCCGTGGCCACGACACCGGCGGCCACCAGGACGACGCCCCCGACGGCGAGGGCACGCAGAACCGACGAGGACTCGTGGCGCCAGCCCACGTCAGCCTGCCGTGATCTCGTGGGTGATGGTCAGGTTGAGATCGGACCGCAGCGTGTGCAGCACCGAGCAGTACTTCTCGCGCGAAAGGTCGATGGCGCGCTGGACGGCCTCGTCCGGTGCAGACCCGATGAGCGCGTAGTGCAGGGTCACGTCGGTGAAGTACGCCGGGGGCCCTTCGGCCCGAGCACCGCTGAACTGCACGTCGAGGGCGGTCAGGTCGTGGCGGCCCTTCTGCAGAATCATCACGACGTCCACCGCCATGCAGCCAGCCAGGGCGAACGCGAGCGCGTACATCGGCGAGACGCCGTCGGAGTTGTCGCTGTCGATGCGCACCGTGTGATTCCCCGCAACCGCGTCGAATGACAGACGACCGCGCCACGTGAGGGTTGCCTGGATGGGAGGTCTCGCCATAGCCGCCATTGTAGCGATGTCGTTGTGGTAGCATTTCCAATGTAGGACTTCATGGGTCGGATATGAGGCCCGCGCACGTCGTCCATGTCTTCTGCCGCAGCCCACGCCCCCGTTCCGCTGACATCCCTGGCCCCGGGCACGTCGTGCACGCTCCACGCCGCGGGCGTGGACCGCGGGTGCGGCGATCTGCTCCGGGCGCTCGGCCTCACCGATCGTTGCCGCCTGCGGCTCTGCAAGGTGGGAGAACCCTGTATCGTGCAGGTCAGAACCACCCGCATCGGCCTCTCGCGGCTCGTCGCCGACGCCATTCTCGTCCTGCCCAATGCCGCCCCCTGACGGTCAGACCCAGGCCGTCGCCGACCCACCACCCCGGGTCGCCGGCTCGACGGATCGAGCGGCGCGCGCCGCGCTGGTCGGCAACCCGAATACCGGCAAGACCACCGTCTTCAATCGGCTGTGCGGTACCCGGGCGAAAACGTCCAACTTCCCAGGGACGACGACGACATCGCGCACCGGGCGGGCCGTGCTGCCTGGCGGGCGCGTGGTGGAGGTCGTGGATCTCCCGGGCCTCTACGCCCTCTCGCTCGACGTGCCCGAGTCGGCCATCGTCCGCGACGTGGTGCAGGGCATCGGACTCTATCGCCGGCCCGACGTCGTGGTGGTCGTCCTCGATGCGTGCAACCTGACGCGCAACCTGATGCTGACCGGTGAACTCCTCACCTACGACGTCCCGCTCGTCGTCGCCCTGAACATGGTCGATCTCGCCCAGCGACGGGGCCTCACGATCGACCCGGCGCAGCTCGCGGCGCATCTCGGCTGTCCGGTCGTCCCCACGGTCGCACGCAAGGGGACGGGGCTCGACGACCTGCTCGCCGCGGTCGGCGACGTCGTCGCGCGACCCGGCCGCGGGGCCACGCCCGCCCCTGGCGTTCCCGACCGTGGCGCCGGCGCCACCGCGCTCGCCGCGTGGGCCGACGAAGCGCTCGCCGCGAGCGCAGGGCTGATGCACGACCATGCGCCGGTCGACCGGGTCGCCGAGAGACTCGACCGCGTCCTGACACATCCCGTGGGCGGCATCGCCGCGTTCGTCGTCGTGATGGGACTGCTCTTCTGGGCGCTGTTCGCCCTCGCGACCATCCCGATGGACCTGATTGAGACCACGTTCGCCGGGCTCGGGAACCTCACCGAACGCTACCTTCCCGAAGGGCCGGTGCGTGACCTCGCGACGAACGGCATCATCGGCGGCATCGCCGGCACGGTGGTGTTTCTGCCGCAGATCTGCCTCCTGTTCTTCCTCATCAGCCTGCTCGAGGACACGGGCTACCTCGCCCGCGCGGCCTTCGTGATGGACCGCGTCCTGCACCGCTTCGGACTGCCCGGCCAGTCGTTCGTGCCTCTGCTCACCTCGTCGGCCTGCGCGCTGCCGGGAATCATGGCGACGCGTCTCATCCCGGACCGTCGCGATCGCCTCGCGACCATCATGGTCGCGCCGCTCATGAGCTGCTCGGCGCGACTGCCCGTGTACGTGCTGCTGACCAGCCTGTTGTTCGCCGGGCGGCCCGGGCTGGCCGCGCTCGCGTTCGGCGCGTGCTATCTGCTCGGCGCTCTCGCCGCCCTTGGCAGTGCCGCCGTCTTCAGCCGCACGATGCTGCGCGGACAGGCGCGACCGATGGTGCTCGAGCTGCCCAGCTACAAGGCGCCGTCGCTGATGAACGCCACGCTGACCGCGCGCGATCAGGGCGTGGCCTTCCTGAAGACGGCGGGCACCGTGATCATGGCCATCTGCATCGTCATGTGGTGGCTGGGCAGCTATCCGGCCGTGCCGCCATCGCCCGACGCCGAAGCGCTGCGCGCACGCGCGGCGACGCTGTCGTCCGCTCCCGACCAGCAGGACGCCCTGCTCGAGGAAGCCGACGCGCTGCAGGCACGAGCCGCGCAGGCCGGGTCGTTCGCCGGCATGTTCGGTCGCGCCGTGCAACCGGTGTTCGCGCCGCTCGGCTTCGACTGGCAGCTCACCGTCGGCGTCCTGACGAGCTTCCTCGCGCGCGAGGTGTTCGTGTCGACCCTGTCGGTGCTCGTGGGCGCGGGCGGCGACGGCGACGTGGACGAAGGCGTGATCGATCGCATCCGCAATGCCCGGCGCGACGACGGGCGGCCGATGCTGACGCCGGCCGTGTCCGCGAGCGCGCTGGTGTTCTTCGTCCTGGCGATGCAGTGCCTGCCCACGCTGGCCGTGACGCGGCGCGAGACGGGAACGCTGTCGTGGGCTGGCCTGCAGCTCGCCTACATGTCGACGCTCGCCTACGTGTCGGCGCTGGTCGTGTACCAGGGGATGCGGCTGATGGGCGTAGAGTAGGAGCAGGACGTCTCTCGCATGCCGGACATCTTCCAGCACGCTATCGTGTCCCTCATCGCCCTGCTGGCCGCCTGGGTGGTCGTGCGCCGCGTCGTCGGCACGTTCGGTCCCTCGTCGCGCGAACGGCCGGCCTGCCCGTCGTGCGCGTCGGGCTGCGCGCACACCACACGCACCGCGCAGCGTCAGGGCCGGTAGAGATAGTCGAGCACGGCCATGGACATCGCGCGCACGCCGATGGGCAGCGCATCTTCGTCCATGTCGAAGTACTCCGTGTGAATCATCGCGGTGATCTGCTTCGCCTGGTTCCCGACCCCGAGGAAGAAGTAGAGCCCCGGGATGCGCTCCTGATACAGGGCGAAGTCTTCCGCGCCCATCTGCGGCGGAGGTGACTGGATCCGCTCGCGGCCGACGATACTCGCAAGGGCGGGCAGACTGGCCTCCGCGAGGCCGGGCTCGTTGTAGGTCACCGGGTTCCCCGCCACGAAGTCGAAGGCGTAGGTCGCGCCGCTGGCCTCGACGATTCCCTTGATCATCCGGTCCATGAGGCCGCGCACGCGCTCCGGCCCCTCCTTGCTGAGCGTGCGGACGGTGCCGGTCAGCGTGACCTGATCCGCGATGATGTTGAACCGGTTGCCGCCGGTGATGGTGCCGATCGACAGCACGATGGGGTCGGCGGCGTTGTTCATCCGGCTCGGGATCGTCTGCAGGCCCGACACGACCTGCGCGGCGATGGCGATGGGGTCGATCCCGGTGTGCGGATAGGCCGCGTGCGTCTTCTGCCCCGTGATGACGAGGGTGAACCGGTTCGAACTGGCCATGGCCGGGCCGATGTTCACGCCGAGACCGCCTGCTTCGATGGTTGGAAGCACGTGCAGGCCGAAGATGGCCGTGGGCGACGGACTGTCGAAGACACCGGCCTCGAGCATGCGGCGAGCGCCGCTCGTGCCGCCGTCCGGGTCGCCTTCCTCGGCGGGCTGGAAGATGAACACCACCGTGCCTGGAATCTCCGCGCGCAGTCCGCTGAACACCTCTGCGACGCCAAGCGCGACGGCCGTGTGTCCGTCATGGCCGCAGGCATGCTTCACGTTCTCGACCGTCGACTTGTACGGGACGTCGATCAACTCCGGGATGGGCAGGGCGTCCATGTCGGCGCGAATCGCCACGACCTTGCCCGGACGGCCGCCCTTCAGGACGCCGACCACCCCGGTGACGCCTGCGCCGGTGCGTACGTCGTCGAAGCCCAGTGCCCGCAGGCGATCGGCAACGAGCCCGGCGGTCCGCGTCTCGCGAAACCCGAGTTCGGGGTGACGGTGGATGTCGCGACGGGTCTCGACGAGCCGGGGCGTCATGGCCGTCGCGGCGGCATCGACCTCGCCCCGGAGCCGCCCCGGAACCGCGAGGTCCTGCGCGAGCGCGGACGCTGCTGTCGCGGTGACGGTGAGGACGACGGCGACGGTTGTGCGGGTGAGCATGCGCATCAGACCTGTTATCGTACCCGACGAGCGAAGCGACTCATGACCCAGGCGGAATGGATGACGCGGGCAGTCAGTCCGGACGCTGCCGTGTCGAGCATCTCGAGCGGCATGCGGGTCTTCGTGCATGGGGCAGCAGCGACGCCGACTCCCCTGCTCGAGGCGCTCGCCGCGCGTCGTGACATCGAGGACGTGACGCTGTACCACATGCACACGTCCGGGCCCGCGCCTTTCGCGGCGCCCGAGCAGGCAGGGCGCATCCGGTCGGTCTCGCTCTTCACCGGTGCGGCCCTGCGGGGCCCGATCGAAGAGGGACGGGCCGACTTCCTCCCCGTCTTCCTGTCGGACATTCCCTATCTGTTCACGTCGCGTCGCATCGCCCTCGATGCCGCGCTGCTGCAGGTGTCTCCCCCCGACCGTCATGGCCTGTGCACCCTTGGCACGTCGGTGGACAGCGCGCGCGCCGCGGCCGATACGGCGCGCATCCTCATCGCCGAAGTCAATGCGCAGATGCCCCGGACACGCGGCAACGTGGTCGTGCCCTTCACGCGCTTCGACGCCGTCATCGCCACCGACCGGCCACTGCACGAACACGAGACACGTGCCGAGAGCGACGTGGACGCGCGGATCGGCGAGATCATCGCAGACCTCGTGGAAGACGGGTCGACCCTGCAGATGGGCATCGGCAGCATCCCCGACGCGGTGCTCCAGCGGCTGGGCGGCAAGCACGACCTCGGCGTGCACACCGAGATGTTCTCCGACGGTGTGATCGATCTCGTGGAACAGGGCGTGATCACCAACCGGCTCAAGGCTGTCCATCCGAACCGTCTGGTGACGTCGTTCGTCGCGGGCACGCGTCGACTGTTCGACTTCGTCGACGACAACCCGCGCGTCGAGTTCCACCCGTGCGATCGCACGAACGACACGTCGCTCATCAGGCGCAATCCGAAGGTCGTCGCCATCAACTCGGCGATCGAGATCGACCTGACCGGACAGGTGTGCGCCGACTCGATGGGCCACCGCATCTTCTCGGGTATCGGTGGCCAGCTCGACTTCATCCGGGGCGCCGCCCTCTCCGTGGGCGGCAAGCCGATCATCGCGCTGCCTTCGACCGCGGCCCGGGGCACGATGTCGCGCATCGTCTGGGAGCTGAAGCCGGGCGCAGGGGTCGTCACCACACGCGGCCACGTGCACTGGGTGGTGACCGAGTACGGTGCGGTGAATCTGCAGGGGCTCACGCTGCGCGAGCGCGGCGAAGCCCTCATCGGCATTGCGCACCCCGATTTCCGGGCGGAGTTAGGTCGCGAGTTCGCGCGCATCCGCAGGTGCTAGAGCACCGCCGATGGCATGCTCCGGCCAGTCTCCGTCCACGGTGTTCCGCAGCCAGAAGACGCCGCGCCGGTCGCCATAGCGATCGCTGACCAGCAGGTCAGGGCGTGCGTCGCCGTCCATGTCGACGGCCTCCACCGACATCGCCCACCCGACCGGACGGATCGGATGCCAGCGCCACGCGGACAGATCGCGCGGATCGGGCGGCGCTTCGAACCATCCGATCGACGCGCCGGGCCCCTTGCCGGCGGCGACGAGATCCACACCGTGCCTGCCATCGACCTGCAGGGGCACAGCGAACATCCACTGCATCACGCCGCGCGCCGCGGGTAGCGACTCGGTCACCCATCCACCAGGTCTGTTCCAGTGCACGTCGATCGAACGCGTCGTGCCTTCGGACGCGCTCACGACGTCCAGGCGGCCATCTCCGTCGAGGTCCATCGCGAAGGCGTCCTCGGGAAGAGAAGCACGCCTGATGATACGCGGTCCATGAAACCCGGGCCTGCGGCTACACTGAAGCGCATGCGCGCGCTCCGCTTCCTCGTCGTCCCCCTTCTCGCTGCGACTGCCTGCACGCTGGCCGACGCACAGCCAACGGCCGAGCAGGCCCTGCTCGACCGCGCCCGATCCCTGCTGTCCGGGACGCCGCTCATCGACGGACACAACGACCTGCCGTGGGCGATGCGGCAAGGATCGTGGTACGACTTCGACACGGTCGACATCCAGCGGGCGCAGCCGCAGCTGATGACGGACATCCCCCGGCTGAAGGCCGGCCAGGTGGGCGCTCAGTTCTGGTCGGTGTACGTCCCGGCCAGCCTCCAGGGGGATCACGCCGTTGCGGCCACCCTCGAGCAGGTGGACGCCGTGTACGAGATGGTGCGCCGCTACCCGCAGACGTTCGCGCTGGTGCGGACCGCCGACGAACTGGAGCAGGCGTTCCGTGCCGGCAAGGTGGCGTCGATGATGGGTATGGAGGGCGGCCACTCGATCGACGCGTCGCTCGGCACGCTGCGCATGTTCCATCGCCTGGGCGTGGGGTACATGACGCTGACGCACAGCGCGAACGTGCCGTGGGCCGACGCCGCGACGGACGACTCGGCGTCGGACGGCCTGTCGCCCTTCGGCGAGGAGGTCGTACGCGAGATGAACCGCCTCGGCATGCTCGTGGATCTGAGCCACGTGGCGCCCTCGACCATGGCCGACGCGATTCGCGTGTCGGCGGCGCCCATCATCTTCTCGCACTCGTCGGCACGCGCCATCTGCGACGTGCCGCGCAACGTGCCGGACGACATCCTGAAGCAGATGCCCGCCAACGGCGGCGTGGTCATGGTGACGTTCGTGCCGGGCTTCATCTCGCAGCAGGTGGCCGACTACAACCGCCGCGTTCAGGCGCAGCTGCAGCTGCTGCGTTCGCAGCTCGGCAACAACGACGCCGCCACCAGGGCGCTCGCCGAGTGGCGCAAGACCAATCCCGAGCCACGTGCGACGTTGGCGCAGGTGGCCAACCACATCGATCACATCCGCAAGGTGGCGGGCATCGATCACATCGGGTTGGGCGGCGACTTCGATGGCATCACGGCAGTGCCTGTCGGCCTCGAAGACGTCTCGACGTATCCAGCCCTGGTCGCCGAACTGCTGCGCCGCGGTTACAGCGATGCCGACGTCAGGAAGGTCGTGGGCGACAACCTGTTGCGTGTCATGCGCAGGGCCGAGGAGGTGGCGGCGGACCTGCAGCGCACCGTCGCCCCGTCCCGGCAGCGTCTGCCCTAGAATGGGCGGGGGGGCCTCATGACGTCGAGCATTCTTCGCGACGCAACCGCCGGGCGCGCCATCATCCAGCCGTGGACGGTCGATCTCCAAGGCGTGACCACCCTCCGCGCGGGCGACACCGTGCAGCTTCACGCCGCAGATGGGGCCGTCTCCGTTCCCGTGGCCCATCTGATGCCGGTCCGATGAGACGTGCCCTTCGGTCCGCGCGCCACCGGTACTCGTACGAGGAGTATCTCGCCTACGAGCGGGACAGCGGCATGAAGCAGTCAGAGACGGCATCGTGCCGCTGCTGTCGGGCGCGACACTCGATCTGACGCGCATGTACGCCGACCTTCCGCACTGAGCCGCGAAGACTCGCGCGCCGGGGCCGACCCGCCAGACAGACCCTCACGCGGTGGCTGGGCGTCCGGGAGCGGAGGTCACGGAGGCAACGGGTGCACACGGAGCCGCAGAGCAACAGAGGACTCCGCTTCTCCGCTGCTTTGTTGTGCACCCGTTCCCTCCGTCGCCTCCGTTGGCAGCGTACGTGTACCGTCGGTAAATCGTGGTGTCCAGACGTCCTGTACAGACCGTGCCTCTCATGAAGCTATAGTACGATTTGTACGAACTCGCCCGTGACTGGGAGGGACACATGGACGTACAACGACTGCGTGAACCGCTTGCGGACCCGTTGCTCGACCACGTGGCGGTGGAGAACGCACGCCTGGTCCGTCGCGCCCGCGCGGACTTGCTCACGCGTGCGGGGGCGGTGACCGTGGACATGCTGGCCGACGGGCGTGGCGGGAGTGACGGCGCAACACGCCAGTGGATGCGCCGCCACCGGGAGCGGGGACGGTTGATTGCCGTGGAGCACGAGGGGCGCACGCTCGTGCCGTCGTTCCAGCTCGACGAGGCATTCGATCTCGAGCCGATGGTCGCGGACGTGGTCGAGCGGCTGTCGCGGTTCGGGTTGGACGGCTGGGCCGTGTGGCGCTGGTTCTACGCCCACAACGGCTGGATCGGCCGGCGTCCGGTGGACGCGGCCACTGACGGCGATCACGTCGCGCTGACGCGGGCGGCCCGTGCGCTCGTCGACGCGTGAGCACGTCGCCGTGCGGGCTCGCGCGCTGTCCCGTTGCCGAGCCGGATCCGGAGCGGCTGCGGCGTGTCCGTACCGTCGTCGAGCCTGCGGGCACGGTCCTCTTCCGCGGCGTCCGGCGCCGGCATGCCGCCGATGCGCTCGTACCGGGGGCCGGTGATACCCGGTTCGCGCCGCTGCCAGACACGCGGCATGCGTACGTCTCTGCCAGCCGTACCGCCGCGCTCCTCGAATCCGCCCTGCACGAGATCTCCGGGACCGATCCGACCATCTACCTGGCGCAACTCGCCGAGTGGTCGCTCGCGGCGGTGACGCTGACGACCGGGTTGCGGCTGTTCGATCTGCGCGATCACGAGTTGCGGCGGCTCGGCGTCGCGCGTCACCAGCTGGTCGATACGGATCCGGCGCACTATCAGTGCACACGCCGGTGGGCGGCGGCGCTCCAGCACCGGCGGGTGGGCGGACACGTGGTCGCCGGCATCCTGTGGCACTCGCGCCAGGCAGACCTGCACACCCGCTCGCGGTCCGGTGGCCTTGCCGGCGACGTCCTGGCGCACCGGACGGTCGAAGTCGCTGTCGTGTGGTCGCCGCCGGCACCGTCGCGTCCGTTCAAGCGCTCGGGCGGACGGGTGCCGCTGCTGCGAGATGGCGTTCCCGTCCGGCTGGTGCAGGAACTGGCGGTCTTGCTCGGCGCGCCGGTGTTCTGACCTGCGCCACCGTTGACGGACGGCGACGGCGGGTGGGCGCGCACGCTGGTCGCGACGATCAGCGGTCGGCGCGATGTGGTGTGCCGGGATCCGCAGCGGCTTGTAGAAGCTGCGCCATGCCCGCGAAGAGCGCCGCGAGCGTGGAGGCGTGCGCGCGCGGCGCTTCGATGATCAGGCCTCCATCCTCGGTACGCCGCACATTGAGCCCCGAGAAGAGCTGCGGTACGCCCCCGGCCGTGAGGGCCGGCTCCGGGAGCGGCGGTGCAGCCGCCGGCGCGTCTCCCGACTCGTCCGCGGCCGCGACGATCGCGTCGACCTCGCGCTCCGTGCCGGCGTTCTCGGTCTCGGCATCGTCGGTCACGGCATCGTCGCCGCTGGTGGCCGCCGGCACGAGCGCCGGTTCGACGATACGCTCGAGGCGCGAGAGGAAGCTGCCCGATCGCTCGAACGCGACCTCGTCTGTCGTCCCGTCGAAGAGCCCGCTGAACAGCGCCTGTTTCGAGCCGACGATGTCGGCGATACGCGACTCGATGCCCGGCTCGCTCACCAGGTGGTAGACGTCGATCGGACGGCGCTGCCCCAGGCGGTAGATGCGGCCGATGCGCTGCTCGAGCACCGCCGGGTTCCAGGGCAGCTCGATGTTGATGCACGCGTTGGCCGCCCGCTGGAGGTTGAGGCCGACGCCGCCGGCATCGGTGGCGAAGAGCACGCGGCACGCCGGGTCGTCGTGGAAGTCGACGATGTTCTGCGTGCGCCGCTTCTGCCCTTCCTCGCCCGTGAAGAAGGCCGCCCGTGCACCAGCCTGCGCGAGATCGCCGCGCGTCGCCCATTCCGCCAGGCGCAGCATCCGTCGCCACTGGCTGAACACCACGACCTTGCGCTCCTGCGCGATCGCGAGCTGGGCGATGAGTTCGCGCAGTTCCAGCAGCTTCGGCGTCGCCAGCCCCTTGAGCATCGACTCGGTCGGCCGATCGATTCGCGAGAGGTCGGGCCAGATCGTCTCGAAGCGCACCTGCGCCATGCCGTTGGCGATGATTCGCTGCGTGGTGAGCAGCGTCATGAGGCGCAGGAACTCGGCCTGCGTCAGCGGACGCGACTGCGCGCGCCGCAGGATGCTCGCGATCGACGGCGTGAGCGCGTCGTGCTCGTCCATCTGATCGGCGGTCATCTCGATCGGGATCCGCGTATCGGTGCGCGCGGGCAGTTGCGACAGCACGTCCCGCCGCACGCGCCGGACCATGCAGCCCGCCAGACGCGTCCGCAGCGTGTCGAGATGGCGGGCGCCACCGATCTCCTGGTCCCCGTCCACCGGCGTCGTGTGCCACGCCGACAGACGCCACTTCGGCTCGAGCGCCTGATCGTCGACCCACTCGACGATCGACGCCAACTCGTCGAGCCGGTTCTCCATCGGCGTGCCGGTGAGGACGAGACGATACGGCGGGTCGAGCCGCTTGACGGTGAGTGCGGTCCTGGTCGCCCAGTTCTTGATGCGCTGCGCTTCGTCGAGGACGACCATGTCGGGGTTCCAGTCGCGCACGACGTCGAGATCGCGAATGAGCTGCTCGTAGTTGGCGAGCAGGAACCCCTTGCGGCACCCCTCGAACGCGGCACGGCGCTGTGCGGGCGCCCCTTCGACCACTGCGGCCGGCGTGTCGGTGAAGCTCTGCCACTCGCGCAGCCACTGCGGCTTGAGCGCCGCCGGCACGACGAGGAGCCCGCGGCGGACGCGGCCCGTGTGCCAGAGGACGTGGCACGCGGCAATTGCCTGCGCGGTCTTGCCGAGCCCCATGTCGTCGGCGAGGAGCAGACGTCCCGTCGCGAGGAACCGCTCGACGCCTTCACGCTGATAGGCATAGAGCGGCTGCTTCAGGCTCCGCAGCGGCACCCGCATCCGCCCGAAGGTCTTCGCATCGTCGATTTCACGCGCAAGCCGGCGGCGGTCGTCGAGCAGCAGGGCGTGCAGCCCCGGGTCGTCCGCGCCGTCGCGCAGCAGGCCGAGCAGCCGGTCGACGAGCGCCAGCCGCTGGCGTGCGCCAGCCGGCACGTCGACGTGGCGGCCGTTCCCGTTCGCTGGACGCAGCCAGCGCCCGAGCGAGCGATCCGGGCGGCCATCGACCCACTGCACGCGCGCGAGCCAGTCGCCGCCGCCGGTGAGCGGCCTCACCGGGTCCCAGCGCAGTGGGACGGCGGCCAGGCTCGCCGCCTCGCGCGCGGCCTTCTCGACACCGCCACGTCTGGCGGTCACGTGCTCGAGAACGGCGATCAGGTGCTTGCACAACCCAAGGGAACTGCGCAGGAAGTCGGCGCATTCACAACTGCCGTCGATCGGATCGACGCCGCGCAACCGCGTGCGGTACCGCCGCGCGGCCCGCTCGCGGCGCTGCGTCTCGTACGACCCCAGCAGCCGTCGTTGCGGCGGACGGGCCACGATCCGGACCTCACCCGTGCGGGCCGACGCACAGCGCCGGAGGACGGCGTCGAGACCGTCGCGCTGGACCGGCCAGTCTCCTCCTCGAGTGACCGACAGCACATGGCGGACGACCAGTTCCGGTGGAAGGCGGCCCGTCTGCCGCCGCGCGCGGGCAAGCAGCGTCTGAAAGGTCTCTGAGTCGATGTCGAAGAGGTCGGCAGTCTCTGGCACCATGGCCCGATTTATACTCCAGCGGCCATGCTGCCCGTGCGCTGGTGCCTGTCATCGCGCTGGCACTGGCTGGTGGCAGGCAGGTCGGACGGCTCGGCGCGCCGCCCAGGCGGATCGACGGGCCGCGAGCTACCAGGGCGTGGCGATGGGGCCGAGTTGACCCGCGCCGGCACACCACAGGGGAATGGCCGCGTCCAGCGCCGCGAGCGGCGGCAGGCCGAGCCACGGCAGGACGATGGCCCAGACGTCCGCCGGTCGCGCCCCCGCGTCGCGCATGGCTCCGACATGGGCCGAGCCGTGCGATTTCGACAGCTTGCGTCCGTCGCGCCCCAGCACGAGCGGCGCGTGCAGCCACGTCGGCGCGGGTGCGCCGAGCGCCTCGTAGAGCCTGATCTGCACCGCGGTGAAGTCGAGCAGGTCGCTGCCGCGTACGACCTCCGTCACGCCGTCGGCGACATCGTCCGCCACGACCGCGAGGTTGTACGCGGCGAGGCCGTCACGTCGTACGAGGATGGGATCACCGAATTGCGTGGGGTCGACGCTGCGCGGCCCCCACCGGCGGTCGATGAACCGCACCGGCCCGGGCGGCAGGGCGAAGCGGATGGCACCGGTGGCGTGTTGCCGACGCCGGCACGTGCCCGGATACCGTCCCTCCGTGCCCGCCAGCATCGCGCGCGTGCACCTGCAACGATACACGTGCGGGGCCAGCGCGGCGATGACATGGTCGTACGACCGGCGCGATTGCGGTGGGGTTTCGTCGTCGTACGTCAGACCGAGCCACGCGAGATCGTCACGGATGGCTCGCTCCACGGTCGGACGGGCACGCCCGCGGTCGACGTCCTCGATGCGCAGCAGCAGCCGGCCTCCTGCGGCACGCGCCGACAGCCACGCGGCCGCGAACGCACAGACGTTGCCGAGATGCAGAAGGCCCGATGGTGTCGGCGCCAGTCGACCGACCGTCTGCTGAGCCGTGGGCAAGGGAGGTGGACGCTGAAATGACATGCCGACTGCTCGGGAGCGCGCGGCCCGCAGCCTGAGGCGCATGGCCCGTTCCCCGAAGCCTGTACCATGTTCCCATGCCACGGCTGACACGGATCTACACCCGGAAGGGCGACGACGGGAGCACGGGACTGGGTGGTGGCCAGCGCGTGGCGAAAGATGCGCTGCGGGTCGCGGCCTACGGTACCGTCGATGAGCTGAACTCGCAGCTCGGCGTCGCGCTCGCGGCCGGCCCGGTGCCGCGTCTCGAGCCGGAGCTGCGCCGCATCCAGAACGAACTCTTCCACCTCGGATCGGACCTCTGCTTCCTGGAAGAGGACAAGGCCCGGTTCAGGTTGCCGCAGATCGAAACCAGGCACGTCGACGCCCTCGAAGCGCTGATGGACGAACTGAACGACGTGGTGGGACCGCTCGACAATTTCATCCTGCCGGGAGGAACGCCCGCGGCAGCGGCCCTGCACGTGGCCCGCACCATCTGCCGCCGCGCCGAGCGCGACGCGATCACGCTGGCACGTCAGGAGGCCGTCGGTCCCTGCGTCATCGCCTACCTGAACCGCCTGTCGGACGCCCTGTTCATCATGGCGCGCTACGACAACCACGTCCGGGGCGAGGTCGAACCGCTCTGGAATCCCACGCTGTAGAACGAAGAGGGACCGGGCTCTCGCCCGATCCCCATCCGCCCGCCACCGGCGTGCCTCCCCGCACGCCGAGGGCACGGTCGATGCCCCGGACCGTCCAGCCCCTCAGAACCGGACGCCGTACACCACCCGCAGGTTCCGACCCATCTCGGGCACGAGATCCTTGATGTACGAGAGGTGGTTCCGGTAGAAGCGGTCTCCGGCGTTGTCGAGCCGGACGGTGAGCGTGCTGACGGCGCGGCCCGTGGCGAACGAGTATGCGCCGAACACCTTCACGACGCCGTAGCCCGGTGTGCGTGTCTCGGCATCATAGACACGGTTCTGGTCGGCCACCGTGATGAGCTGCGCGCCGAGCTGCAGCGCGTTCCGATGATACCGGACGCCCGACGTGACGCGTACGGGCGGCATGCGCGGAAGCGGCTCGCCACTGTCCCGCAGGCTGCCGCGCACCGAGTCGAGGCCGAGTTCCACGTGCAGACCGTTCGCCACGTCGATGTCGGCATGGGCCTCGAGGCCCTGCAGACGCGCGTCGCGACCGAGGAACTCGATGATCGGCAGCTCGCCATGCGCATGGTCGTGGTGATCGTCGTGCTCGTCGCCGTGACCGTTGCCGAGGCCAGGGAAGCGATCATCGAAGTCGTCCTCGTCGACCGGGCTCCGGAATATGTAGTTGTCGACCGCGTTGTTGAAGTAGCTGAACTCGGCTGAGACGCGCGATCGCCGGAGCCGGTACGACACGTCGAGTCCGTACGCGATTTCCGAGTCGAGGTCGGCGTTGCCGATCTCGAACGTGAAATTGCCGGGGTGGGCGCCGAAGAAGTACAGCTCTTCGAGGGCCGGGTTGCGCGCCGCCCTGGCGAAGCTGACGGCGAACACGCTCGCGTCGGTCGGGCGAAGCAGCGTGCCCACCGAGAACGACGCGTTGTTGAAATCGCGTGCCCTGAGCCCGCCTCCCGGAGAGTACGACGCACGATCGAAGCGGCCACCGAACTGCACCGTAGCGTGCGACCACGCCACTTCCTGGTAGCTGAACAGCGAGAACATCTGCTGATCGACCTGCGGTGAGAGGTCCTCCGCACCCTGGACGTCGAAGGCACGGGCATAACCCGACACACCGACCGTCCCCGTCATGCGTCCCACGGGCCTGTGCATCGCGCGCAGGTCCACGTCGAACAGGTCGTTCTTGAAGAACGTGACCGGCTCGTCGTCTTCCAGCTCTTCGTGGCGGTAGCGATGGTAGGCCACGGAGCCCCGCACCGAGTTGAACAGCCCGTCCAGGTTGCGCGCCTCTCCGCGCGTGTTGACGACGAGGCGGCGCGGGTTGAGTTCGATGTCGCCGTCCTCGACGAACGGCACACCGTACCTGGTATCGTCGATGACGACGCTCCCGCCGAGATAGCTGTTCTGCGACGTGCGAGCGAGGCCGACGCTGCCGAACGTGCCGCGGGTCTGCGAGTTCTCGACATCGCCGTCCGGCGTGCTGAACTCTCCGGCTCGGCGGCCCGATCCGCCGGCGTTGAAGGCCCACGTGCCATTGCCCACGGTCACGTCGCCGGCGGCGCCCGCCTGACCGCCATTGGTTGCGAGATCGATCTGAGCGGCGCCGGTCGTGTGCGTCACGGGGCGCGTGGGAATCTGGTTCGAGATGACGTTCACCAGGCCGCCAATGGCGTTGGCCCCGTAGAGCAGGGTGGCGGGTCCGCGAACGACCTCGACCTGCGACGCCGCGGCCGGGTTCAGCGTGACGCCGTGGTCGGCCGACTGACTCGAGATGTCGCCCGTGCGCTGGCTGTCCTGCAGGATGAGCACCCTGTCGCCGTCCTGCCCGCGGATGACGGGACGCGACGGCCCGGTGCCCAGTGAACGCTCCGACACCCCGGGCTCGTTCCGGAGCATGGCGCCAAGCGAACTCTCGAGTTTGATGGCCAGTTCCTGCCCGCTGAGCACGGAGGTGGGCTGATACGACTCGAAGGGATCGCGCGGCTGCGGGCTCACCGACACGACTTCCGTGTAGTGCAGGTCGTCTTTCAGTGCCACCTCGACCTCGGCCATGCCTGCCGTGGCGACGAGTTCCAGACGCACGGGGACGAATCCCTCGGTCGAGACGCGCAGGTGCAGGGAGCCGGGAGCCTGGCCCGCGAAGACGAACCGGCCGTCCTCGCCGGTCTCGGTCGACACGCGACGCTCCTCGATCGTCACGATCACGGCGGGCAGCGGCACCTGCCCTTCGGCCGTGACGACGCGGCCGCGGATGTCGACGGTCGGCTCCTGAGCCGTGGCGTCAGCGACGGTGAGCCACGTACAGGCGAGCGCGAGGCTCGTCATGCGCAGAGAGGCAAGGCGACTCATGATGACGGATGTCCTTTGGGACGTCGTGCAGCCGGATCGCCGGGATCCGGGCTGCCCGCAGACTCGCGAGGTCGCGCGACTGCGACGCATCGACCACGCACTCCACGCCCACGCACGCCCGGCGCGGGAGTCCGACTGCCTGCGAGGCAGCGGACAGGTTCACGGCAAAATCGTTGAAAGGGGCCGGAACTCAGGTGTGGCGAGGCGGGCCGCGACCGGCGTGAGGGTCGGACGCGATCTCGTGGAGCGGAGTCGCTGAGGGCGTGCCGATGCGCGACACGTGATGCACGGGCGCATGGAGGCCGATCGTGACCGATGGCGTCCAGGCCCTGAGGGCCGCACCGAACTCGCAGGCGGGACAATGGGTCGGCGTATCGGGGGGCAGCGCACCCGCCTCGAAGGCGGGAGGCGCGCCGTCCTTCGGCAGGCCGAGGCGATGCTCGACGCTATCGAGGGCATGCCACGACGAAGCGACCCCGGCCGGACCGGCCGCGGCAATGGCGACGAGCAGCAGAAGCCGCACGATCACCAGGCGCGAAAGCGCTCGCCACATCATCCCGGTAGCGTGCCAGAGGGCACGGCTCCCGGTCAAGTTGTCGTTCGATCGTACGCGGGTCGACGTTGATCGCCGTAACGCGATCTGGCAGAGGCGTCTCGATTGTGGGACAGTTGGAAGCTCGTGACGGTGTCACATTTGCTCGGATCGGCTGAGGGATGGCAGCGCCAGGGAATCGGCGCGGCGGTTCTGCTGTGCCTCGCGGGCCTCGCCGTGTGGCTGTTCTCCCCGCTGGCAGGCGGCCTGCTGGGTGGGGTGGGGCTCGGCGTTGGCGTTGGCGTTGCGGCCTGGTCGGGCCGCCGTCCGTTGCTGGCGACGGCGACCACGTCGGACACGAGCGCCGCCGACTACCGCAGCGCCCTCGTCGACGTCCTCGCGATGGCGGTCGATGCCAAACTCGACGCCTCGGGACGACGCCTCGAGCGGCGCCGTCACTACGCGCGCGCACTGGCCCGCGCTCTCGGCCTCGATCGTGATGACGTCGAAGCCGTCGACACCGCGGCCCTGCTGCTCGATGTCGGCCTGCTGTCGGTGCCCGACCACATCCTCTCGAAGCCGGGTCCCTTGTCGGTGGACGAGTTCCACCGCGTGCGGGCGCACCCCCTCGTCAGCGCCGACCTGATCGACGGCGTCCCCTTCGCGCGGCCCGTCCGCGAACTCGTCCTGTCGCATCACGAGCGCTGGGACGGCAACGGCTACCCGGAAGGCCTGGCTGGCGAGCGCATTCCGCTGGGCGCCCGCGTCCTGGCGGTCGTGGATTGCTACGACGCGCTCGTCAGCGAGAGGCCCTATCGCAGCCGCCTGACCCGCGATGCCGCACTGGCCGTCCTGCGAGAGGAGGCTGGCCGCGCGCTCGACCCGCGTGTGGTCGACACGTTCATCACGGTGCTGCCCGAGGCCGAGCGCAGCGCCGTGGCCGCGCCGAGCACGTCGGGCCTGGCGTCGATTCAGTCTGCCCGGCGTGAAGACGTGGCCCTGCTCGAGATCTCGATGGCGATGTCGTCCGGGCTCGGCGTGCAGGGGACGGCGCAGATGCTCGCGCAGAAGCTGACGCGCGTGCTCACGTACTCGAGCGCCGCGCTCTACACCTACGACCAGGCTCACCTGTCGTTCCGGTGCGCGTACGCCGAGGGCATCGATGCCGACCTGCTGTCGGCCATCCGCGTGTCGGCAACGGTCGGCACCTTCAGCGAAGCGGTGGCAGACAAGCGGGCGGTGGCCAACGGCAATCCCCAGCACTACCTCGAACAGCACCGCACGGGAGGCCCACGCACCAGGCTGCGTTCGTCGATCGTCTGTCCGCTCTACGACGAGACCACGACGCTGGTCGGCGCGCTCGCGGTCTACCACGTGACGCTGGCCGCCTACACACAGGACGAGTGCCGGATGATCGAGATGATCGCGCGTCAGGCCGGTCCGGTGGTGAGCCATTCGCTGCAGCTCGCGCGGGCCCAGGAAGACGCCCTGACCGACCCGCTGACCGATCTGCCGAACACGAGGTTCCTGTGGATGCACCTCACACAGGAACTCGCGCGCGCTTCGCGACAGGCGTCCAACCTCGCCCTGCTGTTGCTCGATGTCGACGACTTCAAGGACATCAACGACTCGGAAGGACACCCCATCGGCGATCTGGCGTTGCGCGAGCTGTCGGCCCTGCTGCGAACCTCCGTACGGCCGTACGACGTCTGCGCGCGCTATGGCGGCGACGAGTTCGTCATCATGATGCCCGAGTGCGGCGGTGACGAAGCGCGCGAACGCATGGACCAGCTGCAGGCCCGCATCAGCGGCATGCGTGTGTCGTTGCCCGATGGTCGACAGATCGCCATGAGCGTGAGCATTGGCGCCGCCATCTTCCCGCGCGACGGCGATTCGTCCGAGAGCCTCCTGATAGCAGCCGACTCGCGGATGTACCAGAACAAGACCAGCGGCCATGCCTACCGTACGGGCAGGTCGGCCCAGCTTCAGACCCTCGGCGACGCATCGCCCAACCCGCTGTAGACTGCTCGCAGCAACTCGCACCCTGATGCGCTCCCGCCCCGCGTGAGGCGTGACGCGCGGCCGTGTCCCGACACGGCACTTCCGGAGGACCACCCGATGACTCGCCTGACTCTCCGCGGACGCACCGCGTCCCTGTTCATCGCCAGTGCGGCGATCTCCGCCGCATGCGGCACGCCGGCAGCGACCCAGCAAGCCGCAGACCTCGCCCTGGTGAACGTGCACGTGATCCCGATGGACCAGGAGCGTGTGCTCGAGCGCCAGACCATCCTGATCGACAACGGTCGCATCGTCCAGATGGGCGCGGCAGATGCCGTCCGCGTTCCCGAGGGCGCCGAGGTCGTGCAACTGGACGGCAAGTACGTCCTGCCGGGACTGGCCGAAATGCACGGGCACCTCGCCGGGCCCAACGCCGAGATGAACGAGCGCATCCTGACCCTGAACGTCGCGCACGGCATCCTCACCGTGCGCAGCATGCAGGGCCACCCGGCGCAGATCGAGCTGCGCGACCGTGTCGCGACGGGAGAATTGCCGGGGCCGCGCATCTACACGTCCGGACCCTCCGCCAACGGCAACACCGTGACGACCGCCGAGCAGGGCGCGCAGATGGCCCGCGACCAGAAGGCCGCCGGCTACGACCTGATCAAGATTCACCCCGGTGTGTCGCTGGAAGGGTTCAACGCGCTCGCCGCAACGGCGAAGGAGGTGGGCATTCCGTTCGCCGGACACGTGCCGGCGGCCGTCGGCGTGCACCGGGCGATCGAGTCGGGCTACCAGTCGATCGATCACCTCGACGGCTACGCGGAGGCCGCCGTTCGCGACGGCGTCTCGCTGGACGGGGTGCCGACGGGGTTCTTCGGCTCGCTGATCGCGCAGCACCTCGACGACGGCAAGATTCCGGCGCTGGTGAAGGAGACGAAAGATGCCGGCGTGTGGGTGGTCCCCACCGAGACGTTGATGATCAACTTCCTCGACGAGCGTTCCCCTGAGGAATCGGTCTCTCGTCCGGAGATGGCCTGGCTGCCGACGGAGCTGAAGCAGAACTGGGAATCAGCCCGGCGGAACTTCCAGAACGGACCGCAGTTCACGACCGCCGAGAACCGCCGGCGGCTGATGGCCTTCCGGTCGGCCTTGCTGAAGGAGATGCAGGCGCAGGGCGTCGGCATCCTGCTGGGCGCGGACGCGCCGCAGGTGAACAACATCCCGGGCCTCGCCACGCATGAAGAGCTGCACGCGGTAGTGAAGGCCGGGCTCACGCCCTATCAGGCGCTCGTCTCGGGCACACGCAACGTCGCCGTCTACTTCGGCACGGAGGCCGACAGCGGGACGGTGGCGACGGGCAAGCTGGCGAACCTGCTGGTGCTCGACGCCAATCCGCTCGACGACATCACCAACTCGCTGGAGCGCGCCGGCGTCGTGCTCAACGGCACGTGGCACTCGCGCGCGGCGCTGGATGCGAAGCTCGACGCGTTGAAATAACCGCGGATAGGGTAGGGCCCGCTCTCCGAGCGGGCCGTCGCCTCACCGTTGCAGCACGTGCAGACGGGCGACCCTATCTCACCCCCGCCAGCAGGATGCTGTTGAACAGGAACTTGAACGTGCCGTGCGGCTGCGCGCGGAACGTGATCTCCGGGCCGAACAGGTAGAGCGTTCCCTTCCCTACCTGCGCCTGGGCGATGGCCACGCCGCCGTCCAGATGCTGCTGGCCCCATGCCCATCCGCTGCGAAGCGGCGCCGACGAGCCGAACCAGGCGACCGGGCGCAGCCCCCGTGCCTCGGCGTCGGACGGCAACCTGAACACCGGACTGTTGTCGAAGTACACGTCCACCTGCGACGCGAGCCCGTGAGCGACCGGCAACGTCGTGTCCACGCTGGTGCGGAGAATCGATCCAGGCACGTAGTACTTCTCTCGCGGCAGCGGCCGCTCGCCGTCGGCGTCGCGTTCGGTGAGGGCGTCGGTCACCGGCAGGTCGAGCCACTGTGCAAGCTGCGTCCCCCGCCCGATGGCCGCGATCGAGCCGCCCGCTTCGAGGAACGCACGCAGCTGCGGGAGCGTCTTGTCGCGCGTCAGGGCACCGAGGCGGTCGCGATACTCGGCAGGAATGCTCGCCGCCGACGGCTGCCCCCCGGCCCCTCCTGCGGGCACGCTGAACGCCCCATCCACCAACACGAGCGCGTCGAAGCGGCTGGCGAGATTGCCCGCATCGAGCGACGGCGCGTAGACGACCTCGTAAGGGAACTCGAACGCTTCGAGCACGAGGCGCACCCAGCCCGACGGCATCGACCCGCCGTACCGATCCCACAGACCGAGCCTCACGGGCGTCAGCCGGCGTCCTGCCGGCACGGTCGCGCTCGCCTCGAAGGTGACGCCTGTGTCGCGCGCGACGTCCTCGAGCCGCGCACGGGTGTCCCGCGACGCGGTCACGTGAAAGCCGCCTCCGTCGAGCCAGCGCACGATCTCCCCATGCTTCAGCAGGCGGTTCACGGCGCGGAACGACTGGTTCATGCCGTGCGCGAACGTGTAGCCCTTCGCTGAACTGCTGCCCGTCACGCGTCCCGGGGGGATCGCCATTTCGTCATCGACGATCTCGAAGGGTCCGTCGAAGGATTCGAGCACGCGGTCGAAGGCGACGCCCATCTGGTAGGCGAGCGTCCAGCCGGCGCTGTCGTAGGGCGGGATGGGCGGCCCGCCCGGGTACTGGAAGTCGTCGGGGTGATCCTGCGGCTCGAACATGTCGAGCACGTGAGGACGGAACGCCTGCGCCGTCTTCACGACGAGCGATCCGGCAGGGTAGGCGGTGCCGGCAGCCGTGAACCCGGCCGTGGCGCGATGCACCGTGACCCCCGCGCGGATGAGCGCGTTGGCGAAGGTGACCGCCGTCGGGAAGTCCGCCTGGTCCGCCGACAGCACGTACCCGCGGGGGTCGCGCAGTGCCGGGTCGCGAAGCACCTCGTCGAAGACCTCTCGCGGCGCGCCTCCCGCGCGCGGCAGGGCCGAGACGTCCGTGCCACGTCGCGTCAGGGCAGACTCCACCATGTCGAGGCGCCTGGGGTACATGGTCCAGGTGTCGGTGGAGCCCCGCTCGATGGCGTTGCGCCCCATGCGCCAGATGTTGAACAGGAACTGCTCGCGGTAGCGGGAGGCCACGTCGAGCACCGCGCGGTTCGCCGTGATCGAGTAGTCGATGCTCTGACGGAAGTGCCAGCGCTGCGGCGCGATGGGGTTGGGCAGGTCGTTGCTCGGCAGCGTCCGCTCGGGACGGAAGGGGATCTCCATCGGCGTGGGGTGCCCGATGGTCTCGGTGAGCAGGCCGATCATGTTGTGGAAGTACACCGTCGTGCGCAGGCCGCCGTTCCACCACGTGGAGTAGTTCGCGCCCCGCCGCATCGTCACGCCCGGCTTGCCTTCCATCGCGAAACGCGTGTGCATGGCCGCCCCGACCAGATCGAGGCTCGTCGGGATCAGCGGATCGAAGACGTAGTTGAAGGGATCGCGGAAGGGCGGCGCGAACATGACCGTGCCGGCGGGTCCGGTCTGGTGATGGTTGTACATGATCTGCGGGAACCACTCGCGGTACAGCACGCGGTTCATGTTGGCCGTCTCGGCCAGCGCCGCCATGTACCCGTCGCGGTTGTTGTCGTGCCCCGCGTACTTCTGGTAGAGCACCGGCAGATTCGCCGTCGTTCGCCTCGACGGGTCGGACTCGCGCAGGTACCAGTTCGCGACCAGGTCGTGGCCGTCGGGGTTCGCATGTACGGCCAGCAGGATCACGTCGTCCAGGAAGCGAAGCGTCTCGGCATCGGTACCGCTCACCATCTGGTGCACGAGTTCGATGAGCTGCTGCGCGCCCAGCACCTCGTTGGCGTGGAGCCCGCCGTCCACCCAGACCACGGCCTTGCCCTCGGCCGCCAGCGCACGCGCGTCGGCGTCCGACGCCACCTCCGATGCGAGCGCGAGCCGCCGCGCGATGTCTTTGTAGCGCTCGAGCTTGCGGTGGTTGTCGGGGGAGGTGATGATGGCCATCAGGTGCGGACGGCCCTCTTCGGTCATGCCGATCTGTACCAGTTGCATGCGGTCCGACTCCGCGTCGAGCTTCCGCCAGTAATCGGCGAGCTGCGCGTAGGTGGCGAGCTGGTAGTCGTCACCGATGTCGAAGCCGAACTGCGTGCGGGGCGAGGTAATCGCCCCCTGACCGAGCGCGGGCACGGCCGTGGCGAGACCTGCCGCCAGCACGAGCCACAGTCCAAGGACCTGCTTCTTCATGAAGATCGAACTCCCTTCGCAGGCGCATGATACCTCCGGCCGGTGGCCGCTGATTGCCGTGGCCTGCCTGCTGCTCGTGTCCTTCGGCTGCTCGGAGAGTGGCGGGGAGTCACCCACGCAGCCGTCACCCATCGGCGCAGGCACCGGTCCCGTGCACTACACCGCGATCGCAGCCAGCGATGGTGTGGGTGAAGGGGGCAGCGTCCGGTGTCCGCCATTCGTGGACTGCCCGAACGGCACGGGATACGTGCAGATCATTGCCAGGCGGCTGCGCGAGACGCGTGAGGTCACCGTCACCAACCTGAGCCTGCCGAGTGGCGTGCTGAGCCCGGACATCGAGGCGCTGGCCAACACGCTGGGCCGCCGACCGCTCGGCAACCTGCTGGAACGCGGCGCGCCGTTCGTCCCGCGCACGACGACGCTGGTGACGATCTTCATGGGCGGCAACGACGCGAACACCATCGCGGCGGGGGCGGCGGCACAGGGCGGGGATCCCGTGGCGTTCATCACGACGCAGGTGCAGGGCTTCGCGCGCGACCTGGGCCGAATGCTCGACACCGTACGGGGCCGCGCGCCGACGGCGCAGGTGGTGCTGCTCAACCTCCCGAATTTCGCGGGGCTGCCGTTCGCACAGGGCCGTACCGCCGCCGAGCGCCGTCTCCTGCAGGAAGCCTCGGTCAGGATCACGACCGATGCCGTCAACCCGCTATCCGCCCGCGTGACCGTCGTGGACCTGCTGTGCGATCCGCGGTCGTACGCACCTTCGAACTACTCATCCGACGGTTTCCACCCGAGCGACACCGGCTACGCGTTCATCGCCGACCTCGTCTGGACGGCCATCCAGAACGCCTCCGCTCATCCGCCGCCCGCGGCGTCGTGCGGGCCGATGGGGGTGGTGTGAGGGTGCATGCCTCATGCTTCATGCTTCATGCTTCATGCTTCATGCTTCGGGCTTCGGGCTTCGGGCTTCAGGGAACCGACCTGAGACTCGGGAAGCCGATCCAGGTTGCACCGCCGGAGAGGAACGCGCCGTCATGGTTTCGCGGCAAGGAGTTCGATGTCGTAGAGGCGGGCGCCTGCGCTTGTGCGCTCAGCGCCGCGGCGGTCGCCAGGAGCGCGACGTGAGGATGCGAATTCGCACGGGACCAGCTTCGCACTGCGCGCGGTTGCGGAGATGACCTGTCCGCGCAGCACGCTTCCGCGCGCAGGGTCTCCGTTTCGTCGCGGGCCATGACGCCGTTCTCGACGCCCAGTCGTCGCCAGAACAGTCCTGTGTTGGATGGTGAAATCTGCCCCGGCTGCACACCAGCGGAGACGCGGATTCTGCGTCGCTGGCATCGAAGCATCAGGCCTGAAGCCTGAGGCATGGCATGAAGCATGAAGCATGAGGCATGAGGCATGAAGCATGACGCATGACTCCCCGTCCTCCCAACGCGCCGGACTACTCTGCGCTGAGCGCTGCTGCGGGATCGATTGTGGCCGCGCGCCACGCCGGCACCAGGCATGCCGCAACGGCCACCACCAGCAGCATAAGGGGCGCCACCGAGAACGCGACGGGATCGAGTGGTGCCACACCGAACAGGACGTGGGCCGTCGCGCGCATCACGACGGCGGCCATCGCGACGCCGAGCGCCAGCCCAACCGCAGTAACCCCCAACCCTTCGCGCAGCACCATGGTCATGATCTCGCGGCGCGTGGCGCCAAGGGCGGCACGCAAACCGATCTCTCGCCGGCGCTGCGCAACGGTGTACGACAACACGCCGTACAGGCCGGTGGCGGCAAGCGTCAACGCCAGCCCCGAAAACGCCGTCAGCACCAGCGTCGTGAAGCGCGCCTCGGACACAGAGGCCGATATCCTCGAATCCAGCGCCCCAATCTGATCGAGCGATGCTCCTGGATCGAGTTCTCGGACGATCTGTCGCAAGAGCGGCGCCAGCGCGGCGGGATTGGCGTCTGTCCTGACGACGAGGGTCGCGTTCGCCATCTTCTCTGCGCCCCCGTGTGACGTGTAGACCTGCGGTTGAGGCTCTGCATCGAGGCGCGCAGGCAGCACGTCTGCCACCACGCCGACGACCTCCACGACGCTATCGTGCCCAAAGAGCCCGGTGAATTGGCGGCCGGTCGCAGCCCGTCCATCGGCGAAGTACGTCCTGGCGAAGCTCGCGTTCACCAGCATCGGCAGTACCGGCGAGGCGACGTCCGTCTCGCGAAAGAATTGCCCCTCCAGGAGCCGCATGCCGAGCGCTTCAGCATAGCCGGGTGTGATGACAGCGCGGTACGCGCGCGCAAGGAGCGGGCGCCCGTCGGAGGTCGTCATGCCGGGCAGTTGGAATCCGGCGCTGACGATCGTGCTGCCGAACGGTGCCATGGTGCCGGCGCCGGCGGCACGCACGCCGGGAACGCCTCGAATTCGCTCCAGTACCGACTCTGCCAGCCGAGAGGTCTCGGACGCGTGCGTCGCGATCACGTCCGCCGTCAACACGTTCGCCGCGTCGTAGCCGGTGTCTACCTGCATGATCTTCACGAAGCTTCGCGCAAGCAGCGTCGCTCCCACGAGCAGTACCACCGCCAGCGCCGCCTCGACGATCAACAGCAGCCGGCGGGCGCCTGTGTCGGGTGTGCTCACGCTCCGGTTGCCGCCGGCGCCGATGGTCGTGGACAGATCGAGGCGCGCGCTCCTGGACGCCGGCATCACGCCGGCACACAGTCCCACACAACAGGAGGCCACCCCTGCGACGACAAGAAATCGCCAGTCGACGTCCACGTTGTCGAGGCGGGGAAAGTTCGACGGCGCTACGAGCGGTACCGCGGCAGTCATCGCCCACCCGACGAACATCCCCAACGCGCCTCCGATCAGCGACACGACGAGACTCTCGGTGAGGAGCTGCTGCACGATGCGCCGGCGCCCGGCGCCCAACGCCGCGCGCAGAGAAAGCTCGCGCGCGCGGGCCGTGCTGCGCAGCAGAAACAGGTTGGCGACGTTCGCACACACCACGATCAGCACGAGGCCGACACCGGCTGCCACTACCAGCAGAGCCGGACGGACGCTTGTCGTCATCTGCTCGAGCAGCACACCGGCACGCACGTCGACAGGCCCCCCCTTACCGAAAATGAGGTCAGTCACCTCCGGACGTTCGATGGCCCGTGCCAGCGAGGTGCCCTCGGCCTCTACCCGAGCGGTCGTGACGCCCTCCTCGAGCCGCCCGATCGCCTCGACGACGTCGAATCCGTCCATGTCGGGCACGGCCATGGGCGTGTAGAAGGAGACAGGGCGCCGATCATCCGAGGGTCGCGCTGCTTCAGGGCCGGGGAACGCGAAGCCGGAAGGAGTGATGCCGACAACACGGTGGTCCTCACCATTGATGTTCAGCAGCTTGTCGAGAACTGGCCCACCGCCGAAGCGGCTGCGCCACGTCGCGTGCGTCAGGACAACGACCTTCGGCGCCCCTTCATCAGCGTCCCTCTCGTCGAAGAGACGACCCTGCGCCGCCGCTACGCGCAACACGCGAAACAGCGAGGGCGTGACGCGCGCGCCGCGAAGCCGGTCGACGAGGCCCGCGTTCACGACGGTGTGCATGCCCGGATCGAACGCGCCGACACCCTCGAGTGTCGTGGATGAGCGCACCAGACTCTGGTAGGTGACGTTGGTGAGAAGCGGCGCGTCGACCGGAGCGTGCGCGCCCCGATGCACTTCCCACAGTCGGACCAGCCTTTCGGAACCCTGATAAGGCAGCGGCTGAAGCAACACGCCATAGACAACCGAGAACACGGCCGACGTGCCACCAACGCCCAAGGCCATGGTAACAAGCACTGCCGCTGCGAACCCTCGGTTCCGCGCCAGCAGCCAGAAGGCATGTCTGACATCACGGGCGACGGTGCCGATGTAGAAGCGCGTCATGCTTCAGGCTCCAGGCTCCAGGCTCCAGGCTTCGGGCTTCGGGCTACAGGCCTCATCAGGCTTCAGGCTTCCGGCTTCAGGCTTCCGGCTTCAGGTTACAGACTTCGTTCAAGCTTGAGGCATGCTC
>CAYMAG010000002.1:14422-22472 GCA_964388335.1 uncultured Vicinamibacteraceae bacterium | reverse complement strand
GGCTTCAGGCTTCCGGCTTCAGGTTACAGACTTCGTTCAAGCTTGAGGCATGCTCAGAGGCTGTCATGAAGCATGAAGCAGGAGGCAGGAGCCATGAAGCATGAGGCATGAGGCATGAAGCATGAAGCATGACTCCCCGTCCTCCTACTGCGCCGGCCCCAGCAGCACGGCGTTCATGAAGAGCAGCGCGGTGCCGTCCATGAAGGCGCGGAAATTCGGTTCCTCCGCAAAGGCAATCACGTGCCCTCGTCCGCGCGGCTGGTGCATCAGAAAGGCCTTGTTGGCCAGCAGCGTCCTGTTCTCGGGCCAGACCAGTCCGGAGACGATGGCGTTGTCCGCCGTCGAGTAGGTGCCCACGTTGCGACCCTTGTCGGCCGTCAGCGGCGTGAACACACGACGGCCCTCCACCATCGCCTGCACCTCGCCGTCCGTGCCGGCGCTGAGCCAGTGCTCGGTGTCGAGCGTCACGCGAATCAGCGCGCCGAACGTTGCGTCTGGCGGCTCGGTCTTCGGCGCGACGGCCTTGTCGAGGTCGATGGGCTGCGCGGGCGCCGCGCCGGCTGCCGCGGGCTTGTCGCCGGGCTTCTCGGCGCTGGCAGTGGCGGTGTCGGGGCGACCGTCCTTCAGCTCGAGGGTGGTCTCGAGCAACGCCACGCCCTCGCGCGTCGCCCACCGTGACGCCTCGCCCATCGTCACGAGTGTGCCGCCGGCCGACACCCAATCCTTCACGCGCTGCACTGCGGGAGCAGCCAATGCCGGCGTGTAGTTGCCAGACGGCAATACCAGCACGTCGAACCGCGACAAGTCGGCGAGGCCCAGCGTCGCCACGCGCACGACAGACACACGCTGCCCGAACTGACGTTCGAGGACGTAGCGCGTCCAGCCCGCGCTCTGTGACGAGGTCGGCGTGTCCCACGCCAGCAGCACGCGTGGTGCCTTGAGCGCGACCACGGCGTTGCTGCCGAGTGAGATGCCGCTGTCGACGAAGGTCGAATCGGCGGCAACCACCTCGACGTGGTGTGTTCGCGCAAGTTCACCGAGCGTGGCCGCGAGCGTGTCAGGGTTGCCAGTCACGCGAACGACCCCCGTGCCCGTGGGGAACGTGCGGCCGCCGAGGGTGAATGGCGCGCCGGCGAAGTGCACGCGCACGCCGCGGCGCTGGGCAGACACCACCATCGCGGCCGTGCCGCTGCCCCACGGCAACACGTAGGCAGCCTTCGCTGGCGCGACGGTGACGGCCGCGGGCGCCTGCAGGGGGCGCGTCGAGAGCGTGGACAGGGCAAGGTCGTACGCCAGCACGTCCACGTCGAACGCCGATGGCAGGTGCCAGCCCGTCACGTCGTAGATCTGGTCCGACAGTCGTTTTCTGCGGCGACGATCCTGTTCCTTGACGAAGGCCTCCGGTTGCTCGATGGACGGATCGAGCAGGTTGGACAGCAGACGCTGCCCGGGCTGTGCCGTCGGGACGACGAACGCCCCGGCCGGGACGGTACGCTCGCCAATCCTGGCATCCGCCGTGGTCTCGTGCACGTCGAACCCTTGTTTCTGCAGCAGTTCGGCGAACCTGCGCGACCTCGCGGGATCGTGGCCCTTCGGAATCACATAGGCCTTGACCGCCCCCTTCTCGCCCTCGTCGATCGCAGACCGGCGATAGTCGAGAAAGTCGCGCAGCATGCGCTCGCGGTTGGCAGCAGCCGTCGCGGCGGTCGTGATCGCAGCCACGAAGTGCCGCTCCACGCCGTCGCGGTACGTGAGCACGGTGTCGTCGCTGCGCCTGAAGGCGAGGCCCCGCGACGACGCCATCTCGTAGGTCATGCCGATCGATCCGTGGAAAATCGGCCACGATTCGCCGTACCCGGGATAGAACGAGTCGAACACCTCACGGATGAAGTACGGATACCCACGCGTGTCGAACGTGGCACCGTTGGCCTTGCCGAACGTGTTGAACCACTGCACCTGAGCGGGCGTGATGTGCGGGTTCAGGGGGTCTGCCGGCGGCGCGAAGTAGTAGGTCGAATCGCCGCCCATCTCGTGGAGATCCACGACGACCTGAGGAAACCACTCGAGGTAGAGCTTCGTGCGGCCCTGCGTTTCGAGCTGCGATTGCGCGAACCAGTCGCGGTTCATGTCGAACAGATAGTGGTTGGCACGACCGCCGGGCCACGGCTCGACGTGCTCGGCCGCCGCCGGCTCGGGATCGGGCTCGAGGCCGAACGCCTGGCCGTTGGACGCCACGAAGCGCGCGCGGCCATCGGGGTTCTCGAGCGGATCGATCAGCACGACCGCGTTGTCGAGAATTTGCGTGACCTGCGGATCGTTCTGCGCCGCCAGCAGATGATAGGCCTCCACCAGCGCGGCGTCCGACGACGAGATCTCGTTGCCATGCACCGCGTGCATCAGCCAGACGACCACGGGCAGCGACTGCACCAGTTGGTCGCCCTCGCCGGCGCCCAGCCGACGCGGGTCCGCGAGCTTCGCCATGCCGGCCTTCACCTGATCGAGTTGCGCGATGCGTGTCGGTGACGCGATCGCCAGCACGATCAGCGGGCGCCCCTCCCAGGTGCGGCCGTACTCGATCAGGCGCGCGCGCTCGGGCGCGGCCTGCGCGAGAGCCTTGACGTAGGTGACGATCTGGTCGGGCGGCGTGATGACGTCGCCCGGCTCGTGCCCGAGGACGGTCTTCAACGTCGGGATGCCGGCGTCGTACGTGACGCCGGGCATGAACGGCCGGCGAGCCTCAGGCGTCGCGGAGGGCTGCGCCGCCACGACCTGTGCGAAAGCGAGGACGATCGACAGCGCCACCGTCCTCCGGGCGGCGCGCTGCATCAGAGGTATCCCTGCAGCACGCGCTCGAGCAGCGCCTTGGTGGCCTTGATGCCGTCGGCTTCGCTCAGCCTGTTGCCCTCGTACTCGATGCCGACGAAGCCGCGATACGCCGACGTGATCACGATGTCGAGCATCTTCTGGTAGTCGGTGCCCGTCTCGTTCCCGGCGGCGTCGAAGTCGTGCGACTTGGCGCTGACGCCCTTTGCGAACGGCATCAACTCGGCGACGCCCTTGTAGCGGTCGTACTCCTGGTCGCGGCTGATGCGGAAGTTCCCGAAGTCGGGCAATGTCCCGACGCTCGCATGGTTGGCGCGCTTGATGACGGCCGTCAGCCACGAGCCGTCGCTGGACAGGCCGCCGTGGTTTTCGACGATGACGCTGATTTCGTGCGGCGCGGCGAACTCGCCGAGCGTGCGGAGGCCGTCGGCGGCGAGGCGTTCCTGTTCCTCGCGGGTGCCCTTGCTCTGCGCGTTGACGCGAATGGCGTGGCAGCCGAGGAACTTCGCGGCCTCGATCCACTGCTTGTGGTTGTCGACCGTCTTTGCCCGTTCGGCGTCCTCCGGATGACCGAGCATGCCCTCGCCGTCCACCATGATCAGCACGTTCTTCATGCCGAGTCCGTCGGTGCGCGACTTCAGGTCCTTCAGGTAGGCCATGTCGCGGGCCTGTTCCTTGAAGAACTGGTTCACGTACTCGAGGGCCGAGATGCCGAATTCTTCCTTCGCGACACGAGGGAAGTCGAGGTTCGTGATGGTGCCGGCGCGCAGCGTGCGGTGCAGCGACCACTCGGCAAGCGAGATGCCGAAGCGTCCGGCTTCCTGCGCCAGCAGGCGCTGGAACGGGTCGATTGTCGCCAGAGTGGCCCCCGTCGCCGCGGCTCCGCGCAGGAAGTCTCGTCGTGTGAACATCGTCATGGTCTCCGTCCGTGGAATCTGCCGCCTGAAAGCTGCGCTATTTCGCCACGCCTCGCCCGAGGCTGTCAAAGCTACCGCCGACCGGACCCCCGGACACCGTCTACCGGCCACCGTCTACCTGTCGCGCCGGGCGAAGACGTACCGTCTACCGGGCGGGCACCACGGCGAGTACATCGTCCACCGACCAGTCGGTGCCGAGAAACACGCGGACGATGCGTCCCTCGGCATCGACCACGACCGTGCGGAGGCCGTGGACGATCTCGTCGTCCTGCTGCTCGTAGGTCAGCTGGAACGTCGAGGCGAGCGTACGGATGGCGTCCGGGTCGCCCGTGAGCAGGGCGAACCGGTCGTACCTGCCGCCACCCTCCGGCGCGGGTATCCACTGGTCACCGTATGCCTTCAGAACCGCAGGCGTGTCGAATTCCGGATCGAGCGTGACGGCAGCGAGCCAGATGCTGTCGCGACGACCATCCGCCTCGAGACGGGCGGCGATCTGGTTCATCCGCTGCATCAGCAGCGGACAGTAGTCCGGGAGCGGGCAGCGTGTGTAGACGAACGTGAGCACGGCCGGGTGCCCGACCCAGGCCGATGGCCGGACGGCTGCGCCGTCCTGGTTCACGAGCGCGACGTCGGGCATCGGGATGCCCACGGCGTTGGGCAGAGTGCCCGCCGGTCCGGGAGTGTAGCCACTGTCGGCCTTGGTGATCGCGATGGCCTCGATCCACGAGCGCGCACCGTCGAGCACGAGCGTGCCCGTGATGCGATCGCCTGGGCCGGCTGCCCGCAGCACCCAGGGGTCCTGCACGTGGAAATCCATGGTCATGGCGTCCATGAGACCGGCAATGTCTTCGTGCGCGACGGTCAGCGTCCCGTCACGGACATGAACGGCCCGCACCTCCCCGGCGATCGGATAGCGCCGCGCATCGGCAGACGCCTCGAAGCGGCTCGCCGAACGATCACCCCCGCCGCAGGCGGCCAGAGCGACGCTGGCGGCGAGCACGACGGACGTGGCCCACGCGCGCAGGTGGGATGCGGGCGACTGAAGCGAAGGGGACGTCTGCATGACCCCGGGATCCTACCGCGACCACGGCGGAGGACGTGGGGCTATAATCGGGCCTCAGCGGCGGGTCCCGCAATGCACACGCGATCAGGCGAGTTTCGCCTGTCCCGTGCCTCGTTGTTCCCCAGGCATGGGCGCCTCTCCGGCGCGCTCGAATCAACGGTCGTGGTCATCCACGTTTCGAGGCGGATACATGGGCGATTTCTATCAGGTTGGCGTCTTCACCACGTTCCACCAGCTGGGATCCGAAGAAGACCTCGAACGCCTCGAGCAGGAACTGGTCCCTCACGGACGATCCCGGCCCACCGCGCTCGTCCTGCCGGCGCTCTTCTCGGAATTCGAGGGCCCCGCCCTGCCTCGCATCATCGAGGAACTGAGGGGCGTGCCGTATCTGAAGCGCATCGTGCTGTCGCTCGATCGTGCCGACGCGTCGCAGTTCGACCACGCCCGCCGGGCCTTCAGCGTGCTGCAGACGCCGGTCACGATCGTGTGGCACGACGGACCGCGCATGCAGAATCTGTATCGACTGCTGCAGGAATCGTCGCTGCCCGTAGGGGAACAGGGCAAGGGACGCTCGTGCTGGATGTCCTATGGCTACGTGCTCGGCGAGGGCGACTGTGACGTGATCGCCCTGCACGACACCGACATCGTGACCTACCGGCGGTCGATGCTGGCCCGGCTCTGTTATCCCGTGACCAATCCGACCCTCGGATACGACTTCTCGAAGGGATTCTACCCGCGCGTCGGCGGCAACCGCATGCATGGACGCGTGACGCGCCTGCTGATGACGCCTCTCATTCGCAGCCTCATCCGCATTCTCGGATCGCATCCGCTGTTGACCTACATGGACAGCTACCGGTACATCCTCGCGGGCGAGTTCGCGATGCACACCGATCTCGTGCGGGCCGTGCGGATACCCGGCGACTGGGGACTCGAGGTCGGCATGCTCGCCGAGGTCTATCGAAACACGTCGCTGCGCCGCATCTGCCAGGTGGGCATCACCGATCGCTACGATCACAAGCATCAGGCCGTGTCGGCACAGGATCCGACGCAGGGGCTGATGAAGATGACGGTGGACATCTGCAAGTCGCTCTTCCGTACCCTGGCCGCCGAGGGCGTGGAACTGTCGGCCGGAACGTTCCGAACGCTCGAAGCGGCGTACGTCCGGACGGCGGAGGACACGCTGCGGCGCTTCCACCACGACGCGATGCTCAACGGGCTGCAGTTCGACCGGCACTCGGAGGAAATCGCCGTGGGCGCCTTCGCGCGCGGCGTGCAGATCGCCAGCCGCCAGTTCCTCGACGATCCGCTGGGCATCCCACTCATCCCCAACTGGAATCGCGTGCTGTCGGCCACACCGGGCTTCCTCGACCAGTTGAGGGACGAAGTCCGCGCGGACAACGCGTGACCCATGGGTCTGCGTCATCCCAGCGTCGACGGTAGACGCAGACGGTAGACGTGATCTTCACCGACCTCGACGGCACGCTGCTCGATCACGACACGTACGACTGGACGCCGGCGCGACCGGCGCTCGGCGCCCTCACGTCACGGGGCATTCCGGTCGTGCTCTGCAGCAGCAAGACCCGCGCAGAAATGCGCGGCCTGGCGTCGGCCATGCACCTCGACGCGCCGCTCATCGTCGAAAACGGCGGCGCGATCTGGCTTCCGGCGTCATGGCGTGATCGCCTGCCGGACGCTGCCGTGCCTGTCGACGACGGGTGGCTGGTCGTGCTGGGCACGCATGCCGACGTGTTGCGACCCGCCCTGGCCGCCCTCGCCGCAGCGCTTCACACCGGGCTCCGCGGGTTCAGCCAGATGGACGTCGCGGAGGTGGCACGGCGAACCGGCTTGCCTGTCGAGACCGCGGCACTCGCGGCACGGCGCGAGTTCAGCGAGCCGTTTGTCGCCGACCGTGACGTCTCACTCAGGGACCTCGTCGCGGCGGCACGCGATCACGGCCTGCAGGTGACGCGCGGGGGTCGCTTCTTCCATCTGATCGGCTCGTCCGACAAGGGGCGCGCGGTACGCGTCGTGAGCGGATGGCTGGGCGCAGGCACCGTGGGGACGACCCTGGGCTTCGGCGACGCACCGAACGACCTGCCGCTGCTGCAGGCCGTGGACGTCCCGATCATCGTGCCGCGCCCTGACGGCACGCCCCACCCCGACCTCGTCGCGGCCTTGCCCCACGCCCGCCTCGCACCCGAGCCGGGGCCGGCGGGCTGGAACGCGGCGGCGCTGGAGTGGTTGTCGCGCGAGGAATAGTAGACTTCCCCGCGTGACTCCTTTTCACAACTTCATCGGCGGCGAATGGGTGCCTGCGCAGAGCGGCCGCACCTTCGAGAGCGTCAACCCGGCGGACACCTCCGACGTGATTGGCGAGTTCCCGGCGTCGGGGGCACACGACGTGGCGGCAGCCGTGGCTGCGGCTCAGGACGCGCAGCCGGGGTGGGCCGCCGTGCCTGCACCGAAGCGCGGCGATGTACTCTTCCGCGCGGCGAACATTCTGGAAGCGCGTGCGGCCGACGTGGCGCGTGACATGACGCGCGACGAAGGCAAGACGCTGCCGGAGGCGAAAGGCGAAGTCGGACGCGCCATCAACATCCTGCGGTACTACGGCGGCGAGGGCTCGCGGCTGTTCGGCCGTGTGGTGCCCTCGGAACGCGACCGCGTGTTCGTCCACACGCTGCGTGCACCCCTCGGCGTCGTGGGCGCGATCACGCCCTGGAACTTCCCTGTCGCCATCCCCGCCTGGAAGGCCTGCCCCGCCATGATCGCGGGCAACGCCGTCGTCCTCAAGCCGTCAGAGCTTGCGCCGCTCTGCGCCGTGCGCCTGGCAGAGGCCCTGCAGGAGGCCGGCCTGCCCGGCGGCGTCCTCAACCTGGTGCACGGCGCCGGCGAGGCAGGAGCCGCGGTCGTCGAACACCCGGGCATCCGCGCCATCTCGTTCACGGGCTCGGAGGCGACCGGCGCCAGGGTCGCGGCCGCGTGTGGAGCGCGGCAGGTACGCGTGCAGCTCGAGATGGGCGGCAAGAATCCGACCATCGTGCTCGCCGACGCGAACCTCGAAGAGGCCGCGGGCATCGTCCTCAACGCGGCGTTCGGCTCGACGGGACAGCGTTGCACCGCCACGTCGCGCGCCATCGTCGAGCGCAAGGTCGTGGAGGAGTTCACGAGCCTGTTGGTCAGGAAGGCGGTGGCGATGACCGTGGGCAACGGGCTCGAGGCCGGCGTGGACGTGGGCCCGAGCATC
>CAYMAG010000002.1:0-14322 GCA_964388335.1 uncultured Vicinamibacteraceae bacterium | reverse complement strand
GGGCGTCGGACTCGTGCGTGGCAATCGCTCAACGGGCGGACTCGTGCGGGGCAACTGGTGTTGGCCTGTGGGCTGCGGCACGCCCACGCCAGGCCTGCAGCGCGGAGCGCAGGTCGTGCCAGCGTGTCTGTTCCGCGCGCACGAAGCGACTGTAGGGTGCGAGGCCATCGGCCAGGCGCAGGGTGCTGCGGTCGCGGGCGCCCTCGAACTCCTTGCGCAGGGCCTCCGCGAGCCTCGCGCGCAAGGCCGAGATCTTCTCGCGCAGGTCGGTGCGGGCACGGCGTCTCTTCGCGGGAATGATGAGCAGCCCGACGGCGCCCAGCAGCCCGGCCGCGACGACGCCGGTGATGTCCACGGTCGCGGTACTCGCGACGGCGGCGACCACGGCCCCGAGGCCAATCGCGCTCGCTCCCATCGCTGCGGTCGCGGCAACGGCCGAGCGTGCGCTGTCAGCCAGGGCACGCGACTCTTCGCGACGGTCGTACGTCTCGACGACGCGCTGCGCCTCTCGACCGACCGAATCGAGCAGCCGCGTTCGGTCGGCGTGGAAGCTGGCAACGTCGCCGCCGCCGCCGAGCACGCGGTCGCCATGCGCGCGCTGGCGCGCGGCGAGACGTGACGACAGCGCCTGCCATTGCCTGAAATCCTGGTCGACGAGCCAGTCGATCAGCTCCGACACCCGACGGTCGATCTGTGTGGCGGCATCGCCCACGACACGATCCTCGAACTCCTGCTGCACGCGTGAGCGATTCAGCAGGTCGAACACACGGCCCATGCGCAGGGTGTCTTCGATGAACGCGTGGCCGCGCGCCTCCATTTCGAGCAGGACGTTCTCGACGGCACTCATGCGCAGCTCGAACCCGCGCGCCAGATCCTCGGCATACAGGACAAGCTGTCGCTCGGTGTCGTCCACCGCCGCGATGTCGTCGGTGAGCAGGGCCAGTCGTTCTGTCGCCGCGGCCTCGTAGCGCCGCGCAAGTGCCTCACCCACGCCGAGCGGGTTCGCAAGCTTCAGGGCGAACCGCCGCCCAACATCGAGCGTGTCCTGCACGAAGCGCTCGAGCAACTCGAAGCCGCTGCGTGCCCAGACCTCGGGTTCGCCGTGCCGTGCCCGCCACGCGAGACGCGCACTCGCCGGGAAGATCTCGGGCGTCGTCGACAGCTGCCGTGTGGCCGCGTCACGCACGAAGTCGAGCACCTGCGTCCGCTGGTCGTCGCGCTCCAGGATGTCCCACTTGTTCACGACGATGACGACTTTCTTGCCCCACTCGCGGATGGCCTCGAGAAACGTCCGTTCAGTTTCGGTGAAGGGATGGTCGGCAGACGTCACGAAGAGGACCAGGTCGGCGCGCGGCACGAACTCGCGTGTCAGCCGCTCGTGCTCGCGGATGATGGCGTTGGTGCCCGGCGTATCGACGATGTGCAGGTCGCGCAGCAACTCGACGGGCGCCGTCACGACCTGTCCGCCCGAGCCATCGGGCTCGGTGGCGATGGTGTCGCCGTAGCGCACCAGCTGGATGCGCGCGGTCGTCGGCGTGACGCCCTCTTCGAGTACGCGCTCACCGAGCAGCGCGTTGACGAACGCGCTCTTGCCGGCATTGAACTCGCCCACGACAACGAGCAGGAACAGGTCGTCGAGCTGACGGATGGAGTCGGCGAGCGTGGCGGTGTCGTCGTCGGTCGCCGGAACGCGTCCCAGGACATCGCGCAGGTCACCAAGGACCGCGCGGACGTCGGCGAGCTGGCGTTCCGCGGCGGGCGTGAGGACGCGGGACCGTGCGAGGGACATGTACGGCGATTGTACCGGGGGTCATCCCCGAAGCCGGCCCTGCTGGATGATCTCCTCGTAGAACTGTTCGTAGAGCGGGACGATGGCGTCGTGCCGAAAGCGGGCACTGACGTCATCCGCCGCGGCGCGGCCCATGGCCTGGCGGGCCGCGGGATCGCGCAGCAGGGCGAGGGCGGCGGCGGCCATGCCGGCGGTGTCGTCCGGCGGTCGAAGATAGCCCGTCACGCCATCCCGTACCACTTCCGGAAGCCCCCCGACACGGGACGCGATCACGGGTACCTCGCACGCCATGGCCTCGAGCGCCGAGAGTCCGAAGCTCTCCTGCGCCGAGGGCAGCAGGAAGAGGTCCGCTGCAGACAGCCACGGAAGGGCATCGGGCTGCTCGCCGGCGAACACGACGACGTCGGACAGGCCCGCGTCGGACACCAGCGCCTCGATTCGAGGACGCACCGGCCCGTCACCCACGAGGACGAGACGCGCCGGCACGTGCTCACGTACGCGCCTGAAGACGTCGACGACCGCCTCGAGGCGCTTGACGGGACGGAAATTCGACATGTGCATGAGGATGGCCGTGTGTGGTTCAGGCCCCTGCAGGCGTGCCCGCAACGCGGCGTCCGGCTGCCGTCTGTGGAGGGACAGATCGAGGAAGTTCGGAATGACGCGGACCTCGCGAGAGATGCCGAGGGTCGCGACCGTGTCGCGCGCCAGACTCTCCGATACCGCCGTGACCCCGTGCGACTGCTCGATCGAGAACGCGACCACGGACGAGTACGACGGGTCGCTGCCGACGAGCGTGATGTCGGTGCCGTGCAGCGTCGTGACCGTTCGGGGGACGGTCGCTCCGGGTGCAGCGATCAGCATCTGGTCGGCGAGATAGGCTGCGGTCGCATGCGGCACGGCGTAGTGCGCGTGCACGATGTCGAGGCGGCGCTCGCGCGCCACGCGGACGATCGTGTTGACCAGCGCGAGGAGGTACTGCGGTTCCAGGAACAGGGGGTACGGTGGCACCGTGACGTGCTCGAACGAGAATCGCGGCTCGCCCTCACGCCAGCGGAACGGCGGGTCGTGGCTGATCAGGTGCACCTCGTGTCCGCGTCTCGCCAGCGCGCGGCCCAGTTCGGTGGCGACGACGCCACTGCCCCCGATGGATGCGTAACAGACCATGCCGACGTTCACGGCATGTCCTTCAGAAGGCTGGCGCGCAGCAGCGGCTCGCGGACGACGAAGCCTTCGGCGAACGCAACGCCGGCCAATGCACCGAACTGGGCATCACGACTCTCGATGAGCTGTTGAAACCGGCTGCCTACCAGTCGCGTGGCGACCGCGGAGGGGTCTGCGGGGGCGAACTGGGTGCGATGGCACGCAAGCGCGGCACGCTTCTTCTCATACCAGGCCGAGACGTCCACGACGAACGATGGGGACGCACCGTCGTTGATGAAGTAGTAGCAGACCCAGTCCGGGCGCCACGCCTCGTACGCCGTCTCGAACCGCCGCAGGCCGCTGCGATGACACGCGGTGGCGAGGACCTGGCTTGCGGCCACGTGGTCGGGATGGCGGTCCTGCCAGTAGGGAATGGCGACGGTGCGCGGCCGGTGGCGGCGAATGCAGTCGACGGCCGACCGGAGCTGGTCGGGCGTGCCGGTGATGCCGCCGTCCGGCCAGCCCAGGTTGTCGCGGACGACGGCGCCCAGCACGACCGCCGCCGCCTCTGCCTCGGCGCGACGTTGCTCAGGCGTGCCGTTGCTGCCGAGTTCACCGGCGGTCAGGTCGCCGAGGCCGACGGCCCGGCCCTCGGCCGCGTGGCGTGCGACGCAGCCGCCGAGTCCGATCTCGATGTCGTCGGGGTGCGCGCCGAACGCCAGAAGGTCGAGAGACATTGGACCACGATACAACCAGCGCCGATGGCGTGCACCAGCACGACTACCTCGGCGCGCGTCGGCGGATCACGGCGGCATAGATGGCGACATTGACGAGAATCACGATGAGGCCCAGCCCCCACTGGATCTCGCGCGTGAGCGTCGCCGGGTACAGCAGGGGAAGCAGATAGTGTTCCGTGAACGTCGCGGCGTAGGTTGGACCGCCGGCGCGGGCACGAAGCCAGTTCTCGAGCGGCGTGAGCGGGCAGATCCAGCCGGCGAACTCGATCCACGCGCCCCACACCACCGCAGGCAGATGCACCCAGACGATCCGGCGCCAGCGGATGACGAGCAGGCCGCCGCAGACCACGAACACGACGAACGCCAGATGGACGACAACCGTGGCGTCAGCGAGGATACTGAACAGGGTCGTGGATCTCACCGGTCCATGATCGAAAGGTAGACCCGCCACGGGCCGACCGCCTCGCGATACTGCTTCGCCATGACGCGAACAATCTGTGCGATGTGAGTCAGATCGTGCGCGACCCAGGTCGCCAACATCTGCCGCAGCGTCACCGTGCCGAACTCGGGGTGCTCTCCCTCGAGCGCAAGGTGTGCATCGGTCAGTTGCCACCCGGCCAGCGTCACGAGGTTCTTTGCGCGCAGGCGTGCGAACTCATCGAGCAGGTCCTCGAGTGACTTCCCCCGGCTGTCCTGAAACTGTGCGAAGCGGTCGTAGGGCGTGAAGCGACGCTGCGGCCCCTGCTCCAGGATGAGGCGCGCCCTGGGGATCCAGTCGGTGCGCTCGCCGTGCACGAGATGGCCGACAACGACGTACGGGCTCCACGTCTCGGGACCCTCGGTCGCGTCGGTCCAGTCCGCGGGCAGACCACTCAGCATCGCCCGCAGGATGCGTGGCGTGCGCTCGAGCACGGGGACGCCGGTTGACAGGTTGAATGCCATCTGGTGCGCGTCGCATCGTATCCATGCGGCACCATGATGTTACGCCCGCGTGCGCACGGCGTCGTACGTCCACCGTCGGACCTTGCGGGCTCGCAGGTACACGACATCACGGTGGAGCGGGTTGACGAGCAGGTTGCGCTCTTCAGGGACGATGACCGATGGTACGTCCGCGATCAGCGACTGGCCTCTGTGAACCCACCCGGTCCCCCAGTCGATTGACACGCGACCCGGCGGCAGCGCGTCCCAGCCCACGGACCTGCCCTCATCGAACAACGTGCGTGCGCGCCAGACTGCCGCCGGCACGCTGAGTTCCACGAGGTACCGATTGAGGGGAAGCGGCTCGCCGCCCAGATGGGCGACCGTCTCGAGGCACGCGAGCGCTCGTGTCACCGAGGCGTACAGCATCGGCGTACCCGGACGGTTCCAGCGCCCGCCGGTGAGACGGGCGCCGTAACCGGTCACGTCATCTGATTCGTAGTCGGGTGCATCGGGCGCGATGCGGTACACCACGACGACATCGGTCATGCGTAGGCGCCGGACTGCATGCGTGCCAGGAGATTCGAGACCAGTTCGCGGCCCTCGGCCGTGTCCATCAACTCGCCGGGACGGCGACCGTCGAGCGCGGGGACGGGACGATCGAGCCAGGCCGCCACCCACTTCGGGGCATCGAACCCCTCAGCGGAACCCGACTCGGTCACGATCGCCTCGGCCTGGCCGACGAGTCGCAGGATGCCGAGCACACGTTCGCTCTCATCTGGATTCAGGCGCTGTCCGGCGTGCAGCTTGCGATTGGCCGTGGCCCGGGCGAGCCCCAGCGTGGCGTACAGCTTCTCGCGTGGCATGGCCATCTCCTTCGACAGCGTCGGCAGCACATCGGCCGGAACCCCGACGCGGACCATCGTGATGCGCCGCAATGGGTCGAGTGCATAGACTGACCCGAGCGGCTCCTCTCCGCTCACGAGTTCGCCCCAGAACTCGCGATCACGAAGCTCATCGACTCCAGACGATGGATCCGGATAGTCCATATGAGCAGTAACGATATCCTGAAAGAGCTGAAATGGCAAGTCGTCAGGCGTGTGCGTCTGCGCGTGCTTCTAGGGGTTCGTCGCTCTGGGAGCTTTCTGCTTCGCCTCGTCCACCATGGCCTTCACTTCCTTCATCAACGTCGGCGCATGGTAGGGAATGCCATCCTTGATGGTCCACTCGATGCCGCCCGCCCGCACGATCTTGCCGTCGCGGACTTCCTCGATCCCGTACGGGTTGAGCACCCGGAGATTCTCGATCGGGTTGCCGTTGACCACGAGCAGATCGGCGAGATAGCCGGTTCTGACCCGCCCGAGCCTGTCGCCCACGCCGAGCAGCGTGGCACCGTTGACCGTGGCGTGTGCAATGACCTCGAGCGGATGGAAACCCGCTTCTTCATGCAATTCCAACTCGCGAATCAGCCCGAAGCCATACAGCGAGTAGATGAACCCGGCATCGTCGCCCGTGGTGATGCGCCCACCCTTCGTGCCGAACGACCGCAGCGCATCCATCCAGATGCGGTACTGCTGGCGCCAACGGACCTCCATCGTGTTGGTCCACTTCGTGAAGTACGAGCCGTGGTTGGCGAGGTTGGGCTCGAAGAAGGCCTGCAGCGCGGGATGCAGGTACTCACGGTACCAGGGCAGATTCTGCGCCTTGACGATGTCGCGGCTCGCCTCGTAGATGGACATCGTCGGGCTCCACGACACCCCTGCGGCGACCATGTCGTCGAGCACCTTGTCGAGCTTCGCGGGGTTGGCCTGAGCGTACAGCTCGCCGGCGCGTGAGAAGCGCATCAGCTCGTCGCTGTAGTTCATGTCGCCCGGGAAGTTCTGCACGCCGTCCAGCGCGGCGTCGGCGATGCCGTAGAAGTGTTCGATCGAATCCACGCCGAGTTCGATGAAGTCTTTCGCCGTGGTCTCTTCCACCGCGATGTGGGTCGTCGTCGGAAGTCCCTGCGCCTTGGCTTCACTCATCAGCGCTTCGAGCTGGTCGCGATCCATGCCGAAGATCTTGAGGCCGTCCGCCCCCTTGGCCTTGGCCTCGCGGACGTTGGCACGGATGGTCTCGGCAGCGCCGTTCCCCTTGCTGACCACCCAGTACACCTGCATCCGTGGCGCGATGATGCTGCCCGCCGCCGACTCGGACTGCCACTGCTTGCTCCTGGTGAAGTTCCCGCCGTTCTCGCGTGTCAGGGTGACGCCCGACGCGAGATACAGGTTGCGCTGGTACTGGATCGGCATGGCCACACCGGCGCGTTCGTCCTGCCAGTGCATGTGGGTGTTGACCATGCCCGGCATCACGTACTTGCCCGCCGCCTCGATCACCGCGTCGGCCTCGATCGGCAGCGACGGGGCGATGTTGGCGATAGCGCCGTCCTGCACGAGGATGTCCATCGGCCCGTAGGGCGGCTTGCCATTGCCGTAGATCACCATCGCCTGACGGATCAGCAGACGGGACGGCTTGCGCGCGTGCACGGCCGTGTCGGCGCGCCCGGTGCGGGCCTGCGCCGAGAGCAACGCGGTCGATGCCGTGACGGCGAGCGTCAAGGCGCAGCAGAGTGAGAGCGTGCGAGCGAGTCTGGACATGTCTGGCGTCTGGCTACTGGTCACGGGCTACAGGCTACGGGCTACGGGCTACGGGCTACAGGCTGCAGGCTACGGGTACGGGCTACGGGTCACCGGGCTACGGCTACACGGGCTTGCGGCGAGGCGTGCGGCCCCACCTACCTTCCCGGCGTGGCGGGCATGAACCCCAGCCAACCGCTCGGCACCTCGGGCGTACGGTCGCGAAAGTGTATCCACAGTTGGCCGTCGTCGTCATCACGTCTTATGACATCGACCATCCATGCCGCGCGCGCCGGCGGGCAGCGGGCGCCGCTGGCATCCGGGGCCGTGTCGCAGACGTGACGCCGCACCTGATGGCTGCCGGCTGCGTCGAAAACCACGGTCACGAGCCGTGCCTCTTCCCGGGCACGGTCCACCGTCATGAACGCCAGCGTCTGCGCGTCGAGCCAGACGAAGGGCGAGCGGCGTTCGTGCTGCGGCCCGCGGCCCGGCTGCAGGCAGGTGGCCGCGCCAGACACCTCGCGGTACGCCGCACACAGGTCCGCGCGGGTCGGCAGATCCACCGCGACGCCGCGACAGCGGTCGTCGGCGTACGGACAGGGCCGGCGCATGGCCGCCGGCGTCAACGTGACGTCCAGCACGGCATACACGGTCTCGTTCCAGGGCCACGACGTGTCGAACCGGGCGAAATACTCCTCGAAGGCCAGATACCGTGCGTCGGGCGACAAGGCCATGTGACGCCCGATGACCGCCTCCACGACCTGGCCTTCGCTGAAGTCGACGACGAGCAACCCCGGGGCATCATGTGCCTGGTCGGTCAGGATGAGCAGGCGACCGCTGTCGTCGTGCAATCGCACGCTGTCGATCGCGCGGGCGCGCCTCGCGGTGGGGCTCGTGTCGAGCGGAACACGGACGCGGCGGCCCGCGGCGGACGCTTCCAGGACGGCCCCCTCCAGGCCGGCGGCGGTGGTCGGACCGGTGACGACGAGCGTCCACCCACCGATGGTGGCGCGGTGCAGTTCGTGTCGCGTCGGCACCGATTGCGGCGGCGCCGTGGGTGGGAGCGACGCGCCGAGGGAAACGGAAGCCGCCAGGGCTGCGCACAGGACGACAACCGATAGGCCCATCACCGCGTCCGAACGAAAAGACATAGGAATGTTACGCTATCCCCCATGCTGACACGCCGGCACCTTCTCTTCACGCTTCCTGCCTCGGCGGCACTGGCGCGGCTGGCCGCGGGCCAGGAGCCGACGTTCCGTGCCGGCGCGCAGACGGTACCCGTCTACGTCACGGTCACCGACCAGAACAAGCGGCTGGTCGGCGACCTGCAGCGCGAAGACTTCGAGGTCTTCGACGAGAAGGTCAAACAGGAGATCATCCTGTTCGACAACGAGATTCAGCCCGTCACGGTCGCCGTCATGCTCGATTCGAGCGGCAGCATGACGATGAACCTCGAGTTGCTGAAACAGGCGGCCGAACAGTTCATCATCCGGCTGCTGCCCGAAGACAAGGGCCGCGTCGGCTACTTCAACGACAAGATCGCGTTTCTGAGCGAGTTCACGAGCGACCGGGACCTCATCGTCGCCTCGATACGCGACATGCAGTTCGGCAACCCCACGCGGCTGTTCGACGCCGTGGCCTTCAGCCTGGACGAGTTCAAGGGCATCGACGGGCGCAAGGTGATTCTGGCGTTCACCGACGGGGCCGACACCGCGAGCCGCACCGGACAGGGCGAGGTGCTGCGTCGTGCGCGCGAAGAGGAGGTCATGATCTACGGCATCGGCCTGGAGGCCGAGTTCATGCGTACGCGGACGCGGCCCGACCGGGCCCTGCGCCGCATGGCCGACGAGACCGGGGGGGGCTACTTCGAACTGAAGAACACCGATGACCTCGGCCCCACGTTCACGCGCGTGGCGCAGGAACTGCACAGTCAGTACCTGCTGGGGTTCGAGCCGCAGAAGCCCGACGGCAAGGTGCATCGCATCGAAGTGCGCGTGAGCAGCCGTCCGGGCCTGACCGCCCGCGGCCGCCGCACCTACCAGGCACCCCGCAGCTGAGACCGACTGCGGCCCGCCTTCTACTCGGCCGCGTCGATCACGACGGGCTCGTCGAACCGCACCCGCAGGATGGTGCCGGCATCCAGGTTCACGTCGGTGCCAGGTGTCGCAAGCACCGTGCCTCCGCCACCGATGAGGATGCCCGCCATGGCGCCCTTGAAGCCCCCGAGTATGCCGCCGATGATGGCGCCGGCGGCCGCGCCAGTCGTCATCTTCCCCACCTCGCCCTTGAGCCCTTCGCCTTCGAGGGCCTGCGTGACCGTGGCGCGAATCCGGTAGGTCTTCCGGTCGACGGTCATCTGATCGAAGCTGAGCGTCAGCCGGCCACGGCGATCGGTGCGCGTGGCCTTTTCAACGCTGCTGACCACGCCGCGCAGCACGGACCCCGCCGGCACCAGCAGAAGGTCGCCTGAGTAGAGATCCACGAGCGTCGTGGCCTCGAAGCGATCCTCGACCGCCGCGGTGTCGGACGACAAAGGCGTCTGCAGGCGCGCGTCGAGTTCCTGCCCCACGACGATCTGGTTGCTGCCACGTCGAGTCGGGGCCACCTCACGGAGGCTGGTGCCGGTCGCCTCGCGCTGCACCGCGTCGAGCCGGTCCCGCACAGCGGTGTACTCGCTTCCGGGTACGCTGCTCTCGCGGCGGAGCCGGACGCGCAGATAGGCAATGTCGTCCCGCAGCAGGTCGAGGTCACCGGCCAGGCGGTTTGCCAGGGCCGTGTCCTTCATGCGCAGGTCTTCGACCTGCTTGGTCACGGCAGCGTGCTGATCCTGCAGGCGTGCGAGGTCGGCCTGCGTCATCGCCGTGTCCTGCGCGGCGGCGAACACCGGCAGTGCCAACATCATCAGCCACGCGTACAACCCCTGGCGAATACTCGACATCGTGTCGTCCTCCCTTCTGCTTGCGCTCAGACGCGCCAGACGGCCTACTGGTTGCCGATGAGACGCCCCAGCCATTCGACCCGCGTGAGGTCGTTGTAGATCACGGTCACCATCAGGACCATCAGCATCGCGAACCCCGCCATCAGCATCCGCTCCTTCACGATCATGCTGAAGTCGCGTCGGGCCAGCCCCTCGATGGCGAGAATGGCGATGTGGCCGCCATCCAGGATCGGGATGGGCAGCAGGTTCAGGAGGCCCAGGTTGAGGCTGATCATGGCCATCGTGCCGAACAGGGCGACCCAGCTCACCGACGCCGCGCCTCCGGCGACCTCGGCGATGCCGAGCGGCCCCATGAGCTGCTTGGGCGACGTGTCGGCCGTCAGCAGGCCGCCGAGCATCTCGAGAATCATCGTGGACCACTGGATGTTCTGCTTCACGCTCATGCCGATGGCCTGCAGGAACGTCGGCTCGATGATGCGGGTCTCGAACTCGCTGAACTGAACGCCGATGCGCCCGAGGCCTCCCTCATCGCGAGGCGTCACGGGAAGCTCGAGCCGCTGATCGCCCCGCCTGATGGCCAGCGAGACCGGCTGATTCGCGCTCGCGCTGATGATCTCGATGAGCGGATGGTTGGTCGTGTCGAGGCCGTTGGCGGCGAGGATCACGTCTCCCGCGGCCAACCCGGCAGACTCGGCCGGACTCCCGGCGACGATCAGCGTCAACTGCGGATGGATGTCGGGCCCGATGCCGATGTCGCCGAGTTCGTACTTGGTCTGGGCTTCGGGCACGACCGTGAGCGTCTGACGCTGCCCGTCGCGGCGCACGATGACTTCCACGTCGCGGTTCGCACGAGGCAGCACGCGGTACTGCAACTGCTCCCACGTCTCGACGTCGCTCCCGGCGACCGAGACGATCAGGTCGCCGACACGAATCCCGGCACGCTCCGCGGGAGACCCGGGGAGCACCTTGCCGACCACGGCGGGCTGGGTGTCGAAGGCGGGCACCGTCGCGCCCGTGTAGATGACGCCGGTCATCACGACCAAGGCCAGCAGGATGTTCATGACCGGACCCGCGATCAGCACCTGGAACCGCTGCCACTTGGTCTTGGCCATGAACTCGTCAGACGCACCCGACCTCGGGTCCTCCGGCGACTCGCCCGCCATCTTGACGTAGCCACCCAGCGGAATGGCGCTGATGCAGTACTCCGTGTCGCCGCGCTGGAACTTGAGCAGCTTCGGGCCGAAACCGAGCGAAAACGTGAGAACGCGAACGCCGTTCCAGCGCGCCAGCAGAAAGTGGCCGAGTTCGTGCACGAAGACGAGCACGCCAAGGACGAAGAGGAAAGCCCACACACTGGTCACGATGACACCTCGGTCTTCGATTCTACTGCGGCCACGAAGAGGGTCGCTTCACGCCGGGCCCACTCGTCGGTGCCCCGGATGTCGGCAAGCGTCTCGACGGGCAGCGACTGGCCGGCGGCCACGTCCAGCACACGCTCCACCACGGTGGCGATGCCCGGCAGAGTCAGGCTGCCCCCAAGGAAGGACGCCACGGCGACTTCGTTGGCCGCGTTGAGGACGACCGGCGCCGATCCGCCCGCGCGCAGGGCTTCGAACGCCAGGCGCAGACAGGGGAAGCGCTCCACGTCGGGAGGCTCGAACTGCAGGGATCGCGGCTGGGCCCACTCGAGCCGCGGCACCGGGCTGTGCCATCGGTCCGGATAGCTGAACGCGTACTGAATCGGCAGCTTCATGTCGGTCACACCCAGTTGGGCCATCACCGATCCGTCCGTGAACTCGACCATGGAATGCACGATCGATTGCGGGTGCACCACCACGTCGATGCACTCGGCCGGCACATCGAACAGCCAGCGCGCCTCGATCACTTCGAGTCCCTTGTTCATCAGGGTGGCAGAGTCGATGGTGATCTTCCTCCCCATCTTCCAGGTGGGGTGGCTCAGCGCGTCGTCTGCGGTGACGCGGACGAGCCGTTCGGAAGGGGTGGTGCGGAACGGCCCCCCCGAGGCGGTCAGGATGAGACGTGCGACATGTGCGGCCGGATGGCCGTGCAGGCACTGATGAATCGCGTTGTGCTCGCTGTCGACGGGGAGCACGCTGACACCCCTGGCGCGCGCGCGGCCCATGACCAGCGCGCCGGCCATGACGAGCACTTCCTTGTTGGCAAGGGCGATGGTCTTGCCGGCGTCGATCGCCGCGAGCACGGCCTCGAGCCCATCCGTGCCCGATGTCGCACAGAGCACGACGTCCACGTCAGGGCGCGTGGCCAGTGCCACCAACCCTTCGCGCCCGGACGCCCACGTCTCGACACCGCGGCTCGACGAGGTGCCGGCCAGCGCACGGCGCACCGTCTCGAGCCCCTCGGTCGAGGACATCGACACGGCCAGCGGCTCGTACCGGACCACCTGTGCGGCGAGTCGGTCCGCGTTGCCGCCACCTGCGAGCGCCACCACCCGCAGACGGCCCGGGTGCGCGTCGACGACATCGAGTGCGCTGCTGCCGATCGACCCCGTCGCCCCGAGGATGGCCAGCCGCCTCATGAGAACCGTCCGTCGCGGATCAGCCACGAAAGGACGATGAAATAGACCGGCGTCGAGAAGATCAGCGCGTCGATGCGATCGAGCATCCCGCCGTGGCCGGGAATGAGGCCCGACGCGTCCTTGACGTCCACGCTCCGCTTGATGAGCGATTCGAACAGGTCGCCCAGAATGCCCACGACGGCGATCAGGCCGCCGAAGGCCGCCAGCGCGAGGAGCGGAATGCCGGTCATCCAGAACGACCCGAAGACCGGCAGGACGACCGCGGCGGCGATCACGCCACCGACCGCCCCTTCGCGTGTCTTCTTCGGACTGACGGCCGGCGCGAGCGGCGTGCGGCCGAGCAGACGCCCGGTATAGTACTGCGCCGTGTCGCTGGCCGCCTGCGTCCCGATGAGAGCAATGAGCGGACCGGGGCCGAACTCGGATCGGATGAGGACGATGGTGGCGACCGGCACCCCGAGGTACAGCACCGGGAAGAGCGTCGCGGCGGTCTCCGCGAGGCTCTCGCGGCTCGTGCGGCCGCGAAACACCATCAGGGCACCGACGACACCCGGAGCCAGGAGCATCGGCACGAACAGCGACGAGGCAGTGGCAATGGACAGGTACGACGCCAGGGTCAGAATCGTCGCCAGCCAGGTGACAGGCTGAAGGCCCGCGCGACGGACGAGGGACTCGTACTCGTGACAGGACAGCCCGAGCACCAGCAGACACAGCATCAGGGTGGCCACTGGTGGGAACCACCAGATCAGCCCGACCACCGTCGGGAACAGCACGAGGGCGCTCAGAATCCGCGTCACCGGCCTGCTGCCACCGGCTGGGTCACGGGCGTGATTCCGCCGAACCGGCGCTCTCGTTTCTGGTACGCGAGGATGGCCTCGAACAGGTCGGTTCGCCTGAAGTCGGGCCACAGCGTGTCGGTGACGTGAATCTCGCTGTAGGCGATCTGCCAGAGCAGGAAATTGCTGACCCGCAACTCACCAGAGGTGCGTATGAGGAGGTCGGGGTCGGGCTGCCCGGCGGTGTAGAGCAGGTCGCTGAACCGCGATTCGTCGAGCGCGTCCGGGCTGATGCCCTCGGCGATGGCGCGGCGTACGGCATCCACGATCTCGGCCCGGCCACCGTAGTTGAGTGCGATGTTGAGCACCGTGCCGGTGTTGTGGCGAGTGTGCTCGATGCCCGCGGCGAGTTCACGCTGGACGTCGGCCGACAACTCTTCGATGCGCCCGATGACCTGGAAGCGGATGTTGTTGTCGCTGAGCGTTCTCAGTTCGCTGCGCAAGTAGCGCTTGAGCAGCGCCATCAGCGTGGCGACTTCGGCGGCCGGCCGCTTCCAGTTCTCGACCGAGAACGCGTAGAGCGTGAGCACCTGGATGCCCAGCCGCGCGCTCGTCTCTATGACCTCACGTACGGCACGCGTGCCCGCCCGGTGTCCTTCGACCCGTGGCAGGTGGCGCTGGCCGGCCCATCTGCCGTTGCCATCCATGATGATGGCGATGTGGGCCGGCAGGCGGTCGGGGTGAATGCGGCTGGCCAGGTCGGCATCGCGGGAGCCGGGCGGCAGCCATTGGAGCAGTGCCTCGAGCGACATGGACAAGGGGACATTCTACAGGAGGGAAGGAAGGAAGGAA
>CAYMAG010000001.1:120264-141288 GCA_964388335.1 uncultured Vicinamibacteraceae bacterium | reverse complement strand
GTTCGGCGGGGAAGAATCCCGGGACGAGGACGTTGACGCGCACGTTGTGCGGTGCCCATTCGCGCGCGAGGTTGAGCGAGAGGTTGTGCACCGCGCCCTTGGTGGCCGAGTAGGTGAACACCCGCGACAGGGGCACGACGCCGGACATCGAGCCGAGATTGATGATCGACCCGCCCTGCCCGCGCTCCACGAGGTACTTGCCGAACACCTGGCAGCCGAGAAACGCCCCCTTGAGGTTGACACGCACGATGCGGTCGAACTCCTCCTCGGCGATGTCGAAGTACGGCGTGGCGGAATTGACGCCCGCGCCGTTGACCACGATGTCGATGCGGCCGCTGCGTTCGAGCACGGCGTCGCGCAGGGCCTCGAGGTCGGCCCTGCTGCTGGCCTCCGCGGGGTGGAACCAACCCGAGCCGCCGATGGCGGCGAGCCTCGTCAGGCGCGCCGCGGCTTTCTCGTGGCTGCGCCCGACCAGAACCACTTCGGCGCCCGCGCCCGCCAGACCCTCGGCCATGGCGCCGCAGAGTTCGCCGGTGCCGCCGATGACGACGGCGACTTTGCCGGCGAGTGAAAAGAGGGAATCGAGGTACGTGCTCATGAGAGCCGCAGAGTATCGCCGCGATGGGTCTCTCAGCCAGCGATTTTCTGCGTCGAGTGGCGGAGCTGCCGCCACCGGCTGCTGCAGCACGGCTTCTTCAGGACGCCCCTCCTCCTGTAGGCTGACGGCCGATGGAGGCTCGGCGAAGGACAACGGCGGGAGGCGCGTGCCTGCACACGCCCGGTCCGCAGCCGTCGCGGAGGGACCTGTTGCGCCTCGGTCTCGTGACGGTCGGCTGCCACGTCCCGTCAGTCGGCCGCGCGCCGCAAGACGCGACACCGGGCGTCCTGCCTGCCGGCCCGCTGTTCGACGGCGTCACGCTGGGCTCGTGGCAGCCCGTCTCGTTCGGAGGCGAGGGCGATGTGCGCGTCGATGACGGCCGCATCGTGCTCGAGCGTGGCAACGACCTCACCGCCATCGTCTGGCGCGGAGCGCTGCCGCCGCCGTCGTATCGCCTGACGCTCGAGGCGATGCGCATCGACGGCACCGACTTCTTCTGCGGACTGACCTTTCCCGTGGCCGGCAGTCACTGCACGTATGTGGTTGGCGGCTGGGGCGGCAGCCTGATCGGGCTCTCGAGCCTCGACGGCTTCGACGCGTCCGAGAACGAGACGGCGGTGGGACGGCGGCTCGAGAACGGACGCTGGTACCGCATCGGCGTGGAGGTGTCGCCGGGCTGGTTGCGCACCACGCTGGACGCTGAGGTCATGGCCTCCATCGACACCGGTGCCCGAGCCATCGGTGTGCGGGCCGAGATGGAGCCGTGCCGTCCGCTCGGGATCGCCAGCTTCCGGACCACCTCGGCCATCCGCCGCATTCTGGTGACCTGAGCGGCGCGGGGCATCAGCGGGAGCAGACCCGGGACTCGCCACGAGACTTGAGATCTCCTTGCAATGCGCCAATTGGTCTGCTATATCGGTGTCACCGTTGTTGTGAAATAGCAGTAGTGCCGGGGTCACCGAGTTTTGCACGCGCGACGTGCCTTCGTCGCGAACCAACGCGAGAATGGCGTCAGTGCCATCGCACCTCACCAGGGAGGTAGCCACGTGTCTGCTTTCAGTCGACGCCGGTTCCTGCAGGTTGCCCCGTCGGCGGCCGCTCTCGGGGCATGGGCTCCGCTTCCCGCCGGTGCGCAGGGAATCGCCAGGCCCCCCGCGAACTTCAGAACGCTGGGTGCGCCAGTCGTGCAATGTCCGAGTGGCACGTCGGCCACCGTGGCGTGGGCGGTCAACGACACGAGCACCGGCTGGGTCGAGTACGGCGAAAGCGAGGCACTCGGTCAGGTCGCCATGGCTGACGGCGACGGGCTGCGCCCGCTCGACGCCGTGGTGCACAAGATCACCGTGCGCGGCCTGCGTCCGGCCACCCGCTACTTCTATCGCACCGTGAGCGTGCCGATCGCCTTCCTGGGCGCCTACGACATCCGTCGCGGACGTCCGTTCGAGAGCGCCGTGCACCAGTTCACCACGGCAGACGATGGCGCTGGCGACCGCGTGCGTTTCTCGGTGATCAACGACACGCACGAGAATCCCGAGACGCTGAAGGCGCTGTTCACGCGCATGGCGGACGAGCCGACGGATCTCACGTTCTGGAACGGCGACATGTTCAACGACATCGCCACGGAACAGCAGATGGCCGAACAGCTGCTGTACCCGGCGAACATGCCGTACGCCGCGAGAACGCCGGTCTATTTCTCCCGGGGAAACCACGACGTACGTGGCGCCGAAGCCCGCGCCCTGGGACGGTTCGTGGAGGCCCCGGCAGGGAAGTACTACTACTCCTTCCGGCAGGGGCCGGTCGCGTTCATCGTGCTCGACACCGGTGAAGACAAGGCGGATGACCATCCGGTGTATGCCGGACTCGGTACCTTCGACGAGTATCGCGCTCGCCAGGCCGACTGGCTCGCCCGGGAACTGAGTCAGGAGCACGTGCGGGGCGCGGCGTTCCGCGTGGTGGTCGCACACATTCCGCTGTACAGCACGCGCCCGACGCAGGCACACGGGGGTGCCGACGCCAGAGCGAAGTGGCACGACCATCTGGTGAAGGGGCAGGTAGACCTCATCATCACGGGGCATACCCACCGCTACGCCTACATGGAGCCCGACGCCACACGCCCGTTCGGTCAACTGACGGGGGGCGGACCGCAGCCGGCCGGGGCGACGCTCATTCAAGGGGAGGCCAGCGGTCGCGAGCTTCGTGTCGTCATGCGGAAGCTCGATGGTTCATCTGTCGGAGAGTACGTGTACGCCCGTCGAACGTAAGGCCAGATTCGAGGACAGGGGGTTGTCATGAGTATTGGGAAGTGGATGCTACGCGGCGCTCTCCTGCTCACAGCGGCGCTCGGACTGTCGATCTCCGCGCAGGCACAGACGCTCTACGGCAGCGTCGTGGGAAGTGTGATTGACGAATCGAAGAGTGCGGTGCCTGGCGCAACCGTGACGGTGCGGAGTGCTGCAACCGGCCTCGAACTGACCACGGTGTCGAGCGAGAGCGGCACCTATACCGTCGCCAATGTCCAGCCGGGCACGTACGACGTCATCGTCTCGCTGCAGGGCTTCCGTGAAGCGACCAGGCTGAACGTTCCGATATCGCCTGGTGCTGTCGTGCGCATCGACGTGACGCTCCTGGTCGGTGAATTGACCGAGTCGGTCACCGTGGCATCCGAAGCGGCACTCCTGCAGACCGACAAGTCGGATACCCGTGTGGAACTGAAGTCGCGCGACATCGTCGACATGCCTCTACCGGCCTATCGCAACTTCCAGAGTCTGATGAACCTCGTGCCCGGTGCAACGCCGCCCGTTGGCGCCAACACGAACGATACGCCGGGCAAGTCCTTGCGGTCGGTCGTCAACGGCACCAATTCCAACAACAACGGCACCAAGCTCGACGGACAGGTGAACATCAACGTGTGGCTGACGCATCACCTGGCGTACGTGCCACCGGCCGAGACGATCGACACCGTGAACATCTCGACGTCGGGCTTCGATGCGGACCAGGGCATGGCCGGCGGCGCCGCCGTCACCGTCGTGACCAAGTCTGGCACCAACGACCTGCGTGGCTCGGGCTTCGGCTTCTTCGGCGCGGACGAACTCAATGCCCGTCCGTACTTCTCGCCCACGAAGCTCGACATGAACCGCACGATCGTCGGCGGCACCATTGGCGGTCCCATTCGGAGGAATCGACTCTTCTACTTCGGGTCCTGGGAAGGTATGTACGAACGCGAGAACACGTTCTCGTTCTTCGACGTGCCGACCGAGCGTATGCGAGCCGGCGACTTCAGCGAAGTCGGCGCACGTATCTACGACCCGGCCACAGGTGCGGCCAACGGCGCGAACCGCCAGCCCTTTGCAGGCAACGTCATTCCCGGAGAGCGGCTCAGTACGTCGGCCCTGCTCGTCCAGGACTACTACCCTCTGCCCAACCTGCCAGGCCTGGTGCGCAACTACATCGAGGACTTCGAGGCGAATCTCGATCGCAACAACTACGATCTCAAGGTGAACTGGAACCGCTCGGCCGAGCACCAGATCTGGGGCAAAGTGAGCGTCATGGACGCCCTCAGCCAGAACCTCGCGCGCTTCGGCTTCGAGGGCAAGGGCCGCGGCGAAACCAGTTCCGTCCTGCTCTCGCTCGGCCAGACCTACACGATCAATTCGTCCACGGTCGTCGACGGTACCGTTGGCTACAACCGCTACAAACAGGACTTCAGGCCTCCCGACTTCGGCGTCAACTACGGCCTCGACGTGCTTGGCATTCCGGGGACCAATGGGCCCGACCCACGTCAGAGCGGATTCCCCTGGTTCGCGACCGGCCTGTCCACGATCGGCGAGAGCCGGTCGTGGTATCCGATGGAGCGGAACGACGGGAGTGCGTCCGTCTCAGGCAATCTCACGATGCTGCGGGGCCGACATGAGTTCCGCATGGGCGGCGAAGTGGCGCGCCTGTGGCTGAACCACTGGCAGCCCGAAGTAGGGGCCGGCCCGCGCGGCGGTTTCACGTTCGCCGGAGGCCCCACCGCACTGCGTGGCGGCCCGGCGCCGAACATCTACAACCGCTACGCGGCGTTCCTGCTCGGCCTGCCGACCCAGGTGGGCAAGAGCGTGCAGAACGAACTCATGACGGGGCGCGAATGGCAGGTCGGGTTGTTTCTGCGCGACCGGTGGCAGGTGACGCCGAAGATCACGGTCAACGCCGGCCTGCGCTGGGAGTACTACCCACTGATGACGCGTGAGGATCGCGGGATCGAACTGCTCGACCTCCAGACACTCGACGTGCTGCTGGGTGGCGTCGGTGGGAACCCCACGAACCTTGGTATCGGCGTGAGCAAGGCCCTCTTCGCGCCGCGCCTCGGCCTGGCCTGGCGCCTCAACGACGACACGGTCTTTCGAACGGGGTACGGGCTCACGTACAACCCGCAACCGTTCTCCCGTCCGTTCCGCGGCTTCTATCCGCTGACGATTGCGAGCGACTTCGCCTCGACCGACTCCTTCGTACCATACGGTCGTCTCGAGGACGGCATTCCGGAGATCCCCTCGCCTGATACATCGACCGGGCGCGTGCCCCTGCCGTCGACGGTGCTCATGCGATCGCCCGACCCGAACAACGTCGACCGTGGCTACGTGGAGTCCTGGAACGTGGCAGTTGAGCGTCGTCTCCCGCTCGACGTCTCGCTCAGCACTGCCTACGTGGGCACCAGGACGTCGCGCGGATTCGCCTACCAGGACATCAACGCCGGAACGCCCGGCGGCGGGGCAGGCGGGCGACCGTACTTCGCGGAATTCGGTCATCAGGCCTCGATCCAGTGGTTCGGCGGCATCACGCGGTCCAACTACCATTCGTTGCAGTTGGCGATCAATCGCCCATTCAAGAACGGGTTGCTCCTGAAGGGCGCCTATACGTTGTCGAAGGCCATGAACATGACCGATGACGACGGGTGGGCGGGGTTGTCGTGGAACTCGCCGGAGGTGCTCGACCGCAACTACGCGCTGGCCGGGTTCGATCGCCCCCATGTGTTCCAGATGGGGTTCGTCTACGAGTTGCCGTTCGGCCGTCAAGGTACGGGTGTTCTCGCGGCCATCGCGCGCAACTGGCAGGTGAACGGCATCTTCGCGCGCTACTCCGGATCGCCGTTCACGGTCACCACAGCCGCCACGTCCCTCAACGCACCTGGCAACACCCAGACGGCCGACCTGGTTGGACCGGTCCACAAGCTCGGAGGTATTGGCCCGGACGCCCAGTACTACGACCCGTCGGCGTGGGGCCCGGTCACAGAAGTCCGCTATGGCACGACTGGTCGGAACAGCATGCGGGGACCACGCGTGAGCCGTCTCGATCTGTCGGTGTTCCGCGCACTGCAGTTCGGTCGCTACCGAACCGAGTTCAGGGTGGAGGCGTTCAATCTCACCAACACGCCCCAGTTCGGCAACCCCGCCGCCAACGTGACCGGCGCCAACTTCATGAGCATCACGAGCGCGACCGGCGAACGCAATATCCGGCTCGGACTTCGCTTCGTGTTCTGACGCGAGTGCGGAGGACTCCCGGGGGCACCTACGCGTGCCCCCGTACCGGACCCGACTGGTTGCTGGGTCGCCGCCATTGACGGGAGCGAGCGACGTTGCGAATCAGGGACAGCGTGCCCGGCAACGCAGCACGCAAGTGCCGACGCATCGCGGCGTCGGCCTCATCGGGCTCTCCCGACACGATCGCGCCAATCAGTTCGGTGTGGCGATACTGCGGCAGGGCACGCCGGCGGTCCGCATTGTCGAGTTGAATCTTGAACGTCAGCACCTGACTGCGTTCAATGGCATCGAGAAGGTGCGGACAGTCGGCGAACCTGGCGATCGACAGGTGGAGGCGCGCATGCAGTTTGTGGGCCCGGACCCGCTGGGCACGCGGGACGTCGTCTCCCACCAGACACGCGTCGGTCTCGTCGACTTGTGCGGCAAGTCGTGCAAGACGGGTGCGCTGCTCAGGCGACGCCCGCTCGGCGCAGAGACGGGCGGCCTGGCACTCCAGTGCTTCGCGCACCTGGTGCATGCCGAGCACGTGTTCTTCGGTCGGCAGAACCACCCGCGTGCCAACCCGCGGCCGGCTCTCGACGAGTCCTTCCTCCTGCAAGCGTTGCAGGGCTGAGAGCACAGGCAGAAAGCTGATGCCAAGTTCGGTCGCGATGGCCCGCGACGACAGCGAGTGTCCCAGGGTATAGCGACCGTTGATGATGTCACGACGAATGGCGCGGTAGGCGCGGTCGGCAAACGTGCCGGGCGACGAAGGAGTTGAGCGTCGTGTCTGGGGCATTGTTTCCGATGCGGCCGGGCACCAACTGCTGTGCGATGGACTGCGTCCGACGATATCACCGGCGCACCAGGCCGGTGCATAGTCCGCGCTCAGTGGCTGTTCGGTCTCACGTCACCCGCCGCGCGTGTGCATCTCGAGGTGCGGTTGCGCGCGAAGGGAGTCGGCGGGAATGAACGCGCCGCGGCCCGGCGTGCCCAGCCGGTCCTCAGCGCCCCGATCGCTCCGGGCCCGCCAGGCCTGCGCGATCAGCGCGGCCAGGGCGGCATCGCTCGCGCCCGCACGGAGCGGCGTCCGCAGGTCGAGCCCACGCGTCCCGTACAGGCAGAAGAACAGCTGGCCATCGGCCGTGAGGCGGATGCGATCGCACGTCGCGCAGAACGGCGCCGTCGTCGAGGCGATGATGCCGACGTTCTGTCCCCGCGGCAGCCGGTACCGGCCCGCAGGGGCAGGTCCGTCCGACGGAAGGGCGTCGATGCGTCCGAACGCCGCCTCGAGCCGCGTGAGCATCTCGGCCTGAGAGACCACGGCGTCGGGGGACCAGCGCGTCGCGCCCCCTACGTCCATGTACTCGATGAACCGCACCTGGGCGCCCGTGTGCCACGCATAGTCCACCAGCGGCACCAGTTCGTCGTCGTTCACGCCGCGCATCAGGACCGTGTCCAGCTTGACGCTGCCGAACGCGGCCGACGCGGCCGTGACACCGGCCAGCACCCGCGGCAGTTCGTCCCGCCGGGCCAACGCCTGGAACCGCGCGCGATCCAGTGTGTCGAGGCTCACGGTCACGCGTGTCAGGCCCGCGTCCCGCAGCGCCTCGGCCTGTTCGGCGAGCAGTACGCCGTTGCTGGTCATCGCCAGATCGCTGAGCCCTTCGATGGCGGAGAGCCTCGTCACGAGCGTCGACAGCGACCTGCGCAGCAGGGGTTCGCCTCCGGTCAGTCGAACGTGCGTGACGCCGAGGTGCACGAAGACTCGTGTGACCCTGTCGATCTCCTCGAACGTGAGCAGGTCGGGCCTGGGCAGCCAGACGTAGTCCGCCTCGGGCATGCAGTAGGCGCAGCGCAGGTTGCAGCGGTCGGTGACCGAGATGCGCAGATGGCCGAGCGGGCGGTGCCACCGGTCGAGAACGCTCACCGTGCGATTATCCCAGATCCCGCGCGCAGGTTCGTGGCACGAAAAAGCGCCTCCGACCCGGTGCCCGGAGATCGGAGGCGCAAAGCCGCAGGTCGTGTCGATGAGGACGCGACGACTACAGCCGAACGACAGCGGACGCGAGGTCCGCCAGGGGGTCAGGCCACCTGGTCCAGCGCTCCACGGACCCCGTCACGAGCGGCGTCGAACGTCGCCGCCACTTCGTCGTGCTGGCTGAGGTCGAGACCGATGGCCTCGGCATCGGTGCTCACGCGCATCGGCCACAGGGCGTCGACCGCACGGTAGAGGAACCACGAGCCGGCGAACGCGTAAACGCTGACGAACACGAGCGCGAGCAGGTGCACGCCGAAGGTCTGCCACTGGCCGGTGATGAGGCCCGACTCCTGCGCGAAGACGCCCGTCAGCAGCATGCCGACCATGCCGCCGACCCCGTGGCAGGGGAACACGTCGAGTGTGTCGTCGAGCGAGCTTCTCGTGCGCCAGTGCACGGCGACGTTGCTGACGACCGCCGCGATCAGGCCGATCGCGATGCTGTGGCGCACGCTTACGAATCCGGCCGCCGGCGTGATGGCCACGAGCCCCACCACCGCGCCGATGCAGCCACCCAGGGCCGACGGCTTCCGCCCGCGCACCATGTCGAAGAAGATCCAGCCGAGCATCGCCGCGGCCGATGCCGTGTTGGTCGCGGCGAAGGCGCTCACGGCCGTCTCGTTCGCGGCGAACGCGGAGCCGGCGTTGAAGCCGAACCAGCCGAACCAGAGCATGCCCGTGCCGAGCAGCACATACGGGATGTTCGCGGGCTCGTGCGCTTCGTTGGCGACGTGGCTCCTGCGGCGTCCCAGCACCAGCGCGCCGGCCAGTGCGGCGAGTCCGGCCGACATGTGCACCACGGTGCCGCCCGCGAAGTCGAGCACGCCCATGGTTCGCAACAGGCCCTCCGGGTGCCACGTCATGTGCGCGAGCGGCGAGTAGATGACGAGGCTGAACAGCATCATGAAGAGCAGGTAGCTCGAGAAGCGCACCCGCTCGGCGAACGCGCCTGTGATGAGGGCTGGCGTGATGATGGCGAACTTGAGCTGGAAGAGCGCGAAGAGCAGCAACGGAAAGGTGGGGGCGAGGTCCGGATGGGTGGCCGCGCCGACGCCGTCGAACATGAAGAACGTGAGCGGGTTGCCGACGACGCCGCCCAGGCTGTCGCCGAACGCGAGGCTGAAGCCCACGACGACCCAGAGCAGGCTGATGACCCCCAGCGCCACGAAGCTCTGGAGCATGGTCGACACGACGTTCTTGAAGCGGACCATGCCGCCGTAGAAGAAGGAGAGCCCCGGGGTCATCAGGAGCACGAGGCCGGTCGCGGTGAGCATCCAGGCGACATCGGCTCCGACGATGGGGTCGCCGGTGGGGACGGCGGCCGGCGTTCGAGGGACGAGGGCGAGCGCAGCGACGCCGGCGAGGACGAGGAAGGGCAGCATTCGAAGGGTCACGGGCACCTCACAGGGGGGAAGACAACCGCGAAGAGTGTAGCCACCGGAAAGTCGTACGGTCAACATGTGGCTATCACTCTTTACAATAAAGTCCACTATATGACGTTCGTAGACCTCGAAGTGTGCGTCTCATGCACGGCTCATGCAAAGCCGGCAATGGGGTCCGACTTCTTGGACTGATATCGTGGCGCTCGACATGCACGTCGAAGGACAGGCGGTCTTCGGCTTCGGTGCGGTTGACGCAGCAGGGCCCTGGCGGGGCGTCTTCTCGGCGCCCCGCCTGATCCTTCGCGCCGATCGCCTCGAGGACGTCGCCGCCCTGGTGCGCCAGGGCGACGCGGCGGCCCGCGACGGGCACTGGGTGGTGCTCGTGGTCGGCTACGAAGCGGCGCCCGCCTGCGATGCCGCGCTCCGTGTCCAGCCAGCGGGGCACGACGCGACGCCACTGGCCTGGGCCGCCGTCTACGACGCGCCACTGCCAGCCTGCCAGAGCCCGTTCCCGGTCCAGGCCGAACTGACCGACGAGGTCCCGATCCAGTGGATCCCGCACCTCGACGCCGCGGAGTTCGCCGCACGCATCGACGCGCTGCTCGGCCATATCGCCGCCGGTGACACGTATCAGGTCAACTTCACGTTTCCCCAGCGGGCGTCATTGCCCGTGGCATCGGCATGGTCGTGGTACGCGAGCGCCTGTCAGCGGGCCCGGGCGCCCTACGCCGCGTGGATCGACGTCGGAACGCACGTGGTGATGAGCCTGTCGCCGGAGCTGTTCGTCGAGCGACGCGGGGGCCGTCTCGTGACGCGTCCCATGAAGGGCACCCAGGCGCGGGGACGTTGGAGCGACGAGGATGAGTCTGCCCGTGAGGCACTGCGCACGAGCGACAAGGCGCGGGCCGAGAACATCATGATCGTGGATCTGCTGCGCAACGACCTCGGGCGTGTCGCAAAGACTGGCTCGGTACGCGTGACGGACCTCTGCGGCATCGAGGGCTACCCCTCGGTGTGGCAGATGACCTCGACCATCGAGGCCACGGTCGCCCCGGATCGCCCATTGTGGGATCTGTTCGAAGCCCTCTTCCCGTGCGGCTCGGTCACCGGCGCGCCCAAGGTGCGCACGATGGAACTCATCGCCGATCACGAGGTGTCGCCCCGCGGCGTCTACACCGGAGCGATCGGGCTGTTGCAGCCGGGCGGCGACGGCGTCTTCTCCGTGCCCATTCGCACCGTGGTGCTCGACAAGGCGACCGGCGTGGCGACGCTGGGGGTCGGGGCGGGCATCACCGCCGACTCGGTCGCTGCCGAGGAGTACGCCGAGTGCCTGCTCAAGGGGCGGTTCGCCTCCGGCGAGACTGTTCCGTCGACCTCCGGACTGTTCGAGACGCTGCGTCTCGAGTCTGGCGTGTACGCGCTGCGCGCCCGACACCTCGTGCGCCTGCGCCAGTCGGCGGCGCGGTGGTCCCTGCCGTGCGATCCAGGCCAGCTCGAGGCTGCGCTCGACGCGGTCGCCGCATCACACGGCGAGGGTTGCTGGCGGGTCCGGCTCGACCTCTCGCCGACGGGGGACGTGACGGCGCGGGCCGATCCGCATGTCGACGACATGGATGCGCCATGGCGTGTCGCGCTGTCTCACGCGCCGGTGTCACGCCACGATGCGACACTGTTCCACAAGATGCGCGATCGCTCCCGCTACGAGCGTGCGCACGCGACGCATCCGACGCTGGACGACGTGATCCTGTGGAACCGGGAAGGTGAAGTCACCGAGTCGTGTCTCGCCAACCTCGTCGTGGAACTCGATGGTGCACGCTGGACGCCGCCGCTCGACTGCGGCCTGCTGCCCGGCACCTTCCGCGCGCAGCTGCTCGAGACCGGAGAGATTCGTGAGCGCGTGCTGACGCGTGGCGACCTGCGCCGAGCCACGCGGGTTTGGCTCGTCAACAGCGTGCGCGGCTGGATCGAAGCGGAGGTGGTGGAGGGGTAGTCATGAGGCATGAGCTGTCGCGCGCAGCGCGACCGCAATCGTCGTGGCGTCCATGCCGAAGTGTTGCCCCAGCTGTGCGGCCGCGGCATCCGCGTCGTCCGGCAGGAGATGATCGGCGCGCGTGCCATCGGTGAAGCAGTGGAGTTGCCACGGACGCTCGTGGCTCGTGAAGCGCCAGACGCGCTCGTTCACCAGCTTTCGGACGACGACGCGGTCGAGGAACAGACCGCCGGGCTCATAGTCGCGGCGGAGTGCCTCGAGGTACGCGTCCGCCGAGACGGGCTCGTCAATCAGGTCGAAGAGATACGGCGTCGGATGCGGGTGATTCTCGAGGCGGTACCGCCGGTCTCCCGCGGGCGCCACGTCGTAGCGAAACCACGGCGTGGTGCGCAACGTCGGACCCTGGCCGAGCGGCAGGGCCGCGTAGATCGGATAACCCGCGTCCACGACGACGCGAGCATTCCCGACCCTCACGAGCATCGCGGTGTGACAGGCGCGCGTGTCGGCCATGTCGTTGATCGTGAGGTCGCCCTCGAATCCGACGGCTGCCAGCAGTGCCGACAGGGCAGCGTTGCTTTCGAAACAGGTGCCGCCCGTCCCGCGCGTGATGGCGCCGTCCCAGAACGCCTCCGGCAACTGTGGCCGCTGCGGCGTGGGCAGCGTCGCGGCGCGAGCGATGCGCGACGCGCTCTCCCAGGCCACGCGTCGGCCGTACTGCTGCAGCAGCGCATCCAGCCAGTCGCGGTCGTGCCTCGGCGCGGGCACGTCGAGGAACTTCAGGACGTCGGCGGCGAGCGGCGCGGGCAATGGCGGCAGCAGGGCCATGCCCGTCAGGATACGCCGGGCTTGACAGCACGTACTACGTAGTACTAAGTACATAGTAGATGCAGGCTACGGGCTACGGGCTACGGGCTACGGGCTTCAGGCTGCAGGCTTCAGGCTACGGGCTACGGGCTACGGCGGGCAGGTCCCGCCTTCGCCGAGGCTCCGGCGGGCAGGCTGGGGCAGACAGAAACTCGAGGAATTCCGCCATGCCGTCACGCCGCACACCACCCACGAAGCTCACGGGCCAGGAACTGGCCGTCATGAAGGTCGTCTGGCGCCTCGGACGCGCCACCGTTCGCGAGGTGCATGACGCGCTGCACCCGCAGCAGGCACTCGCCTATACGACCGTGCTCACGATGATGCGCATCCTGGAAGGCAAGGGGTTCCTCGCGCGCGATGAATCGGCGGGCCGCGCCCACGTCTACACCTCGACCAGGTCTCAGCGGCAGATCGTCGGCGGCCTCGTCCGCGACTTCGTCGATCGCGTGTTCGATGGCGCCGCACAGCCGCTCATGATGCACCTCGTGAACGACCGGCGCCTGTCAGACGACGAGCGCGCCGAGATCGTGCGCCTGATGGAGGGTGGGGAGGATCCGTCGTGACGGCCGCGTTGCCGGCGTGGCTCCTGCCGTGGATCGTGCAGTCGACGGTCCTCGCGATGCTGGGCCTGGCGCTCCTGCGTCTGCTCAGGGTGGACGCGCCCGCGGTCCGGCTCGCATGGTGCCAGGTCCTGCTGCCGCTCGCGCTGCTGTTGCCGTGGACGTCCGTGTTCACGGGGTCGCCTTCGGAGAGTGTCGCGCGCGGCATCGACGAGATCGTGCTGGCGGTGGCGCCGGCATCGTTTGCCGGCAGGCCTGGTGCCCCGGCGTGGTGGCCGTCGATGTGGGGCCTTGTCTGGGTCTGGCTGGGCGGCGTCCTGCTGCGCGCGGGTTGGCTGGCCGTGGGGCTGCATCGGCTGCGCGGATGGCGGCGGAGTGCCGCGCTGGTGATCGATCCCGCGCTGGAGTGGGCGCACGTTGCGGTGCCTGTCGAGGCGACGTCTCTGGCGTCCCAGGACACGACCCAGCCGGTCACGTGGGGACTCCGCCGTCCGGTCGTGCTCGTGCCGGCATCGCTCGCCGAGCGTCCGGCCGAGCAGCGTCGAGCCGTGTACGTTCACGAACTGCTGCACGTCGCGCGGCGCGACATGCGATGGGTGTGGACCGAGGAGGCGCTGCGCACGGTGCTGTGGCCCCTGCCTGCGGTCTGGATGCTGGTGCCGGCGCTGCGGCTGGCCCGCGAACAGGTCATCGACGCCGAGACGGTGCGGGTGACCCTGGCACCGCGCGCCTACGTGGAGGTTCTCGTGTGGTGCGCCGATCGCACGGTGCCGCGGCTCGCGCCCGCGCTGCCGTTCTTCAGACGTCATCAACTGCTGACGCGTGTCGCGTCGCTCACAAAGGGGGTGTCCATGTCACGTTCGCGTCTCGTTCTCACATCCTGTGCCCTCGCCATCGTCCTGGCCACTGCTGGCACGTTCGTCGGCGCCGTTGCGCCGCTGTCGCCGGCTCTGCAGGAGGCCGCCGGTGCCGTGGGACCGGGCCCGCTCGAGCGCACCGCGACACTGCCGACGCTCGACGTCCCCGCGCCGCGCCGCACGTACAGTGTCGACGCCGAGTGGCCGGCCGCCGCCCGCGCAGAGAACCGCAGCGCCGGCTTCCGCATGCACCTCGTCGTCGACGCGAACGGCAGTGTGGCCGAGGCGCGCGTGGTCGCGCCAATGGCATACAGCGGTGCGAACCGTCCGGTCGATGCCATCGGTGCCGCCCTGCGACGGGCCGCGGTCGATGCCGTCCGGCAGTGGCACTTCGAGCCGCCGACGGTCGCCCCGATGCTCATCGTCACCAACGTTCGTGTCGGTGAAGTCCCGCCGTCCTCGGTATCGCAGGGCGATCAACCGGTGCGCGTGGGTGGGGCCGTGTCAGCGCCGCGCAAGATCTACGACGTAGCCCCCGTCTACCCGGAGGCCGCGCTGGCCGCCCGTGTCAAGGGAGTCGTGATCGTCGAGGCCGTGCTCGAGCCCACCGGCGACGTGGCGAGCGTACGGGTGCTCAAGAGCATTCCCGAACTCGACCAGGCCGCCATCGACGCAGTGCGGCAGTGGAAGTACGAACCCCAGCCGTACGCGTTGCAGATGACCATGACCATCAACTTCACGCTGGCGGCGGACGATCGGCAGCCCTGACCTGCGCTACGCTCGACCAATGCGCCTCGGGCGGATGTCGCCGCGGCTGCCGTGGACGTGCCTGCACGTCGTCCTCGTGCTCTGGACACTCGGCTGCGCGGCGCGTCCGCCTTCGACCGGCGCCGGTGCGGCGGCGGCGGCGCGCGTCGCGATGGTGACGCAGGCAGATGCCCTGGCCAGCCAGGGCTGCTACCTGCCCATGGCGGAGGCGCTCGGCACGTACGAGACGCTGCTGACCGAAGCAGACGATGCGGCGCTGCGCCGGCGGGCGTTCGACGTGGCCGTGCTGCTCGCGATACGTGAGCGCCTGCTTGGCGTGTATCCGGGCTCGCACCAGGGCGCGCCGGAGCGCTTCGCTGTGGGTCTCGCTGACCCCGATGTCGGCCTCGCGCTCGACGTCCTCACCCTGATCGACTGGCGGCGCGGTACGCGTCCGTCCCTTTTGTCGTCGCGTTCGTTCGAGACGGTTCGCGCCACGATGTACGCAGCCCATGAGGCACTCGTCGCGCGGGCGCCGGACGATGAGCGCAGTGCGGTGCTGCTGCTGCATCTGCTGAAAGCGCATCCGTTCGCCGGCGTTCCGCCCAGCGAGTCGTGGAGCCGCGTCAGGCTCGCGCCGCTCTCGTTCGAGACGGCGCCGTGGGCCGAAGCACACGTGGCGTCCCCCGCCGCAGGGTTCGCGTGGCTCCTCGCGCAGGCAGGCACCACCGAAGCCGAGTGGATCACCTGGCTCGACGCGCATCCCGCCTGTGTCGAAGCCCTCGTGCCCATCGCCGACGCCGCACTCGCCGGCGGACGTCTCATGTCGACCGATGCCGCGCTCGCCCGCGCGCTCGATGCCTTGCCGGCGCTCGTCCCGGCGCGTGTCATGCGGGGCGAGATTCGGACCAGGCTCGAAGACCACGAGGGCGCGTTGACGTACTTCTCGGAGGTTGTGCACCGCGTGCCAGAGCATCGCGAGGCACGGCTCGGCCGCCTCGTCGCGCTGAGCAACCTCGCGCGCCACGACGACGCGCTGTCGGAAGCCGACGCCATGATCTCGCTGGGCGAGTGGTACCTCGGGGAGGCGCACTACTGGAAAGCCTGGAATCTGTACCAGAAGACATCGCTCCTGGAAGCCCGCGCGGCGCTCGTCGTCGCGAAGCGGATGCTCTACAACGCGGACGTGCACTACCTCGGCGCGCTCATCGCCTACCGCGAAGAGCAGTGGGACGAGGCCATCGCCGAACTGACGCGCACGCTGGAGGCCGAGGCCGCCCACTGCGACGCGCACTTCACTCTGGGCGCCGTCCATCTGCTGCAGCAGGCATGGCAGCCGGCCGAGCCGGCCTTCGGCGCGGCGGCGGAGTGCCTCGCCGGGCGCGAGCCACGGTTTGCCGCGGCCCTCGCTGAAGCCGAGGCGGCGGAACTCGACCCGACGCTGCAAGCGGCCCTCGTGAGTCGTCGCCGCCAGGCGCTCGAAGCCAACGTCGAACAGATGCATTGGGCGCGCTACAACCACGCCATCGCGCTGGCCAACATCGGACAGCGCGAGCGTGCCCTGGCGCTCGCGGCGGATGTCGTGCAGCGCGGAGGACGTCCAGCGGCGGCAGCCGAAGACCTGTTGCTGCAGTTGGCCCCGTCGTCGCGGCCCACGCCGCGTCCTCAGTGATCGGCTGGCGCTGGGGCCCGTGAAGCCCTGCACCTGGTCGCGGAACACGTGATGTTGGAGCCGGGCAGGTTGGGCTCCATCACGCCGCCGCCAGCAGCACCGCGGACGGCGCACGCATCGGTGTGATGGTCAGGCTCCCCATGGAATCGTCCGTCCCTCATCGGCGGATCGATGGGCCGCTGCGAGAATCTCGGCCGCGCGCATGTTGACCGCCATCGACGCGAGCGGTGGCACCTCGGCACGTCCGGCCAGCAGGGCCCGGACGTTGTCGAGCGCCGGCCCGTACGAGATGCCGTCGTCTGCCGCCGCGAGCCGTGCGCCCGCATGGTGCGTCTCGCGATCGCCACGCAGGCGCTTCAGCTGATACTCCTCTCGCCCCACGCTGAAGAACGCGGCCTGTTCGCCGTACACCTCGAGGTCCTTGCGGTGATACGGCCAGTTCCACGAGGCCTGGATAATGCCCTGCGTCTGCGGGTACGCCACGACGATGGTTGCCTCGTCGTCCACCTGCGCGTACGCAGGGTCGCGCTTCAGCTTCTGGAAGGTTGCGCTTACCGATACGGGCGTCTGCTCGCGCATCAACCAGGAGATGAGGTTCGCGCCGTAGCAGCCGAAGTCCATGCTCGCGCCGCCCCCGTTCTTCACGGGGTCGCTGAGCCACCCGAAGAACTCGGGCTGCGTGCCGATCTCCTTCGGGCCCGGGTGGCCATCCATCACCACGATCTTCCGCAGCGGGCCGAGCGTGCCGTCGACGTGCGCCAGACGCCAGGCGGCGTCGGTGTTGGTGTACCAGCTCGTCTCGAGCTGCGTGAGGACGTGCACCTTGTGCGTCGACGCCAGCGCTTCAATCTGACGCGCGTGGTCGAGGTTCACGGCCAACGGCTTCTCGACCATCACGTGGACGCCTCGCGGCGCGCACGCCTGCACGACGGCCAGGTGGTCGAACGACGTCCCGAACCCCGCGACGAGGTCGGGCGTGGTCGCCGCGAGCAGGCTCGGCAGGTCGTCGAACAGCATCGACGCCGCGAACTCGTGTTGCGCCGCGTAGCGATCGCGCACGGCGCGGTCGCCCTCGGCGATGCCGACGAGGTCCACCTGCGGATGGCGCTTCGCGACATTCAGGAAGCCGCGCACGTGCCCGTGCACGAGACCCGCGACAGCGACCTTCAGCGTTGCGTCGGGTTGTCTGGCCTGCGAGGGCAGCACGCTGGCCGCCACGAGGGCGGACGCCTGCGCGATGAACGTGCGTCGCGAGGACGCGGGTGAGATGGTGGGTGTATCCATAAGGGCGGCCTGGCTCCTGGCTGGCGCGCCCGTGTCACGTCCGGTGCCCCGGTGGTGCGCCGGACCGGGCGTCGCGGGAGCGGCGCGCGGCCCGGCATGCCGGGGTCCTACGTGGTCGTGGTCGCGCTCTGTTCTTCCGGCTTGTGCGTGACGGGGTTGAGGAAGGGCATCATGGCACGCAGTTGCGCGCCGACTTCCTCGAGCTGCTGGTTCTGCTCGGCCTGCCGAATCGCGGTGAAACGGGGGCGCCCCTGCTTGTTCTCCTCGATCCACGCCCTGGCGAAGGTTCCGTCCTGAATCTCCGCCAGCAGTTGCTTCATCGCCTTGCGCGTCTCGTCGGTGACGATGCGCGGGCCGGCGACGTAATCGCCGTGCTCGGCCGTGTCGCTGACCGAGTACCGCATGTAGTTGAGGCCGCCACGATACATCAGATCGACGATCAGCTTCAGCTCGTGCAGGCACTCGAAGTAGGCGACCTCCGGCTGGTAGCCGGCCTCGACGAGCGTCTCGAACCCCGCCTTGACGAGGGCACTGGCCCCGCCGCACAGCACGGCCTGCTCGCCGAAGAGGTCCGTCTCGGTCTCTTCGGTGAAGGTCGTCTCGATCACGCCGGCGCGCGTCACGCCGATGCCCTTCGCGTACGACATGGCGAGGGCGCGGGCGTGGCCCGTCGCATCCTGGTGGATGGCCACGAGGGCCGGCACGCCGCCTCCCTCCACGAACACCTCGCGCACGCGATGCCCCGGAGACTTCGGCGCCACCATCGTCACGTCCACGTCGGCGGGGGGGACGATCGCGTTGTACCGGATGTTGAAGCCGTGCGCGAACATCAGCATCTTGCCGGCCGTGAGGTGCGGCGCGATGTGCTTCTGGTAGATCTCGGCCTGTGCCGTGTCGGGCGCCAGCAGCATGATGACGTCGGCTTCCTTCGCCGCGTCGGCCACACTCACGACGCGCACGCCGGCGTTCTCGGCCTTCGCCGCCGACTTGCTGCCCGGACGCAGGCCGATGCGCACGTCCACACCACTGTCCTTCAGGTTGAGCGCGTGGGCATGGCCTTGCGAGCCGTAGCCGATGATTGCCACCTTCTTGCCTTGGATCAGCGAGAGGTCGGCATCGTTGTCGTAGAAGATCTTTGCTGCCATGTGGTGAACGACTCCGTGTGGGGGGTGAATGTCTTCGGTCCTCGGTCCTCTGGTAGCCCGTAGCCCCGCCTTCGCCGAAGGCTACGGCGGGCAAGCCGCAGCCCGCTCAGACCGAGTGCGAGACGACGTCCTCGGCGGCCTCGGCCGCCACGTCTTCCTGCTCGGTAGGGATGGTACTCGCGGTGCCCGTACCGCGCAGCATCGCCAGGCGTCCCGTGCGGGCCAGCTCCAGCAGGCCGTACGGCGTGAGGACCTCGATCAGGCTCTCGACCTTGTCGACGTTGCCCGTGATCTCGACCACGAGCGACTCTGGCGACACGTCGATGATCCGGGCCCGGTAGACCTGTGCGAGCTGGAAGATCTGCGCGCGCGTTTCCGGCGTGGTCGCGACCTTCAGAATGGCCAGCTCGCGAAAGATTGACGGCCGGCGGGTCACGTTGTCCACGCGGAGCACATCGATGAGCTTGTAGAGGTTGGCCTCGACACGCCGGGCGCCGAATTCGTCCGCCTCGACGTCAATCGTCATGCGGGAGACGCCTGGCGTCTCGGTGTGGCCGACGGTCAGCGAGCTGATGTTGAAGCCGCGGCGGCGGATGAGCGAACTGACCCGCGTCAGCACGCCCGGTTGATCTTCGACGAGCACCACGAAGGTGTTCATGCGTCTGCTCCCGTTTCGATGATGGCGCTCGGGCGCCGGATCATGTTGTGCAGGTCGTTGCCGGCCGGCACCATGGGATACACCGAGTCTTCCTGCTCGACCCGGAAGTCGATGACCACCGTCCCCTGGTGCGCCCGCGCCTCACGGACGGTCGGCACGACGTCCGCGCGCGTCGTCACCTGCTTCGCCTTCAGGCCGAACGCCTCGGCGAGCTTGACGAAGTCGGGGTTGACCAGCGGCGTGGCGGCGTAGCGGCGCTCGTAGAAGAACTCCTGCCACTGTCGCACCATGCCGAGGAACCCGTTGTTGATGATGGCGACGTTGATGTCGATGCCCTCCTGGGCAATCGTCGCCAGTTCGCACATCGTCATCTGGAAGCCGCCATCGCCGACGACCACCCACACTTCGGCATCGGGGCGCGCCACCTTGGCGCCAATGGCGGCGGGCAGCGCGAAACCCATCGTGCCCAGGCCGCCGGACGTGATGAGCGAGCGCGGCACCTCATGCTTGTAGTACTGCGCTTCCCACATCTGATGCTGGCCGACGTCGGTGACGACGATCGTCTCGCGGTCTTTCGTCTCGCGCCAGATGTCGTTGATGACGTGCGCGGCATAGAGGTGCCCGTTGTCGGGCAGGTTCTGGATGTCGCGGACCGCTGAGTCACCCTTCAGCATGCCGATGTACGCGAGCCAGTCGGCGCGCTCGCTGGCGTCGATCTGCGGCAGCAGCTCTTCGAGCACCTCGCGCAGGTCACCGATCAGGCCGACGTCCACGCGAACGTTCTTGTTGAGTTCGGCCGGGTCGATGTCGATGTGAATCTTCTTCGCGTTGGGCGCATAGGTCTTCACGTTGCCCGTGACGCGGTCGTCGAACCGCATGCCGAAGGCGAGCAGCAGGTCGGCCTCCTGGATGGCGGTGTTCACCCATGCCTCACCGTGCATGCCCATCATGCCGAGGTTGAGCGGGTGGCTCGCCGGAAGGTTGCCGAGGCCGAGCAGCGTCATCGCGACAGGGATGTTCGTGTGCTCGGCGAAGCGCTGCACGACGTCCATCGCACCCGACAGGATGATGCCGCGGCCGGCCAGGATGATGGGGCGCTTTGCAGACCTGATCAGGTCGAGGGCCTGCTCGACGTCGCGGGTGCTCGGCCGGTGATCCGGGCGGTAGCCGCGCAGCTTCGGTGCATCGGGCCACTCGAACTCGCACGATGACTGCTGGGCGTCCTTCGTGATGTCGATCAGCACCGGGCCGGGCCGGCCCGAACTCGCCACGTAGAACGCCTCGCGCACGACGCGGGCCACGTCCTCGGCCTTCGTGACGAGGTAGTTGTGTTTCGTGATGGGCATCGTGATGCCCGTGATGTCGGTTTCCTGGAAGGCGTCCGACCCGATGGCCCTGCTGCCCACCTGGCCGGTGATGCAGACCATCGGCGACGAGTCCATCATGGCGGTGGCGATGCCGGTGACCATGTTGGTCGCCCCGGGGCCGCTGGTGGCCAGGGCGACGCCGACCTGGCCGGTGGCACGTGCGAAGCCGTCGGCCATGTGCGTGGCGCCCTGCTCGTGGCGTACGAGGATGTGGCGGATGGGGTAGTCGAGCATCGCGTCGTAGGCGGGCAGAATCGCGCCGCCCGGGTACCCGAAGACGCACGTCGCGCCTTCGCGGACCAGACTTTCCCAGAGGATTTGTGCACCCGTCTTCTTCATATGCCTGCTCTTTCGTCTACCGTCTGCC
>CAYMAG010000001.1:110036-120164 GCA_964388335.1 uncultured Vicinamibacteraceae bacterium | reverse complement strand
CCTACCTGCTCGATACCGTTTCCGTTACCGCGGCGCCCACGTCATCGCCCGCCCTGGTGACGGCGCCCTCGGACGCCGACGACACGAGGTAGGCGTACTTGGCCAGTACGCCTGTCGTGTACCGTGGAGCCGGCGCCGTGTACTCGGCGAGGCGCGCGGCCAGTTCGTCGTCGGTCAGCGCCACCTCGAGACGACGGTTCGCGATGTCGAACGTCACCACGTCTCCGTCCCGCACGGCTGCAATCGGCCCGCCCGACACCGCTTCAGGGGCCACGTGTCCGGCCATCAGGCCCCGCGTAGCGCCCGAGAAGCGGCCGTCGGTGAGCAGCGCGACCGAGTCGCCGAGCCCCGCCCCCATGATCGCGGCCGTCACGCCCAGCATCTCGCGCATGCCCGGGCCGCCCTTCGGGCCTTCATGTCGAATCACGACGACATCGCCGGCGACGATCTGCCCGCCCTGCACGGCGGCGAATGCCGCCTCTTCCGACTCGAACACGCGCGCCGGGCCGCTGTGCCCTGCCTGTCCGGTGCTCGAGATCTTCACGACGCACCCCTCGGGCGCGAGGTTGCCCTTCAGGATGAGCAGGCCGCCCGTTGGCTTCACGGGTGAGGCGAGCGGACGAATGACCTCCTGGCCCTCTGTCTCGAGCGCATCGTCGGCTTCTTCTGCGAGCGTTCGGCCGGTGACCGTGGGCGCGCTGCCGTCGATGAAGCCACCCACCAGCAGCCGATGAGCGAGCACGCGGGCCCCGCCGGCACGGTGCAGATCCGTCGCGACGAAACGTCCGGCGGGCTTGAGGTCGGCCAGCACCGGCGTCCGTTCGCAGACCGGGTTGAAGTCGTCGATGTCGAGGGCGATCCCGGCTTCACGCGCGATGGCCAGCAGGTGGAGGACCGCGTTGGTCGAGCCGCCCGTCGCCGCGACCGCGGCGATGGCATTGTCGATCGCGGGTCGCGTGATCAGGTCACGAGGACGGACGTCGCGTTGCAGCAGGTCCATCACCAACGCTCCGGCCTGCTCTGCCGAGGCGTCCTTCTCGGACAACATGGCGGGAATGCTGGCGCTGCCGAGCGGCGTGATGCCGAGGAACTCGCCGACCATGGCCATCGTGTTCGCGGTGAACTGCCCGCCGCAGGCCCCCGCCCCCGGGCAGGCGTGGTCCTCGATCACCTTGAGCTGCGTGGCCGTGATGCGTCCGGCGCCGTGCGCGCCGATGGCCTCGAACACGTCCTGCACCGTGAGGTCGCGGTCGCTGGCGTGTCCGGGGGCAATCGACCCGCCGTAGAACACCAGCCCCGGGATGTTGAGCCGGGCGAGGGCCATCATCGTGCCCGGAATCGTCTTGTCACACCCGCACAGCATGACGACTGCGTCGAGGTGGTGACCGAAGGCGACCAGTTCGATCGAGTCGGCGATGACCTCGCGGCTGACGAGCGACGCGCGCATGCCCTCGGCGCCCATCGTGATGCCGTCCGACACGGCGATGGTGTTGAACTCCATCGGCGTGCCGCCGGCCTTGCGGATGCCGTCCTTCACGTGCTCGGCGAGCCGCCGCAGGTGGAAGTTGCAGGGGCCGATTTCGGTCCAGGTGTTGGCGATGCCGACCAGCGGGCGCGAGAGCGCCTCGTCGTCGAAGCCCACGGCCTTGAACATGGCGCGTGCGGCGGCACGGTTCGGACCCTCGGTGAGTGCGGCACTGCGGTGCTTCAGGGCGTTGCTCATGCACGGTCTCCCGCTGCGGACGCCGGCGCTGGCGCAGCGCTCCGGCGGGACAGCGACGAAGGATACGACCCGAGGACGCGCAGCATCGGCGCGAACTCCCCGAGATGGGCCAGTGCGCGGCTGCACGCCACGTCGTGCGCGCCCACGCGAAGGTCCACGTAGAACAGGTACTCCCACGGCCGTCCCTGAATGGGGCGCGACTCGAGCTTGCTCAGATCGATGCCGCGCAATGCGAACACGCTCAGGGCCTTGAACAGCGCACCGGGCTCGTTCGGCAGCGAGAACACGACCGTGGTCTTGTTCGCCGTTGTGGTATCGGCCTGCGCCCCGTCGGGACGTCCGACGACCAGGAAGCGGGTGATGTTGTCGGCGAAGTCCTGGATGCCGGTCCTCAGCACGTGCAGGCCGAAGACCTCGGCGGCACGCGCGGAGGCAATCGCCGCGGCGTCCCTCAACTGGCGATCCTCGAGCAGCTTCGCGCTTCCTGCCGTGTCATAGGTCGCCACGACCTCCACGCCGGGCAGGCCTCGAAGGAACCGGTCACATTGCGCGAGGGCCTGAGGGTGCGAGTAGATCTGTCGCACCTCGTCGATGGCGACGCCAGGCAGGGCCAGCAGGCTGTGGACCACTTCCAGCTCCAGATCGCCCAGAATCGTCAGGTCGTGCTCGCGCAACAGGTCGTAATTGCGATGAATCGTCCCGCCTATCGAGTTCTCGATGGGCAGGACGCCGAGAGCCGCCCGGCCCGATTCCACCGCCTGGAACACCTCGTCGAAGCTCGGACAGGGCAACACCTCCGCCCCGGGAGCGTGATTCAACGCTGCGGCTTCACTGTAGGCTCCAGGCTCCCCCTGGAAGGCAACGACCACGTGTTCCATGCTGACGAGGCGCGATCGGTTAGTCAAGGTTATATTCGTTAGCGAAACATAAGATGAAATGATGGCATGGCGTGGAGCCTCCGTTCGAGTCCCCGTATAATGGCGGGCTGATGTTGCGTCCCTACCGCGGGCAGCGACCCGACGTCCATCCGACCGCGTTCATCGACGAGAGTGCCCAGGTGATCGGCGACGTGTCGGTCGGCGAGGCGTCGAGCGTCTGGATGAACGTGGTGGTTCGGGGCGACGTGCACCGCATCCGCATCGGCAGGCGCACGAACATCCAGGATGGGACGGTCGTGCACGTGATGCGCGGGACGCACCCCACCACGATCGGCGACGAGGTCACGATCGGCCACGGGGCGCTGATCCACGGGTGCACCATCGAGCCCCGCTGTCTCATCGGCATGGGGGCCATCGTCCTGAATGGGGCAGTGATCGGCGCCGATTCCATCGTGGCCGCCGGCACGCTCGTCACCGAGGGCTTCGTCGTGCCACCCGGCTCGCTCGTCATGGGCAGCCCCGGCAGGGTGCGCCGGGCGCTCACGGACGCCGAAGTGGCGTCGATTCTCGACTATGCCGAGCGATACGTCGGCTATCGCCTCGACTACCTGGAGGCGCCGTAGGCCAGCATGGCGAGCACTTCACCCGCGCGCGGCATGCGCGACTTCCTGCCCGTCGACGTGCGGCGGCGCGAGTTCGTCATCGGGGTCATTCGTGGCGTGTACGAGCGCTACGGCTTTCAGCCGCTCGAGACGCCGGCCGTCGAGAACATCGAGACCCTGCTCGGGAAGTACGGTGAGGAGGGCAATCAGCTCATCTTCAAGATCCTCAAGCGGGGCGAACACGAGGCATCTGGCCAGGCCGACCTGGCGCTGCGCTACGACCTGACCGTCCCCCTGTCGCGCGTCATCGCCGAGCACCGGCAGGCACTGCCGAAGTTCTTCAAGCGTTTCCAGATTCAGCCGGTGTGGCGCGCCGATCGTCCGGCGCGGGGACGCTTTCGCGAGTTCTACCAGTGCGATGTGGACGCCATCGGCTCCACGTCGCCGCTGATCGAGGTTGAGCTGTGCGCGGCAGCGTGCGAGGTGATGCGGGCGCTGGGCTTCGCCGACTTCACGCTGCGTCTCAACCACCGCGCGGTGCTGGCCGGCGTGCTCGGTGCGGCCGGCATCCCGGTGGAGCGGCATGGCGACGCGCTCGTGGCGCTCGACAAGCTGGACAAGATTGGCGTCGAAGGCGTACGCGAAGAGTACGCGCAGCGTGGGCTGTCGCCGGAAGCAGCGGACAAGGTGCTCGCGCTGCTGGCGTCACGCGACGAGGGGACCACTGAGGACACCGGCTCGGCGAGCGGATCGGACGGCTCGGAGAGCCGTCCCTATCTGGACGAGGTGGAGGCGTTCGTCAACGGCCACGCAACTGCCTCGGCCGGCATTGCCACGATGCGACGGGTGCTGGAGTTGTGCGAAGACACGCCAGCGGCGGGACATCTTCGCGTCGACCTCAGTCTGGCCCGTGGCCTGTCGTACTACACGGGCTGCATCATGGAGATGGCGGTCCCCGATCTCGCCGGTAGCCTCGGCGGCGGCGGACGGTACGACAACCTCGTCGGCATGTTCGGCAAGGAACAGGTGCCCGCGGCGGGGTTCTCGCTGGGCCTCGAGCGCATCCTCGTCGTGATGGGCGAGCGCGGGATGTTTCCGGCGCACCTCACCACGACGCCGGCGGATGTCCTTGTGACGATTTGGAACGAGGCGGACACCGTCGAAACCGTCCGGCTCGCGCACGACCTGCGACAGCAGGGACTGCGCGTCGACGTGTACCCTGAGGCCGACAAACTGGGCAAGCAGTTCAAGTACGCGGTCGCGCTCGGCGTTCCCTTCGTGGCGGTTCTGGGCGACGATGAGAAGGCCGCGGGTGAGGTGGCCGTCAAGAACCTGCGGTCTGGCGACCAGACACGCGTACCGCGCGCGGCCGTCGCCGAGCACATCCGCCACGCGCTCGTGTCCTGACAGTTCTTCATTCCTTCATTCCTTGGCTCCTTCGTCCTTCATTCCTTCGCTCCTTGGTTCCTTCGTCCCTTCATCCCTTGGTTCCTTCGCTCCTTCGTTCCTTCACTCCTTCGTCCCTGACTTCCTTCGCTCCTTGGTTCCTTGGTTCCTTGGTTCCTTCGTTCCTTCGTTCCTTCGTTCCTGACTCCCTGACTCCCTGACCATGTCCACCCTCGGCACTCTCTACCGCACGCACACGTGCGGCGCGCTTCGTTCTTCCGACGTCGGCACCGACGTGGTGCTGCTCGGTTGGGTCCACCGTGTCCGTGACATGGGCGCGGTGATCTTCCTCGACATCCGCGACCGCTACGGTGTGACGCAAGTGGTGACCGACGCCGACCCGCTGCTGTCGCAGGCCAAGAAGCTCAAGACCGAGATGGTGGTCGCCGTGCTCGGCACCGTGGCGCCACGGTCGCCCGACACGGTGAATCCGAAGCTCGAGACTGGCGACGTGGAGGTGGCCGTGCGTGAACTGCGGCTGCTGAACGACGCGAAACGGCCGCCGTTCGCGATCGCCGACGAGACGCCGGTCGCCGAGGACATCCGGCTGCGCTACCGCTACCTCGATCTGCGCCGGACGCGGATGCAGGAGAACATGCGGCTGCGCCACCGCATCACCATGGCGATTCGCCGGTATTTCGACAGCCACGACTTCCTCGAGATCGAGACGCCGATTCTCACCAAGTCGACGCCCGAGGGCGCGCGTGACTACCTGGTGCCGAGCCGCGTGCACCCCGGCGAGTTCTTCGCGTTGCCGCAGTCGCCGCAGCTCTTCAAGCAGATCCTGATGATTGGCGGCCTCGACCGCTATTTCCAGATCGTCAAGTGCTTCCGCGACGAAGACCTGCGCGCCGATCGCCAGCCAGAGTTCACGCAGGTGGACGTCGAGATCTCGTTCGCGTCGGAAGACCTCGTCTTCTCGATGATCGAGCCGCTCATCGTCGAGATCTTCGGAACCGCCGGTGTGGACGTGCAGGGGCCCTTCCGGCGGATGACGTACCACGAGGCGATGCACGTCTACGGAACGGACAAGCCCGACCTGCGCTGCGGCCTGGAGATTCAGGACCTCTCGTCCGTCTTCGCCGAGACGCCGTTCGGTCCGGTCCGACAGGCGCTCGACGCGGGCGGCGTGGTACGTGGAATCGTCGTGCCCGGCGGGGCGGCTCTGGCACGTGCCGAAGTGGACCGCATCGTGGCGGAGGCCATCGAACTCGGTGCGGGTGGCCTGCTGTGGGCCCGTCAGACCGAGAAGGGCCTGGCCACGTCGGCGAAGGCCATGGGTGAGGAATTGCTCACGCGTGCGCTCGAGGCGTCTGGCGCGGGCAGTGACGGCCTTCTGCTCATGACCGCCGGCGCGCCCCTCGAAGTGTCGAAGCTGCTCGGACAGCTGCGCCTCTCGCAGGCTCGCAGGCGGGGGCTGCTCGATCCGGCGCGCTTCGAGTTCCTGTGGGTGCTCGACTTCCCGCTGCTCGACTGGGACGAGCGTGACCAGCGCTACGTGGCCATGCACCACCCGTTCACCTCGCCGGCCGACGCCGACGCCGCGAAGCTCGTCGATGCCCCGGGAGAGGCGACGGCTCGCGCGTACGACCTCGTGCTCAACGGCAGCGAAATCGGCGGTGGCAGCATCCGTATCCACGACCCCGACGTGCAGCGGCAGATCTTCCGCCTGCTCAACATCTCCGAGGAAGAGGCGCAACTGCGGTTCGGGTTCTTCATCGACGCGCTCGAATACGGCACGCCGCCGCACGGCGGCATCGCGCTCGGCCTCGATCGCATCGTCGCGCTGCTGGCAGGCGAGCCATCGATTCGTGATGTCATCGCCTTCCCGAAGACGGCAGCCGCGGTCGACCTGATGTCGGGGGCGCCCTCCTCGGTCGAGCCGCGCCAACTGAAGGAGCTTCACCTGCGGACGCTGCCTTGACCGCCCCAGGGGTGCGTGCTACGGTCAGCGGGTCATCGCAGCACATCGAGGAGACACCGAGTATCGCCGCCATTGCGCTTCGTTCGATACCGGTGCCTGACGAGGGCGTCGACGTCCTCTTCGGCGCCTACGACGAGAACCTGCGGGTCTTCGAAGACCTGTTCGACGTGCAGGTCCGCACGAGCGGGCACGAACTGGTGGTGGAGGGCGAGCCGGAACGTCTCGATCTCGTCGAGGCGTTCGTCGGGCAGTTCACCACACTCGTTCGCGAGGGCTATCGCTTCGCGAAGGGCGAGGTGCGTGACGCGGCCCGCATGGCCGCCGAGCATCCCGGCCTCGACCTGCGCGATCACTACCTGAAGGGCAGCGTCCGCGCGTCGGCGAAGCGGCAGGTCGTGCCGAAGACGCCGACGCAGCGTGAGTACCTGTCGGCCATCGACACGCACGACATCGTGTTCGGCGTCGGCCCCGCCGGCACTGGGAAGACCTACCTTGCGATGGCGCAGGCCGTGGCGAGCCTGCTGTCGAAGCGGGTCAGCCGCATCATCCTGACGCGCCCGGCCGTCGAGGCCGGTGAGAAGCTCGGGTTCCTCCCGGGCGACCTCCAGGAGAAGGTCAACCCGTACCTGCGGCCGCTCTACGACGCGCTGCACGACATGCTGGAAGCCGACAAGATCGAGCGCCTGCTCGAGCGCGGCACGATCGAAGTCGCGCCCCTGGCCTTCATGCGCGGGCGCACGCTCAACGACGCCTTCGTCGTGCTCGATGAAGCCCAGAACACGACCTCGGAGCAGATGAAGATGTTCCTCACGCGGCTCGGGATGGGCAGCAAGGCAGTGGTCACGGGTGACGTGACGCAGATCGATCTGCCGGCCGGCCGCCCGTCCGGGCTCATCGAAGCGTTGCGGGTCGTCCGCCACATCGAAGACATCGCCTTCGTGCACTTCACCGATCGGGACGTCGTTCGGCACAAGCTCGTGCAGCAGATCGTCCAGGCCTACGCGGCGCACAGCCAGCCGGGCCAGGGCGGTACCGCCTGACCATGGACGGAGACAGTACCCCTCGACTGGCCGTCAGCGTGTGTCACGCTGATGGCCGCAGTGCCCGACATCCCGCGCTCGCCCGTTGGCTGGCCGGGACGGCGCCGGCGGCCGCGCGCGGCACCGTGACGCTGGTGCTGGCCGAAGACGCCGAGGTGCGGCGTCTCAATCGCACCTGGCGCGGCATCGACGCGGCGACCGACGTGCTGTCCTTTCCGGCGGACTCGTCGGCGCCCCGCCCGCGCGGCGTGCCACGCCATCTCGGTGACATCGTGATCGCGACCGGTGTGGCCCGGGCTCAGGCTCTCGATGCCGGGCACAGCCTCACGACCGAACTGAGGGTGCTCGCGCTGCACGGGTTGCTGCACCTGCTGGGTCACGACCACGAGACCGACGACGGGCAGATGGCGCGTGTCGAGCGGCGGCTGCGCCGAAAGGGCGGATTGCCGCTGGGTCTCATCGACCGGGAGCAGGGCGCGTGATTCCGCTGCTCGTCTTCCTGCTCGCCTGCGCGGCGGTGTACCTCGGCACCATTCTCGCGGCCTTCAGCGCGTTGATGCGTTTCTCGTTGCGCATGCTGGCCGAGAGCACGGCCGGCCCGCGCGACGTTCTCACGAGGTTTCTCGAAGATCCCGGGGCGCTCTTCTTTCCGGCCCGCCTGCTGCTCGGCCTCGTCACGGCGCTGACGGCCGTGCTGCTCGCCGAACTCGCGCGTGTGGGCGAGACTGCGCACGGCATCTGGCTGTTGCTCGGCTCGATGGTCTCGTTCGTCATCGTCTGCCTTCACGTCGTGCCGCAGCTGATCGTGCGGCGACACCCGCAGCGCGTCCTCGAAGTGCTGCTGCCGTCCTTTGCGGTGGTGACGTCGGCCCTCGGTCCCATGACCCGGGCGATTGCCGGTGCGGCCAACAACAGCAACGATCGGCGGACGGACGACGCGGCCGAACCGGTGGCCGCGACGGCGGCGGAGGTCGCCGCAGACGCCCAGGCCACGGAAGACGAGGAGGCCCACAACGGCGCGCGTGAACTGTTCCGTTCGCTCGTCGGTTTCCAGGATCGGCTGGTCCGCGAAGTCATGACTCCACGCCCAGACATCGTCGCCATTCGCGACAACGCCTCGCTCGGCCAGCTGCGCGCGCTGCTCAAGGATTCGGAGTACTCGCGGTTGCTGGTCTACGGCGAGAGCCTCGACAACGTCGTCGGTTTCGTCCACATGAAGGACGTCTTCCTCAAGGGCGAGGGCCTCGGCGATGACGAGCCGATCACCGCGCTCATCCGGCCGGCGCACGCCGTACCCGAAACCAAGCGCGTGCCCGATCTGCTGCGCGAGTTCCAGGCACGCCAGACGCAGACCGCCCTGGTGGTCGACGAGTACGGCGGCACCGCCGGGCTCGTGACCGTGGAGGACCTGCTCGAGGAACTCGTGGGCGAGATCCGCGACGAGTACGACGTCGAGGCCGAGCCCATCGTCGAGGAAGCCGACCAGACGTTCGTGTTCAGTGCGAAGGTCGACATCGACGCGCTGACGGAGCGCCTGGGCGTCGAGATCGAGCGGGAGGGCTTCGAGACGATCGGCGGCTACCTGATGAGCCGACTTGGACGTGTACCCGCGGTCGGTGAACAACTGGTGTTCGACGGACTGGCCATCGAAGTGCTCGAGGCCGAGCGGCGGCGCGTGCTCAAGGCGCGCATCCGGCGTGCTGAGGCGTGATGGCGGACGAACGTCGAGGTGAGGCGAGCGTGACAGGGTTTCGATCGGGGTTCGTTTCGCTGCTCGGGCGTCCGAATGCGGGGAAGTCCACGCTGTTGAACCGCGTCGTGGGCGCGCATCTGGCCATCGTCTCTGACAAGCCCCAGACGACGCGCACCCGCATCCTGGGCGTGCGGAACCTGCCGGACGGGCAACTGGTGTACCTCGACACGCCAGGCGTTCATCGGCCCCGGCATCGCATGAACGTGCGTATGGTGGATGCCGCGATGGCTGCCGCGCGGGAGGCCGACGTCGTGGCCTTCGTGGTCGATGCCGCCGAGAAGACCGGCCACGGCACCGAGTTCATGCTCGCCCTGTTGCCGAAGCTGGCCGCCCCCGTCGTCCTCGTCCTCAACAAGATCGACCAGATGAAGAAGACGCGGCTGCTCACGACGGCCGAGTGGTACAGCCAGCAGTTCGACTTCGCCGCGATCGTGCCCGTGTCGGCGCTGACGGGCGAGAACGTGGAGCGGCTCGAAGAAGTGCTGCGGTCGTTGCTGCCGGATGGGCCGCCGCTCTATCCCGACGACTACCTGACCGACCAGCCGTCCCGCGTGCTGGCGGCCGAGATGGTGCGCGAGCAGGTGCTGGCGAACGTGCACGCGGAGCTGCCGTTCACGACCGCCGTGGCCGTCGATCGGTTCGAGGAGCCCGAGGACGACACCGAGCCGCTGGCGATCTACTGCTCGATTCTGGTGGAAGAGCCGTCGCAGAAGCCCATCGTCATCGGGCGCCACGGCGAGATGATCAAGACGATCGGCACGG
>CAYMAG010000001.1:43684-109936 GCA_964388335.1 uncultured Vicinamibacteraceae bacterium | reverse complement strand
CGTGTCGCGGCATCGGGCAGCCGCCCGCGTCCGGCGCCCTGGTTGTCCTCGATGTTCCTCACCTGCGTCGTGCCCGGGATGACGGCCGTCACGGCCGGGTGGCCCAGGCTGTACTTCAGGAAGAAGTGCGCCCATGACGTCGCATCGAAGTCGCTCGCCCAGTCGGGCAGCGTCTTGCCCTTGACGCGGGCGAACAGGCTGCCGCGCCGCCCGCCGAGCGGTATGTTCAGCATGATCGCCGTGCCCTGCTCCTGCGCCAGTGGGAAGACCTCCTTCTCGGCCGACCGTTCGTCGATGGAGTAGTTGACCTGCACCCAGTCCATCTTGTGCTTGCGCATGAGCGCCGCCATCGCCGCGTGCTCGGACGTGTTCGACGTCGTCGCGCCGATGTAGCGGATGCGGCCCTCCTTCTTCATCTGCTCGAGGACGGGCAGCAGCACACCCGCGCCGTTCATGTTGTGCACGAACATGAGGTCGATCTTGTCGGTGCGCAGCTTCTTGAACGAGCCCTCGATTTGCTCGCGGGCCACCGCGAGGTCGTCCTTCGGCGCCATGCACTTGGTGGCGATGAAGAACTTGTCGCGTGTGCCGAGGTCCGCGAGGATCTGGCCGAGCGTCTCCTCCGACCGTCCGTAGCCGTGCGCCGTGTCGATCAGCGTTCCGCCCAGCTCGGCCATCCGCGCGACGACGGCCTTCAGGTTGGCGAGTTCTTCCGGCGTGTTCTCGCGGCCGTACACGTTCGTGCCCAGGCCGATGACCGGGAGTTGCTCGCCCGACGACGGGATCGGCTTGGTGATGAGCGTGCCTTGCGCGTCGAGCCGCGCGCCGAATGGCAGCGCGCCGAGCGCCGTCCCGGCGCCGGCCATCGCGGCCAGTCGCAGGGCCTCGCGTCGAGTGAATCGGAATGCGGCATCTGTCACGTCTGTGGCCTCCTCGGAAGATGTTGAGTCCTGTGTGTACCACACGCCTCTCCCGCCGGCTTCGTTTCACCCGACGGCGATACGGGCATCACGGCGGCCCGCCGCTGGCGGGGCTGCACCACGCGGTGCCACCACATCAGGAAGCCGCAGCCGAACAGCGATATCCGACCGGAGGTCTGATATTCGATCGCGCGCAGGCTGGCCCCGATGCGTCGCACGGGCGTGGTACCTTCAAGGGCTCCCGACACCCGCGCGTGACGTGAGGTGACGTGTCAGTCGGGTTGGACTCCTCCATGGCGCAGCGAAGAATCGACGTCGTCCTCGCATCCGTCAAGCGGCTGATCCGCGTCGGCGCCAGCGCCAATCTGCTGAATCTGCTCCAGAAACAGCACCCTGCAGACCTCGCTTCGGTGCTCGGCGATCTCGGCGAGCGCGAGCGGCAGACGGCCTTCAACGTGCTGGTCGAGCGGCACCCGCGCCACGCGATGGAGGGCCTCAGCGAACTCGGGCCCGAGATCGGCGCCACGCTGCTCGACGACCGGTCGCCGGAGGAGATCGCCCGGCTCATGAAGGAACTCGAGTCGGACGATGCCGCGGCGCTGATCGATTACCTGCCGAAGGATCTGTCGAGCGCCGTGCTCGACCTGATGCGGCACAAGCAGGACACCGAAGTCGAGAACCTGCTCGAGTACCCGGAGTACACCGCCGGGCGCATCATGAACCCCAACGTCTTCGCCCTCCCCGAGGAGTTGACGGTGGGGGAGGCCATCGTCGAGCTGCAGCAGGCGCGCGACGTGGAGATGGTGTTCTACCTCTACACGGTGGACGACCGGCGGCATCTGGTGGGCGTGACGTCGTTGCGCCGTCTGCTGCTGGTCGCGCCTGAAACGCCGCTCAAACGCATTGCGACCGGCGAACTGCTGAGCGTGCGGGTCGACACCGACCAGGAAGAGGTGGCCCGGCAGGTCGCGTCGTACAACCTGCTGGCGATTCCCGTCGTGGATCTGGAGAACAAGCTGGTCGGGGTCATCACCGTGGACGACGTCATCGACGTCATCAAGGACGAAGCCACCGAAGACATCTATCGCCTGGCTGGTGTCTCGAGTGACGACAGCGTCTTTTCGTCGCCGCAGTCCTCGTTGCGTAAACGGCTTCCGTGGCTGTGTATCAACCTCGTGACGGCCTTCTTCGCCTCGGCGGTGGTGAAGCTGTTCGAGTCGACCATCGATCAGGTCACCGCGCTGGCAGTCTTCATGCCCATCGTTGCGGGACTCGGCGGCAACGCCGGCACCCAGACGCTCACGGTGATCGTTCGTGGCATCGCATTGGGAGAACTGACGGCGGGCAACTCGCGACGGGCCCTGATCAAGGAATGCATGGTCGGCCTCGGCAACGGCCTGACGCTTGGTGTCGTCGCCGCGCTGGCCGCGTGGCTGCTGCAGGGAAACCCCTGGATCGGGCTGATCCTGGGCGCTGCCATGGTGATGAACATGTTCGTGGCTGCGACCGCGGGCACACTCGTGCCGCTGGGCCTGCGCGCGCTGAAGGTCGATCCCGCGCTGGCGTCGTCGGCCTTCATCACGCCGCTGACCGACATGTTCGGCTTCTTCGCCTTCCTGGGGCTGGCCACGGTCTTTCTCAGGCATCTGATCGCCGGGTAGGGTAGGGATAGGCCCGCGCGACCTGCTAGAATACGCGCTGCCGCATGCCGCTCCACACCGGCGAGGCCCTCGTGCTGCGGACGTACAAGCTCGGTGAGGCCGACCGCATCGTCGTGCTCCTGACGCGGGATCGGGGGAAGAAGCGGGGTGTGGCCAGGGGCGCGCGCAAGTCGCGCTCGCGGTTCGCAGGGGCGCTCGAGCCGTTCACACGGGTGCAGGTGGGCTATTTCGAGCGTGAGCAGCGCGATCTGGTGCAGTTGAATTTCGCGGACGCGGTACGGTCACCGCTCTCCGCACCAGGGGACGCCTGCACGTATGCGAGCTACTTCGCGGAGTTGCTCGACGAGTGGGCGTCCGAGAACGATCCGCAGGAACGGCTCTTCAGACTCGGCGTCGCGGTGTTGGACGCGTTGACGTCCGGTGCCGACGCCGTCCCGCTCGCCAGGTATTTCGAGTACTGGCTGTTGCGTCTGGAAGGGGTGTACCCGTCGGTTCGGGCCTGTCCGCGGTGTGGCGCGTCGTTCGCCGCCGGGGCGGTGCTCGAGAGCAGGTCGCATTGGTATGTGTGTCCCGCGTGCGCGTCCCGTGAGGGCGGCGTGCGGATGTCGCCGGGAGCGCTGACGTTCCTGGCGATCATTGCAGGACGCGCTCCGGGCAATCTCGGGGACGTCGGGCCGGGAACGGGCGCGCTGGCCGAACTGCAGGCCGCGCATCGGCTGTTGCTGGTATGGCATCTGGATCGCGAGCCCAGGTCGGCGCGCGTGCTACGTGAAATGAATCCGTGACCTTTCAGGATCTGATCTTCAAGCTCTCGCAATACTGGGCCGCGCAGGGGTGCCTGCTGCAGCAACCGCTCGACGTGGAGGTGGGGGCCGGCACCATGCACCCCGAGACGTTCCTCCGCGTGCTTGGTCCGACGCACTGGAACGTAGCCTACGTGCAGCCGTCCAGGCGTCCCGCCGACGGCCGGTTCGGCGAGAATCCCAACCGCCTGTTCAAACACCACCAGTTCCAGGTCATCCTCAAGCCCGCGCCGGACGAGGTGCAGCATCTCTATCTGCAGTCGCTCGAGGCCTGCGGCATCGATACCAGGGCGCACGACATCCGGTTCGAGGAAGACAACTGGGAATCGCCGACGCTCGGCGCGTGGGGCATCGGCTGGCAGGTGCTGTTCGACGGCCTCGAGATTACGCAGTTCACCTATTTCCAGCAGGCCGGGGGCATCGAGCTGGCGCCCATCGCGGCCGAACTGACCTACGGGCTCGAACGCATCGCCATGGTGCTGCAGAAGGTCACCAGCGTCTATGACCTCGAGTGGGCGCCCGGCGTGTCATACCGGGACGTGCGGCACCGCGACGAAGTGGAACAATCCACCTACGCGTTCGGCCGCATCGGGCTCGACGGCGATGCGTTCGCCGCGTTCAACCGCGACCTGTTCGACAGGCACTTCACGATGGCGCAGCAGCTGATCGCCGACGGCCTCGTGCTGCCGGCGCTCGAGCAGTGCCTCAAGTGCTCGCACCTGTTCAACACGCTCGATGCCAGCGGCGGTATCGGCGTGACGGAACGGACGGCCTGCATCCTGCGGGTGCGCCAGCTGGCCGTGGCCATTGCGAAGTTGTACGTGGACGGCGCGCAGCCCGCGCCCGTGGCCGGCGCCTGACGCGCGGCCCGAGAGGACGATTGACTGCGGATGGATCGGGAACTACTCCTGGAGATTGGCTGCGAGGAACTGCCGGCCGGCTGGCTGCCCCAGCTGACCGAGCAGATCGGACGGCGCCTGGCTGACCAGATGGCGGCCTTCCGACTCACCACGGACGGCCACGTCGAGACGTTCGCGACGCCGCGCCGCCTGACGGCGCGCATCGCGAAGGTGGCTGAACGACAGACCGACCTCGAAGAGCAGGTGAGCGGACCGGCCGTGGCTGCCGCCTTCGCCGCCGACGGCACTCCGACGCCGGCCGCGATGGGCTTCGCCCGCAAGCACGGGCTCGAGGTGAGCGCGCTGACGCGCGTCGCCACAGCCAGGGGCGAGTACCTCGCCGCCGTCCGGCGCGAACGCGGGCGCGCGACGGTGGACGTGCTGCCCGACGTGCTGGGCGCCACCCTGCGGGCCCTGGCCTTTCCCAGGCACATGCGCTGGGACGCATGGCTCGACGATGGGAAGGGCGAGTTCACCTTCGGTCGGCCCGTGCGCTGGCTGCTCTTCCTGTTCGGCGGCCGCGTGGTGCCCTTCACCATCCGCCGATCGCCGGACGCCACGGGTCCGTTGGTGGCCGAGGTACGGACGGGCGCGGTGACGTACGGCCATCGCGTGCTCGCGCTGAGCGGCCGGGCCGGGCGGTCGATCAAGGTGCGCAATTTCAGCGATTACCGCACCCGTCTCGGCGAGCACTTCGTCATTCTCGACCACCAGGAGCGTCACGAGCGCATCGTCCGTGAACTCGATGCCCACGCACGGCGTCTGGGCGGCCGTGTCTCGGCTCCTCCGGCGCTCATGCACGAGGTCGCCGATCTCGTCGAGTATCCGTCTGTCGTGGCCGGCGTGTTCCCGGCCGAGTTCCTCGATCTGCCCGACGAGGTGCTGACGACCACGATGATTCATCACCAGCACTACTTCCCCGTGGTGGACGGTGACCATCGCCTGCTCCCCGCGTTCCTCGCGGTCGCCAACATCGAGGTGGAGCAGCCCCAGCGGATCGCCATCAATTCGGAGCGCGTGCTGACGGCCCGTCTGCGCGATGCCCGGTTCTTCTGGGAGGCGGACCGCCGTACGTCGCTCGAGAGCCGCCTGGCGAGGCTCGAGACCGTCCTGTTCCACAAGGCCCTGGGCAGCTACCGGGCGAAGGCCGATCGCCTGGCGCACCTCGCGGACTGGCTGGTCTCCGAGGCCTTCAGGCGGCCGTCCGACGCCGGCGCCGCCCGAGTGGCGGGTCGGCTGGCCAAGGTGGACCTCACCACGGACATGGTGCGGGAGTTCACGGAACTGCAGGGCGTGATGGGTGGCGTGTACGCCCGGGCCGACGAGCAGCCCGATGCCGTCTGGAAAGCGATCTACCACCAGTACCAGCCGGTGGGCGTCGAGGCGCAGACCGGGCCGTCGCTCGAGCAGCTCGGGGCCGGTGCGCCTGTGTGGGCCGCCGTATCGGTGGCCGACAAGGTCGACTCGGTCGTCGGGTTGTTTCTCGCAGGCGAACTGCCGACGGGCACCCGCGATCCGTTCGCGCTGCGACGACAGGCGCAGGGGCTCGTGAAGGTGCTCGTCGACCTGCCCGAGACCACCGGCATCGACGAGGCCGTCGATCTCGGGCGCCTGGTCGATGAGGCGGTGGCGCAGTACGCCGCGCAACCGGCGTCGGCATCCCTGGTGTTCCCGGCCGAGACGCGTGTCGCGCTCGACGCGTTCATGGTCGATCGACTGCGGTTCCTCTTCGAACGACGGGGATTCGGCCCGGACGAGATCGCGGCCGTCCTGCCGGACGGGACGCCGCTTACAGGGTTGGCACCGCTGGCCGTCCGCCGGCGCATCGAGGCCGTCCGCGCGATGCGCTCGACGCCCGACTTCGCGGCGCTGGCGGCGCTCTTCAAGCGGGCGACCAACATTGTCAAGGACGTGCCTCGGGCCGCCGCCGGCAGTTATGATGTGCAAGCGGTCATGGGGGTGCTCGTCGAACCGGCCGAGCGCATCCTCGCCGAGGCCCTCGCTTCGCGGCGCACGGCAATCGCCAGCGCCGCGGCATCGGGAGACTACCTGACGGCGCTTGGCGAGATCGCGGCGCTCAGGCCGGCCGTCGATCAGTTCTTCAACGATGTCTTCGTAATGGTGGACGCTGCCGATCTCCGGCAGGCACGCCTCACGCTCCTGGCGGCGCTGCGCGACACCGTGCTCGACATCGCCGACCTTGCTCAGATTGCGGGAACGCCGGCCTAGCGTCCCGTCCGTACCACCACACTGCCTCACAGGAGTCACCACGTTCATGGCCAAGAAAGCAGCACGCGCCCCGAAGCGCTCCGCCAAGGCCGCGCGTCCCGCGCGCCCGGCGAAGCCCACCCGTTCCACCGGCCGTTCGACCAGCGTCAAGCCGGCCGCTCGTCCCGCTGCAAGCCGCGCGACAGCCGCCGTCCCTGCACGGGCCGCGAAGTCCGCCCCGGCGCGCGCCGCGAAGTCCACCCCGGCGGCCAGGGCGCCGAAGGCTGCCAGCGGTACGCGTGTCGGTGCCGAGAAGGCCGTGAAGTACGTCTACAGCTGGGGTGCCGGCAAGGCCGACGGCAACGGTTCGATGAAGCCCCTGCTCGGCGGCAAGGGCGCCAACCTCGCCGAGATGTCGCGCATCGGCCTGCCGGTGCCGGCCGGGTTCACGATCTCGACGGAGGTCTGCACCTACTACTACGCCAACGAGCAGACCTATCCGGCCGCGTTGCAGCGGCAGATCGCGTCGGGTATCGGCAAGATCGAGAAGGTGATGGGCTACAAGTTCGGCGACGCGAAGCAGTTCCCGCTGCTGGTCGCCGTCCGCTCGGGCGCACGCGATTCGATGCCCGGCATGATGGACACCATCCTCAACCTCGGCCTCAACGACGACACCGTCGTCGCGCTGGAGCGTGCGACGGGCAACTCGCGGTTCGCGTGGGACTGCTACCGCAGGTTCATGCAGATGTATGGCGATGTCGTCATGGGCGTGCAGAAGCGTCCGGGTGAAGATCACGAGCCGTTCGAGACGGTCATCGAGACCTACAAGCACGAGACCTACGGCGATCACGATGTCGAGGACACGCGGCTGACAGCCGACGACCTCAAGGAAGTCATCGAGCGCTTCAAGACGCTCGTGCGCGACCGCACGGGCAAGGAGTTCCCGGCCGATCCGTGGGAGCAGCTCGCGGGTGCCGTCGGCGCCGTGTTCGGCTCGTGGATGAACGACCGCGCCATCGTCTATCGCCGCAAGTACAACATCCCGGCCGAGTGGGGCACGGCGGTCAACGTGCAGGCGATGGTGTTCGGCAACACGGGTGAGGAGTCGGGCTCTGGTGTGGCGTTCACGCGCGACCCCGCCACCGGCGAGAAGGTGTTCTACGGCGAGTTCCTGATGAACGCGCAGGGCGAGGACGTCGTGGCCGGGGTGCGGACGCCCGAGGCCGTCGCGCTGCTCCACGACCACCAGCCCAGGTCCTACAGGGAACTCGAGCGCATCCGCAAGGTGCTCGAGGCGCACTTCAAGGACATGCAGGACTTCGAGTTCACCATTCAGGACGGCAAGGTCTTCATGCTCCAGACGCGCAATGGCAAGCGCACGGGCGTGGCGGCAGTGCGCATCGCCGTCGAGATGGTGAAGGAGGGCCTCATCGACTGGAAGACGGCCGTCATGCGCGTGCCCGCCGACCAACTCGACCAGGTGCTCGCACCGGTGTTCGACAGAGTGGCGGTGAGCAATGCCGAGACGATCGCCAGAGGTCTGCCCGCGGGGCCGGGCGCGGCGTCGGGCGAGGTGTACTTCAACGCCGATCGTGCCGTCGAGGCAGCCGAAAAGGGCAGGAAGGTGCTGCTCGTTCGCATCGAGACGTCGCCGGAGGACCTGCGCGGCATGATCGCGGCCGAAGGCATCCTCACGGCGCGCGGGGGTGTGTCGTCGCACGCGGCGCTGGTCGCCAGGCAGATGGGCAAGGTGTGCGTGTGCGGCGCCGCGGCGCTGCAGGTCGACTACCACAAGCGCACGCTGACGGTGGCCGGCAAGGTGTACAAGGAGGGTGACTGGCTGTCGATCGACGGCACGGCCGGCGAGGTCTACGCGGGCCACATCGAGACGGGCGCGTCCGAGGTCATCCAGGGGCTCATCAACAACGACCCCCTCGCCAGGAGGGGCCGCACCTACAAGAACTTCGTCCAGCTGATGAAGTGGTGTGAAGAGGCGACACGGATGTCGGTGCGTACCAACGCCGACACGCCGGAGCAGGTGCGCAACGCGCTCGCGTTCGGCGCGAAGGGCATCGGCCTGACGCGGACCGAGCACATGTTCTTCGAGGGCGATCGCATCGACGCGATGCGCGAGATGATCCTGTCCGAGACGCTCGCGGACCGGAAGGCCGCGCTCGCCAAGCTGTTGCCGTACCAGCGCGAAGACTTCTTCGGCATCTTCAAGGAGCTGAAGGGCTATCCCGCGACCATCCGCTTTCTCGATCCGCCGCTGCACGAGTTCCTGCCGCATACGAAGGAGCAGCAGGCCGACCTCGCGAAGAAGCTCGGCATCACGGTGGAGAAGATTCGCCAGCGCGTGGAAGAACTCCACGAGTTCAACCCGATGCTCGGGTTCCGCGGCTGTCGTCTGGGCATCCGGTATCCCGAGATCACGGCGATGCAGGCGCGCGCCGTGTTCGAGGCGGCGGCCGATGCCAACAAGAAGGGCTACAAGGCGAACCCCGAGATCATGATCCCGCTGGTCGGCTTCAAGAAGGAACTCGACCTGCAGGTGGCCGTGGTGCACGCGGTGGCCAGGCAGGTGCAGACAGAGCGCAACAAGGAGATCACCTACAGCGTCGGCACGATGATCGAGGTGCCGCGCGGCGCGATCACGGCCGACGAGATCGCGCAGACGGCCGAGTTCTTCAGCTTCGGCACCAACGACCTGACCCAGACGACGCTGGGCATGTCGCGGGACGACTCGGGCTCGTTCCTCCCGGCGTACGAAGAGGAGGAGATCGTCAAGAAGAACCCGTTCGCGACGATCGACCAGAGCGGCGTGGGCGAGTTGATGCGCATCGCGGTGGAGAAGGGCCGTCAGACGCGCAAGGACATCAAGCTCGGCATCTGCGGCGAGCACGGGGGCGATCCCGAGTCGGTGAAGTTCTGCGACGCGCTCGGGCTCAGCTACGTGAGCTGCTCGCCGTTCCGCGTGCCGGTGGCCCGCCTGGCTGCCGCGCAGGCGGCGTTGGCGGCAGCGAAGAAGCGGTAGGGACGGCTCCCCGAGCCGTCCGCGGGCTACAGGCTTCAGGCTACGGGCTTCAGGCTACAGGCTACGGGCCAAACTCATTCGGGGACGTGGTGCGCGACGGGCGCATCTCGTCCCCGTTCGTTTGTCCGGCCCCGGGCCTCAGGCCAGGCCCACGCGTCGCCGGTGGCAGACGTCACCACCGCGCCCCACACACGACTCCGCCCACGGCTTCGGCCACACTCCATGTCACGACGGCCGTCGCCAGGCCGACGTGGTCCCGTGTCGCGAACGCCACCGGACCACTGGGTACGGCCGCCGCTGGCCACTCCCACCGTGCAGCGAGCACGTGGATTGCGCTCGCATCACATCGTGCGCGTGTTCGACCCACTCTGGTGAAATGACCCGGCGCCCGAACCCCGCCGCCGTCCACGCTCACCGAACTCGTGGAACTGGGCCTGTACCGCGGGAGCCCGATCCTGGCAATCAGCCGCCTCCTAAATTAGCGATCAGCCGACGGTCAAATCAGCAATCAGCCGGCCACGGCGCTGACAACGGCTGCATCGTGCCCCGAAAGACCGCGCCTCTCTCACGCTATCTCGCACCGCGCCTGCGCGAGGCGCTCGCCGACACGCCAGCCGTTCTGATTCACGGGCCGCGCCAGAGCGGCAAGACCACCCTGGCGCGCCTCGTCGGCGAGTCGCGCGGTTACCGCTACGTGTCGTTCGACGACCAGGCGGTCCTGGGTGCGGCCAGACGCGATCCCATCGGCTTCGTGGCAGGGCTGGCGCGACGAACGATCCTCGACGAGGTCCAGCGAGTGCCCGAGATATTCACATCGATCAAGGGTGCCATCGACCGCCGCCGTACGGGCACCGTCAGCAGACGTAGCCGGACGCAGTCGGTCCTCGCGCCGGCATGGTCATCAACTCCAGGCACTCAGGAATTCGACACGGTTTCTCATCTCGTCGGACGAACGTTCTCGACTCATTCGGAGGATCCGTCGCATCTGTTCGCCCACAGCGTAGCGCTGTTGGGGAGCGAGGATCATGCCTCCATGGGGCGTCCCTTCCTGCTGGAGACGCGTGTGAAGGGCGAAGAAGTCGCCGATGTTGTACGTGAACAGGACCGTCCTTCCGCCGTGGCGTACGCCACCTGGGCGAGATCTGGCGTGCCCACGTGTCCGGCGTCAACGGCGCTGGTGACGTCCATGCCGCGCGCGCGAAGCGCCCGAATCAGGGCGGCGTTCACCGAGTCTTCGTCGAGATACAGCGCGAACGCCACCGCTCAGCTCGCGGCGCTCGACTCCTGTGGGATGGACGCGGAGGCGCCCCGGCATCGCCCGTCCGTCGCCACCCGCCGCTCGTCGCTCAGTACGTCGAGCGGCCTCCGGAGATGTCGAACACCGCGCCCGTCGAGAACGAGTTCTCGGCCGACGCGAGCCAGGCCACGAGCGACGCGATCTCGTCCACGCGGACGAACCGGCCGCGCGGAATGCGGCTGCGCATGAAGGCGATGTGTTCCGCGGACATCTGCTCGAAGATGCGCGTCTCGGCCGCGGCAGGCGTCACGCAGTTCACCGCGATGTCGTGCCCGGCCAGTTCCTTGCCGAGCGACTTGGTCAGGGCAATCACGCCCGCCTTCGCCGCGCTGTACGCCGACGCGTTCGGGTTGCCCTCCTTGCCGGCCACCGACGCGATGGTCACGATCCGCCCGTACCCCTGTTCGAGCATCGTGGGGACGACGGCGCGGCAGCAGAGGAACGTGCCCGTCAGGTTGACCGCGAGGATCTGCTGCCACGCGTCGAGCGGATACTCCCAGGTGGGATGGTTGGGGCCGGCGATACCGGCATTCGCGACCAGGATGTCGATGCGTCCCGCCAGTGCCAGCGTGCGCGCCGTGGCGTGCTGCACCTCGTCCGCGCTGGTCACGTCCATCGCCAGCGGCATGACGTTGCCGAGCGACGACAGCGCCGCGGCCGCCTCTTCTGCCGCCGCGGCATCGCGATCCCAGAGCGACACGGAGGCGCCGGAGTGCAGCAGACGTTCGGCGATGGCGCGCCCGATGCCCTGGGCGCCACCCGTGACCACGGCGTGGCGTTGGCGGAGGTCGTACTGATGCATGGGGCATTATGGGCGGATTCTGCCGGTGCGCATGGCATGATGAGGCCCGGTCATGGTCACGATTCACCTGCAGCGCTACGGCGACGGGACGCGGCGCGTGGAAACACTCGACCCGGCATGGCTGGCGCCCGACAGCGGCGTCATCGTGTGGGTCGACCTCGCCGCGCCGACACACGACGAGGGCCGGCTGCTCACCGACGCGTTCCACTTCCACGACCTCGCCGTCGAGGACGCCCTCGAAGAAACCCACTTCCCGAAGGCCGACGACTACGGCAACTACCTGCACGTGATCCTGCACGGCATCGACGCCCGCGCGCCAGACAGCGAGGGCTTCCGGACGCACGACATCGACTTCTTTCTCGCGTCGACCTACCTGGTCACCGTGCACGCCGGACGCTCGCGGTCGATCGACCACCTGCAACAGCTCTGCCTGCGCAACGAACGGCTGCTCGCCGAGGGGGCCGCCGCCCTGATGCACCGCATCGTCGACTCGATGGTGGACAATTACACGCCCGAGGTCGAAGAACTCGAGGATCGACTCGAACGGCTCGAGGAAGAAGTGTTCTCGTCGGCCGACCAGCGCATCGTGCGCGAGGTGCTCGGCCTCAAGCGCGACATCGGCCGGTTGCGGCGCGTCATCACGCCCCAGCGTGACGTCGTGTCGCGGCTCGCGCGGCGGGAGTACGGCATCGTGACCGAGTCGCTGGCCTACCGCTTTCGGGACGTGTACGACCACCTCGTGCGCATTGCCGAAGAGGCGGCCATCATGCACGACCGTGTCACGACGGTGCTCGATGCACACCTCTCGTTCGTGTCGAACCGCATGAACGAGATCATGAAGGTGCTGACGATCTTCGCGACCGTCTTCGGGCCCCTGACGGTGCTCACCGGCCTCTACGGGATGAACGTCGACCTGCCGTTGTGGCCCGTGAGTCCGACCGGTCAGTTCTGGGTGATTCTGGGGCTCATGGCGCTGAGCGCGGGAGGCATGCTCATCTACTTCCGCCGCAGGGGGTGGCTGTGACGCGCCGTGGCAGTACCACCGGGCATGTTGGTACTCACGTATATGATCATGTCGGTTCGATACATGAAGAACGTGCGGGTCACCATCGACGAAGAGACGATCGACCGCGTCGATCGGGTGGCGGCGTCGCTCGGGCTCAACCGCTCGGAGGTCGTCCGCCACGCGCTGCGTGAGTGGCTGCATCAGCACACGGTCACCACGTTCGAACGCGCGTGGATTGCCGCGCTGGAACTCCGGCCGGACGAACCGGCGAGAGCTGACGACTGGCGCGATGCACAGTCATGGGGCCAAAAATGAACCGGGGCGATGTGTGGCAACTCGACCTCGGGGGCCGGGCGGGGCGCCGCCCGGCGCTCGTGCTGACCAGGCAGGGCGTCGTGGCCCACCTGAACAAGGTGACGGTGGCCGAAGTGACGTCCGTCGGAAAGGGTTATCCCACACAAGTCCCCATCGGCCGTATGGCCAACCTGCCGAAAGAGTCATATGTGCAGCTCGACAACATCCAGACCGTGCCGAAGGAGCGGTTCGTGAAGTATCTCGGCTCGCTCGACGCCACGACCATGCACGTGGTTGGCCGGACGCTCATCCTTGCGCTCGGGCTCGAGGACGCGCTTTGACGGAACGCATCGCCGGCTCCCGCATCGCCATCCTGCCGCCGGCGCTCGCGAACCAGATTGCCGCGGGTGAGGTCGTCGAGCGGCCCGCGTCGGTCGTCAAGGAACTCGTCGAGAACGCACTCGACGCCGGCGCCGAGCGGGTGACGGTCACGATCGAGCACGGCGGCAAGTCGCTCATCCGCGTGGAAGACGACGGGATCGGCATGTCGCCGGAGGACGCGCGGCTGGCCGTGGAGCGGCACGCGACGAGCAAGATCCGCGCTGCGTCCGATCTCGAATCGATCCGCACCCTCGGGTTTCGTGGCGAGGCCTTGCCGAGCATCGCGTCGGTCTCGCGGTTCCGTCTGCGCACGCGCCCGCGCGACGCACTGGTGGGGACCGACGTGCAGATCGAGGCCGGACGCCTCGTCGACGCGGGCGAAATCGGCATGCCGGCGGGCACGCACATCGACGTCCGCGACCTGTTCTTCAACCTGCCCGCCCGCCGCAAGTTCCTCAAGTCCGACAGTGCCGAGGCCGCGCAGGTGTCACGACTGCTCACGCAACTGGCGCTCGGCGCCCCCACGGCCGGGTTCGTGCTCGTCAGCGCGGGACGCCGGCTGCTGAACTGCCCGCCGGCGGCGGACCAGGCGGAGCGCTTCTATCAGATCTACGGTGAGCGCCCCGATCTCGTCGAGGTCCGACGCGAAGGCGGTGGATTACGCGTCCACGGCTACATCGCCCCGCTCGCCGAGAACGGTCCGCTGCGGGGACCTCAGCACGTCTATGTGAACGGCCGCATCGTGCGCGACAAGACCATCGCGCACGCCATCCAGGCGGCCTATGCCGTCGCGACGGTGCGCGAGCGCAGCCCGGAGGTACACCTCTACCTCGAGATCGAGCCGGACCGCGTCGACGTGAACGTCCATCCGACCAAGGCAGAGGTGCGATTCCTCGAGCAATCGCTGGTGCACGAGGTCATCCGGCGCGCGCTGAGCGACGCACTCGGTGCGTCGGCCGTCCCCGAACTTCGCCTCCAGCCTGCGATGGACGCGCCGTCGCTGCCCCAGGCGGCGGCCCTGCCCGGCGTGTTCTCGCTGTCGGATCGATTCGTCCAGGATGCACGTGGCATGGTGCCAGGGGCGCCTGGCGCTGACGGCGGCACGTGGCGCGTGACCGGCGGCGATCGAACCGTGGCCGGTGGAGGATGGCCCGACGACGGTGCACGCCCCGCGACGGGTGTCGAACCGTGGACGGTAGACGGTGGGCCCGCACCGATGGATGGTGGACGCCCCGGGGCAGACGGCGCCGTCCCCGCCTTGCGCCCGATGATGCTGCTCGGCCAGTTCCGCAACACCTACATCATCGCGGTCGATCCCGATGGCCTGTCGATCATCGACCAGCACGTCGCGCACGAACGCGTGCTCTACGAGCTGATTTACGACCGCCTCACCGCGTCCACGCTCGACAGCCAGCGACTGCTCACGCCGCTGGTGATCGACCTCGACCCGTCGCAGCGCGCTGCGCTGGCCGCACACCACGACGACCTCGCGAAGTTGGGATTCGAGGTGGAGGAGTTCGGCGGGGACACCGTCCGGGTGACCGCCGTGCCCGCGCTGCTGCCGATGTCGGACGCCGAGCCGTCACTGCGCGCGCTCTCGCAGGACCTCGAAGGCTTCGACCGTGGCAGCCGGGTCCACGACGTGCTGAAGCAGATGGCGGCGACGATGGCGTGTCATGCGGCCGTGAAGGCGAACGATCCGCTCACCCCCGAGAAGATGCGGTACATCCTCGACGAACTGCACCGCACGGCGTACTCGACGGTCTGTCCCCACGGCCGGCCTGTCGTCCTGCGCCTCACGCGGCACGAGATCGAGAAGAACTTCCAGCGGATCTAGGTCCAGCCTGTCGAAGGGGAGCATTCATGACCTTGCGTGTCTGCCCGATCATTCCTGCCGTTCTCGGAACATGCGTCGCGCTCGTCGGCGTCGCGGGCCACCAGCGCGAGACGTCGCGTCCGCCGAACATCGTCATCATCTTCACCGACGACCAGGGCTACGGCGATCTCGGCAGCTACGGCCACCCGACCATTCGTACGCCGCATCTGGATCGCATGGCCGCCGAAGGGCAGCGCTGGACCAGTTTCTATGTCGCGGCTTCGGTGTGCACACCGAGCCGCGCGGGGTTGCTGACCGGACGGCTTCCCGTGCGCACCGGCATGGCCGGCGACCACGTCACGGGACGCCGCGTCCTCTTTCCCGATTCGTCCGGCGGGCTGCCGCAGGACGAGGTGACCATCGCCGAGATGCTGAAGGGGCGCGGGTACGCGACGGCGGCCATCGGCAAGTGGCACCTCGGGCACCTGCCACACCACCTGCCCACCACACAAGGCTTCGACGCCTACTTCGGCATCCCGTATTCGAACGACATGGATGCGGCCGGCACGGGGCTCGACGGCCCGGCGCGTCGACAGCGGCTGATGAACCCCCGGGTCGAATACTGGAACGTGCCGCTGATGCGCGGCGGCGAGATCGTCGAGCGCCCCGCGGATCAGACGTCCCTCACGCGGCGCTACACGGACGAAGCGATTGGCTTCGTGCGCGCCAACCGCGATCGGCCGTTCTTCCTGTACCTCGCGCACTCGATGCCGCACATGCCGCTGTTCCGCAGCGAGGCGTTCGCCGGACGCAGCCCGCGCGGACTGTACGGTGACGTCATCGAAGAACTCGACGCGCACACCGGGCGGTTGCTCGACGTACTGCGGGAGCCCGGCCTGGCCGGGCAGACGCTCGTCGTCTTTGCGAGTGACAACGGGCCGTGGGCGATCTTCGACGAGCAGGGCGGGTCGGCCGGACCGCTGCGTGGGGCGAAGGGCGGCACGTACGAAGGCGGCATGCGGGTGCCCGGCATCTTCTGGTGGCCCGGCACCATCGCGCCTGGCGTGATCACCCGGATGGGCGCCACGCTCGACCTGCTGCCGACCATCGCCGCGTTGACCGGTACCGCGGCGCCGACCGATCGTCCGCTCGACGGCCACGATCTGTCGCCCGTCCTGAAGACAGGTGCACAGAGTCCGCGGCGTGAGATGTTCTACTATCGCGGGACGACGCTGTATGCCGTCCGGGTGGGCAGCTTCAAGGCGCATCTGGTGACGCGGTCCGAGTACGGCGGCGAGCCGCCGGTCGAGCACGAGCCATGGCAGTTGTTCAACCTGGACCACGATCCGTCGGAGCGGTTCGACGTCGCCGCGCAACACCCCGATGTTCTCGCGGGCATGCGCGACATCGTGGGCGCGCATCGCAAGGCGGTCACGCCCGCGCCGAGCCTGCTCGACGCGCGATTCGGACAGTAGGCCGCGCATTCGCGCGCGCGGAGCCCCCGAAAGCGCGGGCCGGCAGGTTGCACCGGCTGTCGTACACTGAGGCTCGAACCAACAGGGCCTGGGACACCTGTCCCTCACGGAGTCCTGCGGCATGGAGTCTGCCCATCGATGGTCGCGCCACGGCTTCACCCGGCACGTGCTGTGCCTCGCCGCGGTACTGGTCGGCCCCGTGGTGTCGCCAGCGCACGGCGACGAATCGTCCGCGCACGGCATCCACAGCATCGAGGTGCCCTGCGGCGTTGCCGGGGCTCTCGCCGCCATCGACTCGCCGGGCACGCCCGAACGGGCTCGCTTCGTCGTCGAGGTGACGCGGCGCTTCTACAACACCCCACGCGACAGCGACCGCAGCCAGCATCCGGCACTCGCGCAGCTGACGGCGTGGCTGTCTGCCTGCAGCCAGCCGCGCGCGGCCACGCTGGAGGAGACTCCGGGGGACACGGTGCCGCTGCCCCTGTCGCCCGAGGTGTGGACCGGCCGCATCTTCGGTGGGCAGGCGACCCTCGACGGCCTGGCCGCCGCCATCCTGACCACGCGATCCGCCGCACTGCTGTACACGGGCCTGTTGTCGCTCGACGAGGCGACGCGCGGCTGGCTCGTCGCCGAGCCCGGTCTGCTCGAAACGCTGCACCGTGATCACGCGGCGACCTTCATGGTGGCCGCGCCCGCGCTGCGCGTGGCGGAAGGCCGGCTCGTCCTGCCTGGCGGAGAGTCTGCGCGACCTGTCTGGGAGTCGCTCACCCGCCGGTCTGCCGACGACGCGGCTCGCTTCGCGCTCGCGCTGATCGAGAAGGACCGGGGCCTGCTCGCGTGGTTCTTCGCGTCGCTGCACGTCCTGCCGGCCCCGCAGCTGCGCGCCGTGCTGAAGCTCGACGCCGCCGACGCCCGGGTCGCGCTGGCCGCCGCCTCGGAACTCTACAGCGCGTTTCGTCTCGCCGCCCGCGCGTGGGATCCCCGTGCGCGCCCTTTCTGGAGACCGGCAGTCGATCCGGCGATCCTGTTGCTCGAGCTGGAACTCTCGCCGCGATACCCGTCCGGCGTACCAGGGACGACAGGCTTCTGGCGTGAGGTGTTTCGGCGCGACCACCTGAGTGTCGGCGCCCGCGACGTCCAGCGCGCTGCCGGCGGGCAGCTACCGACTGCGGGATGGATCGTGTCGCGTGTCCTCGCACGCGACCCGGAGGTACGTCGCGCCCGCGCCGATCAGGTGCTCTACGCTGCGCGGCAGCGGGAGGCCCTCAACAGCGCGGACACGGCTGATGCGCTGACCGCCGTTCGTGCGGTCGGGCGTGTGCCCGCGGTGGTGTTGTCGCTCGAGCGTGCCGGCACGCACGACATCGGTCTGGTCGCCAGGCTCGCCCGCGGATCGGACGCGGTGGCCGCCATTCGGCAGCCTGCGCAGGCCTTCATCGCGCACGCCCAATGGCAGGGCAGCCTGGCCGTACTCCTGGGCGCCGCGGCAGAGGGAGCCGTGCCGCCGGATCGGCTGCGCCAGGCACTCCGGGAACTCGCCGCCCTGACGCCCGACCGCGCGGGCAGATTCGAGGGCCGGGTACTGGCATGGAGCGGCGGATGGGTGCCGGGCGCCCAGGCTGACCGGGCCGACCCCGATCGCCGCAGCGTCGAGCGCGCGTGGATGCGGTGGCTGAGTGGCGACTCCCCTGAACGCCTCGAACCGGCGCGGCCGGTTGTCTGGGAAGGCGAAACTTACCTGTTGGACGTGTCGGCCGCCAACGCGCGGCGGATGGATGACGCCCGGGGGCCGGAGAGCCTGCCAGCGATTGACCTCGCGTTCCTGCTGCATGCCGCGGCCAGCGCAGGCGCCGGCGGTGCCGCCGGACTCGGCGCGGGTGCAGGCGCGGGCACACTGGACGCGTGGGATCCCGTGGAACGGATGGCGCAGGTTGAGGAGGGCGCCGACGTCCTCGACCACGAGGTACGCAGCCAGTGGCGCGTCGCCGTCGATGCGCTCGGGCGCTCGCCACAGTCACGCCCGCCTCAGCGGGTCGCCACGATCAGGACGGCCCTCACCCGCGCCGCCGATGCGCTCCTGGCCCGCGGGCTCCTGGAGTTGTCCTATGCACGTGTGCTCGCCGACCACGAGGACATGCCGCTGACCCCGGGGGAAGCGGCGAGCCGCCACGTGTTCGACGGGACGTCCACGGGTGGCGCCGGGCGGGTGCGCCTGCCCTGGTCCCTGCCGGCAGTGTCCACGGCTGGCCGTGGATGGCACGTCACGGGCTCGCTCCTCGCGCTCGATGTGGCGCTCGCGCCCAATGCACTGCGGCGCGTGACCGCACATGCCCTGGCCGGGCGCCCGACGCTGAACGATATGGATCGGCGAACGTTCGTCGAGACCGTCGTCCTGACGTCACGCGCGGCCCTCACCGACGCGTCGCGAGACGGCATCGCCGCGGCCCTCGCCCGCGGCCGCGAGTACGCACGAACCGCGGCGTCCGATCACGACGCGCGCCGTGCGTTCGCCGCCCGCGTCGGCATGAGCCCCGATCGGGAGACACTCTGGCCCTGGATGCTCGCCCACGAGCCACATCGGGCCGGGATCTGGGTGGCGCCCCGGGAATTGCTCCATGCGGGTCTCGACGGCGAGCCGATGCCGCAGGACTGGCACGCATGGGGGACGTCCACGCTGGCGGCGACGGGCTGTCTGTGCACGCGCCTGGCCCCGCCGGTACCGCCCGAGATCTACGCCGGTCATGTGGGTAGCAGTCTCGTCGCCGTCGCGGTGCCCGATCTGCAGCTGCGCGTTGCCGAGGCACTTGCGCACCTCGGCATGCCGGCGATGCTGGGGCGCGATGTCCTTGCGCCCGCCGTGTACGATCTCGTCAACCGGTCTCCCGCCCAGGACCACGACGACTGGCGCGCGCTCCTCGAACACATTCACGGCGTGGACACCGACCGCGTGGAAGACTACCTCGCGCTGTTCACCGTGGAAGGGCCGCTGTACACCGCCGACGCGCTGGCCGCGAGACCGCAGCCATGACCTGTCGATTCGCTCGTCTGCCCGCTCTGGCCGTTCTCATGGGGCTTGCGCACGCGGGGTCGCAACCGCCTGACCCGACGATCGTCATCCTGGCGCCGACATCCGACACGCTGCTGGTGGGCGCCAGCCTCCTCTCGGCGCACCTCGATGCGCCAGACGGTGACGTCGACACGGTCACGTTCAGCGTCGACGGCCGTGCCGTGTGCATGCGCGACGAACCGCCCTGGGCGTGTGACTTCGATGCGGGTCCCGTGGCCAGTACGCGGCACGTGCGGGTCGTGGCCCGGATGACCGATGGCCGTCGCGTGGTCGCCAACGTGCGCACGCGCCAGCTCGAGTTCGCCGAGGCCGTGCAGGTGAACGCCGTGCAGGTGCCGGTGATCGTGCGTGACGGCAGCGGGCAGTTCGTGCGCGGCCTGACGCTCGCCGACTTCCGGCTGAAGGAAGACGGCCTCGCCCAGACGCTCGCGGGCATCAGCAGCGAGGACGAGCCGCTCGACCTGGTGCTGGCCATCGACATCAGCGAGAGCATGACCGGCGTGATGACCGAGGTCGTGCAGGCGGCCAGCCGCTTCCTCTCCCAGTTGCGCGAGACCGATATCGCCACGGTCATGGCCTTCAACGACCAGACGTTCATGATCATGGACCGCGAGGCCAACCCGGCACGCCGCCGGCTGGTGGCGCCGAACCTGAAGCCCTGGGGAGGCACGGCGCTGTACGACGCGACGGTCCAGGCCCTCAAGCTGGCGCAGCGCGGGACGGGCCGGAAGGGCGTGGTCATCTTCACCGATGGCGACGACCGCAGCAGCCGTGCGCTCGGCGAGGGTACCATCCGCCGGATTCGGCAGAGCGACGCCCTGGTGTACACGATTGCCTTCGGGGGCGGCGTCAGCGACGCGGCGACGCGACGCCAGCTCGACGCCTACGCGAACGCCAGCGGCGGGCGCGTCTTCTTCGTGCCGCACGTGGCGCATCTCGACGCGACCTACGCCGAGATCCTGGGGGAGCTGGCGAGCCAGTACGTCCTGTCCTACGAGCCGCCCCCCGGCCCCCGGGGGTGGCGGCGGCTGGACGTCGAGGTGGCACGGGTCGGCGCGCGCGTGCGGGCGCGGGACGGCTATCTGGCGATGGCCCAGTGAGCCCGCTCTCGACCTGATCGACGCTGGACGCGCAGACGCTCATCGCGGGTCAGGTCTGTACCTGTGACCGCCTGGGCGCGTCTCCGGCAGGAACGGTCCCTTCAGGGGTACGTGTACGGCGCCTGCAGTCCCAGCGGAATGCCGAGTCCCCAGTAGATCAGCAGGAACGACGTCCACAGCACGAGCAGCGCGACCGAGTACGGCATCATCATCGACGCGATCGTGCCGATGCCGGCGTCCTTCGTGTACCGCTTCGCGAACACGACCACCAGCGGGAAATACGGCATCAGGGGCGTGATGATGTTGGTCGTCGAGTCGCCCACGCGATACGCGGCCTGCGTGAGTTCGGGTGACAGCCCAACCTGCATCAGCATCGGCACGAAGATCGGGGCGAGCAGCGCCCACTTGGCCGAGGCGGATCCGATGAGGAGGTTGACCGTCGCCGTCAGCAGGATGACGCCGACGATCGTCACCTGTCCCGGCATCTGCAGCGCCTGCAGGGCGGCGGCGCCCTTGAGCGCGACCAGCGCGCCGAGGTTCGACTGCCCGAAGGCCGCGGTGAACTGCGCGGCGAAGAACGCCATCACGATGTAGTAGCCCATCGTGCTCATCGCCTTGCTCATGCCGGCGATGACGTCGCGGTGGGTCTTCACCGTGCCCGCGACCATGCCGTATGCCACGCCGGGCAGCAGGAAGAGGAAGAAGATCAGCGGCACGATGGACTGCATCAACGGGGCGGAGAATGCCGACAACTCGCCGGTCTTCGATCGGAGCGGCGACGTACCCGGCGAGGCCCAGGCGGCGAGGGCGGCGAGTCCCGCGAGCATCAGCACGAGGCCGACGGTCAGGCCCTTGCGCTCGACGGGCGTCAACGGCTCGAGGTGCGGCATGTCGGTGGTGTCGCCGTCCACCGGCGTGGCAGCCAGCCGTGGCTCGACGACCCGGTCGGTCAGGTACCAGCCGATGAGCGTCACGAGCACGACCGAAGCGCTCGTGAACGCCCAGTTGCTCAGCGGGTTGACGAGACGGTTCGGGTCGATGATCTGCGCGCCGGCCTGTGTGAAGCCCTGCAGCAGCGGGTCGATGCCCGACGGGATGAAGTTGGCCGCGAAGCCGCCCGAGACACCGGCGAAGGCCGCGGCGATGCCGGCCAGCGGATGGCGTCCGGCCGTGTAGAAGATGACGCCGCCCAACGGAATGACGAGGACGTAGCCCGCATCGGTCGCCGTATGGCTCACGCAGGCAACCAGGATGAGCATCGGCGTGAGGAGGCGGAGCGGGGTGATGCCCAGCATGCCCTTGAGTGCGGCGCCGATGAAGCCCGTGTGCTCCGCGACGCCGACGCCGAGCAACGCGACGAGGACGATGCCCAGCGGCGGGAAGGCGGTGAAGGTGCCGACCATCGTCGCCAGGAAGTTGGCAAGGGCGGCGCCGGTGAGCAGGTTGTTCACCTGAATGGGCGCGTTCGTGCGCGGATCGATCTCGGCGAACGAGACGGAGGCGAGCGCGGCCGACACGATCCAGGTGATGAGCAGGGCGTAGACGAACAGCATCGCCGGGTCGGGCAGCTTGTTGCCCGCGGTCTCGATGCCGTTGAGCAGGCGGTCGACGAGGCCCGAGGGCCTGGCCGCCTGAGGGGTGGAAGGGCGTTCGGATGTCGGCACGGCAGCAGTCTACAACGTGGGGTAGGATCCCAAGGACCTCGATGCCCTCCGCGCGGCACCCCTCCCTCGCCCTCTCCGTGCCGCATCTGCTCGTCGGCGGTCTTCTGCTCTGCGGCGCGTGGTCGGCTGCCGTGTCCGCTCAGCCCGCGTCGCCGCCCCCCGCACGCGACCTGTTCGTCGCCGCCGCCGGACTCCAACAGGACGACCCCGCGCCTCGCGCCCGCGGCGTCCGGCGCCGCACGCTCGTCCGCCCTCGTCCGGGCGTCCTCCGCGACGCGCGCGGCCTCGTCCCCGAACGCCTGTCGCTGACCCTGCGCGACGACGTGCGCGTGGTCGCCGCACGCACCCGCTCGGACGTCATCGATGCCGAGGCCACGTACTGGACCGGGCGCATCGAGGGGACTCCCACGGGTGACGCCTCGTTCGTCCAGCGCGGGCCGTGGCTCGCCGGCCATGTCCACATCGGCGGACGCACCTTCGTGATCCAGTCGCAGGCCGACGGGACGCACGCGGTCGACGAGGTGGACGAAGCGGACCAGCCGCAATGCGGGGGCGGCCTGATGCCTGCCGGCCTGGCGGGTCGCGCCGTGGCCGATCAGCGCGTCGTGGCCGAGCCGGGCCCCGCCCGCGGGGAGATCACGTGGCCCGCGCACGGGCCGGCGAGCGTGGCCTCCGCGCCGTCCGCGGCGGCCGCAGAGTCCAGCCCCGTCATCGACCTGCTGGTCGTCTACACGCCCGCCGCACGTGATTCCGCCGCCGGTGGCGCGCAGGGACTGCGCACCGACATCGACCTCGCCGTCGCGCAGCTCAACACCGTGCTGGCCAACAGCGAGGTCGAGGGGCAGGCGCGCCTCCTGGATGCCCGCGAAGTCGCGTACGCCGAGTCGGGGTCCATGAGGACCGACCTGGACCGCCTGACGTCGCCATCCGACGTCTTCCTCGACGAGGTGCACATGCTGCGCGACCAACTGGGCGCCGACCTCGTCGTCCTGATCACCGATCGTTCCAACGAAGGCTGGGCGGGTTACGCCTGGCTGCTGGGCGACATCAACGAGCCGTTCGCCCCGTACGGCTTTTCCGTCGTGCTTCGATCGGCACTCTGGGCCTACACGCTCGCCCACGAGGTCGGTCACAACCTGGGACTGGCGCACGATCCCGACAACGCGGGTTCGCCGGGCGTGTTCCCCGACGCGTACGGCTTCCGCGACCCGCCGCATTTCCGCGACATCATGTCGTACGCCTGTCCGGGGACGTTCTGCCCCCAGATAGCGCACGTCTCGAACCCCGACGTCCTCCACAACGGTCGGCCGACCGGGCGCGCAGGCGTCGCGAACGGGGCACGGGCGCTCCGACAGACACTCCCGGTGACCGCCCTGCACCGCGAGACGCCCGCGCCAGTGCTCACGTCGGTGTCGCCGGCGACCGGCCCCACGCTGGGCGGCACACGGGTGGCGCTGTCGGGATCCGGGCTCGCCTCGGTCGCGCGTGTGACGTTCGGTCCCGGTGAGGCGTCCGGCCTCGTCCTGCGGTCAGCCGGCGAGCTGTCCGTGGTCGTGCCGTCACACCCGCAGGGTGCCGTCGACATCCGCGTGGAGAGCGCGAGCGGCGACGCGTCCACGCTTGCGTCCGCGTTCGTGTACCAGCCGTCCGCCCGGGACGCCGATGGCGATGCGCTGCCGGATGACTGGGAGGCCGCGATGGGGCTCAGCACGTCGACCGCTTCCGGGAGCGACGGCGCGTTCGGGGATCCGGATGGCGATGGCGTCAACAACCTCGACGAGTTGCGCACGCACGGCCACCCGCGCGGCTTCCATCGACGCTACTTCGCGGAAGGCGCCGCCAGCACGTTCTTCGAGACGCGCATCGCGCGCCTCAACCCACAGAGCACCGTGGCGCACACGCTCGTGCGCCGGCAGTTCCCCGACGGCTCCACGAGCGCCACGTGGGACGCGATGCCACCGCTCTCGCGCCGCAGCACGTCGTTCACGGCCGGCGGGACGGACTCGGCCTTCGCGACCGTCGTCGAGAGCGACGTCCCGATCGTCGTGGACCGGACCATGACGTGGGATGCCGCCACGGGTTACGGGTCGCATGCCGAGCGCGGCATCACGGCGCCCTCGCCCGTCTGGTATCTGGCTGAAGGGGCGACGCACAGCGGATTCGAGCTGTTCTACCTGCTGCAGAACCCGTCGGCGACTGCCAGGAGCGTCCGCGTCCGCTACCTGCGGCCGGCCGGCGCCCCGCTCGAGAAGACGTACCTGCTGCCGCCCACGTCGCGCACCGACATCTGGGTCAATCTGGAGGTCTTCGCCGGCCTGGGCCAGGCCCTGGCCTCGACCGACGTCAGCGCCGTCATCGAGTCGCTCGATGGCACGCCCATCATCGTCGAGCGGGCGATGTACCTGTCCAACCAGGGACGCCCCTTCAACGCGGGGCACGCGAGTGCGGGCGTCACGGCGCCGGCCACGGAGTGGTTTCTCGCCGAGGGCGCGACGGGCAGCTATTTCGACCTGTTCGTGCTCATCGCCAACCCGACCTCGCAGGATGCCCAGGTGACCGTGACGTACCTCCTCATCGACGGCACGACGTACAGCCGGACGCTGGAGGTGCGCGCGAACGCGCGCGCGAACATCTGGGTGGACGTCGAGCGGATTCCCGGTGTGGAGGGCTTCCCGCTCGCAGACGTGGCCGTGTCCACGACGGTGACGTCCACCAACGGCGTGCCCATCATCGTCGAGCGCGCCATGTGGTGGCCCGGATCGTCTGCGACGTGGCACGAGGGGCACAACTCGCCCGGCAGCACCGCGGCGGGCACGCGGTGGGCGCTGGCCGAAGGGGAGGTCGGCGGTGCCCGCGCGTTCGAGACGTACGTCCTCATCGCCAACACGTCGGCGTTCGCGGGCCAGGCGAAGGTCACCCTGTATTTCGAGGACGGCGCGGCGCCGATGACGACGATCGTCGGTCTGCGTCCGGAATCGCGCACGAACGTCCCCGTGGCCAACATCATCGGTCCGAGCGTGCAGGGCCGGCGTTTCGGCGTGATCGTGGAGTCGGTTGGCGAGACACCGGCGCAGATTGTCGTCGAGCGTGCGATGTACTCGGATGCCGCGGGCGTCCGCTGGGCGGCCGGTTCGAACGCGCTGGGGACGCGCCTGCCTTAGTACTTAGGATCACACCTTCTTGCGTTCAGCCCAGCCGTCCAGCCGGCGTTTGATCTCCTTCTCGAACCCGCGCTCGGTCGGCTGGTAGTAGCGGCGGCCACGCAGCTTCGGCGGCAGGCACTCCATCCCGGTGACCGCGTCGGGCGCGTCATGGGCGTACTGGTAGCCCTTGCCGTAGTCCAGATCCTTCATCAGGCGCGTCGGTGCATTGCGCAGGTGCAGCGGCACGGGCTCGGCCTCGTCGCGCCGCGCGTCGTCGGCGGCGCGGGTGTAGGCCAGGTACACGGCGTTGCTCTTCGGCGCGGTGGCGAGATAGATCGCGGCCTGCGCCAGTGCCGTGTTCGCCTCGGGCAGACCGAGCATGTGGGCGGCGTCGCGCGCCGCAACGGCCACCTGCAGCGCCTGCGGGTCGGCGTTGCCCACGTCTTCGGACGCGAACCGGATCAGGCGCCGCGCCACGTACATCACGTCTTCGCCGGCCTCCAGCATGCGCGCGAGCCAGTAGACCGCCGCGTCGGCATCGCTGTTGCGCAACGACTTGTGCAGCGCCGAGATGACGTTGAAGTGCTCGTCGCCCGACTTGTCGTACAGCAGCGCGCGACGCTCGATGAGCGACGCCAGGGCCCCGAGTGACAGGTGCGGACGGCCGTCCTCCGTCGCGGATGCCACGCTCGCCGCCAGCTCGAGCAGGTTCAGCGCGCCGCGTGCGTCGCCGTTGGCGTAGCGGGCCATCGCCTCGAGCACGCCCTCCTCGACGGTCAGGCCGAGCGCACCGAGTCCACGTTCGGTGTCGTCGATCGCCCGCGCCAGCACCCGCACGAGATCCTCGGCCGCCATCGGCCGCAACACGAACACCTTCGACCGCGAGAGCAGTGCCGCGTTCACCTCGAAGGAAGGATTCTCGGTCGTCGCGCCGATGAGGACGATGTCGCCGGCTTCGACGTGGGGCAGGAAGGCGTCCTGCTGCGCGCGGTTGAATCTGTGAATCTCGTCCACGAACACCACGGTGCGCCGGCCATGGCGTCGCCGGGCGTCGGCGGCTTCCTGCATGACCTGCTTGACGTCCTTCACGCCGGACAGCACCGCGCTGAACGCCACATAACGCGCCGCGGTGGCGCTCGCGATGAGTCGCGCAATCGTTGTCTTACCGGTGCCTGGCGGGCCCCACAGCAGGATCGACTGGAGCACGTCGCGGTCGATCGCCTCGCGCAGCGGCTTGCCCGGCGCCAGCAGGTGTTGCTGTCCGACGACCTCGTCGACCGTTCGCGGCCGCATGCGATCCGCGAGCGGCGCGCGTGCGCCGATCTCGGCGTCCGGGTCAGGGGCGGGAGGCTCGAACAGTGAGGATTGGTCCGCGGTCATCAGGGTGCCAGAATTCCCGGGCCGCCGCGGAGGCGGCGCACCTCGAAGAGCAGCAGCGCCGTGGCGACGGCGACGTTGAGTGACTCGACCGGATCTGCGACAGGGATGCACACCGTTGCGTCGGCCTCCGCGAGCAGCGCCCTCGACAGACCTGCACCTTCGGCGCCCACGAGCAGTGCCGTCGGCCGCGTGAGGTCGGGAACTCCCGCGGCACGCGCCGCGTGGTTGTCGGCCGCCACGATCTGCACGCCCCTGCCACGCAGGAGCGCGAGCGTACTGGCTCCATCGGCACTCCGATGCAGGGGCAGTCGCAGGGCGCTGCCCATGGAGCCGCGCATCGCCTTCCAGCCCAGGGGGTCGGCCGTCCCCTCCAGCAGCACGAGCCCTCCGGCCCCTGCAGCCTCAGCCGTACGCACGATGGTTCCGACGTTTCCGGGGTCCTGCACGCCAGCGAGCACCACGAGCAGGGGGCGGTCGCGGGTGAGCGTCGCGTCGAGGTCCGCGAACGGTACCTCCGCGAGCGACACGACACCGCTGGGCGAGACTGCGGGGCTGATGGCGTCGCCGAGGGTGTTCGGCACGATCTGCACCGGCACGCCCTCGCGCGCGGCCTCGTCGCACAGCTCGTCCACCTCGGGGGTGTCGACGGCACGGTGCGTGACGACCACGGTGAGCAGCGTGCTGCGCCCCGCGCCCGCCGATGCCTGGCTCCTGAGCGCCTCGGCGAGCAGGTGCGGGCCATCGAGCAACACCTCCTGGCTCTCGCGGCGTGCGGCCGCCCGCAACCGCTGTACCAGTGGATGCCGACGGCTGGTGATCCTGGCGTCCAACGTCATCGCAGACCATCGTCGCACGGGTCGCGCTGCGGCGCCGCGGGTCGGCGACGGCGGCCTCAGGGGGCCTATGGTAAGATTCGCCAGTCGCTGGCCAGGACTCCGGCCACGTGGGCGTGCACTGCGCCTGCGGGGGCCAGTTTTTTTTGTGGGTGGTCAGCCCGTGGGACTGCTGTGAAAGCGCGCCTCCTCAAGAAGTTCGAAGACCAGATCAATGAGCTGGAGCGGGAACTCAAGACCGAGCTGCCCAGGGAGATCCAGCGTGCCCGCGAGCTGGGAGACCTGCGCGAGAACGCGGAGTATCAGGCGGCGAAGGAGCGGCAGACGTATCTCCAGGCCCGCATCGGCATGCTGCGGAAGCGCGTCGGCGATATCGCCCTGATGAACCTCGACAAGATTCCCCATGACAAGGCGGCGCTCGGGTCGACCGTCAGCCTCATCGAAGAAGACGGCCAGACGCTGACCTACCAGCTCGTCATGCCCGAGGATGCGGATGCCGAGAAGGGGTTCATCTCCACGGCCTCTCCCATCGGTCGTGCGCTGCTCGGCAAGGCCGAGGGCGACGAAGTGATCGTGCCCACCCCCAATGGCCAACGTGTCTTCGAGCTCGTCAAGCTCCTCACGATCCACGACTAGGGCGCCGTCGCCGGCCGTCTCGGCGACCGACGGCTCGACCTACGCACCGCGCCTGCGGACGGCCGTGGTCTTCACCGGGACGGGCACCGCGGGTGCGTATCATGCCGGCGTGCTCAAGGCCCTGGCCGAGGCGGGCGTCAAGGTGGATCTCGTGGCCGGGCGCGGCATCGGCGCCGCGAGCGCGATGCTCGGTGCGCTCGATGCGGGCACGCGCCTGTGGCAGCCGACGACTGGCGCCTGGCACCAGCCGCGCGTGGCCTCCCTCTATCGTTGGCGTCTGCCATGGGCCGTGTGCGGCTATGCGCTCCTGCTGTGCGGCCTCGTGCTCAGCATCCCGATTCTGGTGCAGGCGGTCGCTGCCCTGCTGTACCCGCTCGCGTACATCGCCGCGCTGACCGGGCTCGACGCACAGGGGCGCCTTGCTGCGTGGTTCCTCGCGGTCATCGAAGGGACGTTCAGCCAGACGCTGTTCGCCGTCGTCATCCCGCGGGTGGCCGTCCTGTCGTTGCTGGCGGCGCTGTTGTTCCTGGTGTTCGAGTACGCGACGCGGCGCGCGTCCCGTCACCGCCGCACCATGCGGGGGCGTCCGTGGTGGGTGGCGCTCGGCGCGCCCGTGGACGCGACGCGGGCCTACACGCATTTCGCCGGGGCGTTCTGGTCGGCGCCGGGCAAGGCCGGGGCGACGAGCCGTGCGCGCGCCGAGGCGAGTCGTCGATATGTCGAGATGCTCGCCGACGGACTGGGACAGCCCGGATCGGCCGAACTGATCGTGACGGTGCACGACCTCGACACCAGGCGCGACCTCGTCTTCGCGGTGCTGCAGGAGCCCTGGCGCCGGCGGTTCTTCCACGTCGCCGGTACCAGTCGCGATGGGGAAGTGGTCGACGCGCTCGAGCAGGGCGGTGCCATGGTCATGGACGGGCTCGCGGCCGCGCTCACCGTGCCCCTCGTGTCGGAGCCCCACCCGCTGACCTTCCCCGTGGACAGCTACTGGCGTGGCGAGACACACGTGTTGACCGATCGTCCCGAGTCGCTGGTGCGCCTGCTCGAGGAAGTCTCCGCCGCCGGCGCCGAGCAGGTGATCGTCGTCAACGCCTCGGCGCCCGTGATGGCCCCGCACGGTCTCGGCAGCAGGCAGGCCGATCCGCGCGCCTGGCTGGGGCAGAACCTCGCGTCACAGGACTGCGCCGCCGTTCGCGATGCGATGACCGTCCTGTTCGACCGGTTCACTGGCCTGTACCTGATTCAGCCGACCCACAACCCTGTCGGCCCGCTCGATTTCACGGGGGCGCGCGACCATCGATCCGACCGGGACGCCACGCTGGCGGAACTGATCGGCCTCGGCTACGACGATGCCTACGGGCAGTTCATCGAGCCGGTCGTCGGCGGATCGGCCGAGGGCGTCGAGCGTCCCGCGGAGCCCCGTGGTCCCGCCGTGGACGCCGATCTGCCGCTGACGTGACGGCCGTCGCCCGAACCGCGAGTTCCGATTCTCGTTCATGTCACCCAGACGCTTCTCGACCCGACTGATCCACACCGCCGAGGGCGCCGCGCCTCGTGCCCGTCCTTTGACCACGCCCATCTACGAGACGACGACGTTCCTGTTCGACTCGGCGGCTGACGTCGAGGCGCACCTTCTCGACGCCGATGGCACGTACCTGTACTCGCGCTATGCCAACCCGACGCTGACGTCGCTCGAGGCCAAGCTCGCCGAGGCCGAGAACGCGGAGGCGGCGATGATCTTCGGCTCCGGCATGGGGGCGATCTCCACGACGCTGCTCGGACTCCTGTCGTCGGGCGACGACATCGTGTGCAGCGCCTCGATCTACGGCGGTACGCTGCACCTGCTGCAGAGCCTGCTGCCGCGGTTCGGCGTGCGGGCGACGTTCGTCGACCACGAGATGAGCCGCGACCCGCGGCCGGCGTTCACCGAGCGGACGAAGGTGTTCTGGTTCGAGTCGCCGACCAATCCGACGCTGCGCTGCGTGGACATCGCGCGCGTGGCAGCGGCGTGCCGCGACGCGGGTGTGCTGTCGGTCATCGACAACACCTTCGCGACACCGTACAACCAGCAGCCGCTCGTGCTCGGTGTCGACCTCGTCATGCACAGCGCGACGAAGTACCTCAACGGGCACAGCGACGTGACGGCTGGCGCCATCATGGGCGCGCGCGCGCGGATCGACGCCCTGTTGCCGGCACGGAAGCTGTTGGGCACCATGCTCGATCCGGCCGCCGGCTACGCCGTCAGCCGCGGCTTGAAGACGCTCGAGGTGCGCATGGCACGCCACAATGCCAACGGCCTGGCCGTGGCGGACGCGCTGCGGGCGATGCCGGGCGTGCGGGCCGTGCACTATCCGGGCCTGCCGTCGCATCCGGATCACGCCATTGCCGCGCGCCAGATGCGTGGGTTCGGCGGCATGGTCACCGTTGACCTTGCGGGCGGGTTCGAGGCCGCACGTCGGGCCTTCGATCGCCTGCAGGTGTTCCAGCGGGCGGCGAGTCTGGGTGGTGTCGAGAGCCTGTGCTCGCTGCCGGTGCTGACCTCGCAGTACGGCTGGAACGACGCGCAGCTCGAGCAGGCGGGCGTCACCCGGGGAATGCTGCGTCTGTCGGTGGGGCTCGAGGATCCGGACGATCTCGTCGACGACCTGGCGCAGGCGCTGGGGTAGGGCGCTCCGGGCGTCCTACCCGACTTCGGCCTTGGGGCCCGCGCGCAGTGGTTCGATGTCGCGAGGCTCGTCCTTGCGCCGTTCGTTCTCGCGCATGAACTGGTCGGCGAGACCGGCAATCGCCCGGTTGATGCGTGAGGGTTGCGCCCCCCCGTACCGCTTGGCGAAGGCCTCCAGCGGGACCACGGCCTTGGCCATCGCCCGGTGGCCGCCAGCGCTGCCGATGTCGCCGAAGTACTTGCGGACGAACTCGCCCGCGTTGCGCGAGTAGCCCAGGTTGCGAATCGACAGCACCAGCTGGTCCTGGACCACACCGGTCACGAACGTCCACCGTGTGTCTTCGAGTTGCAGGAAGAAGTCGGCGGCGTAGGTGACCAGATCCTCGCGCGGGACGGTGCCCAGACTGGCAAAGAACATCTCGTCGTGCAGAACGCTGTCCTCGAGCGCGCGGACCACGACGCGCAGGCGCTCGACCGTGATGCCGGCGCCCTCCATCTTGCGGATCAGCGCGGCGTCGGCCATCGGGTACAGGTGGGTGAAGGCGTCGAGGTCCTGCCGGTTGGTGTGGCGCGCGAAGAACAGGGTGTCCGACTTGATCGCGTAGAGCATCGCGGTGGCGGTGCGTTCGGACACGTTCATGTCGACGGCCCGCAGGTGCTCCGTGAGGATGGTGCAGGTCGAGCCGTAGTCGGCCCGGATGTCCTTGAAGACCGCGTGGTAGCCGGGTTGCTCGGGATGATGGTCGATGACCAGCGCCGCGTGTGGCAGGTGCCCGTTGAAGTAGTGGGGTTGGACGTCCACCGTCGCGATGCGGTCGAACGTCTCGAACTGCTCGGGCGTGACCGGCTCGACGTGGATGTCGAGCATGTTGGCCATCCGGACGTTCTCTGGACGACTCACGCCCTTGACGGCGCCGATGATGGCCGTCGTCTTCGTGCGCCGCAGCAGGTTCCGCAGGGCGAGCCCGCTGGCCATCGCGTCGGGGTCTGGCTCGTTGTGCAGAAGGATGAGCACGCGATCGGCGTCGGCGAAATACCGTTGGTACTGCTGGACGCGGGCGCGCGTCACCGACCGCTCGAGTTCCGCGTGCAGTTGCGGCGAGACGAGTTCGGCGAGGGTGAGGCCGGTGAGATCGGGGAAGAGCGTGCGGGCCTCGTCGGCCCGTCGGGTCGAGGGTCCGGTCGAGAGCAGGTACGTGAGCGTTCCGCCCGCGTCGCGGATGGCCTCGACGACCCGGCGCAGGCTGCGCCGGCCGGTGTCCTCGATGATGACGCAGGTGCTGGGCGAGAGGTCGGCCCGCACGTACGAATCGCATCGGCCAAGGTTGGCGACGGTGACTCGCAGGCCGGCGTCGTTGAGGCGCCGCGCCACCGTGCGGTTCTCGACGAGGAACTCGACATCGAACCCTGGCGTGAGCACCTGGTGGAGGGTGCGCATCACCAACTCGTTGTGGCAGACAGCCAGACACTTCATCATGGCGGCACGGCCCTGTCTGCATGCCGCGAACAGGACCAATCTCCAAGTATACGCCTCCCGTCGAGGGAACGTAACGACACGGCTCCGGCGCGCCGCCGGATGCGGTATGCTGTCGTCGTTCCCCGAGGAGTGCCTGCCATGCGCGTCTCATGTCTGATGGGGCTGGCAATGCTGCTGGCCGTCGTCCCGGCTTCGGCCCAGGTCTTTCGTACGGGCGTCGAGATGGTCAGTCTCGGCGTGACGATTGCAGACAAGGCGGGGGCGCTCGTGACCGGGCTGACCCCCGACGACTTCATCGTGATCGAGGATGGCGTCCGCCAGGATGTTCGCCTCTTCGTCGATGGCCAGACGGCGACAGGCGATCGGCCGCCGCTGCACATCGGCCTGCTCTTCGACACGTCGGGCAGCATGGAAACCGATCTGGGGATGGCCCGCACGGCCGCCGTCCGCTTCTGCAACCTGCTGCCGCGGGCCGAAGACATCACGCTGGTGGACTTCGACACCGAGGTGCGCGTCGCGCGGTTCAGCCAGAATGACTTTCCGCGGTTCGTCGAGCGGCTGCGCAGCCGGAAACCCGACGGATGGACGGCACTCTACGACGCGCTGGGCGTCTATCTCGACGGCACGTCGTTCCAGCACGGCGAGAAGGTCGTCGTGGTCTACAGCGACGGGGCCGACACGCGCAGCGTGATGAGCTTCCGCGACACGATCACCGGCCTGAAGGCCGCAGACGTCACGGTGTATGTCGTGGGCTTTCTCGCGAACCAGCGGGGCCGCCGCGGCATGGAGCAGCGCGTGCAGCTGACGCAGCTGGCCGAGGCCTCCGGCGGCGCGGCCTTCTTCCCCTCGAGCCAGCAGGACATCGAGGCGGCGTACGCGCAGGTCCTCGAAGAGGTCAACGCCCGCTACACGCTGGGCTACGTGTCGACCAACACCCGCGAGGACGGCGCCTGGCGGCAGGTGGACGTGCGACTGAACCGGCCCGACCTGAAATCGGCCAAGATTCGCTCCCGCAAGGGGTATTACTCGCTGCTGCGCGAGGTGCGTACGGGGTCCGAGCCCTGAGGCGGTGCAAGCGGTGCTTCCGGGGTCGTGATGGTACGATCACGGGTCAACCGCCTGCCTGCCCCCGATGCCGTCCGCCCACGATCGCTTTCAGCTCGTTACAGACTTCGACCTGCGGGGTGATCAGCCCGCGGCCATCGACGAGCTGGTCGCCGGCCTGGAACGGGGCGACCCCTGCCAGACGCTGCTGGGCGTGACCGGCTCGGGCAAGACGTTCACGATGGCGCACACCATCGCCCGGGTGAATCGTCCGGCCCTGGTGATGGTGCACAACAAGACGCTCGCCGCGCAGCTGTACCAGGAGTTCCAGCGTTTCTTCCCGCACAACGCGGTCGAGTACTTCGTCTCGTACTACGACTACTACCAGCCCGAGGCCTACGTCCCCTCGACCGACAGCTACATCGAGAAGGAAGCGATCATCAACGCCGAGATCGACCGCATGCGCCTCTCGGCCACCCGGTCGCTCTTCGAGCGTCGTGACGTCATCATCGTCTCGAGCGTGTCGTGCATCTACGGCCTCGGATCCCCCGAGGCCTACTACGGGCTGATGCTGCCGCTCGAGCGGGGGCAGGCCATCGGGCGCGACGCCATCCTCCGCAAGCTGGTGGAGATTCAGTACGAGCGCAACGACCTCGAGTTCGGACGCGGCACGTTCCGCGTGCGGGGCGACGTCATCGAGGTGCATCCGTCCTACGAGGAATCGGCCGTCCGCATCGAACTGTTCGGCGACGAAGTGGACGCGATCAGCACGATTGACGCGATCACGGGCGAGACCCTCAGCCGGCGCGACAAGGTGGCCATCTACCCGAAGAGCCACTTCGTGACGTCGCGGGATCGCAGCAAACGGGCCGTCGAGACGATCAAGGCGGAACTCGTCGAGCGCCGCACCCAGCTCGAACAGGAAGGCCGGCTGCTCGAGGCGCAGCGACTGCACCAGCGGACGATGTTCGATCTCGCGATGATTCAGGAGATCGGGTACTGCCACGGCATCGAGAACTATGCGCGCCACCTGACGGGCCGCGCGCCGGGCGAGCCGCCGCCCACGCTGCTCGACTACCTGCCGTCGGATGCCCTGCTGGTCATCGACGAGAGCCACCAGACGATTCCGCAGATCCGCGGCATGTACGCGGGTGACCGATCGCGCAAGCAGGTGCTCGTCGAGTACGGCTTCCGCCTGCCATCCGCGCTCGACAACCGCCCGCTGAACTTCGACGAGTGGCGTGCCCGCACCGGGCAGCAGGTCTTCGTCAGCGCCACGCCTGGTCCCTACGAGCTGACGCAGTCGGGCGGCGTGGTCGTCGAGCAGATCGTCCGGCCGACGGGGCTGATCGACCCCGTCATCGAGGTGCGTCCCGTGCGCGGCCAGGTGGACGACCTCCTCGGAGAGATTCGCCTGCGCGTCGAGGCCGGCGAGCGCGTCCTCGTGACCACGCTGACCAAGCGCATGGCCGAGGATCTCACGCAGTACTACCAGGAACTCGGCGTGAAGGTGCGCTACCTGCACAGCGACATCGACACGCTCGAGCGGATCGAGATCCTTCGGGACCTGCGTCGTGGCGCGTTCGACGTCCTGGTGGGCATCAATCTGCTGCGCGAGGGCCTCGACCTGCCGGAGGTCTCGCTGGTGGCGATTCTCGATGCCGACAAGGAGGGGTTCCTGCGGTCGGCGGGCGCCCTGATTCAGACGGTGGGGCGTGCCGCGCGCAACGTGAACGGCCGGGCCATGTTCTACGCCGACGTCGTGACGGGCTCGATGCGGCAGGCGATGGACGAGACCGCCCGCCGGCGGGACGTGCAGCAGGCCTACAACGTCGCGCACGGCATCACACCGACGACCGTCCGCCGTGCCATCGACGAGGGCATGTCCGTCGAGGACCGCGACTACCTGACCGTCCCCACGGCGCCGGACGAGGGACCGGTCTTCAAGAGCGACGCGGAGCGCATGACGTACATCAGCGGCCTCGAAGCGGACATGCGCGCCGCGGCGGCCAACCTCGAGTTCGAGCGCGCGGCCGCGCTCCGCGATCGCCTCAAGCGCCTGCGCCAGCCCAGTCCCGTGGGGGCGGGCGCCCGCTGACGGGCGACCTCGCCATGGTGTGGTTCATCGACTGGATCAAGAGCGCCCTCCTCGAGGTGCAGGAGTACGTGAAGCTGGTGGGCGCCGTCGGCCGCAGCCTGGTGACGCGTCCGTTCTACGGGCGTGACGTCATCGAGCAGCTCGACGTCATCGGTGTCGGCTCGCTCACGGTCGTGCTGCTCACGGGGCTGTTCACGGGCGCGGTCCTGGCGCTGCAGTCGGGCATGACGATGGACCAGTTCGGCGCGCGGTCGCTCGTCGGCCGCCTCGTCAGCGCGTCGATGATCAAGGAACTGGGGCCCGTCCTCACGGCGCTGATGGTCACCGGGCGCGTCGGCTCCGGTATCGCCGCGGAGCTCGGCTCGATGATGGTCACCGACCAGATCAGCGCGCTGCGGGCCCTTGGCACCGACCCGATTCGCAAGCTCGTGCTGCCGCGCGTGCTGGCCGGCGTCGTGATGATGCCCCTGCTGACGGTCATCTCCGACTTCGTCGGCATCGTGGGCGCCTGGGTGATCACCGTGACGCAGCTGCGCGTCGCTTCGAGCGTGTACTGGAACTCGGTAGTGGACGGCCTCTTCATCCAGGACGTGTGGATGGGGCTCATCAAGCCGCTGTTCCTCGGGTTCGCCATCGTGAGCGTGGCCTGCCACGTCGGCATGCGGACGTCCGGAGGCACGCAGGGCGTCGGCCGTGCGACCACGCATGCGGTGGTCGCGGGTTCGGTGCTGGTGCTCGTGCTCGACTTCTTCCTGACGAAGATCATGATCTCGGTGATGTACTGATGGCGACGCCCACGACAGCCACTGGCCGGCTGATGAGCGGCTCGGGCCTGACCCGCATCGTGCCCGGCGGTCCTGCCATCGTGTTCGACCGGGTGGCGCTGGCCTTCGATGACAAGGTGATCCTGCGCGACGTGAGCTTCGAGCTGCGGCCGGGCACACTGAAGGTGGTGCTCGGCGCCAGCGGGGCCGGCAAGTCCACCATCCTCAAGCTGCTGCTCGGGCTTCTGAAGCCAGACGCCGGGCGCATCTACGTCAACGGGGTGCGCGTCGACACACTCGGTGAGTCGGAGATGATGCGCGTGCGTGAAGACCTGGGCATGGTGTTCCAGGAGGGGGCGCTGTTCGACTCACTCACGGTGCGCGAGAACGTCGGGTACAAGCTCTACGAAGAGACGGATCAGCCACTCGACGAGGTGCATCGACGCGTGCAGGAAGTGCTCGGCTGGGTGGAACTCTCGGAGCACATCGACAAGATGCCGTCGCAGCTGTCGGGCGGCCAGCGCCGCCGCGTCGCGATCGCCCGCGCGATGACGGCCTCACCCGGCATCCTGCTCTACGACGAGCCGACCACGGGACTCGATCCGATCACGGCCATCGCCATCGATGAAGAGATCGTGAAGCTGCGCGACGTCGAGGGGGTCACGTCGATCGTCGTGACGCACCAGTTGCGCGACGCGTTCTTCATCGCCGAGAAGATGGCGGTGGAACGCGCGGATGGCGGCGTCGACTTCATGCCGGCGACGCCAGAGAAGCTGGAACAGACACATTTCCTGATGCTGAGAGACGGTGAAGTCTGGTTCGAGGGAACGGCCGCGCAGCTGCGCGCGTCCACCGACGACTACCTGCGTCTCTTCCTGAGCTGACAGAGGACAACATGCCACGTACCCGTTCCCTGGCCTGGTCGCAGTTGAAGGTCGGCATCATCGCCGTCGCCGCCATTGTCCTGGCCACCATGCTCGTCTTCGCCGTCGGTGGCGAAAGCGGGATGTTCTCGGCACGCTACCACCTCAAGACGCGGTTCCCGAACGTGACGGGCATCAAGTCGGGAGCGGTGGTGCGACTCGCCGGCGTGGAGGTCGGGCAGGTCGAGGCCGTGCAGTTCGCCGAACGCGACGTGGAGGTCGTGCTGCGGCTGCGCGCCGAGGTGCGCAGGCGGATCACCGACCGCTCGCGCGCCCAGATCGGCTCGGTGAGCCTGCTCGGCGAGGGCGCCGTCGACATCACCGCGGCCCCGGATGGCCGCCCGCTGAACGACTGGGAGTACATCACGTCCGAGCGCACGCCCGGCCAGATCGCGGACGTGGCCGAGAACGCGTCGCAGACCCTCGCACAGGCCAACGCGCTGATTGGCGACATCCGCAACGGCAAGGGCACCGTCGGCAGGCTGTTCACGGAGGAGGATCTCTATCGCGACCTCGCGTCAATCGTGGCGTCTGCCGACGCCGTGGTGCAGTCGGTGAACCAGGGCAAGGGCCCGCTCGGCAAGCTGGTGAACGACCCGAAAGCCGCGGCCGCCCTCGAGACCTCCATCCAGAACCTCGAGACCGTCACGTCGGGGATTGCCCGCGGCGAGGGGACGCTCGGCCAGTTGCTCGCCGACGACGCGCTGGCGAAGTCGCTGACCGCAACCACCGCGAACCTTGCCGACCTGACCCAGCGACTCTCCAGTGGGGAGGGCACGGCAGCCCGCCTGATCAACGATCCGGCCCTGTACAACCGGCTCGACGCCCTGACGGTGCGGCTCGACACGCTGGTGGCGGGGCTGAACAGCGGCGAGGGGACGGCTGGCAAGCTGTTGCGCGATCAGCAGCTCTACGACAACATGAACCAGGCCGTCACCGAACTGCGCACGCTGCTCGAGGACGTGCGCAAGGATCCCAAGAAGTTCCTGAACGTGAAGGTGAGCATTTTCTAGGCGCCGGGTGGCCGGCCGTATAATCGGGCCCGTACCCGCAGAGGAGACGCAGTGGACGACTGGACCAACACGTGGCTGGGCATCATCGCCCTGGCAACACTGACCATGGCCCTCATCCAGGTGGGGGTGCTCGTGGCTGGTGCCATCCTGTTCCGCCGCGTGAACGCCCTGTCGACGCGCGTGGAGCGGGAACTGCAGCCGCTGCTCGACAAGGCCAACGCCATTGGCGCGGATGCCGCACGCATCTCGGCCCTGGCCACGCAGCAGGCCGAACGGGCGGACGCGCTGTTTGCCGACGTGACGCGGCGTGTGGAGACGACGCTCGCCGTGGTGCAGAATGCCGTGGTCGCACCAGCTCGCGAGGGCCTGGCGATCATGGCGGCCTTGAAGGCCACTATCGGGGCCGTACGACGAAAGCCGCGCCAGCACGCGGGGCGTGACGAAGACGATCCGTTGTTCATCGGGTGATCGTGGGGACTCGAGGGGAGGCGGACCCTCACCGACGCACCAGGGAGAGTGGCAGGCATGCGTATCGCCGAGTGGACATTGATGGCCGGACTGGTGCTGATGTGCATCGCGGGAACGGCGTCGGCACAAGCCAGCGAGGACACCGCGCAGGCGGCACAGCGGCTGGTGGAGGTGCTGACACCCCAGGCGGAAGGCTTCGCTCCCCGCTACATGGCCGCGGCAGACCCGACCGACGCCGACCGGTTCGTCGCCGCCATGCTGATTCCCGGCGTGCAACTCGTCGTGGTCTCGGCTGACTACAAGGTGCCCGTGCTGCTGCGCGAGCGCTTGCTGACCGGCAAGTACCAGGACGCCTACATCGACCTCTCGACGGCCACCGACGCGGCCAGCCGCCTGATCATCGAAGACATTCAGGCCGACGGATTGGCGTTCAAGCCGCCCAAAGGTGTCGCGTCTGGCGACCTGATCGCCCGGGACGGCAAGGACCTGCGTCTCGACGGCCAGTGGCGCAACAAGCGAATGAAGGAAGACGAGTATCGCGCGGCATTCGACGAGGCACGCGCCGACTACGTCCGCATCGTCGGACTGCTGCTCGCGCAGGCGAAGCAGCGCCCCTGACCGCCATTCACCCCAGCAGCCGCTCGATGCCCTCGAGCGGCAGCCCCACCCAGTCGGGGCGGTTGTTCAGTTCGTAGCCGAGTTCGTAGACCGCCTTCTCGAGCACGTAGATCGTGAGCAGCGACCGGAGTTCGTCACGGTCGGTCGGCACCGTCGGCGCGCCCTCCATCCCGGCCAGGTATGCCCGCAGGTACGCGCCGGAGACCCACGCCTGCCACAGGTCGGCCCACGCTTCGAGGCGATCCTGGCCGCCGGGAGACGCGAGCCCGCGCGCATCCGCCTGGGCCGTCGCGGTGTGTGCTGCGTAGTCCAGCGATCGCAGCATGCCGGCCACGTCGCGCAACGGAGAGCGCTTCAACCGCCTCGTGGACAGCAGGCGCGTCGGCTCTCCCTCGAAATCGAGCACCACGAAATCGCGTCCGGTCCAGAGCACCTGTCCGAGGTGGAAGTCGCCGTGGTGGCGCGTACGCAACGCGTGCACTTTCATCCGGCTGATGCCCCGGAAGCACTCGAGCACCTCGGCCTTGCGGCCGAGCACGTGTGCCGCGCGCTCGCGCAGGTGCTCCGGCACGTGGTCCAGCCGCGCGCCCAGCACCTCGAACACCCGTTCCGTCAGGTTGCGCATCGACTGGAACAGCGAGCGCTGATAGAACGGCGTGAACGCCTCCGGCGCGAACGAGGGGTCGGTGCCCGCCGCCAGCGCGCGGTGCATGTCGGCCGTGCGCAGGCCGAGCAGTCGTGCCGACTCGAGGTACGTGGTGATCAGCGCCGTCACCTCCGATGGTGGCTCCAGCGCCGCCAGCGCCAGTGGGTCGGTCGACGGCAGTGAGGGGACGTCGTAGCCAGGCGGCAGGGCGCGTACGCGCTCGAGGAAGTGATCGAGGTGGTCGAGCGTGTACGTCCACGCGTCGCCCTCGTTCGGTACGAATGCCTGCAGGATGCCGAGCGAGATCGCCGTCCCCTTGTCGGGCTGATACTCCAGGCTGCCGCCGAACGCCGGCACCTGCGCGCCCTGTTCGGTCAGCCACGACGTGAGTTCGATGTCGGGGTTGACCCCTTCCTCGACCCGTCTGAACAGCTTCAGCATCAGGCGCTGCCCGTAGCGCAATGACGTGTTGCTCTGCTCGCCGCCGAGCGGCGACGACACGAGGGACGCGAAGTCGGCGCCGGCGATCGACCGGAAGTGGCGCGACGGTGCGGCGACGACGGTGCCGGCCCGCCCGCGGAACGTGCGGCGGCGCGCGAACGCCTGCAGAAGGAGCGCGCCCACCTCTTCGGACTCGGTGGCGCCGTAGAGCACCCCGTCCTCGTTGTCTGCCCTCAGTTCGCACACGACGGCGCGGGCATGCTCGCTGCGGATGGCGTCCGCGCGGGCGCCCGTCGCGTGCGCCAGATTGAGGACGTACGTCTCGGGGTCGCCGTCGGTGTATTCGACGCTCACCAGCAGGAGGACCGCTGCCGGTGGATCGCCCGACAGCGGCACGGCGTCCACGATGGACGTGGACCTGATCCGGCGTGCCTTGCCACCGAACCAGCGGCGGCTGCGGAGGAAGCGCGGCAGCAGGGCTTCGAGCGACGTCCGTGCGCGGCCCGTGAAGACGCGCTCCCACGACCCCGCGACCGAGACCCGCTTCCACGTGGCGTCCCCCTCGTCCACGCGCTGGTCGAGCATCGCCTCGTTCGGCGTCGTCAGGAGGAACCAGTACGAGGCGTAGGGTCCCAGCGTCAGCAGGTAGGGCAGGTCGCTGATCGGCGGGAAGTCGGTGGCGCCGGTCATCTCGACGGGCACACGGGTCCGGTCGGACGCCAGGTCGAGTTCCACGTACTGCACGCTGCGCGAGAGGTTGGTGACGATGAGGATGCGTTCGCCGTCGAACTCACGGATGAACGCGAGGACCTTGCGGTTGGACGGATACAGGAACGTCAGCGTGCCACGTCCGAACGCCGGATGTTGCCGGCGCAGGGCGATCATGCGCCGCATCCACCACAGCAGCGAGTGCGGGTCGTCCCGTTGCGTCTCGACGTTGAGCGACTCGTACGAGTAGGGCGGGTCGATGACGGCCGGCAGGTAGAGCCGCTGCGGATTGGCGCGGGAGAAGCCCGCGTTGCGGTCGGGAGTCCACTGCATCGGCGTGCGGACGCCGTTGCGGTCGCCGAGATAGATGTTGTCGCCCATCCCCAACTCGTCGCCGTAGTAGATGACCGGCGTCCCGGGCATCGCGAAGAGCAGGCTCATCATGAGTTCGATCTTGCGGCGGTCGTTGCCGAGCAGCGGGGCGAGGCGACGACGGATGCCGAGGTTGATGCGCGCCTGGGAATCGGCCGCGTACACGCGGTACATGTAGTCGCGCTCTTCGTCGGTCACCATCTCGAGCGTCAGCTCGTCGTGGTTGCGCAGGAAGATGGCCCACTGGCTCGTCTCGGGAATGGCCGGCGTCTGCGCGAGGATGTCGATGATCGGGTACCGATCCTCCATCCGCACCGCCATGAACATGCGCGGCATGAGCGGAAAGTGGAACGCCATGTGGCACTCGTCGCCGTCGCCGAAGTAGGCCACGGCGTCCTCGGGCCACTGATTGGCCTCGGCGAGCAGCATGCGGTCCTGATAGTGCGCGTCGACGTGCCGGCGCAGGGCCTTCAGCTCGTCGTGGGTCTCGGGCAGGTTCTCGCAACTCGTGCCCTCGCGTTCGTGCAGGTAGGGGATGGCGTCGAGCCGCAGGCCGTCCACGCCCAGCCCCAGCCAGAAGTCCATGGCCTTGCGAACGGCCTTGCGCACCTCCGGGTTGTTGAAGTTCAGGTCGGGCTGATGCGAGTAGAACCGATGCCAGAAGTACTGGCCGGCCACCGGATCCCAGGTCCAGTTGGACGCTTCGAAATCCTTGAAGATGATGCGCACGCCCTGGTACGTGGACGGGTCGTCGGTCCAGACGTAGAAGTCACGGGCCGCGCTGCCCTTCGGCGCGCGCCGCGCCTTCTGGAACCAGGGATGCTGGTCGGACGTGTGGTTGATGACCAGCTCGGTGATGACGCGCAACCCGCGGTCGTGCGCGTCGCGCAGCAGCCGCCTGACGTCGGCGAGGGTGCCGTACGACGGATGCACCGCCGTGTAGTCAGCGATGTCGTACCCGTCGTCGCGCAGCGGGGACGGGTAGAAGGGCAGCAGCCAGATGGCGGTGACGCCGAGGTCGCGCAGGTAGTCGAGGCGCTCGATCAGTCCCGCGAAGTCACCGATGCCATCGCCGTTGCTGTCGGCGAAGGCGCGGACGTGCACCTGATAGATGACGGCGTCCTTGTACCAGTGCGGGTCACCGCCCGGGGCAATCGCGGCCATCGGTCTCCTCGCGTCAGCGGAACTGGTCGAAGTCCTGCTCGTTGGGCACGTGCGGCCGCAGGTGCAGGACGTGCGCCGGCCACGTGTACGGATCGAGCTGCACGAAGTTGCGCGCGCCGCTCCAGAAGTAGTGCGCGTCGGTCAGCAGATCGTGGGCCTCGAAGGGGCCGCCGGCCGGCAGACCCAGCGCGTCGAGCGCCAGCGTCACCCAGCCCGACTGCACGTGGTGCGGGTCGAGGTTGACCACCACCAGCAGCACGTCCAGCAGATCGGCCGTGCTCTTGCTGAACGCGATGATCTGATCGTTGTCCGTCGCGTGGAACTGCAGGCGATGGTCGGACTGCAGCGCCGGATGCGCCCGGCGAATCTCGTTCAGTCGCGTGATGTAGGGAGCCAGACTGCGCGGCTCGTCCCGATCCCACGTCCGCACCTCGTACTTCTCGGAGTGCAGGTACTCTTCGCTGCCGTGGTGGATGGCGACGTGTGCGCCCAGTTCGAACGCGGGCCCGTAGATGCCGTAGCTCGCGCCGAGCATCGCCGCCAGCGTGACGCGCGTCATGAACGTGGGACGTCCGCCGTACTGCAGCGCTTCGGTGAGGATGTCGGGCGTGTTGGGCCACAGGTTCGGTCTGAAGAACTCGCGGACCGGCGTCTGCGTCAGCTCGGTGAAGTACTCCGTCAGTTCCTGCTTCGAGTTGCGCCACGCGAAATAGGTGTACGACTGCGTGAACCCCAGCTTGGCGAGCTGATACATCACCTTCGGCCGCGTGAACGCCTCCGAGAGGAAGAGCACGTCCGGGTGCTCACGATGCACCTCGCCGATCGCCCACTCCCAGAACGTGAACGGCTTGGTGTGCGGGTTGTCCACGCGGAACACGCGCACGCCCTGCGCGATCCAGAAGTCGAGGATCGACTTCAGCTCGTCCCACAACGCGCGCCAGTCGTCGCACTCGAACAGGATGGGGTAGATGTCCTGATACTTCTTGGGCGGGTTCTCGGCGTACTGCACCGTGCCGTCCGGGCGCCACCGGAACCACTGCGGGTGCTCCCTGACGTAGGGATGGTCAGGCGAGCACTGCAGCGCGAAGTCGAGGGCGACATCGATGCCGAGCGCCCGGGCCGCCGTCACGAGCGACCGCACGTCGTCGAGGGTACCGAGGTCGGGGTGCACGGCCTTGTGGCCGCCCTCCACACCGCCGATCGCCCACGGACTGCCCACCTCGCCAGGCTGACAGACGGGGTTGTTGTCGTGGCCCTTCCGGTGCGTCAGGCCGATGGGATGGATCGGCGGCAGGTACAGGACGTCGAACCCCATCGACGCGACGTAGGGGAGACGGGCCTGGCAGTCCTTCAGCGTGCCGTGCTGACCCGGCGTGAACGCGCAGGAGCGGGGGAACATCTCGTACCAGGCGCTGAAGCGTCCGCGTTCGCGATCCACCCGCACCTGCAGCTCGCGGCCGTAGCGGCGCGCATTCTGGCGATCGGCGTGTCGGGCCATCAGGACGGCGAGGTCGGCGTGCAGCGCTGCCGTGACCCCCGCATTGCCTTCCGCGCGCATCTTCGCGGCCCAGCCCTGCAGCGTCCTGGCCACGGTTCGGCCCACGCGCGCCGCAGCACCGTCGACGAGATCCGCGCCGACCAGCAGGTCGACCGGTTCGACGCGGCCCGCGGCGACCTTCTTCTCGAGCCCCTGGCGCCAGCTCTTGAACGGGTCGAGCCAGGCCTCCACGGTGTACGTCCACGGCGCATGGCTGGTGATCTCGAACGAGGCCCTCCAGGCGTCGTTGCCGAGCGGCGTCATCTCCACTTCCTGCCACGTCTTCGCTTCCGCCGGACGATGACAGAGGACGGCGGTGATCAGGTCGTGGCCGTCGGTGAAGATGTCTGCCGTGACGACCACCGACTCGCCCACCGTCCGCTTGATGGCGAACCGGCCGCCGTCGATCTCCGGCTGGACGTGTTCGACGACCACGCGCGACGGCGCGCGGTCTGGCAGGGCGGCCGCGTTGGCGGACGGGGTAGTGGTCTTGCGCGGCGCACGCTTACTCATGCAGTCCTCGGAGCGCGAGGCGAACGTCCTCGCGGGAATGGCCCCGGCACACGGCGCGAGCCGGACGAGGCGGCGGGGGTCGGAAACAGGGCCAGCCTGCACAGCCGGAGGGGCCAGTATAGATCCCCGGCGCAAGGCTCCCGTGTGGCAGCCGTCGCGGCGGCTACCCGCGACGGCGTGTCCTGGGGCGCCGTTTCGGGGCGATCTGCCACTCGGCGCGCATCTGGGCCAGCCCCTCCATGAAGACCGTGGCGCGTTCGCGCTCTTCTTCCGACGGCATGCCCTTCAGCAGCGCGATCGCCTCGTCGAAGTCGTCTGCGATGGTCGTCTTCGACGTCTCGTAGTACAGCTGCCTGATGCGCTCCAGTGGCGTCATGGCTGAGACCTCGGGTGGTGCCGGCGCAAGCTGGAGCGCAGGGTGGCGAGCGGCTGACTGTTGAGGATTCGTGCCGGCGTGGCCCACGCCCGACGCGCCGTCAGCACGGCCCACTCATGGTGATCGAAGCCCGCCCGGCCGTGGGCGTCACTCGACAGCACGAGCCACGCGCCTCGATCCAGGGCGAGGCGCGCGTGCACGTCACTGAGATCACGACGGCGTGGCTGGCCGTTGATCTCGAGGGCCACGCCCGACGCGACGGCCGCCTGGATGACCCGCTCCACGTCGAGCAGTGACGCGTCGCGGCGCAACAGCATCCGCCCGGTTGGATGGCCGAGGATGTCGACGTACGGATTCGCGAGCGCGCCCAGCACGCGGTCGGTCATCGCGGCGGCGTCCTGCGTCAGCGCCGAATGGACGGACGCGACGACGAGATCGAGCTGGGCGAGGCAGTCGTCTGCCAGGTCCATCGCCCCGTCGGGCCGGATGTCGCACTCGATGCCCGCGAGCAGCGTGATGTCGTCGTACCGCGCGTTCAAGGCCCGTATGCGCGAGGCATGCGCCAACGCGCGCGTCTCGTCCAGGCCGTTGGCCATGGCCAGCGCCTGGCTGTGGTCGGTCACGGCCAGATACTCGAAGCCGCGTCGCCTGGCCTCCTCGACCATGTCCTCGAGCGTGTCCTTGCCGTCGCTCTCGGTGGTGTGGCAGTGCAGATCGCCTCGCAGATCGGCCCGGGTGACGAGCGCCGGCAGCGAGCCGGCCTCGGCCGCGTCGAACTCGCCGCGCATTTCGCGCAGCTCCGGCGGCACCCAGGCCAGGCCGAGCGCCTCGTAGATGCCGGCTTCCGTGTCGCCTGCGATGCGTGTCTGGCCATCGGCCGTGAACAGGCCGTACTCGTTCAGGCGCCACCCGCGCCTGATGGCGCGATCGCGCAGCTCGATGTTGTGCAGCTTGCTGCCCGTGAAGTACTGCAGCGCGGCACCGCGGGATTCGACGGGTACCACGCGCAGGTCGGCCTGCAGGCCTCCGGCGAGCCTGACGCTCGACTTCGTCTCGCCATGGCCGAGGATGCGTTCGACGCCCGGCGCGCCGACGAAGTCGTCCATCACGGTCGCCGGCGCATCCGTCGCGAGAATGTCGAGATCGCCGATCGTGTCGGCGCCACGGCGGAGGCTGCCGACGGTGTCGAACGTGGCCGAGGGATGGCGCGAGGCCAGATGCTGGACGAGCTGCGCCGCCTGCGCCGCCGCGGTGGACGCCAGGTGCCGCCCGACGAACTGCCGGCGCTCGTCGATGGCCCGCAACAGCTGATCTGCCTTCTTCGCCCCCATGCCCTTGATGCCCGAGAGCGCGCCCGCGCGTGCCGCCTGCTCGAGTTCGTCGAGCGACGTGATGTGGAGGACCTCGTGCAACTGGGCGACGGTCTTCGGCCCCACGCCCTGCAGCTGCAGGATGTCGAGCAGACCGACGGGCAGCGCGGCCGTGAGTTCCTCGTGAAACGTGCTGCGTCCCGTCAGCGACAGCTCACGAATGCGCGCCGCGATGTCCTTGCCGATGCCGGGGATGCCGCGCAGGTCCGACTCGTCCAGCTCGGCCACGCGAACCGCGGTGTCACGCACGGCCTGCGCCGCGTTCCGATACGCGCGGATGCGGAAGGGGTTCTCGCCCCTGATTTCGAGCAGATCGGCGATTTCACCCAGAACATGGGCGATGCGGGCATTTTCCACGGGCGTGCGGTCGCTGGGCAGTCATTATAATGGGCCGGTCTCGAGCCAGCCGTGTCCCTTCGCCTCATCCGTCCCCACGTTGGCCAGTTGCTCGTCGTGGGGTTCGCTGGCGATCGGCTGCCCGTCGAGCTGCGTGCGCTGGCCCGCGAGTTCGGCATCGGCGGCATCGTCCTCGCGCCGCGCAACATCGTGGACGTGTTGCAGGTGGCCGATGTCGCCCGCGATGCGCAGTCGCTGTCGCGTGACGTACCGGTATGGGTCGCGCGGCACCCGGCGACGCGTCTCGTGGTGCCCCCTCTCGCCGGCTGGCCGCCGCTCGTCACCCTGGGCCGCGCCGATGACGAGGCGCTGACCCTGGCCTTCGCGCGTCACCATGCGCGTCAACTGCTCGCGGTCGGCTTCTCGCTCGATTTCCTCCCGACGCTCGACCTGTCCTGCCCCGCGACGGACCCGGATGGGGGCGACGACACGCTGGCGTCCGATGCCGGCCTGGTGGGCCGTCACGGCGCCCGCATCGTCGAAGGTCTGCAGGATGCCGGCCTCGCGTCCTGCGCCCGGCACTTCCCGGGCATCGGCGGAGCCCGCAGGGATGCCGGCCTGGACGTGCCGCTGGTGGAGTCACCGCCGGATGACCTCGACGCCGTCGCATGGGCACCCTTCAGAGCAGCCATCGCGGCGGGCGTGTCGGCGATGCTGGTCAGCCACGTGCTGGTCCCGGGTCTCGACGAGACGGCGCCAGCCCCGCAGTCGCGCCGTATCGTGTCCGACGCGCTGCGCCAGCGTCTCGCCTTCACGGGCGCGGTGTTCGCCGACGACCTCGACACGCTGACGTCCACATCCACCGATCACGGGGCGCACGTCGCGGTGCAGGCCCTGCGTGCCGGCTGCGACGTCATCGTCCAGGCCGGAGGGAACATCGACGGGCTGGCGGGGACGCTGGAGGAGATCGTCAAGGCCGCCGAGCGCCAGGACCTGCCCATGGCGCGTCTCGAGAACGCGCTGCAGCGCCATGAGGCGATGAAGGCCGCGTTCCTGTCGAATGCCGCACGCCGACACCGTCCCGCCTGGCCCACCCTCGACCAGATGCTCGCGTCGGGTGAAGGGGAGCGACTCGCCGCCCGCATGCAGGAGTTCCTGTGATGCGGGTCCGCTTCGTGGGCGATGCCGCGCTCTGCGTGGACGTGGACGGCGCGACGCCATTGGACGCCAACGCGCGCGTGCACCTGCTGGACGAGGCACTGAGAACGGCGCGTGTGTCTGGTGTTCGCGACCTCGTGCCCGGCATGACGACCTTGACCGTGCACGTCGACCCGCTCCGAACCGACCTGGCGGCCATCGAGCACGTCGTGGCGGTCGTGGCGAGCCAGCAGGTGGCAGCAGCGACCGGGGCCTCGGGCCGGCGGGTCCATGAGGTGCGCGTGCGGTACGGCGGAGATGCGGCACCCGACCTGGAGGCGGTCGCCCGTGCCACGGGCTTGACGCCGTCGAAGGTCATCGAGGCGCACGCCACGACCGTCTACCGCGTGTGCTTCCTGGGGTTCCTGCCGGGGTTCGCCTACCTCGGACTGCTGCCACAGAGCCTGCGCCTGCCGCGCAGGTCCACGCCGCGCACGCGCGTGCGCGCCGGCGCCGTGGCCATCGCGGACGTCTTCACGGGCGTCTATCCTGCAGACAGCCCCGGAGGGTGGCACCTCATCGGGCATACCGACGAAACGCTCTTCGAGCCGAATCGCCAGCAGCCCGCGCGCTTCTCACCCGGCGACGCCGTCCGCTTCGTGGAGGCCTGACGTGTCGACATCGTCCTGTCTGATCGTCCGGACGCCTGGGCGCCTGACGACCGTGCAGGACGCGGGTCGCTGGGGCTGGCAGCACCTGGGCGTGCCCGTGGGTGGACCGATGGACGGGGCCGCATTCCGCCGCGCCAACCATCTCGTCGGCAATGACCTGTCCGCGGCGGGCCTCGAGATGACACTCGATGGACCGACGCTCGAGATCGTCGGCCCGGCGACCCTCGCCCTTTCAGGCGCCGCGACGCGGGCCCGACTCGACGGGGTCCTCGTACCGGCCGAACGGTCGTTCGATGCGCCACACGGCGGCGTGCTCGCGGTCGGTCCGCTGCTCGACGGGGCCCGCACGTATCTGGCCGTCGCCGGCGGTCTGGACATGCCCGTCGTCCTCGGCAGTCGCGCCACGACAGTGGCAGTGCTCGGCGGACGTGCGCTGCGCGCCGGCGACATCCTGCCCATCGGGCGGTCCACGGCCGGCGGTGCGCGTGTCGTCGGGCCCTCCGGCTTCCGTCACGACGCGGAACGCCCGGCCCGCGCGACCGTGCTTCGCGTCCTGCCGCGGGAGGGAGCCAGACCTGACCCCGACGCCGCGCTCGAGTCGCTGTGCGCCGGCGAGTACGTCCTCGATGCACAATCGAACCGCATGGGCTACCGCCTGAGCGGACCGGTCGTTCACCTCGGCGCGCACGAGTCGTTCTCGGCCGGCACGGTGATGGGCATGCTGCAGGTGCCGCTCGACGGCCAGCCCATTCTCCTGATGGCCGATCGCCAGACGACGGGAGGCTATCCCGTGGTCGGCGTGGTCATCTCGGCCGACCTTCCGCAGGCCGGACAACTCGCTCCCGGAGACCGCTGCCGCTTCGTTGCCTGCACGCGCCGTGACGCGATGGCGGCGCTGCTGGCACGGGAACAGGCGGTGCTCGGTGGATGAGGCGCGGCTCGACGCCCTCGCCGACACGCTCCGCGCCGCGCTGCCCGAGACACCGATCGCGCGGACGGCCACGCTCGGCCCCCTCACCACGTTCCGCCTCGGTGGCCCTGCGGACCTGCTCGTCACCATCAGCGACGAGCGCGAGGCGGTCGTCGTGACCTCGCTGGCGCGTGCGGCAGGCGTGCCCGTCGTGCCGCTCGGCGGCGGCTCGAACGTCCTGGTGTCGGACGCCGGCGTCCGCGGCGTCGTCCTGCGCTTTCACGGTGGCGACATCCGTGCAGACGGCGACGGCGCGGTGCGTGCCGGTGCGGGCGTGACCATCAACGGGCTCGTGCGGTGGACGATTGGGCGCGGCCGCGCCGGGCTCGAGGCGTGGGCGGGCACGCCCGGTACCGTGGGTGGCGCGGTCCACGGGAACGCGCACTTCCAGGGTCGGCTGATCAGCGAGTCAATCGTGGACGTCCGCCTGCTGCAGCCGGACGGCACGGTGGTCGACGTGCCGGTGGACGAGATGGCATTCGCTTACGATTACAGCCGCCTGCACGCGACGGGCGAGGTCGTCGTGTCGGCGCGCTTCGCGGTGACGCCCGGCGCGCCGGAATCGCTGCGCGCCATCGCGCGCGAATCGCTCGCGTTCCGCAAGCAGACGCAGCCCCTGCACCTGGCGAGTGCCGGCTGCATCTTTCAGAACCCCGGACCGGAGGAGCCGCTGCCGGCCGGCATCCCGCGGTCGGCCGGAGCGCTGGTCGATCGCGCTGGACTCAAGGGTGCGCAGCAGGGCGGCGTCAGCGTGTCGCCGGTGCACGCCAACTTCATCACCGCCGATCGCGCCGCGACCGCACGCGACGCGCGGCGACTCATCGACCGCTGCCGCGAGGCGGTGGCGCAGCGTTTCGGCGTCCGGCTTCGCGAAGAGATCGTGTACCTCGGCGAGTGGACCGCCGGCGATTCCCAGGGACATTCCTGACCATGGCCGTACTTCGTGTCGAGGGCGGACGACCGCTCGAAGGGCGTATCCGCGTCGAGGGCAACAAGAACGCCGCCCTGCCGCTCATCGTTGCCAGCCTGCTGACCTCCGAGCCGGTGGTGCTGCACAACGTGCCGCGCATCCGCGACGTGGACGTGCTGCTCGAGTTGCTCGAACACCTCGGCACGCAGATCGACGGGCGGGGTACGACGACGCTGACATTGCGGACGCCGGAGGTCACGAGCGTGGAGCCGCCACCGGAACTCGTCGGCCTGCTGCGCGGGTCGGTGCTGCTGCTCGGGCCGCTGCTGACACGCGCCGGACGGGCTCGCCTGGCGCGCCCCGGCGGTGACTTTCCCTCGCGCCGTACCATCGCCACGCACATTCAGGTGCTGCGCTCGCTCGGTGCCGTGGCCGTACCCTCCGCTGGCTCCGCCGGCGTCGAGGCGGCCGTGCCGGACGGCGATGCCGTCCACGACTTCGAGGTACCTGACGGCGGGCTGCGAGGCTCGTCGTTCTACATGGACGAGGCGTCGGTGACGGCGACGGAACTGGCGTTGCTCGCCGCCGTGCTCGCCCGTGGCACCACCGAGATTCGTCACGCGGCGACCGAACCGCACGTCGTCGAACTGTGCGCGCTGCTGAACGCCATGGGGGCGTCCATCGAAGGGGCGGGCACCTCACGCCTGCTGGTGCACGGTGTGGCGCGTCTCGGCCGCGCCGATCACACGCTGCGTGGCGACTACATCGAGGCCGGCTCGTGGGCCGTTGTCGCCGCGGTGACCGGTGGCGCCGTGGAGGTGAGCGGTGCCGAGTGGGACGATCTCGAGCCCGTGGTCTCGGTGCTGCAGCGCATGGCGCTCGACTGCCACCCCGCCGACGGCACGCTGACGGTGCGGCCGTCGCGCTGCCGGGCCATCGGACGCCTGGTCACCGGGCTCTGGCCCGGGTTTCCGAGCGACATGGTGAGCCTCGTGACCGTGCTCGCCACGCAGGCCGAGGGCCGGACGCTGATTCACGACTGGATGTACGAGTTGCGCCTCTTCGCGCTCGAGCAGTTGAGCGGCATGCACGCCGACATCTTCCTGTGCGACTCGCATCGGATGGTCGTCACGGGACGCACGCCACTGCGTGGCCGACGGCTCGACACGCGCGACCTCCGGTCGGGCATGGCGTTGATTGCTGCCGCCCTGGCTGCGGATGGCGAGAGCCTGGTCGGACCGCTCGAGACCGTGGAGCGCGGCTATGCGCAGGTGGTGACGCGGCTGCAGTCGCTGGGCGCGCAGGTACAGCGGGAAGGCTGACCGCCCGATCAGCGCGCCGGTGGCGGTCCCGTGGGCGGTCCCGTCGGCGGACGCGTCGGCGGTGGCGGCTGGAGCGGAGGCTGCGTCGGTGACTCCGGTTGCTGCGGAACGACGGGATCGAGACCGTCGAAGCTCTGCGGCGCCTGGCGCGGTGGCGCGGCCGGCGCGATCGGCGTCAGTTCCATGACGGGCGACGTGCCGGTGCCGCTGCCACGCCCGACGGCGAAGGGACGCAGGTCGTCTTCGGTCAGGTCGAGCACCCGGATGATGCGGGGGGTCAGCATCAGCACGATGTCGGTCTGCTGCGTTTCCTTCTCGTTGTTGGCAAACAGCTTGCCCAGCAGTGGGATGTCGCTGAGACCGGGGATGCCGCTCATCGCCGATCGCTCGTTGTCGCGTATGAGGCCGGCCAGCAGGTTGGTCTCGCCGTCGCGCAGCCGGATCGTCGCCGCGATCGAGCGCGTGTTGAAGACGGGCAGGCCACCGAAGCCCGTCGCCGGTGACAGACTCGAGACCTCGATCCTCAACCCCAGCGACACGTCGTCGTTGTGGTGCGTGCGCGGCGTGATGTCGATGTTGACGCCCACGTTGCGGTAGGTGAACGACGTGATGGGCTGCTGGTTCACTCCGCCGGCGGCGATGGGTGAGAAGGTCACCTGCGGCACCGGCACTTCCTCGCCGAATCTGGCCTGGGCCGGCAGCCCATCCGATGTGCGCAGCTGCGGATTGGCCAGCGTGCGGGTGTTGGTGTCGCGCTTGAGCAGCCGGTAGTAGAGCCCCGGCAGGTTCGTGAAGAAGATATCGCCCGCGCCGAGGTTCCGCAGGTCCTCCAGCGTGAGGCCCCCGGGCTGATTGATGTCCACCTGCCCGGCAATGCCGACGTCGTTGCCAGGCGACAGAATCTGCACCCCGTACTGCTTGAACCGCGTGCGATCGATCTCGAGCAGTTCGACCTCGATCACGACCTCGGCGCGCGCCTTGTCGATCGCCGTGACGAGGCGCTCTGCGGCGGCGATGCGCTCTGGCGTGTCCCGGAGGGAAATGGCGTTGGTGGCCGTGATGGGCGACAGGCGCCGCGCGTCCACGACGATGCGCAGGAGGTCGATGGTCTCCTTGACGTCGGCGTTGCTGAGATAGAACGTGCGGATGACGTCCTCGTCGTACTCGCGTCGTTTGGCGAGCGTGTCGGGCACCACGGTCACGGTGCGCGCGGCGGTCACCCGGTAGAAGCTCGACGTGCTCTTCGTCACGGCATCCAGGGCGTCGCGCAGCGAGGTCCCGCGCAGGTCGATCGACAGCGGTGTGCTGCGGAACTGCGGGTCGAACACGACGCTGATGTCGGCGAACCGGGCGATTGACGACAAGACGTCGCGGCTGCCGGCCTCGCGGAAGACGAGCGAGTCGGGCATGGTGACGTCTTCGGGCAGATCCTGTCCGACGGGCTTCATCTCCCGGGCGCGTTCGATCACCGACTCGAGCTGGGTGCGTCCATCGCGCTCGACCGCGAACTTCGTGCGTTGTTGCAGGCGTGTATCGCGCAGCAGCCGTTCGATGTCGGCGCTGGACGGGTTCATGTCGAGCGCCAGCTGCAGTTCGACGAGCGCCTCGTCGTAGCGCGCGAGCCCGTGCAGCCGCCGGCCTTTCGCGAAGTGATCCTCCGCCGCGCGCAGCCGCGCCCGCTGCAACGCGGCGCGCACCTCGATGTCGTCCGGACGCTCGACGGCGGCCTGCGTGTACAGCACGACGGCGTCGTCGTACAGCTCGTTGCGTTCCGCCTGCGCGCCGGCCTGAAAGGCACCAGACGTGGCACAGCCCGCGGCGGCGCCGAGGGCCAGCAGCGCCAGCAGCGCCCCGGCACGAAGCGAGTCAGTTGCTCTGGTTGATGACATCGACGCCACGCGGCATGCGGAACGTGAAGTGGCTCTCGGCCACGCCGGTGTTCTCCCGAAGATTCCTGAACGTGAAGGTGGACGAGCCGCCTTGTGTGTCCACCACGACGAGTTGACGCATCTGGAACGAGGCGGCATCGACGACCAGCGTGAGCGAGGTGTACTCCGACGCCGGTTGTCGCGGCTCCAGGCTCAGCGCGCGGACGCCGTCCATGCCCTGCGGCGGCGCCGCTTCCTCGACGCGGAAATCGCGCAGCAGGTCACCGCGACCGGCGAGAAAGAGGATGGGCGTCGGCGCGCGGTCGTCAGCCGGCATCGGGCTCACGCGGACCTGCCTGTCGGCGGGTACGTAGAAGTAGATGCGCGACCCGTCCGAAATGAACTGCTTCGCCTCTGGTGTCACGTAGTCCCAGCGCATGCGTCCCGGCTTGCGAATGGCGACCGTGCCGCTCTCGACGGTTCGGCGCTTCAGGGCGCCCCCGACGTAGGCCTGTTCGAAGTCTGCCGTGAAATCCCGCACCGTATCGTAGTGCCGCTGGATGGCGCGCGCCAGCGCCTCCCCTTCAAGCGACGGCTGACCGGCCGCCGACAGCGCCATCATGGCCCAGGACACGAGCGCGAGCGAGAGCCACCGTCCGAATCTGGTCATGCTGGTAGGACACGATACTACCAAGGTCAGCCTGAGCGCTTGGCTGCGACGAAGGCGCGCACCGCGCCGACGTCCCGGGTGTTGAGCACCTGCGACGCACGCAGGCCAGCCCGTCTCGCCAGTCCCACCCCGAACGCCATCTGCCGGCCGAGGCGATCCGCCACATGGCAATCGCTGTCCACCACGATGGTCACGCCGACACCGGCGGCCTGTTCGGCGAGGGGCGCGTCGAGGTCGAGGTGGCCGGGTGCGCCATCCACTTCCATCGCGGTTCCGGTGAGGGCCGCCTCCTCGAACAGGCGTCCGAAATCGAGGTCGTAGCCTGGCACCCGTCCCGGCGCGCGGTTGGCCGGATGGGTGATGACGTTGACCAGCGGGTGGCGCATCGCCTCCAGATAGCGGCTCAGGAGGCGCTCAGGACCGTGCCCGAGGCCCTCGTGAAGTGAGGCCAGCACGATGTCGAGCGCGGCGAGCACCTGGTCGGGGACATCGACCGAGCCGTTGGCCTGGATGTCCACCTCGATGCCGTGCAGGATGGTCACGTCGGGGAAGGCCTCGCGCACCTCGGCGACTTCGTCGGCCTGACGGGCGAGCCGGTCCAGCGTCAGGACCCGTGACGCGCGGGCGCTCGGCGAGTGGTCGGTAATCGCGATGTACTGGTAGCCCAGGGCACGGGCGGCGTGCGCCATGGTGCTCACGCTGTCGCGGCCGTCGCTCCAGACCGTGTGCATGTGGAGGTCGCCACGGATGTCGTCCACCGAGACGAGGTCGGGCAGCGCGTGGCTGGCCGCGAGGTCGAGCACGCCCGGTCGATGACGCAGTTCCACCGGGACCGGCTCCAGGTCCAGCGCGCGATACACGTCGTCTTCGCTGCCGATCTGGAGCGAGGTGCCATTCTGCTCCACGCCCTCCGCGTGCAGATGCAGGCCACGGGCCGAGGCGCGCTCGCGCAGCGCGCGGACGTGCCAGCGCGGTCCCGTGTACCAGAGCAGGGCGGTCGGCAGCGCGGTGGGCGTCACCGCATGGATGACCATCGGCTCGGGCTCGGTGGCGAGGGCGAGCGCCGCCGTGCCCGAGTAGCTCAGCGCCGACTCAGGCAGCGCAGCGGTGACGTCCTTCACCCAGCCGCTTGGCGCCTCGGTGCTTGCCAGCAGCAGCAGGTCGTCCGACAGGGGTTCGGCGCGGCGAAGTGCTCCTGCGCGTTCCCAGGCGACGGCGTGCGACGACAGGGACGACAGTTCCTCCATCGCCTGGGACCCCTGCAGCCAGGCGCGGCCGAGTGACACCTGCCCGGGAACCGTGTCGGCAAGGAGGGCGTCGATGTCGGCGGTCGCATCGGTCGCGGCATGGCGCTGCGCCGACACGCGGTCGAGGTCGGCGGGCAGCAGCAGGTCGTGCGCGTCGAGCGTGCTGGCCAGCGCCGGATGGTCGAGGGCGGCACGTGCGAGGGCGCGGGTCACCGACGGCAGCGTGCGCAAGGCGTGCTCGACCTCGTCCGCGCCGGGCATCCGAAGGCGTTCGACCAGGTCGCCGAGCCAGCGGGGGAGGGGCGTGGGCGCCTGCATGGCATCGCGCAGGGCGCTCCACGACGCGCGCCGGTTGGCGCGCAGGGCGGTGCGCAGCCGATCCACGAGCGTCTCGAGATGGGCGGCGCGCTGGTGATGCCGGCTCCAGCGGGCGAGTAGTGCGAGCTGGCCGAGGATGGCGGCCACCTCTTCGGGATGGCGACGACGGGGTCCGAACAGAGCGCGCCCCCAGGTCAGTTCATCGAGCAGCTGCCGGCGCCGCGCGGGTCACCGCAGCTGCCGCAGGGGCCGGATGTGGCACGGGCGGCGGATGCGCCGGCCACGTGGGCGGCGAACGTCGACAGCCGTTTCTCCAGGGTCGTGGCGTGGCAGGCCGGGCACTCGGGTTGACGGCTGCCGAAGACGATGGCCTCGAACTCGTGGTCGCAGTGCTGGCAGCGATACTCGAAGATCGGCATACGGACGAGTATAGGACAGGGAGGGAGGGGAAAGGGGAAAGGGACGGAGGAGTCCGCGTCCCCGGTAGCCGCGTCCCCGGTGGTCCGCGTCCCCGGTAGCCCGCGGCTCGCCGAGCCGCGGGGAACCCACGGCCCGAGCTGTCGGCGACCTGTCGGCGACCCCCGCACCGCGATCGCCCTGTGCTACAATCCCCGTTCGGACCGAGGGTCTGGCGCCAGCCAGACAGCCCTCAGCGCCTGAAGTGGGCGGCTAGCTCAGCTGGGAGAGCGCCGCGTTCGCAACGCGGAGGTCGGGAGTTCGAGCCTCCTGCCGTCCACCATCTAACCCACTCATAATTAATGAGTTAGCGCCACACAGCCTCTGGTCCTTCGAGGCATCCGATCGGCTGGTGGTGCAATAGTGGTGCAGGCTCCAACGCTGCGCGCTCGACGAGCGCATCCACGATGGCCCGCACGAGGCCGGGACTGGCCGCTTCCGCATCGCGAAGCTGGCGGGCGTCGTGGATGGCCTTGCGGGTCAGGCCGAGGTCTTCGACGGAGGGGATGTTCTCGCGTGGAACATCCCTCTTGCCTTGTCCGCCGTGCTGCTGCACTTCTCCCCGCGCCTGCGCCGCGTCGTACTCATCCGCCAGACGCCGCTTCGCCTGCGCCTCGATGTCGAGGGCATCGGCCTGCGCGCCCGGGGGAAGAACACGGACAAACTTAGTGCCGACTCCGTCACGAGGTTTCCGCCCGCGCGCCTGGGGGAAGAACCGCGCAGGTGAAACATCCCGTTTCACCTCACAGCTACCGCCCGCGCGCCGTGGGGAAGAACCGTTGGACTGGGAAACTGCATCAATTGAGGCAGTTTCACTCGGCCGCGTCTTCCTGCCGCAAGGCGCCAATTGGCGCCTTGGCGCTTGTCCGCTTCGGGTTGGGACTTGGAAGGTGCGTCAATTGACGCACCTAAGGACAGCCGCTGCCCGCGCGCCCGGGGAAGAACCGTCAGCGCGCAAGGTGTTGCAGCATGCAACACCCTACCGCCCGCGCGCCCGGGGAAGAACCCAGGTGTAACACCTGTTACACCTGCCTTTGCGACCTACCGCCCGCGCGCCGTGGGGAAGAACTCGAACGTCTTCGCGGGCGCGTCGCGCTCGAGCGCCGCCCACTGGTTCTCGTGCGCAGGCGCAGGCGCCACGTCCACCGGCCGGCCCGTCGCCGCGAGCTGGTAGCGCCCGAGCAGGCTCTCGACCCGCTGCGTCAACTGCCGGACGTGCGTGAGCAGCGGATGCGCTTTGCCGCCCACAACGAGGCCGTCAGCCTTGATGATCGCGCGCGCCTCCTCGAGCGCCGTCACGGCCTCACACAACAGGACGAAGCCGGGAACCGTCGCATCGCGCAGCGTCCCCATCGCGTGCGCCCGTGGGGCGAGCGCCGTCCACAGCACCCGCTCGGCGGCCGAGAGCGTCGTCGGCATCGACGGCGGCGCCTCCCCTGTCGGTACGTCGGGTCGTGGCCGCCGTGGTTTCGGGCCGGTGCCGATCCGCGCTCCCCCTCGTGACATATGGGTCACCTTGTCGAAAAACTTCTGAATAGCCATTCAAACGAAGACGAGTCCAGAGGCGGTCGTCAGGCCGTTCCGACCTAGACTTTCAAGGCCTCGGGTGGTCCCTGCTGCTGTTGCGCTCGCGTCCGCCGGCCATGGCAGCGCGCACACAGCGCACGCCAGTTGTCGGGGTCCCAGAACAGTCCGTCATCGCCCTTGTGCGGCTGGACGTGGTCCACGTGCGCCGCGAGCGTGGTCCGGCCTGCAGCGCGACAGTCGACGCAGAGCGGATGGTCGCGGAGGTAGTGCCGTCGGACACGCCGCCAGCGGCGCTGGTCGTACAGGCGCTTGCCAGGCTCGTGCTGCCGGCGCAGGGTGCTGGACGGCACGTTGGGGCGCTTCCCGTGCGCGGGGCATGGCTGGAGATGGCGGCAGCCTGGGCGTGAACAGGGACGGCGGGGAGCGGTCGGCATCAGGGCGCCTCATTCCGCAGGCGCGCCGCGCCCGTGACGACGAGGGCGATCCCGGCCACGAGGAACCCGGCCGGCACACTCCACAACGCGGCGCCGCAGACGATGAGGGCGAGCCCGGCGACGATGCACCCATCGCCGAGGGTGATGAAGCGCAACATGATGTCCTTTCTGCTGAAGGCGCCCGCCCGCTCGGGTGCCGCCGGATACCGACGGGCCGAGCAGGGCGAGCAATCCGAGTCGGTGTCTGGCCGGTGAGGCCAGAGGCGTGCTCGGGGGTGCATCGTGCGAACCGCGAGCGGGTGCGAACGGCCCCAACGATGCTGGCCGGCCGGCCGAGGCCCCCATGCGAGTACACAGCGCCTCAGCCGACCAACACGTCACCGACCGCTTACGAGGTCGGCTTGATGCCGCGCAGGCGGTACACGGCCCGCGGATTCGGCACGACCAGATCGACGCGCAGCAAGGCCCGGACCAACGTCTGATCCTTGCTGAACTTCTCGCCGGCGTCGATGTCGAGGTACACCTGTTGCGCCGCGTCGCGGGCGAGCACCACCTGATCCCACTGCGCGCAGTAGATCGAGCGGCAGACGTCTCCGCTGCTGCCTTCGACTTCGTCGATCGACAACTGCGACGTCAGGTGCACCGGCAGCCCGAGGAGGCGCCTGGAGATCCCCCCGGTGGCCGAGGTCCCGAAGTTCTCGCCGAGCAGCGGACGCAGCGAGTCGGTCTCGTCGCGCAACTTCATGAGGTCCTGCCAGACCAGTGGGTGCATGACCCAGCCAGACGGCGAGGCGTTGTTCGACTCGAGCATCGATAGCACGTTGATGAGCGGGTCGAGGTCGGCTAGTTCGGCGCCGTTGTCGCCCAGCGCCGTGGTGATGATGTCTTCGCGCGACCGCAGGCCCAGGATCGCGTGTTCAGTGCCGTCGGCTTCGAAGATCGCATGGTCCAGTTGCAGCGCGAGGCTGCGTGTCTGCTCGGCCAGGAGCAGGCTCGTCACCTCCGCGTCGGCGCTGCGGATGAGGTCGTTTTCCACGACCTGCAACGAGGCCAACTTCCTGAACCAGACCTGCGTGCCTTTCAGCCCGGTGGAGGTCGGCGGGATGGTGCTGTCTTCGCCGATCCACGCCGCCTGTGGGTGCGCGCTCACGCTTGGGATCGTCGCGTGGTCGCGGACAGACAAGACGCGGACACCCGCCGTGATCGCCACGCTGGCCGGCAGCAGCGAGGGCCACAGGCCCACGAGATGCTCCGGCACGAGGATGCCGCCGCCCGCGTACGTCTCCCGCCCCTGGCTGGCGAGATACGAGCCGAGCGCGAACGCACCGCCCGCCGCCGTCGAGGCACCCGCCCCGCCCGGCGTCTCGGCCGGCATCCTGCCCGTCGCGACGGCCATCGCTGTCGTCTGGCTGATGGGCACCGTCACCGCGGCTTCGCGTTCAGCCGCCGCGTTGGCTTCCAGCGACGCATTGATCTCCTTCACCTGCGCGATGAGGCGGTCGTGCTTGGCCTTCTCGTTGTCGGTCATCCCGCGCTTCGCCTGCTCGCAGGTCTCGAGGAGGCCGTTCGCCTCATCGAGCAACTGCTTGCGGCGCTTCAGAAGTTTCTCTCGCATATCCATGTGGTCGTCCTACTTTCGTGGGGAGGGGGCGCGCGTGGCCCGCTCAGTGGGCCGTCTGACCGTCATCGGCCAGGACAGCAAGGGGGACGCCACAGAACGGGCGCCCGGCGATGAACACGACAATGTCGGCCGTGTCCGTGACGATGACGGCGAGCTGCGAGGCGTCGCCGGCGAGAATGTCGACCATCAGCCGGCACACCTCGGCATCCTGCCCGAGGATGGCGGCCTGGACGTGCGGCTTGAGGCGCGGCCAGAGGTCCAAGAGCGGCTGGCCCATCAACGGGCCGGGAGGGAGTAGGTGCGTCATCGGTGCGTGCCTCCACCGCCACGGATCGCCGCGATGTATTCCGCGGCGGTCGGGATCGGCTCCGGCGCTGGCGCCGGCGGTTGTGTCTCGTCGAGTTCGGCGTCGATGGCCGCCAGGGCGCGTTGGAGAATGTCCCGCAGGGAGACGAGGCGGTTGCGGTCGGGTGTCGTCATCGGGCGTACCTCAACAGCGGAAGTGGTGGCTGCGGCGACGAGGTCTCAGCCGTCGCCGGCCTGGCAGCGGCGCACCAGCGCGCCACGAACACGACGTGACAGCCGGACGGCTCGACGCGAACGAAGGCGTAGGGCTTCTTCATCCCGAGGCCGTAGATGGTGGGCGCGGGGGTACGTGGACGCCTACGAGACATGGGCGGTCCTCCGTGCCGTGGTACCGGCCTCGGTACCGGTACCAGTCCCGGTACCCTCCCTACGGGAGGGGGTACCGGTGGTACCGGGTACCTCAGAGGGCCGTGGTACCACCGGTACCAACCCGGTACCGGTACCGGTGGTACCGGTCCCTGATCGCACCTGTCGCACGACGTCGAACACGCGGTTCCGTTGGCCGCGCACGGCCCGCCAGACGGCGGTCGACGACGCGTCGGGATGGGCGGTGAGGTACGCGACGACGCGATCGTGGATATCGTCGCGTGGAGCGGCGACGGGCCCGCCGTAGCCGACGATGACGCTGTCGTCCTGTGGCAGGAGGGAGTACGAGACGCGCAGATCGGAGGGTAGGTCGCGCTGCTTGCGCGTCGCGATGACGCCGTCGGCCATGTGGACCTCCGTGTCGACGGCCGCCAGGAGCGCGTACGCGCCGCGCATCCGTGACGTGTCGTGGCCACAGTGGTGCGCCGCGACGACCACACCCCCAGCCGGCAGGAGGCTCCGGAGGGCCGCGACGGCCCGAGCCGCATCCCCGCCGGCGCCAGAGTCGATGTCGAGCGCGCCGGCGCACGCCGCGGCCAATGTGTCGACGTAGACGGCGCCGATGCCGTGCCGCTCGATCGCCCGTCGCAGCGTCGCGAGCCCGGCGCCGTCCGCCAACGCCGGAGGGTGGTCGTACACGTAGACCGCGAGGTCCCGCAGGTCACGCACGCCACGGGCCGCGGCGGCCGCATCCAGCCGGCGCCGGAGCCCCCAGCGTCCCTCGTACGCCAGGATCGCGACGGCCACAGGTCGGCACTGGCGGCCGCACCATACGCCGCCCGTGGCCTGCGTGACGGCGAGGTCGTGCAGGATCGCGCTCTTCCCGGCGCCGCTGGGTCCCCACAGGACGGCGAGCGTGTCTGGCAACAGTAGACCGTCCACGAGCGCCTCGTCCACGCTCGCGTCCACCAGGTCCACGAGCGGCACCAGACCTGAGGCGGGCCGCGTCTCGGCATGCTGGCTCGCGAGATAGTCGAGGGCGTCACCGGCCGCGTCCGGATGGGTGAGCACCTGCTGACGTGTCGCGTCGAGGCGTTCGACGACGCGGCGGGCCTCGGCCAACGCTTCGAGCTTCGCGGCCGCCGCGGCGATCGCGCTGGCGTCGAGCCGCGGATCATGCCCGGAGGCGATCCGCATCAGCGCGCCGAGCGTGAGGTCCGGGTGTTCAGCGGCACGCGTCGATACGGTCACCGGATCGACCGTGACGCCGTCCGCGTCGAGGGCGGATGCGACACGCCAGATGTCCGCGTACACAGGGTGCGACCACGACGACGTCGACAGTGTGCAGTCCGCGTACCGCGCGCCCATGCCGTGCTGGAGGCCGTCGCGGATCAGACGCAGCTCCAGACCGACATCACGGAGCACGTCGTCTGTCTGGCGGCGACGTCGTGTCACCGGACCACCTCCGGCCGGCCGCACGGGCCGTGCTCGATGACGAGGGCGTGCGCCGGCACGGATGCGTCACCGGATGCTGACGTGTCGGTGAGCACGGCCGCGAGTTCGACGCGCAGTTGCCGCATCGTCTCGTGTGCCGCGGCGAGGTCGTCGAGCGCGTACGCGAGCGTGCGCGTGGCCTCGCGGGCCTCGGCCTCGGCGGCCCGGACACGCGCCAGGAGTTGTGTGGTGTGGTCGGGCGTCATCGGCCGGCCTCGCGCATCAGGGCCGGCACGACGCAGCGCGCATCCAGCCAGGCGTCCAGGTCGGCCAGGCGATACCGCACGGCGCGGCCCAGCCGCACGTACGGCGGACCGTCACACCGCGGCGGCGTCAGGCGGGACGCGGCGAGGGTCCACGGTGAGAGGCCGAGGTACTGGGCGGCGTCCTCGGCGGTGAGTAGGTGTGGTGGGCGCACATCCATGCATGAATAGTGCTGGACGCGCAGCGTCTGCGGACGGACATCGGTGAGGGGTAGTGATGTCCGTCCGTTAGTGGTTGCTTATACGACTGCCCAGGTATCGTCAGCGTGCCGGCGCACGGTGCCGCGCGCGGCGTAGACGCGCAGCAGGCGCCCGAAGTGCCGAACGCTGTAGGGTTCGGGCAGGGCGACGGCGAGTGTGTTGACGTGGCAGCGGCCGATCTGTCGTAGCACGTCGAGAATGCGCGCGTGTTCCATGTCCTGACGCCGGCGGCGTCCGTGGCGCACATCTGGGAGCCGATCGAGGCGCGGGGTTGCTGGCGCGCCGGTGTATCCGAGCCTGGCGTCGATGTCACGCACTCGGCGGTAGATCGTGTCCGAGCGGTCTTGTAGGCGCGCCGCCGCGATCTCAGAGAACGACCGTCCTTCGACACGGGCCGCCACCCACCAGCGTGCGTGCGTGTCGAGTCCCGGCCACGGCCGCACCGTCGCCCACGCCTGATCGGCCGTCAGGTGCTGTGCTCCCGCTCGCATCCGGTCCGTCACGGTCGGCGCCGTGCGGGCCGCGTCCAGCCAGGCCCTGAACGCCCGGTCGCGGTAGCTGGCCAGCGGCTCGTCCGGATGCGGGCGGGCGTCGAGTGGGGCGGTTGGGACGACGGGCGCCACGCGCAGGCGGGGCGGCTCGCCTACTGGCAGCACGATCCATGGTGTGACGAATAGCACCCACGCCTGTAGCAGGTCCGCCGGCAGCGCACCCAGGGCTGGAGCGTGGCCCGTGAGCCAGGACACCATCTCCGGCAGCGCCGCCGCCCGTGCCCGGGTCCGCCAGACGGGCTCGTCCTCGGACGGCTCCACGGCCATACAGTGCCCCTCGACGGTCTCCAGAACGGCGGCTCGATACGCCACACGGAACGTGGGCGCGTCGGTCAACGCCTGAAGGACGGCCTCGTACAGGGCGGCCTGTCGCTGGGTGCCGAGGACGCCACGCGCGTCCTGTCCCTCGTGACCACCCATCACGCCTCCTTCACCAACCGATCCACGGCCGCGCGCCGGTGCCCCGGCGACAGGTGTGCGTAGCGCAGCGTCATCTTCAGGTCCGCGTGCCCGAGCAGTTCGCGCACGGTGTTGAGGTCCACGCCCGCTTGCACGAGCCTCGAGGCGAAGGTGTGCCGGAGGTCGTGAAACCGGAAGGCGGTGACCTTCGCCGCCTTCAGCACGGCTTCCCACGCACTCTGCACGTTGTTGAGCGGCTGGCCGGTGGCGGCCGGGAACACCAGTGCGCTCGCCATGGCCTCAACGCTCAGCACGGCCGCCCGATCGGCCTGCCACGTCTGCAGCGTCGCGACGGCCGTCGCGTTCAGGTCCACGTACCGGGTGTGCCCGCTCTTGGTGCCGCTCCCGCGCACGGTCAGGAGCCGGCCGGCCAGGTCCACATCACGCCATTCGAGGCCGAAGAGTTCCCCCCGGCGCAACCCCGTATGCAGCGCCAGTTGCACGAGCGGATGCAGGTGGTCCGTGTACGTCCCGTAGGGCGGGTACTCCGCGTAGCCACGGGCCCGGCGCCAGGCGTTGGCCGAGGCGCGTTCCTTGGCGCGGGCCTCGTCGCGGGCCTTCAGCGCCGTCTGGAGCCGCGCGGCTTCCTCAGACGTGAGGTAGCGCACCTGTGGCCGCGAGTCGAGGGGGAGGGGCCGCAGGTCGCTGAATGGGTGGGCCTTCAGGATCTTCCAGCGCACGGCCTGCGTGAGCGCCGCGCGCAGGTCGGAGAGATCGCGATTGATGGTCGCCGGGGCGATGTCATCCTTGCGCCGCTCGGTGCGCCACTTCTCAACGGCGAACGTCGTGATCTGGTCCAGCGGCCGGGCCTGCCACGCCGGAAACGCGGCCGTGATGCGCGTGATGATGTCGGCGCCCGTCTTCCGATGCTGGCGGACCCAGGGGCCGTACGTGTCGGCCAGGTACGTCTTGAGCGTGGGCGTCTTCCGCGCCTTCGGTGCCTGCCGCGGCGTCTGCCCAAGGGCGACCTGCGCGAGCACCTTCCTGGCTTCCTCTCGGGCCTTCGAGGGACTCAGCTTGCGGACCTGCCCGACCGTGATCCACTTCCCGCGGCCAGCGCGCACGAGGTAGGAGTGCGTCCCGCTCGGCCGGCAGCGGATGATGAATCCGGGGAGCTGCGTGTCCGCGAGGTCGACGGCTCTTCGGGGTAGCGTGCGCGTGACTTCGGTGTTGATGAGTGGCATCGATCCGGCCTCTGAATGTCCAACCCTCTTCCTCTCGACGCGAGCCTTTGCACCATCGGCCGATCCGCTGGTGGTGCAATAGTGGTGCAGGGCGCGGTCGCGAATACCTCAGCAGTGCGGAGGGTCGGCTTGCAGGATCGCAGAATTTACGAGGAAATACAAGCACTCAGAATGAGGGTGAGTGTTGGGGTATGATGGGGTGAACGCTTTCGCAACGCGGAGGTCGGGAGTTCGAGCCTCCTGCCGTCCACCAATCCACCCCACCGCACACCGCGCCGCCGACAATGCACTGCGACGACTGATACTCCGTCGTCTCGAGTGGGCACTCCTGTTCCTCGGCTGGTTGCCCGCCATGGTGGGAGAGGCTGCTTCGTGTCTTCGGAAGGACAGCATGGAAGGACCGGGAGATGCACATCAGACCAGAACGACCGGAGGACGTTCCGGGCATTCGTCACGTGAATCAGACCGCGTTCGGCACGACCGCGGAAGCGGACCTCGTCGACGCCTTGCGGCAGCAGGCGCACCCGAGTGTCTCTCTGGTCGCGACCGACGATGAGGCAGTGGTGGGACACATCCTGTTCTCGCCAGTGACGCTGTCGTCGCACCCGGACGTACCGATCGCGGGACTGGCCCCGATGGCGGTGCTGCCCGGAAGGCAGCGCCAAGGGATCGGCTCGGCGCTCGTGCGAGCGGGTATCGAGGAGTGTCGGCGACTGCGCTTCGTCGCCGTCGTCGTGCTCGGCCACGCGGCCTACTATCCGCGGTTCGGTTTCTCACCCGCGTCGACCTTCGGCCTGACATCCGAGTACGACGTCCCGGACGACGTCTTCATGGCGCTCGAACTGGAAGCTGACGCACTGGGGCAGAGGGCCGGTACGATCCGCTATCACCCCGCATTCGCGGCCGTGTAGAGCATGACGGGCAGACGGGGTCCCCACCCCGTCGCCCACACCTGGGTGCCGTGGTCTCCTGAGCGGTCCGCGCGAACTCGCGGGGCTGAAGCCCCCGCTCTACAGGCGCCGAGGCGACCTTCGGGACCTCTCGCGCGGCGTGCGTGGCGTAAGCTTCCGCGCATGGTTCGCTCGGTTGCCGCCATCCTGCTCGTCCTTCTGATGGCCAGCGTACACACCGCCGCAGCACAGCCCGCCCCTTCGGGCCACCGCGTCAAGGATCTCCACATCCGCATCCTCTCGACCATGCTCGCCGACGAGGGCTTCGGCGAGTGGGGCTTCGCGGCACTCGTCGAGGCGGACGGCCGGCGGATCCTCTTCGACACCGGCGCCAACGAGGACACGGTGCTGCGCAACCTGAAGGCGATGCAG
>CAYMAG010000001.1:4895-43584 GCA_964388335.1 uncultured Vicinamibacteraceae bacterium | reverse complement strand
CGGCCCACCGAGATCCTGCCCGGCGTGTGGCTCACCGGACCGGTGCCCCGGGTGCACCCCGAGCGCAACTGGAGCAGGCTCGGCCGCGTGCGCACGCCGGCGGGCGACGCTGAGGACACGGTGCCCGAAGACATGACGCTCGTCGTCCAGACGGACGAGGGGCTTGTGTTCCTCTTCGGGTGCGGCCACGCGGGCGTGATCAACACGCTCGAGCACGCACGCAAGACCCTTGACGCGGCGCCGGTGAACGCCGTGATCGGCGGCATGCACATCTTCGCGGCGACCGACGACCACCTGGCGTGGACTGCCGCGCAGCTGAAGGCGTTTGGCGTGCAGCACTTCCTCGGCGCGCACTGCACCGGCATCGAGGCCACCTACCGCATCCGGCAGCTCGCCGGCCTCACCCGGGAGACGGCCGTCGTCGGCGCGGTCGGGGCCAGCTACTCCCTGGCAGGCGGCATCGACGCCATGCGGATCGCGAGATAGCCCCGGCGGTCACGCGCGTCGTTCATTCCCGGACGCGGTCACGGCCTCTACCGCGCGCCGGAAGGAGGCAGGGTCGATGGGGGGGAAACGATAGGACTCTGGTACGCGCTCGCGCATGCCAGCGCCCGTTCGAAGCTGACGAGCCTGCGCACGAGCGCGTTGTACCGGCTGTGCGCGGTGCGGCCGTCTTCGACACTGAGCCGCGCGTAGAGCCGGTGCTCGGGCGAGGTGGCGTGTTCGCGAGTCGGCACCGTCACGCCGAGCGCCCGGAGCTTCGGCGCGCCGATCAACACCAGGAGCGCGTCGATCGACTCCTCTCCACGCTCGAGATCGTGCAGTCCTTTCAGGATGATCTCCGCGCCAGGCAACGCCGACATGCTGCGGATCTCCACGGTCGGATTATAACGAGGTGGCCTCCGTTGGCGACGAATGCGGTCGAGCGAGACGAAGACACTGGCGACGAAGGATGATCGAGGTCAGGAGCGCGAGGGCGCAGCCAAGCCGTCGACGCCGGGGAGAGCGGCTCAAAGGTACCTGGCCCGCGATCTTGCTCGGGGCACCCGCCAGGTGCATACTGGCCATCATGACTGGTAAGACCACGGGAACGCTCCACGGAACAACGATCACGCTGGACGCGCCCGTGCCTCCGCTGGAGGGACGCCGAGTCCGCGTCATCCTCGAGTCGCTGCCGGCAGAAGAGGCGCCGCTGGCTCGCGAAGAACAGGACCGCCTGTTACGAGAGTGGGCGGCCACGGGTCCGCAGGGACCGCTCGAGGTGGATCACGAGTGGCCAGACCCGCATCGCTGAGACGGGGCGATATCCGCTGGTATCGCTTCGAGTCGCCGAACAAGCGACGGCCCGTCCTGATTCTCGGGAAGGACATCGTGCTGCGCTCGTCCGGCGACATTCCCGTGATCCCGATCTCGACACAGATACGAGACCTGCCGTGGGAAGTCCGGCTCGACCCTGAGGACGGGCTTCACACCGTCTCCGTCCTGAAGCCGGAGTGGATCCGCAGCGTACCGGTCGGTGATATCGGTCCTTGGATCTGTAGCTTTCCGGCCCATCGCTGGAGCGACCTTCGTACGGCCCTCCTCACAGTGCTCGGACTCGACGGCCAGGATTCCGATTCGTTCGCGTGACCGCCAGACGCGGCCCCGGTGGATTCAGGTCGGGCGCTTTCAGGGTGTCGACCCGAGCCGCATCGCCGACGGTGCGGAGATTCACACCCACCTCGTCCCGCGGAGGGCTACCGCGTCCTCGCCGCCATGCGCGACAGCCACACACGCAACGCGGGGCATCGTCGGGCGCCCGCGAAGATGGGAGCGGCCGATGACCTGCCGCTCGATGTGCGGGGGCTCGCGGTCGTACGGCTGTGCGTACCTCTGTTAGCATTGTCGTATGAGGACGACCAAGACACGCCTGACCGTCACCATCGACCCCGACCTCGTGCAGGCCGGGCACGACGCCGTGGCGCACGGCACGATCGATTCGCTCAGCGCATGGGTCAACCTCGCGCTGACCGAACGCGCAGAGAAGGACCGTCGACTCCGTGCCCTCGGCGACGCCATCGCCGGCTACGAAGCGGAGTTCGGCACGATCACGACCGACGAACTGGCCGCGCAGGCCCGAGCCGATCGTGCCGAGGCACGCGTGGTGCGCGGCGCGGGGCGCACGGCTGCGCGAAAGACCCGCAGTCACCGCCGGGGTGCGGCGTGACGCTGATCCTGGACAGCGGAGCGCTCGTCGCGCTCGAACGTCACGACCGCGCCATGTGGCGGCGCTTGAAGGCTGCGCACCTGGGCGGCTCGGTGCCGGTGTCCCACGGTGGCGTCGTCGGCCAGGTCTGGCGCGGCGGCGGTCCGCGTCAGGCGCTGCTGGCACGGGCGCTCGACGGGGTGGACGTTCGCGCGCTCGACGACCGGCTGGGTCGTGCGACTGGCGAACTGGTGTCGGCGGCACGTCGACGAGACGTCATCGACGCCGCGCTCGTGCTGCTCGCACACGACGGCGACCACATCGTGACCTCTGACCCCGACGACATCGAGCCACTCGCACGCGCGGCCGGACGCCACGTCGAGATCGTTCGGGCGTAGGCTGAGGATGCTCCTGTGCCGGTGCCCACCCCGTGGCGCTGACCACCTCGGCAGGACGAACCCCGGCCAGTTCCTCGAAGGCGTCTGGTCGCGCGCGCCGCGGTCGATCTCCTGCAGCGCGTAGCTTCAGAGCGGAGCGCTGGACGCTCGGCACGTGCCGCGTCCGGGTCACTTCACCGGCGCGAACGACACCGTCTCGAGCACCGTGCCTTCGAGGTCGTTCACGCGCAGCGTCAACTGGCGCGCGTCGGCACTGCCGCCAATCCATGTGGCACCCTGGAGCCTGGGACCACCGCCGACCAGCTGTCCGTACGGAAAATCGGAGGTGGCCGGCAGCCAGGCGTGCCTGTGGGTGTGGCCGGAGACGATCACCTGCGTCTTCCACGCCACGAGTGACTGGTGCCAGGCGTCGCGGCTTCGTCCGCTGTGCCTGTCGAAGCCCGTGGCGGCGTAGTCCTGCGGGCGCTCGTCGAGCCAGCGGAGAGGAATGTGGCAGAACACGACGCGATAGGGCGCGTCACGGAATCCCGGCTGCCGGATGGTGTCGGCCAGCCAGTCGGCCTGTTCACGGCGCAGCGCGTCGAACGCCACGCGGCCGGCAAAGCTCGGGTGCGCGTCGGGTTTGTCCTCACCGGTGTGCAGACAGATCGCCGCGACGGGCCCCGACCGGAACGCGTAGAACGGACGGTCCGATGGCGTCGCGACGACATCCGGCATCTCGAAGGCACGCGGGCCGCGCACGTCGTGATTGCCGAAGGTGAGCAGCAACGGACGGCCGTCGGTGATGTCGCGCTCGCCAGGGTGCAGCAGCGTCGGGACGAGAAGGCCCGTCGACGTCCAGTCGTTGCACGTGTCGCCGTTCCAGACGAGGAAGTCCGCCGGCGGCGTGACCTCGTGCAGCCGCTGGATGGTCTCGTCGTGGATGTGCGTATCGTTCCACACGACGAACGTCGTCGTGTCGGCGGAGGGATTCAGGGTGCGGAACGTCTTCCACGCACTCGGCGTCTCGCCGGTCTCTCCCGCCGCACGCGTGACGGCACGAAGACGATACGTCGCGCCTGGTGCGAGGCCAGACAGACGGACACGCAGGACGTGTTCGCTCTGCGGAACGAAGCCGTACGAGTCCGTGGCCACCGAGCCGCGGCGGCCGTCGGACGACTCCCACTCGACGCGGCCCGTGCACAGACGGCTGACGGCCCAGATGGCGTCGACGCCGTCCGCGCGCGGAGCCATCAGCACGAGGGGCGTGCGGACCGGCGGCGTCACCTGCGTCGAGGCGACTATCGGATCCCGACCGGATCCCAGGGTCCCGGCAAGCATTCCGGACGTGACGGTCCCGATGAACTGGCGGCGTCTCATGGCAGACCTCCGCGGCCGCGGGCTGATGGCCGCGGCGTCAGTCTATCCGACGAGCGCGCCCTCCATCCTGCGGCCCTCGATCCAGCGTCGATCCCGTGGCGGTGTTCGACGAAGCACGAAGCATGAGCTTCTGGCGTTCTCCGCCGGCGAGGCGCCGCGGCCTGCGCGTGTCGTCGGCCGGCCGTCGAGGACGTCAACTCGGCGGATCGTGTCGTGGATCCAGGTCGAGCGGCTCCTGGCGACGCAGCTCATACTGTCCAGCCGCACGATCCGCGTCGAAGATCAGGTTCCAGCTACGGCGGGAGACCGCACTTGGAATCGCAACGAACGCATGTGCTCGGAGCAGCGCATGGCCGAAGGCCTGCTGAGCGGCGCTCAAGGCGCATGGATAGAGCCATGCCCTGTTGGGTACGTCGGCGGGCCGCACGACACGCACGTCGGCCCACGGCACGTGCTGGAGGGCGGATGACAGCACGTGGGGCAGCGCGTTGAGCGTGTTGAATCCCTTGTGGACGGCCACTTCCAGGATGGCGGTCGCTGGATCCAGCGAGCAATAGACCGCCGGGACGCCGCCTGGGCTCCAGCGGCCACCCTCGAGACGGGCGCCCTGGTCACGGGACGTTTCGCCACTTGGGCACGCTCACTCAATCCTCCCCATGCCACATGTCCAGTGGATGATGCCCTATGGCATCAGCGGGCTCAAGTGATCCCGAGACTGGTCGGAATCGTGCCGTCCAGGTCGCCGAGCAACGGCGCCAGGTACGGCACCGAGGCCATCTGCAGCAGTCCACAGTCGCGAGGAAAGAGCGAGGACCAACGCCACCGCATGCATGCACTGTGACATCCAGTGCTGGACGAGGCGACGCGTGGCATGATGGACGCCGGTGCGTGACGTCCACGACAGGAGGGGCCACTTCATGAAGATCATCACCGTACTTCGGGGCGTATTGGTGTCGCTGTTGTTCGCGGGGTCGGCCTTCGCCGCGGACGTGTCAGGGAAATGGACGGCAGACTTCGAGGCGCAAGGCGGGCAGAAGGTGCAGAACGTCTTCACCTTCACCGTGGACGGCGAGCGACTGACCGGTACGGTCTACAGTTCGCTGGCGGGCAGCGAGGCGACGATCGAAGAGGGCTCGGTCAAGGGCGACGACGTCGCGTTCGCCATCACGCGGGACTTCGGCGGCACCGCCGTGCGGCTCCGGTACACGGGCAAGGTCGTCGGCGACGAGATCAGGTTCACGGTCGTCGCGGGCGAGGGCGGCCAGGGCTTCGAGCTGCAGATCACGGCGAAGCGGGAAGCACAGTAGTGCGGATGGCGTGACGTGGCGACGGATTGTTCGACCTGCCACCAGTGCCCGGGGAACTCTGGGTGGAAAGACGCCGCGAGCGCCTGGGCCGGCGGTGCCGCGTCGACGCGAATGTGGCGGCGTTACAGGAGCTGACGTCTACCGCGCGGAAGTGGGGCTGCGGAGTGGCGCGCACAGTGTGTGAGTGAGGGCGGAGCAGTTTAAGGCATCCTACAAGAAGGCTCAGCTCCGGGGTCGGAAATCTGCAGAAAGGGCAGCGGCTAAGGCCGCGGTGAAGGTATGATTCCTTACTTACTGCCTGATGGTAAGATCTTCGTTCCGCGCACGTTGTTTCTCGAGGGAATTGTGGGCGATCAGTACGAAGCTATCGAGCCAGATACGGACGAGGCGCGGGAAGTTGGCCCTTGGGTGAAACCCGCACCTCCAGAGATCGTTTTGATGTACGAGAGACATCTCAAGTCCAGTCGTCAGAGGAACGTGGTGACGGCGTTGCCGGGCCGACGTACCCTGACGTGATCTGTCCAGTGCCGGCACCTCGTCACTCCTCGCGAAGTGCGGCCGTCGGTTCGACGTTGGCCGCGCGTCTGGCTGGAACATAGGTCGCCACGCCGGTCACGAGGCATACGAGCACCGCAACAGCCGCGATCGTCGTGGGGTCATGGCGGCCCACGCCGTACAGGAGCGATTCGAGCGAGCCGCTGAAGAGCGCGGCGATGGCCGTACCGCCCACCAGCCCGATGGACGTCATCATCGCGCCGTCGAACGCGACGCCTCGGAGCACTGCGCCCCTGGACGCGCCGAGCGCCATCCTGATGCCGATCTCGCGGGTGCGCTCCACGACGTGGGCCGCGACGACGCCGTACAGGCCGATCGTGGACAGCAGCAGGCAGACGGCGGCAAACCCGACAAACAGCGCGGCAGTCACGCGTGAACGCGCGAGCGGCTCCGACGAGTAGCTGTCGAGCCGCCGGATCGACGTGAACGTCGCACCCGGCCACATCATCTGGCCGGCGCGACGAATCGCTGGCGCGAGGCCGATCGGATCGCCACTCGTGCGGACGGCGAGAAACGGTGCCGCTGCGTGGAACTGCGCGCGTGGGCGGTAGACCGTCGGCCGAATCGTCGTCAGCTCGCGATAGCGCGTGTCGGCCGCCACGCCGATCACCGTGGCCCAGGGCGCGCCGGAGATCTTCATCTGCTGACCGAGTGCGTCCGTGTTGGGCCAGGCCAGCCGTGCGGCGGATTCGCTCAGGATGAGTACAGGACGGGCCTCGGCGCTGTCGTGGTTGGTGAACGCACGCCCACGGACGATTTCGATACCGAGGGTGCGGAAGTAGTCGGGCGACGCGATGTCGAAACTCAGAAGCGGTTGACGTGTCTGTTCCTCCGGCGCCTGGCCTTCCAGCAGGGACCGCGCATCCCAACCCGACATGCCGCCAAGGGGTTCGTTGAGGCTGGGCGCCACGCCCAGCACGCCGGGGAGCGCGTCGATGGCCTCGATGCCCCGGTCCAGGCCGGCGTTGAATCGCTGCGGACTCGCGAAGTCGTCCTGCTGCGGCGGGTCGACCTGAACGATGAGTACGCGGTCACCCGCGAGACCCAGGTTCAAGGTCTCGAGATTCAGGTGGCTCCGCGCCACGAGGCCCGCGCCCAGGATCACGGTCACCGCCAGCGTGACCTGGGCGACCACCAGCGTCCGCTGGGTTCGCCGCACCGCCCGCGTACCCGTGCCACCGCGAGTCGCCGCATTGAGCACACGCGACGGCTCGGCACTCCGCTGACCGTACACGCAGGCGATCGCGAACGCCATCGTGGCAAGGGCGGCGAGTGCGACGGCCAGGGCGAGCGTCACGCCGTTCACGTCGATTGCATCCGCGCGCGGGAGCTGTGTCGACGCGAATGACACCACCAGCTTCACGACGCCATAGGCCATGGCGACGCCGACGACAGCGCCCCCGGTCGCCACGACCAAGGCGTCGTTGAAGGCCAGCAGCAACAAACGCCGCGGTGTGGCGCCCAGCGAAACGCGCACCGCCAGTTCCTGCCGTCTGGTGAGCACCAGCGCGAGAAAGAGGGCACCGACGTTGACGACGGCCACGAGCATCACAAGTGCGCTGGCCACCAACAGCAGGTGAATGACGGGACGTACGTCGCCGAGCAGCTCGGCGTCGAGGATCTCGGCCGACGCCGTCATGCCGCGCAGCGACGACGGGAGCAGCGCGAGATCACTGCGAAGGTAGTTCGTGAGTTCGGCCGCGGACTGTTCGACCGTCGCGCCAGGCTCGAGTCGACCGACGAGGTACACATAGAAGTCTGGCGGGCCGGTCTCCGTCACGGGGCGAAACGGACGCGCCGTCGCCCAGACCTCCGTCTGTGCGGGAAATCCGAAGCCGCGGGGCATCACCGCGACGATCGTGCCCGGCTGTCCTCGAATCGTAAGCACACGGCCAAGCACGGACGGGTCTCGTCCGTAGCGACGCTGCCAGAGTTCGTAGCTGATCGCGACCACGGGTGCCGCGGCGATGCTGTCGTCCTCCGTCTGGAGGTTCCGGCCCAGCAGGGGTGTGGCGCCGAGCACGCTGAACAGGTTCCCGGTGACCAACGCGACCTTCAGATTCACGCCATCGGCGCCGTCGCGAACAGGAAGCGTGCCTGCGCCGTGATAGTCGACCCCAGCCACGGCGGAGAGCGTGGTTGGCGAGGCGTCCACGAATCCCTTGAACGCGCCGTAGGGCACCGGCACGCGCCGCGCCCCTACCGCCCGATCGACACCCCACAGCACTGACAGCGCCCTCTGCTCATCCACGGGCAAGGGACGCCTGAGCACGGCGTCGGCAATGCTGAAGGTCGCGGTGGAGGCGCCAATACCGATGCCGAGGGTCGCCATCGCCACAAGACTGAACGCCGGCCGTTTCGCCGCCGTGCGCAACGCACGGGCCATGTCGCGGCCGATCCCGCGCAGGTGATCGAGCAATGTCGAAGTCGGACCGTGCGGCACGAGCGCCTCCCTGAAATCCGTTCACGCGACCTTCGATTGCGCGTCGTGCAGATGTGCTCACCGGCGACGCGTATACCAGGCATCAGGCATCAAGCATGAGGCATTTACAAACGCATTGACACTCTACAGGTAGATCGTTTACATGTAGACGGGTGAGGTGTTGATGGCCGATTCGAAGCACGACCTGCTGCAGGGCACACTCGACCTGCTCATCCTGAAAGTCGCCAGGGGCGGACCCGTCCACGGCTACGCAATCGCTCAGCGCCTGCAGCAGATGTCCGAGGACGTGCTGCAGGTACAGCAGGGCTCGCTGTATCCGGCACTGCACCGGCTCGAGCGCAAGCGGTTGCTGAAGGCCGAGTGGAAGCTGACCGACACGAACCGCGAGGCGAAGTTCTACAGCCTGACGGCCGCGGGCCGGAAGCAGCTCGAGTCGGAAACCGCGTACTGGCTGCAGATGTCGCACGCGATTGCCCTCGTGCTGCGGACGGCGGAGTGAGGCGCACATGGCTCGCGAATCACTTCCACATCGCCGCGGTGCCGAACAGCGTCTCGACACCGAACTCCAATTTCACATCGAGCAGCGAATCGCCGACCTCGTGACCGAGGGGCTGACGCCCGAGGCGGCGCGCGCGCAGGCGCGGCGGGAGTTCGGCGGCGTGGAGCAGGTGAAGGAAGCCTGCCGCGACGAGCGCACCACGCGCTGGCTCGCCGACGGTTGGCGTGACCTGCGCGTCGCGGCGCGGTCGCTCGCCCGTGCCCCCGTCTTCTCGGTGGTGGCCATCCTCGTGCTGACGCTCGGCATCGGTGCCAACATCGCGATGTTCCAGGTGCTCGACGCGCTCGTGCTGCGCGCGCTGCCGGTGCCGCAGGCGGACCAGTTGCGGCAGATCCGGGTACGCGCCGGCGACGGTGGGCGGACGGGTAATTTCTGGTCGAGCCTGGCCGACTTGACGGCGGCCCAGGTGGACGTGCTCGGTCGCGAGCTGGCCGAGACGGGCGGCCTTGCCGTCTGGAATAGCTGGCAGTTCAACCTGGCCGACGGAGGCGAGATTCGGCCTGCGGACGTGCTGCGAGTCAACGGCGACTACTTCCGGGTGCTCGGCGTGACCCCGCGGCTCGGGCGCCTGCTCGGTCCTGCGGACGACCAGCCGGGGTGCGGCGCGGGCGCGGCGGTGGTGGGTGAGCGCTTCTGGCAGCAGGAACTCGGGGGCGACTCCGATGTGCTGGGACAGACCCTGCGGCTCGACGGTCATGCCTTCGAAGTCGTCGGCGTCGTACCAGCGCGTTTCTTCGGCGTGGAGGTCGGCCGCCCCGTCGACGTGTTCATCCCGCTGTGCACCGAGCGGGCCATGACCACCGGCCCAAGCCTGTTCGACAGCAGGCACGACTGGTGGCTGGCGGCTGTCACGCGCCTTCCAGCGGGCATGCCGGACGCGCAGTTCGCGGCTCGTCTGGAGGCGATAGCGCCCGGGCTGTTTCGCGAGACGCTTCCCGAGGCGTACCGCCCCGATCAGGCCGAGCGCTACCTTGCCTTCGGGTTGAACTTCCTGCCTGCCGGACGGGGCATCTCGCCGCTGCGCACGCGGTTTGCCGCACCGCTCTACCTGCTCTTCGCGATCACCGCCATGGTCCTGCTGATCGCGTGCGCGAACCTCGCCAACCTGCTGCTGGCGCGCGCCAGCCACCGCGAGCGGGAGATCGCCGTCCGCCTGGCCATCGGCGCGTCCCGCGCGCGGGTGGTGCGGTATGTTGCCGCGGAAGTGGGGATCCTCGCCGCGGTCGGTACGGTCCTCGGCATGGTGGTGGCATTCGTGATGAGCCGCGCGCTGGTCGGCGCGCTCGGCACCAGCGTGTACCTCGACCTGACCATGCACTGGGGCCTGGCCGCATTCGCCGTGGCGCTGGCGGCGGCAACGATGGGCGCGTGCGCGATCGGCCCGGCCCTGCGTGCCAGTGACGTACCGCCGGCGCAGGCGCTGCGCCACGGCCTGCGCACGTCTGCGGCCGGGGCCACGCTGTCCTGGCGGCGCGTGCTCATCGTCTCGGAAGTGGCGCTGACCTTCGTGCTGCTCGTCGGTGCGTTGCTGTTTGCGCGCACCCTGGGCAACCTTCGCGCCGTCGATCTCGGGTTCGAGGTGGACGGACTCGTCTCCACGCGCGTCGACTTCGGCAGACTGCCCGACTGGGCCGATCGGCGGCCGGCGCTCGTGGCCGAGATCGCCGAGCGGCTCGACGGGCTGCCGTGGGTGACGTCGTTCGCCGAGTACTTCATCGAACCGCTTGGCGGCTCGGCCTGGAACGACACGATTGCCGTGAGTGGCCTCGACCGAACCGACGTCGTGAGCCAGTTGAATCGCGTCGGCCCGGCGTACTTCGACACGCTCGGTGTGCCGCTGATCGAGGGACGCGGCTTCACCGCACAGGACCGCGCCGACACGCCTGCGGTCGCGGTCGTCGATCAGACGTTCAGCGAGCGGTACCTCGACGGCGCACCCGTCATCGGGCGGACGGTGCGGTTTCTCAACGGCGACCCGTCGCGCTCGTACGAGGTCGTCGGCATCGTCGGTCGCACGAAGTACCGGTCACTGAAGGCAGCCGACGAGCCGGTCATCTTCGTCGCCGCGGCGCAGAACCCGCAGCCGCCGCCGAGCATGTCTCTCGCCATCCGTTCGACGCTGCCACCTGAGGCCACGGCCAGTGCCCTGGCGCAGATGCTGACCGACGTCTCCCCACGTCTCGCGTTCCGCACGAACGCGCTGTCAGCGACCATCGACGACACGCTGCGCATCGAGCGTCTGCTTGCGGCGTTGTCGGTGGGGTTCGGGCTGCTGGCGCTGCTGCTGGCCGGCGTGGGGCTCTACGGCGTCATCGCCTACATCGCCGTGCAGCGGGAGCACGAGATCGGCATCCGGATGGTGCTCGGCGCGACGGGGCCGGACGTCATGCGCCACGTGGTGCGCGACACGGCGGTGCTCGTGGCGGCAGGCATCGCCATGGGCCTGGCTGTTGCGCTGCTGGCGTCGCGTGCGGTCGAGAGCCTGCTGTTCGGTCTCGAGCCGCGCGATACGGCGACGTATGTCCTGGCGCTCGGCGTGCTCGCGGTCATCGGCCTGCTGGCGAGTGCCTTGCCGGCGTGGCGGGCATCGCGAACGAGTCCGATGCACGCGCTCAGGCAGGCGTAGGGTCGCGTCAGTGGACGGTGTCGGCGACCACGCGGCGTCCGTGCAGGGGCTGCGTCGGACGGCTGTTACCGTGGATGAGATCCGTGAACGCGCGCACCTGGCCGGCGTCGAGTTCGATGGGTGTCGTCAGCACCATCCACTTCACGCCCTCCGTGCAGGGCGGCGTGGTGAGCGAGCCGTTGTAGCGATACGACGTCAGCACCGGCGGCAGGAGGGTGTCGACGTCGACGTTGACGTGCTCGTAGTGGACCTCGACGCCTTTCGTCCGCGGCAGGTTCGTCCAGATCGGATCGAAGGCGGCGTTGTGCCGGCCCTGCTCGATCAACACGCTCAGCACGGCCAGGGCGCCCGATGCCGACCGGTGCACGAGATGCATCTCCATCGGAAACCTGCGGCCGGACAACGTGTGCTCGCTGGGGCTGTGGAAGTGGTACTGCACCAGTTCGTACGCCGTCCCACCGAGTGTCAGCGTGTCGCCATCGTCGTAGTTGATCTGGATGGTATGACCGTTGTTGATGCCGTCGGCGACGTGCTCGTGGTGGGCGATGCGCAGCGACGCGGGTGGAAACTGCACACGAAGCGCGGGCGTGAGGCTGCCGCGCACGGGCAACGCGATATCGATGGGAGACTGCTCGAGACCGTTCCCGCATGCAGCGAACCGGGGGCTCAAGGCGCTCCAATGTTCCGGGCCTTCGTCGCCGTCGTAGTGCCACTCGGGTTCGTCTGCAGTCGGCGCGGCAGAGGGCCGTGTGGCCTGTCGCGGCGCCGGGCGCGCGGTGGGTCGCGTGACCGGCCGCGGCGTCGGCCTGCAGGACGCCAGCGCCGCGAGGCATCCGAGCGCCATTACCAGGTGCGTCAACACCAGGGCGCGCGCGGCTCGACGACCGCAGCAGACGGAGGAGCCAGAGGGACCGGGAGATCCAGAGCCTCCGGTTCGACGAAGCCGCGCAGTCACGCGTCAACTATATGGCAGGTCCACCACGCCTGTGCCGTACACCCCCATGGCACGACGTTCACGGTCCGCACGGTGGCTGCGACCGGCGTAGCTCCACGCGGGTATCGGAACCTCCTGCGCCCCTGGCATGCAGCGTGAGGCATGGTGCATGACGGTCGCCTGCAGTCGCCTGCAGCGCCTCACGCTCGTCCGTGTTCGCCGAGCACCGTCCAGGGGTGGGGCGACTTGCGCGGCACGAGGCCGAAGGCGTCGATGGTGCGCGATCGGACGTGCGCCAGCGCGGCCTCCACATCGTCGGTGACGAGCAGCAGGTCGAGATCCTCGGGGCCGATCGTCTTCTCCTTCACCATCAGGTCGAGTTGGGCCATCAGCGGCGCCCAGTAGTCCCTGCCCATCAGCACGACGGGGAAGTTGAGCACCTTGCCCGTCTGGATCAGCGTAAGCGCCTCGAAGAGTTCGTCCAACGTCCCGATGCCACCAGGCAGCGCGATGAACGCGTACGAGTACTTGAAGAGCAGCACCTTGCGGACGAAGAAGTACTCGCAGGTCACCCAGCGATCGAGGTAGCGGTTGGCGTCCTGCTCGAACGGCAACCGGATGTTGCACCCGACCGACCAGCCGCCGGCTTCCTTCGCGCCCCGGTTGGCGCCTTCCATCACGCCGGGTCCGCCACCTGTCATCACGGTGAACCCGAGACGGCTCAGCCCTGCCCCGACCTCACGGGCCAGCTGGTACCACGGGTGATCCTCGCGGAAGCGTGCCGATCCGAAGACGGTGACGCATGGTCCCGCAAAGTGCAGCGTGCGAAACCCGCGGATGAAGTCACGGATCGAGTGGAGGACGATGCGCAACTCGCGGCGGCGGGAGTGCGGGCCTTGCAGCAGGACACGATCGGCGCCACCTGCCGAAATGGGGGCGGCATCGGCCGAGGGCGCGGGCGTAGCGGTCGACGGAGACATGGGCGACATTGTCTACCGTCCACGGGCTGCAGGCTACAGGCCACGGGCTATCGGCTACAGGGCTTGCCCGCCGGAGCCTTGGCGACAGGGGGCAGCTATCAGGCCTGAAGCCTGAGGCCTGAAGCCTGAAGCCTGAGGCATGAGGCATGAAGCATGAAGCATGAAGCATTGTGGCTATGCCTGACCGTCCGCCCTACAGCCCCTTCAGCACTTCCTCCATCAACTTCTTCGACCCCTCGACGCCGTCCCAGGGACCGTTCTCGTACTCGAGGGCGAAGATCCCGCGGAAGCCGCCCGCCGTCATGATGCGTGTCATGCGCTGCAGGTCGACGTTCTCCCACCGGTCCCAGTACTTGGCGTGGACCGTCGTGTGCGTGTAGGGCACCAGCGTCTCGAGCCCGTGGTAGAGCTGATATTCGTGCTCCCAGTTGCAGTAGTCGGGCGACGCTTCGCAGTAGGGGTGGTTGACCTCGTCGAGGATGATGCGGATGTTCTGCGGGTCGGCGCTGAGTCCCCAGTGGTTCTCGATCGTGACCTTGACGCCGACCTTCCCGCCGTGGTCGGCCATCTCCTTGAACGACTCGATGGCGTTCTTCAGGTACTTGACCACCTCGTCGTTGCGCGGATAGCCCGTGGTGGCCGAGGCGCCCGGCACGATGCGCGGTCCGCCCGTGTTCACGCGCATGGTCTTCGCACCAATCTGCGCGCAGCCGTCGAGCCACTTCTTCGCGACCTCGATCCCGGCCCTGCGGGCGGTCTCGTCGAGGTCGGCCATGTTGCGCGGTGCGTTGTTGGAGACGTGATGCACCAGCACCCCCAGCTTCGCGCTGTTGCTGGCGAGCTGATCGAGCCACTTCTTCGCTGACGGCAGCGACGGGTCGAACTCGTAGACGGTGCGCGATTGTCCCTCACCCATCGTGACCTGGGTCTGCGCATACATCGAGTCGTCCGTCACGTCGCCGAAGAGGGACGACCACAGGTCCATGTGCCACACGCCGGGGAAGTTGTCGCGTGTCCACTGCGGGTAGTCGAGCAGGGTGAGTTCGCCGTACTTCTTCTTCATGGCCGCCGCCCGCTCCTCCGCCGCCGCCGCATTGGCGCCGCCCGCCATGCCGCCTGCGCGTGCCCGCTGCTTGAACAGCGTGCGGTGAGGATAGGTATTCGTTGCCAGGCGGGAGAGCTTCTCGGTCTCCGTGAGCGGACGTGCGTCCACCGCTCCCGTGGCGGCCTCCGCCGTGACGTCGCCCGAGCCGCGGCCGGCGAGCAGGCCCCCGGCGAGCGCGGCCGTCGTGCCCTTTAGGAAGGTACGCCGTGCTGGTTCTGCGGACGTGGGACGAATGGGCGTGGCGTCGGTACGGCCAGGGGGATTGGTCATGGGTGGAGTCCTTGCGTGAGAGGTGGTTACGGCTGATCGACGACAGCGACGGGGCAAGTGTGTACCAGTCGTGCGGCTGATATGCTTGGCCGCGCCGTAAGCACCCGCCCACCGGTTGGCGTAGTGGGCTGAGACAACGACCTCCCTTTCCGAGTCAAGGCCCGCGCATGACCTCATTGCTTCAGCGCTTCTTCAACATACGTCGCGACGAGGTGGCCCCCCTGCTCGCGGCGGCACTCTTCTTCTTCTGCGTCCTCACCGCGCTGATGATGCTGCGTCCCGTGCGCGACGCGCTCGGCATGCAGCGGGGGATCGAGGCGATCCGCTGGCTCTTCATCGGGACGGCCGTCGTCACGCTGGCGGTGAACCCGGTCTTCGGGTGGCTCGTGAGCCGCTTCCGTCGTCTCGTGTTCATCAGCGCCACGTACGTGTTCTTCGGCCTGAGCCTCGTGGGCTTCTGGGCCCTCATCACGTTCACGCCCCAGGCCGTCGGCGAGACCAGCGGGCAGGTGTTCTACGTGTGGTTCAGCGTGTTCAACCTGTTCAGCACGATGGTGTTCTGGGCCCTGATGGCCGACAGGTTCACGCTCGAGCAGAGCAAGCGCCTGTTCGGTGTGATTGCCGTCGGCGGGACGCTGGGCGCGATCGCCGGGCCGTGGCTGGCCACGGTGCTGGCCGAGCCGCTCGGCACGCCCGCCCTCCTGCTCGTGGCCGCCGCGTTTCTCGGACTCGCGATCCTCGCGGCCTGGCTCGTGGCGTACCTGCAGCCGCGTCCCGGCGCCGCACAGGCTGAGGCCGCGGCCGCCGTGGACGAACGCGCCGTGATTGGCGGCAACGCCTGGGAGGGCATCACCGCGGTGCTGCGGTCGCCCTACCTGCTCGGCATCTCGTCGTACGTCCTCGTGATGACGGTGATGGCCACCTTCATCTACATGACGCGCCTGGCCATGGTCGCGGCGCTCGGCGACACGGTGGACGCGCAGACGCGCATGTTCGCGCAGATCGATCTCCTCACGCAGGTCACGACGCTCGTGCTGCAGGCGGTCGTCACCGGGCACATCATGCGGCGGTTCGGCGTGGCCGTGGCCCTGGTGCTGCTCCCGGTGGTCGTGTCGCTCGGCTTCCTGGGCCTGGCGCTCGTGGGATCGTTCGCGATCCTGATCATCTTCGAGGCATCGTTCCGGGCCATGCAGCGGGCCATCACGCGTCCAGCGCGCGAGACGCTGTTCACGGTGGTGAGCCGCGAGGACAAGTACAAGTCGAAGGCGGTCACCGACACGTTCGTCTATCGCGGCGGCGACGTGCTCGGCGCGTGGACGGAGGGCTGGCTGCGGGCGTTTGGCTTCGCGCTGGTGGGGCTCGCGTCGGTCGCCATCCCGCTCGCGGCGGTGTGGGCGGTGCTCGGCGTGTGGCTCGGCAGGAGGCAGGAGGCGATTGCCGGGACGCAGGCCACGCGCGTGGCGCCTACGGGTCCGCCGCCCGGGCCTGCGCCTGCGGCTGCTCCGGGCCCGTATTGATCTCGAGCGTGGGCCTGGCCGCACGCAGCGCCGCGATGCCTTCCGGCGTCGTCTCCGTCTGCCACAGATACACCACGCGCAGTGGCGAGAGCTGCTGCAGGACGCCGAGGCCGGCATCGGTGACCGTGGTCGCGAAGACGTTCACGTACTCGAGGTGCTCGAGGCCCCGCAGTGCGTCGAGACCGGCGTCGGTGATCGCTGTGCGGTCGAGGTGCAGACGCGTCAGGTGAGGGAAGCGGGTGAGCAGGCTGGCGCCCGTGTCGGTGAGGGCGGTCCCTCCCAGGTCCATCCAGAGGACATGGGTCGCGACCGGCAGCAGTGCCTCGAGTTGCGCGTCGCCGAACGCCGGTCCCCTGCCGCGCGCGGACACCTGCAACCAGTCCACGTGTTCGGAGAGGCGGTGCACCGGCAGTCCCAGCCCCTGCACGGCCGCGAGGGCTGGCGCGTCGAGCGGTCCCGCATCCACGGACACGAGGGCTGGCGCGTCGAGCGCGAGGTCACCGACGCGCGCCTGGATGGCCGGCATCACGTCCGGTGCCATCTCCACGTCGGCGAGACTGTGCTCGAACGACGCGCCCTGGTCAATCCACCACCGCAGGACGGATGCATCTGCGGGGGGCATCGCCGGCCGCGACTTCGGCGGCATCGCGTCCTTGTGCGACGGCGGGAGCCAGAGTCGCCGAATCATGTCGCTGGCCGCCGCCTGGCCTGCCACGAGCGCCATGCCGGTGCTGCCGCCGGCCTTGATGTGATCGGGCGTATCGAGCCGCAGGCTGCCGTTGGCTTTACCGGGCCCGTGGCACGAGACGCAGTGGTCCTCCAGGATGGGCGCCACGAGCGTCTCGTAGACCACGACGTCGCTCGGCTGCGCGCGCCGCGTAGTCGCCGGCCCGGCGCCGGCACCGAACCAGCGTGAGAAGGGTGCGGGCAGGCGCTCGGTGATGTACCCCTCGCCGTGGGTGAGGGTGCCGCCGAGGTGTCCGGTGATGGCGAGCAGGATGACGCCCACGGCGAGGACGCCGTCGGCGAGCAGGGTGGGGTCAGGGCTGCGCGCGTGTGCACGCGCAGCCCTGACCCCACCCCACCACGCCAACGCCGCCGCACCTGTCGTGAGCACCGCGACGCTGTACCCGAGCCAGCGGTGCCAGTCCAGCGTCGAGCCGCCGTAGCCACCGTCGCTCGCCAGGCCCTGACCCGCGACGACCGCCCCGATGGCGCCTACCGCGGCGACCGTGAGCACTGGCGGCACCGCGGGACGCGCCGCCACCAGACGCCCGCTGCGGGCCAATGCCACCAGCACGGCCGCAACGACCAGCGCGCCGATAGGCAAGTGAACCAGCGCCGGATGGAATCGGCCCACGAACGCGAAGAGCGCCTGACGCTCACGAGGTCCGACGAGCGCTGCGCCGGCCAGCACCAGTACAGTCGCGGCAATCAGGGCCCAGGCCCAGCGGGGAAGCCGCCGGATCACGCGAGCAGACCGGGCACGACGTGCCCATGGACGTCGGTCAGGCGGTAGCGCCGGCCCTGGTGTCTGAACGTCAGTCGCTCGTGGTCGATCCCCAGCAGATACATCAGCGTGGCCTGGAAGTCGTGGACGTGCACGGGGTCACGCGCGATGTTGTAGCCGAACTCGTCCGTTTCGCCGTACACCGTGCCCGGCTTCACTCCGCCGCCCGCCATCCACACCGTGAAACTGCGCGGGTGGTGGTCGCGACCGTAGTTGTCCTTCGTCAGCTTGCCCTGCGAGTAGTTGGTGCGGCCGAACTCGCCGCCCCAGATGACGAGTGTGTCGTCGAGCAGGCCGCGCTGCTTCAAGTCCTGGACGAGCGCCGCGGACGCCTGGTCCACCGACTTGGTCATGATCTGGATGTCCTTCGGCAGGTTGCCGTGCTGGTCCCATCCCTGGTGATACAGCTGGATGAACCGCACGTCGCGCTCGGCGAGCCGCCGCGCGAGCAGGCAGTTCGCGGCGTACGTGCCCGGAATACGCGCATCCGGGCCGTACAGGTCGAAGACGTGGTCGGGCTCATCGGCCACCGTCATCGACTCGGGTACCGAGGCCTGCATCCGGTAGGCCATCTCGTACTGCGCGATGCGGGCGTTGATCTCCGGATCGAGCACGCGGGCGTGCTGTTCCTCCTCGAGGGCGCGGAACGTGTCGAGCATGCGCCGCCGGCTCTCGCGATCGAGCCCGTCCGGGTCGTTCAGGTACAGCACCGGATCCTTGCCGCTGCGCACCTGCACGCCTTGATGTTGCGACGGCAGGAAGCCGCTGCCCCACAGCCGCGAGTACAGCGGCTGGTCGCCCGCCCGCGCACGCGACAGCAGCACGATGAACGCCGGCAGATTGCCGTTCTCCGATCCGAGCCCGTACGACAGCCACGACCCCATCGCCGGGCGTCCGGCCAGCTGCGACCCGGTTTGCACGAACGTCACGGCCGGGTCGTGGTTGATGGCCTCAGTGTACATCGATCGGACGATGCACAGGTCATCGGCGATGCGCGCGGTGTGCGGCAGCAGTTCGCTCATCCAGGCGCCGCTCTGCCCGTGCTGGGCGAACTCGAACTGCGTACCTGCCAGCGGGAAGGACTTCTGGTGAGCCGTCATCCCGGTCAGCCGCTGCCCCATGCGGATGGACGCCGGCAGTTCCTCGCCGTTCAACGCCCGCAGCCTGGGCTTGTGCTCGAAGAGGTCGAGCTGCGACGGACCGCCGCTCTGGAACAGGTAGATGACGCGTTTCGCCCGCGGCACGACGTGGCGGACGTCCAGGACGCTGCCGCCACCTGTCGGCGCCGCGACGGCTGGCGCATCCTGGCCGAAGAGGTGGAGCGGATCCAGCAGCGACCCCAGTGCCGCGCCGCCCAGCCCGAGGCTGGCAGCCGACAGGAAGTGCCGCCGGGTCGCATTGAACTTGAGGTCGCGCAGTTCCTTCATCGTGTGTGCACCGCTTCGTCGAGATTCATGATGGTACTCGCCACCACGGTCCAGGCCGCAACGTCGACCGGATCGAGGGACGGGTCGCGCGGACGCTCGCCCGTCGCGAGCAGGGCAGTCGCAGCCTCCGGGGCCTCCGCGAACCGGGCGCGTTCGGCGTCGTGCAGCGTCGTCAGATGTGTCGCTTCGGAAGCGGAGGGCCTGCGGCTGATCACCCGCCGGAACGCATACTGCGTGCGCTCTTCGGTCGTCGCCCCGTGCCGGACCACGTCCTCGGCGAGGACGCGGGCGCTTTCGACGTACTGCGGGTCGTTGAGCAGCACGAGGGCCTGCAGCGGCGTGCTCGTGCGCTGGCGCGTCACCGTGCACGTGAGCCGCTCGGCGGCGTCGAAGCTGATGGCCGAGGGCGGTGGTGCCGCGCGCTTCCAGAACGTGTACAGGCTGCGCCGGTAGAGGCCGTCGCCCGTGTCCTGCGGATACCGATTGCTCGCCGCGAGCGCCTCCCAGATGCCGGCAGGCTGATACGGATGGACGCTGGGGCCACCGATCGTGCGTACCAGCAGGCCGCTCGACGCCAGCGCGGCATCGCGAATCTGCTCGAGGGGCAACCGGAACGCCGGCCCGCGGGCGAGCAGCACGTTGTCGGGATCGGCCTCCCTCTGCGACGGCGCCACGATGGACGACTGTCTGTAGGTGGCCGACGTGACGATCAGGCGCTGCAGCGCTTTCGCGTCCCACCCGGACGAGACGAGCGTGGTTGCCAGCCAGTCGAGCAACTCGGGGTGCGTCGGCATCGCCCCCTGGTTACCGAAGTCGCCGGCGGTCGGGACGAGGCCCCGGCCGAACGCCATCGCCCAGTAGCGATTGACGAAGACGCGCGCGGTCAGCGGGTGCTCCGGCGCCAGCAGCCAGCGAGCGAGTCCGAGGCGGTTCTTCGGCAGGTCGTCGCCGAACGGCAGGATGGCGGCGGGCGTTCCCGGACTGACAGGCGTGGTCGGCGAATCGTAGGCGCCGCGTGCCAGCACGAACGTCGGCCGCGGCTCGGGCAGTTCCCGCATCGCCATCACGCTCGGTTGCGCGGTCCAGAGCGCGTTCTCCTCACCCCTCAGTGTCGTGACGCGCGCGAGCCGCGCCGGGAATTCCGGCGTCACGCGCAGCACGTAGTGCTCGCGCAGCGCTGTGGCCTGGGCGTCCGTTCGCTGGTCGGCGGGCACGGCGAGCAGATCCTCGAGGGCCGAGGCGTTCCCGTGAAGGGTCGCGACGTCCAGCGCGGACAGCTGTCGGGCGTAGACGCGGAAGTCGTCCACCGACACGTCGCGCAGCGTCTCCTTGCTCAACTCGCCGACGCCGCCGATGCGCAGGCTGAGCGGCCGACCCGACATCTGGTTGCCCTCGATGCCGCTCGTGATGATGCTGCGCTGCAGGTTGTCGACGACCGTGTGGGTGGCGGCCGCCTGGCCGTCGAGGAACAGCCGAAGCCCCGCGGCCCGGCTCGAACCGTCGTAGGTCATCGCCAGGTGGCGCCACTGGCCGGGCGCCACCGGTGCGGTCGTCCGGACCTCGATCGAGTCGTCCGGCGCGACGTGGTGCAGTGCCGCGTTCAGGGTGCCGTCCGGCTCGATGCGCACGAGGTACCCGCGATAGCCGTTGGCGAAGCTGCCCGACCGCGAGAACAGCGGGCCGGCCGTGCCGGCCTCGTCGATGCGGAACCACACGGCGACCGAGAAGGGCTCGTGGCGGTCGAAGAACCCGACGCGGTCGGCCGCGTGGATTTCGCTGTCGCCCTTCAGGCGCTGTGCCTGCCCCAGATGGCCGGGCACCGTGTCTGGAATGCGGTCGAGGTCGCCGCCGAGTCTGGCCCGCTCGCGCGGCCGCGCGGCATTCACGAACGAGCCGTCCTTCGCCATGCCGTCGAGCGGCAGGTGCAGGACGAGGCCGTCCGATGACGCCCCTCCGCCCCGACGCGCCTGTCCCGCCAGCCAGGCCTCGAAGCCGTCGTCGTAGTCGGCGTGGTCGATCGCGAGTGTCGGCTCGAGGGCGGCGCGCTCGGTCGCGAGCGCCGTGAGCCGTGCGTCGGCCTCGGCGCCCGGCAGAATCACCGTCGGGCTCGGCATGCCAGAGTACGGCGCCTGCCCTGCCTCGTTGATGCTGTTGAAGAACGCGAAGAGCTGGAAGTACTCCTTCTGCATGACCGGGTCGTACTTGTGGTCGTGACACCGGGCGCATTCGAGGCTGAGGCCGAGGAACGCCTGGCCGAACGTCTGCACGCGGTCGGCGACGTACTCGACGCGGTACTCCTCGGGCACGATGCCGCCTTCCTGACTCTGCATGTGATGACGGTTGAACCCCGTGGCGAGCCGCTGCTCGCGCGTCGCATCGGGCAACAGGTCGCCGGCCAGCTGCCAGGTGATGAACTCGTCGACCGGCATGTTCCGGTTGAACGCCGCAATCGTCCAGTCGCGCCACGGCGACATGTCGCGCCGCACGTCATCCTGGTAGCCGTGCGAGTCGGCGTAGCGGGCGATGTCGAGCCAGTCGGCAGCCATGCGCTCGCCATACGCAGGCGATGCGAGCAGGCGATCCACGACGCGTTCGTACGCATCCGGCGACGCGTCCTGCAGGAAGGCGTCGACTTCGTCGACCGTGGGCGGCAGCCCCGTGAGCGCCAGGGAGACGCGTCGAATCAGCACATCCTTCGGCGCTTCAGGCGCGGGCTCGAGTCCGTCGCGCTTCAGGCGGACGTGGACGAAGTGGTCGATCGGATTGCGCGCCCGGGCATGCGCCGGAACAGGAGGGACATCGGGCATGACGGGCGGCGTGAACGCCCAATGCGGCTTCCACTCGGCGCCCTGATCGATCCAGCGGATCAGGAGGGCCTTCTCGTAGTCCGAAAGCACCAGATGCGAGTCGGGCTTCGGCATCAGGATGTCGGGGTCGTCACTGAGGATGCGGCGCACCAGATCGCTGCGCCCGGGACGGCCGGGTACGATGGCCGTCGCGCCGGAGGTGAGGCGCGCGAACGCGACGTCCGCCCGATCGAGGCGCAGGTCGGTGGCACGGGCGGCCTCGTCCGGTCCATGGCACTTGAAGCAGCGATCCGACAGCACCGGCTTGACGTGCAGCGCGAAGTCCACGCGATCGGGAAGACTCTCGACCTGCGGGCCCGGTACGCCGCAGGCCCCCGTCAGAAGGGCCAGGGCGGGCAGGGCGATGAGACGCGACAGGCAGGTCATCGCGCGTAGACCATGGCGTCGAGGTTGAGAATCGTGCTGGCGACGACGGTCCACGCAGCGAGGTCCTCTGGTGGCAGATCGGTGTCGGGAGGGCGTTCGCCCGTGCGCAGCAACCCGAGCGCTGCGGACCGATCGTTGCCGAAACGCGCGCGCTCGGCGTCGTAGAGCGCGACCAGCGCGGCGAGCGCGGCGGGGGAGGGCTGCTGTGCCGTGACCCGACGGACAGCGTATGTCGCCCGGGCCTCGGGCGAACCGCCACCTTCGCGCAGGATGTGCTCGGCAAGTACACGTGCGCTTTCCACGTATTGCGGATCGTTCATCAGCACCAGGGCTTGCAGCGGCGTGCTCGTCCGCTGCCGGTTCACGGTGCAGGCGAACCGTTCCGACGCGTCGAAGCTGATGGCCGACGGCGGTGGCGTCGACCGCTTCCACACCGTGTACAGGCTGCGCCGGTACAGGGCGTCACCCGTCCCCTGCGTGTACGTCGTCGCATTGCGTGTCGCCAGTTCCTCCCAGAGCCCAGGCGGCTGATAGGGATACACGCTCGGACCGCCTATTGTCGGCACCAGGAGTCCGCTGGCCGCGAGCGCCGTGTCGCGAATCTGCTCGGCCGACAGGCGATGCGCAGGCCCGCGCGCCAGCCACTCGTTCTCCGGGTCGAGTTCGCGGGTGCGCTCGTCGGCAATCGACGACTGCCGATACGTGGCGGACAGGACGATGCGCTTCTGGAGGGCCTTGAGATCCCAGCCCGACTCGACGAACGTGACCGCGAGCCAGTCGAGCAGGTCCGGATGGCTGGGCAACCGTCCCTGATTGCCGAAATCGTCCGGTGTGGGCACGAGGCCGCGGCCGAGGAGCGACGCCCACACGCGGTTGACGAACACGCGCGACGTCAGCGGATGCGTGGGATCGACGAGCCACCGGGCGAGCCCCAGGCGATTGCGGGGGAGCGTCTCGGGAAACGGGGGGAGGAAGTCTGGCGTGGCGGGCGCCACCGGGTCCGTCGGCGCGTCGTAGGCGCCGCGGGCGAGGATGAACGTGGGCCGCGGTTGCGGCAGCTCGCGCATCACCATGACTTCGAGCTGCGACGTGATCAGCTCGTTCTCTTCGGCGCGCACGGCGGTCAGCGCACGCAGGGCAGGTGCGAACGTCGGGGCGTGACGCCGCACGTAGTGTTCACGCAGGGCGGACTGCGTCGCAGACCCCAGCGCGTCCTCGATACCGGCGAGACTGGCGACCTCGACCGGCGTCAGCGTGGTCTCGAACAGCCGGAACTCGTCGACCGACACGTCCTGCAGCGTCTGCTCGCCGAGGCGGCCGATGCGCAGGCTGCCAATGCCGCCCCACGACTGGTTGGTGGGAATGCCGCTGTTGATGATGCTGCGCTGCAGGTTGTCGACGACGACCCGGACGGGCGCAGGGGCGCCGTCCACGAACAGGCGGACGCCACTGGCGCGGCTCGACCCGTCGTACACGAAGGCCAGGTGCTGCCAGGTGTCGACAGCCAGCGGCTGCTCGGTCACCAGCTCGATCGAGTTGTCGGGGTAGACGTGGTGCAGCCAGGCGTTGAGCCGCCCATCCGGCTGCAGGATGACCGCATAGCCGCGGTAGCCGTCGGCGCTGCCGCCCGACCGCGCGATGACCGGTCCGCTCGTCCCCTTCGCGTCCACCCGCAGCCAGACGCTCACCGAGAACGGCTGATGCCGGTCGAACACGCCGACGCCCCTGGCCAGTTGCAGATGGCTGTCGCCGACCAGCCGCTGCGCCGCGTCCACCCGGCCCGCGACGGTCGTCGGCACACGATCGATGTCGCCTTCGAGCGACGCGGGTTCGGTGCGCCTGGCCGTATTGGTCAGCAACTGCTTGCGGACGGTGCGCGCCGGCTTCTTCGGGTCGGGGCGCTCCGTCACGGTGCGTGGCGTGATGTCGTCGAGTGGCAGGTGCGCCACGAGCGCGGGCGGCGACGCGAGTCTCGTCGGATGCGCGCGCCACGACGCGAAGCCCTCGTCGTAGCGTTCGGCGTCGATGCCGGCGTCTCGCTCGAGCGCCCGTCGCGCCTCGCGCAGCGCCGCTACCTTCGTCTCGGCTTCCGGCGTCGGCAGCAGCAGCGTCGGGCTGGGCATGCCGGAGTAGGGAATCTGGCCGGCCTCGTTGTTGCTGTTGAAGAAGGCGAACAGCTCGAAGTACTCGCGCTGCATGACGGGGTCGTACTTGTGGTCGTGGCAGCGTGCGCACTCGAGCGAGACGCCGAGAAAGGCCTTCCCGAAGGTGTCCACCCGATCGGCCACGTACTCGACGCGATACTCCTCGGGGACGATGCCGCCTTCCTGGCTCTGCTGGTGATGACGGTTGAACGCCGTGGCCAGGCGCTGCTCGCGCGTGGGTTCGGGCAGCAGATCGCCCGCGAGTTGCCAGGTGATGAACTCGTCCATCGGCAGGTTGCGGTTGAACGCCTCGATGACCCAGTCGCGCCACGGCCACATCGGACGCATGCCGTCGTCCTGATAGCCGTGGGAATCGGCGTAGCGCGCCAGGTCGAGCCAATCGGCAGCCATCCGTTCGCCGTAGGCCGGGGAGGCCAGCAGGCGATCGACCACGCGCTCGTACGCGTCGGGTGACGTGTCGGCCAGGTAGGCGTCGACCTCGGCGAGCGTCGGTGGCAGGCCGGTCAACGCGAGCGTCACCCGGCGGATGAGCACCTCCTTGGGGGCCTCGTGTGAGGGCTGCATGCCCAGGCCGGCGAGGCGCGCCTGCACGAACAGATCGATGGGGTCGTCCGGCGTCGTCTCGAAGGCGGGCGGCGGAACCTTCGGCAGCGCGGGTGCGGTGAACGCCCAGTGCGGCTTCCAGTCCGCGCCCTGATCGATCCACTTGATGAGCACCGCCTTCTCGTACTCGCTCAGCGTCAGGTGCGAGTCGGGAGCCGGCATCATCACCAGTGGGTCGTCGCTCAGAATGCGGCGCACCAGTTCGCTGCGGCGAGGCCAGCCACGGACGATTGCAGGCGTCCCGGACGCCAGTGTCGTGAACGGCCCGTCCTGCGTGTCGAACCGCAGGCCAGCCTTCCGCACGGCATCATCCGGCCCGTGGCACTTGAAACAGCGGTCCGAGAGAATCGGCTTGACGTGAAAGTTGAAGTCGACGCGCTCTGGCAGACCGTCCACCTGCGGGCCCGGCCTGCCGCACCCAGCCGCGACGAGACTCACCGCACCAATCAGCAGACCGGCGTGCAGGAGCGCACCGGCCACACGTGGGCGGGTGGAGAAGCCAGGAGGGTGTTGGTCCATCGGGTACGTGGCGCGGTTACGACGATCCCTCTGATCCTAGCACCTTCTCGGCCCCGGAAAAGCCGCGGCAGGCACTCCACGGGTCGCGCCGCCACACGAACCAGGTGTGCACCCCGGGGGCCTCCTGGTACTGACGAAGGACACGTCAGTGACGGTCGCGTGTACCATCAGCTCCCATGTCGAACGTGATCCTCCCCCGCATCCTCCTCGCCGGTCTCCTGTCGGTCGTCCTGCTGCCGTCCGCGCACGCGCAAGCGCCCATCGGCGCTGCGCCCGCCGCCAAAGCCACCGTGAGCCAGCTGGCCTTCATCGCTGGACCCTGGACGGGGACCCTCGGTGACCGCACCATCGAACAGCACTGGAGCGCGCCGCTCGGCAACTCGATGGTCGCAATGTACCGGAACGTGCAGGACGGCCAGGCGCGGCTCTACGAGCTGCTGGTGATCGAGCAGGACGGCGAGGGCGTGGCGCTGCGCATCAAGCACTTCGCGCCGGGAACCGGGCTGGCTGGACGGCAAGCCAGGGAAGAGGCCGTCAACCACAAGCTCGTGCGGGTGGATGAGCAGACGGCGGTGTTCGAGGGAACGGGCGAGAATCCGACGCGCGTGACCTTCACCCGAACGTCGCCCGAGGCGCTGTCCATCGTGGTCGAGCGGATGCGTGACGGCCAGCCGGTGGCCACGACGTTCCCGTACACCCGGATCAGGTAGCGCCCGGCTCGCCGAGCCGGGCGTTCCAGCCCGCCGAGCCGGGCGTTCCACCCCGCCGAGCCGGCGGCCACCTCCCGACGCCCGCCGCGGCACGTTCCATGCCGGCAACGCGTTCTGGTCCGAAGACCCTCGGCGCGCGATTGCGCTGGCGCAACGACGCAGCGCAGCACGGCTGTCACCCTGAATGGCGAATTGGGGGGATGGCCCCTCAATCGTGGGGGTCCTTCCATGTCACCTGCCGTTCCGGCTCTTCCGGCCGCCGAAGTTCTCACGCTCACTTCGCTGATCTCCCGCACCCCAGGCGGCATCTCGAGCCGCGTGCTCTCGCGCACGAGCGGTGGCAACCTCACGCTGTTCGCGTTCGACGCCGGGCAGGGCCTGAGCGAACACACGGCCCCGTTCGATGCGCTGGTGACCGTCCTCGAGGGCGCGCTGTCGCTGACGATCGGGGGGCAGGCCGCGCGGGCGACGCCCGGCACGATCGTCCGGATGCCGGCGGGCGTGCCGCATGCCGTCGAGGCCGACGAGCCGAGCATCATGCTGCTCACGATGCTGCGCGAGACCGCCGCGCCTGCTGCGTGAACGCCGCGCCACGCGTCCCGTCGCGCGTCGTGCGTCGCCGCTCGCTTACAGAACTCTCACACGCAATCCGGCGCTCGACATGGGAGGATCGTCAGGATGACTGATTTCACTCCCGTCACGCTGCCGCGCCTGATCCAGGGAGGCATGGGCGTCGGCGTGTCGAACTGGCGTCTGGCTCGTGCCGTGTCCTCCCAGGGGCAGTTGGGTGTCGTCTCGGGCACCGCGCTCGATCAGATGCTCGTCCGGCGCCTGCAGGACGGTGACCCGGAGGGCGATGTACGGCGTGCGCTCGAAGCGTTCCCCGTACCCGACATCGCCGAACGCATCGTGCGACGGTTCCACGTGCCCGGTGGCAAGGCGGAGACGGCCTCGTATCCGACGCTGCCGATGCACAGCCTGCCACTCAGCCAGGACATGCAGGAACTGCTCGTCGTGTCGAACTTCGTCGAGGTCTGGCTCGCGCGACAGGGCCACGATCAGCCCGTCGGCATCAACTACCTCGAAAAGCTGCAATTGCCGCACCTGCCGTCGATGTATGGGGCCATCCTGGCTGGCGTGAGCTACGTGCTCATGGGGGCAGGCATTCCACTGAAGGTTCCGGGCGCCCTCGATCGCCTCGCCCGTCACGAGCCCGCCGAGTATCCGCTTGCCGTGACCGGCGTGCAGCCAGACGACGACTTCGTCGTCCGCTTCGCGCCGCGCGATGTCGTGCCGCTCGATTTGCCGCCGCTCATCCGCCCCGCCTTCCTGGCGATCGTCGCCTCGGGCACCCTCGCCACGACGATGGTGAAGCGCGCCAATGGCCGCGTGGACGGCTTCGTCGTGGAGGGACCGACGGCGGGGGGCCACAACGCCCCGCCGCGCGGCAAGCTGCAGGTGGACGCCGATGGCCAGCCCGTCTACGGGGAGCGCGACGTCGTCGACCTCTCGGTGTTGCGCGGTCTCGGGCGACCGTTCTGGCTGGCGGGCGGGTATGGCACCGCCGATCGCGTGCGCCAGGCGATCGCGGAAGGCGCAGCCGGTGTGCAGGTGGGCACGGCCTTCGCCTACTGCACCGAGTCGGGCATGCGTGCCGACCAGCGACGTGCCATCGCCGAGCAGGTGCGGACGGGGAGCGTCCGGGTCGTCACCGACGCGCTGGCGTCGCCGACCGGGTTTCCCTTCAAGGTGGTGCAGATCGACACGTCGGTCTCGGATGCCGATGTCTACGCCGCACGGCCACGCATCTGCGACCTCGGCTACCTGCGCGAAGCCTATCGTGACGCCGACGGCACGCTCGGCTTCCGGTGCGCGGCCGAGCCGCTGTCGACATACGTCGACAAGGGTGGCGCGGTCGACGACACCGTGAGGCGCAAGTGCATCTGCAACGCGCTGATGTCGAGTGCCGGACATTCCCAGGTGCGCGCGCGTCGACACGTCGAGCCCGGCATCGTGACGTCGGGCGATGCGCTCGAGGACCTCACGCAGTTCATGACGGGCGACTCGTCCGTCTACAGCGCGGCAGACGTCGTGCGGACCTTGCTCGCGACGTAGACCGGGCACCGGGCATGGGCGCGACGCTCAGCGACTCCAGGCAGGCGTGGCTGCCGGCACCCGTCCTGCCGTTGACGTATTTCGCCGGGGCCCACGTCGCGCTGTTCGTGGCGTGCGGCGTGCTCGCCGTGTCGCCCGATGTGGCCGGTCCCTTTCACTATCACCCAAGGATGGTGGCCGTCACTCACATGGTGACGCTGGGCTGGATCACGGCCTCCATCCTTGGCGCGCTGTACATCGTGGCGCCGCTTGCGCTCGGCGTCCGGCTGCAGGCCGGTGTCGGCGACGGGGTGGCCGCGACCGCGTTCTGGGGCGGCACCGTCGGCATGGTCGCGGGCTTCTGGCACGGACGCTACGGCCTCGTCGGAGGCGGTGCCGTCCTGGTGCTGTTCGCCCTGGGCTGGGTGGGCACGCGAGTCGCGCTCGGCTTGCGCACGGCCCGCGTGCCATCCGCCGTGTCGGCGCACATCCTGCTGGCGTTCGCCAACGTCATCGGTGCCGGTGTGTTCGGCGCCGTCCTCGCCCTCAACCGCACCAGCGGCTGGATGAGTCTGTCGCCGATGGCCGCCGCGGCGGCGCACGCGCACGTTGCGGTGGTTGGCTGGGCGATCATGATGATCGTCGGCGTGGCCTACCGCCTCGTGCCCATGTTCCTGCCGGCGGCCATGCCCACGGGGACGGTGCTCGTGTGGAGCGCCGTGTTCCTCGAGATCGGGACGCTCGGGACGGCGTGGGCGCTGGCGACCGGCGGATCGGTGGTCGTCTGGGCGTGCAGCATCACGGTCGGCGTCGTGTGGTTCGCCGTGCAGGTGCGCCGCATGCTCGGGAATCGGCGGGCGCGACCCGCGGCGATGGTCGGCCGTGACTGGGCGACGTGGCAGACCCACGTGGCGCTCCTCTATCTTCCGCTGTCGATCGGCCTCGGCGTCTGGGTGTCGACAGCGCCTGCGACGTCGGGCTGGACGTGGGTGTATGGCGTGGCGGCCATCATCGGCTTCGTGTCGCAGATGGTCGTGGGCATTCAGGGGCGCCTGCTGCCCCTGCACGCCTGGTACGTCGCCACGGGCCAGCGCGGCGGAACACCGCCATCGCGGTCGGTGCACGACTTGTTCGAGGCCCCGGTGGCCCGCGTCATCTTCCTGCTGTGGTTGGTGGGCGTGCCGCTGCTGGCCGCCGGTATGGGCGCGCAGCGCGATGTCGAGATTCGAGCCGGTGCCGCGCTGCTGTCGGCGTCGGTCGTCCTGCAGGCGGCCTACGGCGTGCGGATGGTCGTGCGTGCCATCGGGCGCACTGCTACCATCAGCGGATGAGCACCGATGCCCCGAAGAGTTCCCTCGAACTGGTCATGGAGCGCCTGCGGAAGCAGGACGAAGCGAAGGGCGAGGCCCAGGTCAGCCTGACCGACGAGCAGCGGGAGGCGCTGGCCGTCGCCAGGCGCCTCTACGAGGCTCGCGTCGCCGAGCGCCGCATCATGCACCAGGCCACGCTCGCCACCACGTTCGACCCCACCGCCCGGGAGGAGCGCGATCAGGAGCTGCGGCGAGACCTCGACCGCTTCGAACGCGAGTACCAGGAGAAGGCAAACGGCATCAGGCAGGGTTCCTGACCGCGAGGCTGCGCAGCGTTTCATCGACCAGGTCGATCAGGTAGTCGCGCAGGCGGACGTCGTGTCCAATGCGATGGTGCTGCCTGTACAGCAGAGGCTGCACGAGGTTCCAGTTCCAGCCGAAGTGTTCCGTGCGCGGCGTGATGCGCAAGCTGCCAAGGACGACGGTTGCCTCGGGGTCGTCGGCGCGCAGCGTCTTCTTGCCTCGAAGCGGTAGTCCCCGCAGGACACCCGTACGCTGATACAGGTTCACGGCGAACCGCACGTTCGCCGGCACCTTCGGCTGGCGCAGCGTGAACGTGTCGACATACACCGCGAGCGCCAGGTCGATGCCGTCGGCGTGCAGCGCGCGTCCGAACTTCGTGATGGCGCCGGCTCCCCAGCTGTGCCCGTAGACAATCACGAGGGGACGGGGCCCCTCGGCGTCGCGCTCCTGCACGATGCGGCGGACGTCCGTCACGGCCTGACGCCACCTGAAGTTGCTGTACGTCATCGAGAGGACGTCATCTGTCGGACCGACGTGCGCGGTGATCGCCCGGTGCATCCGGACGACGCCGGAGACGCGGCTGTCACGTCGCTCGAGTCCTCCCGTGAAGCCGACGATGATGACCGACGGTGCCCCGGCGTCCGGTACCACGTTCGTCTCGGCGCGAGACCCGGCGAGCGTGGACACGGCCTGCAGTGATCGGTCGCGCAGGCGCGCCCACGCCTCGTCATGGTCGTGTGCGTACACCGGTAGCGGCGGGCCGGCGAGTACGGCCAGCAGGGCCACGAGGCACGACAGGCCGCTCCTCGCGTGCTGTTCACGCGCCATCGGCTGCTCCGCCCAGACACTCGAACACCAGACGGTAGAACTCGGGGTGCGACTGCCACGTCTGGCCCGTGACGATCCGCCCGTCCCGCACGGCCTGGTCTGACGTCACATACGTCGCGCCGGCCGCCTCAATCTCCCACCGGCAGTGCTCGTAGGCCGTCACGCTGCGTCCATCCACGAGGCCGGCCGCCGCAAGAATCTGCACGCCATGGCAGATGGCGAACACCCACTTGCCCTGCGCGTCGAAGGTGCGCACGATGTCGAGCACGCGTACGTCGTGCCGCAGGTACTCAGGCGCACGGCCGCCCAGCACGAGCACCGCCTCGTAATCATCCACTGACACGTCGTCGAACGTCAGGTCGGCGTCTGCACCGTAGCCCTGACGCTCCACGTACGTGTCCCACCCGGGCTCGAAGTCGTGGATGACCAGGTGGAGGCGCCGAAGCGAAGGAGCCGCCACGCGCGGCGTGAGGCCTGCCTCGAGCAGCCGATGGCGCGCGTACAGGCACTCGTAACTCTCGCCGGCGTCGCCGGTGATGATCAGGACCCGCTGGGACATGGGCGCATGGTATCAGGCAGGGTTACCCGAGATGGAACAGGTAGCGGAGGAGCCCCGCGTTGAGTCCGAGGCAACCGAGACTCGCCAGCGCGGCCGGCAGCACGACGGACGTGTCGCCGCCGAGATACGCATTCATCGTGGCGGTGAGCAGCCACAACTGCAGCACGACGACGACCACCACCACCAGGAGGATGCCGTTGACGATCGTGAGACGCTGACCGCGACTGACGCGGGGGCGCGGCGTCATGTCGGCGCCTCGTCGACGCCGGTTGCGTAGATGCCGCCAGCGCGCACCTCGACGTGTACGCGCGGCAGCGCGCGGGGCGGCGGGCCGGCCAGCGGCTGCCCGGTGAAGAGATCGAACCAGCCGTTGTGACACGGACAGTGCAGCCGTCCCTGCTCGACCGCGGGCACGACCGGACAGAGCAGGTGGGTGCACTGCTGGTCGTATGCGACGAAGGAACGCGCGCCGGTGCGGACGAGCAGACGCGGCGTGCTGCCTTCCGGGTACGTGAAGGTCTTCGCACCGCCCACCGGAAGCTCCTCGAGTGCAGCGATCCGGACGGCTGGACCAGGGACGGCCGCCGGGCGCAGACTCTTGAACAGAATCCAGAACTGCCCCGCGACGAAAGCCGCGCTGGTGAGCACGATGAACTTCGCCAGTTCGCGCCGCGAGACGTAGTCGTCCTGGCCCGCGTCGATAGGGAAATCCTGTCGCCATCGCGGCTGGGTGTCGTGCGGCGCGCCGTCGGGCGCGGTCGTGAGGCGGTCCGACGCGTTGCCGTGCGGCTGCGGGCGTGAGATCATCGCGGCCCTCCACTCGCCGACGTGCCGTCGTCCTCGAAGGCATTCGCGAGCACGTCCTGACTGATGGTGGGCTCGTGCATCGCCGCGGTCACGTCGACGACGTGGTCGGCAGCGTCGACCGGTACCATCAGGAGCACCTTCGTGCGGATGACCTGTCGTCCGAACTGGAACGTGTTGACCGGCGTGGCGTTCGGACGGAGGCGGCGCATCTCCTCGCGCGTGCCGAACGCCAGGGCCTGACTCGGGCACACCGATGCGCACCACGGCTTGAGTCCGACCGACGTGCGGTCGTAGCACATGTCGCACTTCATCATCAGCGACATGCCCGTCTGCATCTTCGGCACGCCGAACGGGCACGCCAGCACGCAGTTGTTGCAGGCGATGCAGCGCGGCTTGCGCGCCGTCTGCACGATGCCGTCCTCGGTGCGCTTGATTGCGTCTGCCGGACACACCTCGGCGCACGTCGGCGTCTCGCAATGCAGGCACACGACCGGCGCCGTCTGCGTGGAGCGTGCGCGGTCCACGTAATCGAGCTGGATCATCGACTGCCCCTTGTGGGTGTCGCACTCCGTGCAGGCCTGGATGCAGGCCTGGCAGCCGATGCAGCGCGCGGGGTCGATGAAGAACTCGTAGGCGTCGGGTACGGGCATCGCGGGCGTCCTCCGGATTACTGCTGCGGACCGAGCACCGCCGCATACTCGGGCGGGCCGCTGGCTTTGCGCACGCGGACGGCGCAGACCTTGTACTCGGGAATCTTCGAGACGGGGTCCTGCGTCGAGATGGTGAGCTGGTTGGCGCTCTTGCGCCCACCCCAATGGTAAGGAATGAACACCGTATCTGGCCGAATCGTGGCCACGACGGCGGCGCGCAGCGTGCACGTGCCGCGCCGGCTCTCGGCAGTGGTCCAGTCGCCGTCGGCGATGCCAAGCCGGGCCGCCAGCCGCGGATGCAGCTCGATGCGGGGCTCGGGGTAGTTGTCGACGAGCGGACCGATGCGCCGGGTCTGGTTGCCCGAGAGGAACTGGCTGACGACGCGTCCCGTGGTCAGGATGATCGGATACTCGGCGTCCACGTCCTCGGTGGGGCCGATGTACGGCGTGACGTTGAACCGCGCCCTGCCGTCAGGGAAGTAGAACGGTCCGGCGCCCCTGGCCACCGGATTCCACGAGCCCGGCTCGAACAGGCGGCGCGTGCCCTGCGGCCCGGGCGGCGTGATGCCCTCGGGCGTCTCGGCCGGGCAGGGCCAGAACACGCCGAAGTGCTCGTCGATGTGCTCGTAGGTCACGCCCGAGTAGTCCGCGACGCCGCCCTTCGACGCCACCCGCAGCTCGTCGAAGATCTCGCGCGGGCTGGCGAACGTCATGCCCTCGGGCCGTCCGAGCGCACGGGCGATATCCTGGATGATCCGCCAGTCCTGACGCGCGTCGCCCGGGCACTCCACGGCCTTGTTGATGCGGACGATACGCCCCTCGACCTGGGTGACGGTGCCCTCGTCCTCCTCCTGCAGCGAGCCGGGCAGCACCACGTCGGCATAGCGCGCCGTCTCGCTCATGAAGAAGTCGAGGGCCACGTAGAACTCGAGCTTCTCGAGAGCCTCGCGGACGAAGTTGTTGTCGGGCAGCGAGACGACGGGGTTGAAGCAGAGGCTCAGCAGCCCCTTGATTTCGCCGGTGTGTGCCTTACGCATGATCTCGTAGGCATCCACACCAGGCGGCGGCAGATCGTCGGGGGACATGCCCCACACGCCGGCCACGTACGCGCGATGCTCGGGGTTGCCGAGATCGCGGCCGCCCGGCAGCTGATCGCACTTCTGCCCGTGCTCGCGCCCACCCTGGCCGTTGGCCTGGCCCGTGATGGTGGCGTACCCGCAGTCGGGACGGCCGATACGGCCCGACGCCAGGACGATGTTGATCGCGCTCAGCACGTTCTTGACACCGTTGCTGTGGTGCTCGATGCCGCGCGCGTGGAGCAGAAAGCTCGTGCGCGCGGTGCCCCACCACTCGGCGGCCTGGCGGATGCGCGTTTCGGCGATGCCGGTCACCTCCGCCGTCCGTGCGGGTGTCCACGCGGCCACTTCTGCTTCCACGTCGCTGAAGCCGACGGTGCGGGTGGCGATGAACGCCTCGTCCACCCACCCGTGCGCCAGCATCAGGTGAAGCAGGCCGTTGAAGAGCGCCGTGTCGCGTCCAGGCTTGACGGGGAGAAAGAGGTCGCACGTCCGCGCCAGCGGCGTGATGCGCGGATCGACGACGATCACCTTTGCGCCGCGCTCGCGTGCCTGCCAGATGTAGTTGGTGGTGATGGGCGCACACTCGGCGACATTGGCGCCTGCCACCAACACGACATCGGCGCCCAGGATGTCTGCCCAAGGGTTGGCCGCACGGTCGACGCCGAACGCCTTCTTGTTGCCCGCGGCGGCGCTGACCATGCACAGGCGCCCGTTGTAGTCGATGTTGGACGTACGCAGGCACATGTGGGCGAACTTGCCCATCAGGTACGTCTTCTCGGTGGTCAGGCTGGCGCCTGAGAGCAGCGCGAAGGCGTGTGGACCGTGCTCCTGCTGGATGCGGGCGATTTCGCCGGCGACCCGCGTGACGGCCTCCTCGTAGGCGAGCGGACGAAACTCGCCGCCGGCAGCGCGGTCGCGGGCATAGGCGTGCAGCAGCCGGTCGGGATGCGCCTGCTGCAGATAGCGCTTCACGCCCTTGGGGCACAACATCCCCTGGTTGAACGGGAAGTCGTACCACGGCTCCACGCCGATGACCGTGTTGCCCTTCACCTTCAGCTGCATGCCGCACTGCTGGCCGCAGAAGCAGCAGTGCGTCTTCACGAGACGGTCTGCCGATTGTTCGGCGCCGGCGCGATCGGCGCGCGTGTGGGCCAGCGTCGGGCCGAAGGCACCGATGACGTCGAGTTCGAGATCGGGACGCGGCAAGGCCGGATCGGCAGGCGAAGTCATGGGTAGAAGTTCTCCGCGTCCTCTCGACCGAGCGGGCCCTGGCCGAGGCCGCCGTTGACGTGCACGGGCATCGGACGAACGGCCCCGTCCGCCAGCAGTGACCGTCCGCCTCGTCGCCCGCGCCACGCCAGCGCCTGCGCCGCGACGAACGTCGCCCGCCGGCAGCGCGGACAGATCCATTGATAGTGCTCGACCGGATCGTCGGGCAGACGATAGTCGAAACCGAGCCGGCGCTCGACGTCGATGAGGTCTTCCACGTGCATGCGCGAGCTGAAGGCGTGCCCACAGCGCCGGCACTGCGCGGGCTCGCCGTCCCGCCCCGCGTCCTTGTAGAACGTCACGCCGAGCTGCGCCGGCCGCTGGAACACGTGAAAGAACTTGCCGAAGGGCAGCCACAGAAACGTGCCGATCACCGTCACGGCGTGCAGGATGGCGATGAACGTGTACGCATACCCTTTCATCCACGTGTAGCTGGCCGTCAGCATCAAGCCCGTGATGCTCACCGCAAACAGCAGAATCAGCGGCATGAAGTCTTCGACGAAGCGCTGCACGGCCATCGGCCCCTGTTCGCGCATCCGGCGCCGCATGGCCAGCATCACGCCGGCGATGACGAAGAACGACGACCAGACGAGCCCGTGGAAGAGGAGAAACGCCACCAGGGAGTCGTGCGGAAAGCGGAAGGCGGGGAAGCCGAACACCACCGCTTCGTACAGGGAGAGGTTTCCGGGCACCGGCCGGAAGTACAGCCATCCGAACACGAGCGGGAACGTGATCGCGACGGCCAGCAGGCAGCCCCACATGATGAGCAGGTGCGTGACGCCGCGCAGGCGGTCGCGGGCGAAGATGAAGCGGTTCCCGAGCACGTCCACGCCGACGCGCTGGACGCCCGTGGCCACGTTGCGGATTCGCCAGCCGCGCCGGAAGAAGGCCTGCCAGCCGCGGCGCCAGTAGAGGCCCGTCGGCGGCCGCTGCAGCCACATCGCATACCGGTAGGTCAGGCCGAAGGTCGCAAACAGGACGGCGAACGTGTAAGCGACCAGCGCCGCGTCGAAATGCGCGAGGTTCCGCGACCCGACCATGATGAGGCCGGCGAGTACCAGCGTGAAGGCCAGACCCCACGCCACGGACCGAGTCACGGCGGACGTCATCGGTGACGGCTCCCCAGGGCGCCCAGGCACCCTCGCTCCCCGCGCATCCTATGGACTGTGCCCATGGAGGTCAACCTGGAGCAGTCGAGTTGGAGGCCGCCGCCGCGGCGCGGATTCGGGTACCGTAGTCGCGTGACGACATCACGAGACGAGGGTCTGGCGCGGCGACAGCTGTGGCTGGCGACGTTGTCGTTCGGCGTCTGTTTCGCGGCGTGGGGCCTCATCGGCGCCTTCGCGCCGACCTTCCGCGAAGAGTTCGGTCTCAGTGGACAGGCGACCTCGCTGCTCATCGCCGTCCCGGTACTGCTCGGCTCGCTGGCTCGCCTGCCGATGGGCATGTTGACCGATCGCTTCGGCGGCAGGCTCGTCTTCACCGTGCTCTTCATGGCCGTGGCCGTCTCGGCGGCCATCGTTCCGCTCGCCGGGCGGTTCGAGACCCTGCTGGCGTTCGCGTTCCTGCTCGGGCTCGCCGGTTCGTCGTTTGCGGTGGGCGTGGGATTCGTTTCGCCGTGGTTTCCGGCAGCGCGTCAGGGCACGGCGCTCGGCATCTACGGCCTCGGCACGATGGGGCAGTCCGCGGCCGTGTTTCTTGGACCCGTCCTGGCCGCATCGGTCGGTCGCGACGCCGTCTTCCTCGGTCTTGCGGCGGTCATTGCGCTGTGGGCCGTGCTGTTCGCCCTGCTCGCGCGCGACGCCCCGGCAACACGGCCCCCTGCCACCGTCAGGGCCATGATGCTGGTACTCACCACCGAGCCCCTCGCCTGGGTGCTCGCCGCGTTCTACTTCGTGACGTTTGGTGGCTTCGTGGCCTTCTCGGTGTACCTGCCGACGCTGTTGCGCGACGAGTTCGATCTGACGCTTGCCGATGCCGGCTTCCGGGCAGCTGGCTTCGTCGTGCTCGCAACCCTGATGCGACCGCCTGGTGGCATGCTCGCCGACCGCTACGGTGGCGCACGCGTGCTGTCGTGGGTGTTCCTGGCGATAGTGCCGTTCGGGCTGCTGCTCACGTGGCCGGTCATGGTGCCGTTCACGCTCGGCGCGCTGGGAACTGCCGCGCTGCTCGGCATCGGCAACGGCGCCGTATTCAAGCTGGTGCCGCAGCACTTCCCCAACAGCACGGCCACGGTCACCGGGCTGGTGGGCGCCGTCGGCGGACTCGGCGGCTTCTTTCCGCCGTTGCTGCTCGGCTTCTTCCGGGATCGCACGGGCGAGGTATGGCCCGGGTTCGTGCTGCTGGTCTCCACGGTCGCCGCGCTCTGGATGCTGAACGCCCGCGTGTTGCTGCGGCCCCCGCACCGATCCGATCCGCCAGGCGCCTCGAGGCACTACTAAGGGCGCGTCGGCTGGGCGGGACCGCCGTAGTAAGGATACCGTTCCCACCGGTCATCGTTCGTCGTCGCGCGCGGATCGCCCGTGTCACGCATCCATGCGTCGAGTGTGGCGCGCAGCGTCGCAACCGTGTCGGCATGCGCGGCATCGGCCGCCACGTTGGCGAGTTGGTGGGGGTCCGTCGCGAGCACGTAGAGTTCGTCGGCCGGCCGCTTCGCCGTGGCCAGGTCGAAGAAGCGCTCGATGGCAGGGTCTTGCCGGCGCTCGAGCAGCAGCTGCTTGGACGGCCCTCCGTCGATGTCGCCGTACGGTCCCACCGAGTGGTACAGCTCGGGGTCGCCGGCGGGCCAGCGGTCCGGCTCGAGGTTCCTGATGTAGAGGTGGTCGCGGGTGCGCACCGCACGCACCGGATACGACAGGTCGCCGCGACGCACGTTCGCGTGGCGTTCCCGCTGGAGGAAGACGCGATCGCGGCCACCTGGCGCCTCGCCGCTCCACAGTGGCCGCAAGCTGCGGCCCGACATGTCCGCTGGTGTCTCGAGTCCTGCCGCTTCGAGGCACGTCGGCGCGACGTCGACCAGGCTGACCATGGCCTCCGAGACCAGGCCGGCCCCCACGTGCCCGGGCCATCGCACGATCAGCGGCACACGCGTGCCCGCGTCGTACACCGTGGCCTTCGCCCGGGGAAAGGGCATGCCGTTGTCGGACGTCACCACGAACAGCGTCGTGTCGAGTTCGCCCGCCGCCTCGAGTGCCGCGACGATCTCGCCGACCTCGCGATCGAAGCGCTCGACCTCGGCGAGATAGTCCGCGATGTCGGACCGCACGTCCGGCGTGTCCGGCAGGAAGGGCGGCACCACGACGCGCGCGAGGTCGATGCCCCCCCGCTCGCCGGACCCCGGCTCGTACGGACGATGGGGATCCTGGCTGCCGAACCAGAACACGAA
>CAYMAG010000001.1:0-4795 GCA_964388335.1 uncultured Vicinamibacteraceae bacterium | reverse complement strand
CGGACCCCGGCTCGTACGGACGATGGGGATCCTGGCTGCCGAACCAGAACACGAAAGGCGCGCCTTGGGGCCGGTCCGCCAGGAAAGCGGCGAAGTCGTCGAACTTTCGCCCAGCGGGGTCGTGGGTGCGTCCCGCAGGCTCGAGGCGACCGGGCCCCCAACCCTTGCGTGTCGAGCCCGCGTGGTAGCCGGCGTCGGCCAGCAGTTCCGGGTAGACGGCGAAGCGTCCCGGCAGCAAGCCCCATAGCTGGCTGCCTTCTTCGAGCCGGTGCGGATACTGTCCCGTCAGCAGGGCCGCACGCGACGGTGAGCACGAGGGCGCCGCCACGTAGGCGTGCGAGAAACGCATGCCTTCGCGGGCGAGACGATCGATGTTCGGCGTGCGTACGGCGGGGTCCCCATAGGCACCGGCGTGCATCCACGACCAGTCGTCCGCGATCGCGACCACAATGTTCGGCCGGGCTGCGGGTGGCGCGGCTTCGTTCGTCGTCTGGTTCGGAGTCTCGGCGGTTCGGCATCCAGCGGCGCACACACCGATGACCGCGAACAGCAGCGTGGGAATCAGCCGTTGGCGCATGGGCGCAGCATACCCCGGCACGATGCGCGTCGCATGCCTCGCGCGCCGTGTCGGTCGTGGCATAGTGGCGACCTGGAGGCTGTGGTGATGCAACGTGCCTTGGGATTCGTGTGGCTGAAGCCGATCGGCACGCAGCCGATGTGTCTCACCTGTCACGGCCCGCGCGAGTCGATCGACACCGCGATCGTCGACGTCCTCGAGAGCGCTTACCCGGACGGCCGTGCCGTCGGCTTCGCCGCCGGTGACCTGCGTGGGTGGTTCTGGGCGGAAGTGGCGCTGCCGTGACCGGGTCCGGTGGCGTACGGCTCGCGAGTCACTGCGCGTGCCTGGCCGTGGCGGCGTGGTGTGGCTGGGCGGCAAGCGGAGTCCAGCTCTCTGCGCAGCTTCCGGCGCCCGCGGTACTACTTCCCGTGACGGCGCGTCTCGACTGGCCCGAAGAGGATCTCTCGGCCCGCATGATGGACGGCGCCCATCGGTTCGTCGAGCGGCAGATCGACGACGTCCAGGCGCGCAAGGCACGCTTCTGGACGTACGACCGCTCGTCCGCTGCCGCCTGGGACGCGTCGGTGGAGGGCAATCGCGAGCGCCTGCGCGAGATCATCGGTGTGGTCGATACCCGTCTGCCGCCCGGACTCGAGCGGTTCGGCGACGATGAGCGGCCGGCGCTCGTGGCCGAGACGAGCAGCTACCGTGTCTATCAGGTACGCTGGCCCGTGCTGGATGGCGTGTCGGCCGAAGGACTGCTCGTACAGCCGGCCAGCGGTACGCCAGTGGCACACGTCGTGGCGCTGCCCGACGCGAATCAGTCCCCCGAGCAGATTCTTGGTCTCGCACCCGGACTGGCGCCCGCGCGACAGTTCGCGCGACGCCTCGCCGAGAGCGGCTGCGAACTGCTCATCCCCGTGCTGATCCGGCGGGCCCCAATCGTGACGAGCGACGCGCAGCTGGCAAAGAGCGACCAGACGTCCCGCGAGTGGATCTACCGGCAGGCGTTCCACATGGGACGTCATCCAATCGGCTACGAGGTGCAGAAGGTACTCGCCGCGGTGGATGGGATCCATGCGCGGCGCGGTGACGCCGCGAGAGTCGGTGTCGTCGGGTACGCCGAGGGCGGTCTCGTCGCGTTGTACGCGGCTGCGATAGACCTGCGCATCGACGGGGCACTGGTGAGCGGATACTTCGATCGGCGCGTGCGCGTCTGGGAAGAGCCGATTGACCGCAGCGTGTGGAGCCTGCTCGAGCGGTTCGGCGACGCGGAGATCGCATCCCTCGTGCTGCCGCGTCATCTCGTGGTCGAGCACGCCGAGGTGCCGTCGTTCACGAGCAGCAAGGGCGCCGTGCGGACGGCGGCGGGTGCATCGGTGCGCGCCGAGTTCGCGCGCGTTCCGTCGGTGACCGGGTTCCCCGCGCCTTCGTTGGTGATGGGGGAGGGCGATCGGCCGGTGGGTCCGCTCTCGTCCGAAGCGCTCGACGCGTTCGCGACGCGGCTGGGCTTCGAACTGGCCGCGAACGACGTCGCTGCGCCGCCGGAGGATCGTCGCCACGGCTTCGATGCGGACGCGCGGCACGACCGCGCCGTCAGTGGGATCGAGCGGCACGTCCAGGCTCTGGTGCGCGCATCGGAGCACGTGCGCGACAAGCGCTTCCTGCACGCGGTGCTGCCCGAGCTGACCGCGCTGCGCTGGAGCACCGAGAAGTCACGTCCGACGTTGCCGGCGGGGAAGTTCGTCGACGGTGCGCGGCCGTATCGCGAGCGCTTCAGGCAGGACGGCATCGGCGTGTTCGACGCGCCGTACCTGCCGCTGAACCCGCGCAGTCGCCAGATCGCCGAGACGGCGCAGTGGACCGCGTGGGACGTCGTGCTCGACGTGTGGCCGGACGTCTTCGCCTGGGGCGTCCTCGTCGTGCCGAAGGATGTGGCGCCCGGCGAGCGGCGGCCCGTCGTCGTCGTGCAGCACGGCCGGCACGGCCTGCCGCGCGAGATGCTGGATGCGGGGACGACGTCGTACAACGACATCGGGGCGCGTCTGGCGGAGCGCGGCTTCATCGTCTTCGCGCCGCACAATCTGTATCGCGGCGAAGATCGGTACCGGTGGCTCGATCGCAAAGCGAACACCATTCGCGCGACGTTGTTCTCGTTCATCCTTGGCCAGCACGAGCGCATCCTCCAGTGGCTCGGCACGCTGCCGTTCGTGGATGCCGATCGCATCGCGTTCTACGGACTCAGCTACGGCGGCGAGACCGCGGTGCGCATTCCGCCGCTGCTCGACGGCTACGCGCTGTCGATCTGTTCTGGCGACTTCAACCAGTGGACGCGTAAGGTGGCGGCGACGGACCAGCCGTGGGGCTTCATGCGGACGATCGAGTGGGAGATGCCCTACTGGAACTGGGGCCACACGTTCGACTACGCCGAGATGGCGTACCTGATGGTGCCGCGTCCGTTCATGGTGGAGCGTGGGCACCTCGATCTCGTGGGGCGCGACCAGTGGGTGTCGCACGAGTACGCGAAGGTGCGGTTCCTCTACGCGCAGCTGGGGATGGCCGATCGGACGGAGATCGCGTTCTTCCAGGGCGCGCACAGCATGCATGCGGAGGCGGCGGTCGCGTTTCTGCACCGCCACTTGAAGTAGTGCTTCTTGATGCTTTGAAGTAACCAATGTCGTTGCTTTCTGCACACGAGCAGGGAGGTCTATCAGTTGACATAGTTGACAAACGGGACATGAGAGACTAGTCTGGCTCCTTGTCAACCTGCGGGAGACGACCATGTCCAACATCCTCGACGTCATCGCCGACCACCTGCCGCGCGTCACGGCGGAGGACGCCGTGCGGCGCTTCTCCGGGACGGTCGAAATCCGGGATGCGCGCGCCTTCGCCGCCGAGCTGCAGGCGTTCGTGCACGAGCGCGTGGAGGCCGTGGAATTGCCACCGTCCCTGGACGTGTCGGTGACGCCGGAGACGGTGGAGCGATCCATGGCGCGGAAGGCGGCGGCACTGCGCGCCGACAGCCGCTGGGCGCCTGGCGAGACCGAGATCCAGCGCGGTCGTGCGCTGCTGCTGGCCGCCTTCGATCAGCCGCACAACCTTACGCTGCCCGACTTCGCCCGCCTGGCGAACAAGTCGCGCCAACAGATCTACAAGGACATCGATGCTCGTCGGTTGCTCGCGCTGAGCGTGGGACCTCGTGGCCAGAGGCTGCCCGACTGGCAGCTCGACCCGGTGAAGCAGCAGCTGACGGAGGCCGTCGTGCGAGGCGCAGCCGTCGTCGACAACTGGACGCTGTACCGCGCGCTGTCCGAGCCGCTCGAAGGCCTGGCCGGGCGCTCACCCGTGGATGCGGTGACGGCCGACTCGGTCGACGCAGTCGCCAGGGCGGTGTTCAACGTGCTCGGCGTTCACTGACGGCACTCGCGTGACCGTCGAGCTGCCGGTGTTCCGGCTCGAAGCGGGTGAACTGCTCCAGCATGTCAGCCGCGTCGTCTATCGGGACACCGCGCTGCACTTCGGCCGCGACGGCGCCAACCGCTACGAGGCGCCGGCTCGCGACTACGGCGTGCTTCACTTGGGCCTGGACCTCTCGACTGCCCTGATGGAGTCGGTCTTCCACAAGCACCACTGGGACCTGGACCCGAAGCGATCCATCGCACTCGCTGAGGTCCAGAGCCGGCTTGTCCGTGTGGTCGGCGCACTGGTGGATCTGCACCTGGCCGACCTCACCGCCGAAGGCGTCATGGCTGCCTGTTTCGGACTGAATCTCGAGCAGATGGCCAGCCGCGACTACACGCACACGCAGCGGGTCTCCGCGCAGGTGTTCGCGATGGTTGGGGCCGACGATGTCCCACTGTTCGACGGCGTGCTCTACCCGTCTCGCAACAACTACCCGGGGAGGGCCGTCGCCCTGTTCGACCGGGCCGGAAGGAAGCTCGAGGTCGTCGAGGACATCGACCTGGTCGACCACGTGGACTGGCCACGCTTCGTCGAGCAGTACGGCGTCGGCGTGGAGCCCCTCACCGAACCTCTCTCGGCTCGGCCGGGCGGCGCTTGATTGGCGTCTCCGCGGCCAGCGCGGCAAACCGCCCGTTGACCATAGGTTGACCAACCGCCAAAAGCGGCTTCATCGGCCGCGTGACCGACTCCAGTAAGTGATTGTCTGTGTGTGGGATATCTGGAGCCGACGGCCAGACCCGCACTGGACCACGATCCGCCAACGGGCCGTAGGCG